>NZ_QFWG01000004.1 GCF_003143995.1 Pseudoglutamicibacter cumminsii | reverse complement strand
GCAGGGCGCATTCAAGAACGCGGGCGCGAGTTCCCCGCGCCTGCGGGGATGATCCGTCGACCTGCGCGACTGCGACCGTGTCCGGTTCGAGTTCCCCGCGCCTGCGGGGATGATCCCGGCCGTTGCTATCCACCTGCCGAGGTCGCCGAGAGTTCCCCGCGCCTGCGGGGATGATCCGCTGCGCGGCCGCAGTGACTCGCATGCAAGGCACAATTGCAGCCGGGGGATACGTTAGTCATCCGCGCCCTGGATCGTATCGCGGGGACCGAGCGTATGGCCATTGAGATTATCCGCGAGCTGGGGGAGCGCGGTGTGAGGATCAAAAGTCTTACCGAGCCATTCTTAGACGTGGACATATCTACGCCGATGGGCGAAGCCATTGTGGGCATCATGGCGGTCACGGCGCAGTTGCGCGTTTCTATGATCCGAGAGAACACCCGGCGAGGTTTAGCGCACGCGCGCGCTCAGGGGATAGTCGGAGGGCGGCCGCGCGTTATGGATGCAGACCGCACCGCGACGGCGCGGCAGCTGCGCGAGGAAGGGAAAAGCTATGCGCAGATGGCCAGCATTCTCGGTGTCAGCACCGCCAACGTATACCGTTCTCTGACCCACGAAACCCCTTGAAACCACGTGATAACACAAGTTATAATTGAAGTGGAGGAAGTCTCCCTTGAGGAGTTGAGGAGGGTGTTATGAGCCAGTTGGTGGAGCGGCCGCGTCATGGTGATATGCGTGCGGAGCTGCTGCGGGTGCGGCAGCGGATGGAGGTCGACACGTTGGATTACAAGCGCACGTTGAAGACCGCGGCGAGGTGCATGTCTCAGCGGGAGATGGCCGAGGTGTTGGGGATGTCTCAGCCAGCTGTGGCGAAGGCGTTGCAGCGTGCCCAGACTGTACCGGCTGTGGTTGGTGAGTTCAACGCTGCAAGCCCTTATGAAGTGTGCCAGCGGTACGCGGCCGGGTTTATCGACCGTGAAGAACTGGTGCGTCTACTGGTGGAGTGGCCATACAAGCCGACCCCCTGGGCGAACGAGTACGGTGAGTACGAAGAGAGCATGGACGGAACCTGGCAAGAAGTAGGTGCCGCGCTGCGGCATGAGCTGATTGACGCTGCTACTTACGATGAAGTTTTGATGAAGACCGCTGATTAGGCAGCGAGCAACCGAAGGGTGAATCGTTGGCTAACGACGAATCGATAGAACGACATGAGCGGTAACGGCTAGTTGAAGCCAGCAAGGCCCCGGGGTAATCCGCTCCGGAGCCTTCGCCTATTGAATGGAAAGCATGGATAACAGCTTGTTCACCTCAGCGGAATTCAAGACCCTGCGAACCCTCCTAGGGTACTCAATCACTGAAATCAGCCGATACCTCGATATCGGTCCCGCTACCGCCCGCAACTGGGACCGAGGCCGCTATAACCCACCCCCGGGCGTAGGCGAAGAGATGAGGGATCTAGCAGACCACACCGACGAGATCGTCGCGCGCCTGGTACGGCACTATGAGACACACCCGCGCGATTGGCCGATCCGCACGCCGAGGCGCTCCTGCGACATCGCTACCGCGTTCCCCGGTGTCGAGCTGCCACACTATGTGTCTCTTGATTGGTGTCGCATTGTTGTAGCGAGGGTTGCGCGGGAAATCCCAGGGCTTGGCGTCGATTGGTTCTAACTAACACTTGCAGAGCTCCCCGCGTATGCGGGAGCTCCGGTTGAGAATCGCGGGAGCCATCAGTTCACAAGGAACCCCCGCCCTGTATGCCATAGCTTCCACCCAGAACCTCCCCTGGGACCCCCTGGACTATCCTGAGAGGAACAGCCCACACATGTTTTGAGACAGTCTTTAAGGGAGCGCTGTCATGGCAATTTTCGCGGTTGAATACACCTACATCGACGACGCCGAGCTCATCCAGAAACACCGGCCCGAACATCGTGCGTTCCTCGCCGAACAGCGCGATGCCGGCACCGTGCTCCTCTCCGGCCCCAAAGTAACCGAGCCGGGTAGCGCCCTCATCATCGTCCGCACCGAAACCGCCGAAGAAGCCGGCCGCATCCTCGACGCCGACCCCTTCAACAACCACGGCATCATCACCCACCGCGCCATCGCGGAATGGAACGTCGTCATCGGGAAGCTCTAAAGCAGCAACCGCAGCGAACGCCAGAGCCTCACCAGCCAAACCGCACCGATACAGCCGCACAAGGAAAGGTAGCCAGTCGCGGTGGGCATCTTCCCAGTTATGGATGGCTCAGAGGACGCATACGATTCCCGGTGGACTCAACTAAACAAGCCATAGCAGACGCCGCAGAAAAGGTGTTGCGCTCACCTGCCACGGTGAGCCCGGTTAAAGGGCAAGACCTGGTTAACTACGACAAACTGGTTGATGGTCTTTTGGTGCGTGTCGGGGTAGGGTGCACAGAAGACGGTATACGACACGTAACTACGTGTCACGTTGTTGAAGACGGAAGGAGGGGTAGCTGATGGATTTGCCTTGGGAGCTTGATGAGCTTGACCGGTTGACCCTGGACGCTCGTGCATTCACTATCAAGGAACTTGACCTTGAACCGGCAGACTACAAAGCGCTGGATGACACTATTTGGTCTCGTGAGACGATCGCCGCCCTCCTTGGGTTGGTGTCCGCGTCTTATACGTCTTGCCTCTTGTGGCCTGATGATTTGGTCAAACAGTTCCGTGACCTTCGTGAAAAGTTTTGTCTTGAAGAAGAATTTGATGAGTTCATGGAAGGCCAGGAGGAAAACCGCGCGAAATTAGCGGCGGATGAAGCGGCCGAATCCTAACGACTGACAGCATTCTTTTATAACCCACCCGGGTTTGCTCGGGTGGGTTTTCTTATACCCGAAAACAGGTTTCCCTACTACCGCCGGGGGCATAACGGCGGGCTACACCACGCACATGATTGCGGCATGAATGGAGGGCACACATGTCCGAAAATGTTCAAGAGAACAAAGAACCACAATCCACCGATACGCCGGGGCTCACTCCTATCAATAGCCAGGAGGAACTAGACCGGATTATTGGGAATCGGCTCGCTAGGGAACGTGAGAAATTTTCTGACTATGAGACGTCACAGAAGATCCTCCTGAGTACTGCAGCTTCCGTCCCGCGCCTCACCTGCACCAGCTGGACTATCCTGAAAGGAACAGCCCACGCATGTTTTGAGACAGTCTTTAAGAGAGCGCCTTATGGCTATTTTCGATGTTGAATACACCCACATCGGCGAGCTCTAAAGCAGCAACCGCAGCGAACAACGACAACCACGCGACCCGCCAAGCCGCACCGATTCAGCCGCATAACGAAAGGTAGCCAGCCGTGGTGGCCCCAACCCTCACAACACAACGCCTCACCGAGCCAGCCCCGAACAAGCCGTTACTGCTCGTCGGGCCCGGCATCGGAACAGGCGTAGAGGAACTGTGGAACACCACCGCGCAAGAGCTCGCCGATGACTTCGAAGTGATCGGCTACAACCTCCCCGGCCACGCCGGCGCCCCCGTGCACACTGACGCCTACACCGTCGCGGAACTCGCAGACGCGGCCGCCGCACTCGTCGCCGACCAACCCGCGGAACGCAGCGTCTACTTCGCCGGCGTCTCCATCTCCGGCGGCGTAGCCATGGAACTCGCACTCCACCACCCCGAACGGTTCGCCGCGGTCGCGGTCGTGTGCTCGGCACCGAAAATCGGCGAACCCGAAGCCTGGGAAGAACGCGCCCAAGCAGCCGCCGCCAACGGAACCGAGATCATGGTCCCGTTCTGCCGCGAAGGCTGGTTCGCCCCCGGATTCATCGACAAAAACCCAACCCAAGCCGAAGCACTGCTGAACAACCTACGGCAAGCCGACCTCGCGTCGTACGTCACCATCTGCCGCGCACTCGGCACCTACGACGTCCGCGAAGACCTCGCCACCGTCACCATCCCGGTGCTCACCATCAACGGCGCACACGACCAAGTCTGCCCACCAAGCGAAGGCGCCACCATCGCAGCCGGCGTACCCAACGGAAAAGCCGTGACCTTCAACCACACCGCGCACCTCGCACCCGTCGAAGACCCTGAACGCACAGCCGCCGAACTCCGCAACTTCTTCCTCGCGCAGGGCTAGGAGCGGGAGGGGAGAGTAACGGCGACTGGGAAAGCCGGCTCCTCAGCTGAGCACGAGTTGCTCGGTGAGCGCGTAACGGTCGCCGCTGCGTGCCACCGAGATCAGCCCGCTAAATCGGGTTGCGGCTTGGTCTTTCCACCATTGCTCTGGCGCAACACCGGCGAGGTGGGACAAAACCAGCTGCCCCACGCCGGCTTCCTGGGCCACTGCCCCGGCATCGGCCGGCGAGGTGTGCGAGCATGCCTGGTGGTTCAGGAACGCGCCAGAGAAACCTTGCTCCTTATAGAAGTCCAGGTTGACGGCCTCATGCACCAGAATGTCCGCACCGCGGGCCAACTCAACGAGCGCATCGGACTTAGCGGTGTCTCCAGAGAACACGATCGAGCCTTCCGCGGTGTCAAAGCGGAACGCGAAAGCCGGGTAGACCGGCGGATGCTCCACGAGGGTCGCGCTCACCGTCACCGCATCATCGCGATACACCTCGAAGATCGGCTCATTCGGGATCACAATCTCTTCAGCCTGCACCAGCTCGTGCAGGTTAGGGCGGGCCTCATCCTGGATCCGGATATCGATGTCGTAGGAGAACCCGTCGAGGGTCTTCCCAACCAACTCGGCGGTACCGGCCAAGTCCTCACCACCAACACGGTGCGGATCCTTGCCCGGGCCCAAAATGCGGAACGGCTCAGTGAAGCCATTAACCGGCTTACCCCAGTTCCACAGCAGAAAACCGGGTAGCTCCACAACATGGTCGGAATGCAGGTGCGTGATGAATCCCGCGGTGAAGTGCTTACCCTTCAACCCGGCCTCAGCGGCCGCGCGGGTGCACCCCAGACCGAAATCGATCAGGTAAAAATCATCGTTCACGCGGACTGCCGAGCAGATCCCTGGTTCGCTTCCGCGAATAGCCGGGCCGGCAGCCGTGCCGAGGGTAATGAGTTCAACGGTCATGTCAGTGTCCCCTAGTTATGTGCTCGCCTGTTGACGGTGGTTGGCTCCAAGTAGGCGTCCAAGCCCCAGCGGCCGCGCTCGCGGCCAATGCCGGATTGCTTCCAGCCCCCGAACGGCGCATCGAGTTCAACAACGGTGTGTTGATTGATCCACACCGTGCCGGTCTCCAGCTCCGGCGCCAGCTGCCGCGCCCGCTCCATATCCGGAGTCCAGATAGAAGCCCCGAGCCCGAACTCAGAATCGTTAGCGAGCTCGATGGCCTGGTCAAGGGAGCTATAGGACACAATCGGCAGGGCCGCTCCGAACTGCTCTTCCCGCACGATGCGCATGTCCTGTTCAGCATTGGCCACGATGGTCGGCGTCTGGAAATAGCCGGGTAGCTCGCACCGCTGATGCCCGGCAAGAACAGTGGCACCGTCAGATGCGGCCGCATCGATCAGTTCCCGCACGTAGTCGCGCTGGCTCGCGTTATGCATGGGTCCCAGGGTGGTGGCGACGTCGATGCCACGGCCAAGTACGAACTTGTTGACTTCCTCGACCACAGCTTCAGTGAAGTCCGCGCGCATGCTCTCTGGAACATAGACGCGTTTAACCGCCATGCAAACCTGCCCCGCATTGCGGAAAGCGCTGCTGATGATGCCGCGCGCAGCCACCTCAATGTCCGCATCATCAAGCACGATGGCGGCGTCATTACCACCCAACTCCATCGTCACACGGGTGACATTTTCAGCGGCCTGCTGCATCAAAGAGGTGCCCACCGCGGTGGAGCCGGTGTAAGAAATCTTGTTGACGAGTGGTTCCGAAGCCAACGCCACGCTCACCGTGCGGTTGGAACCGGTAAGAACCTGCACAACATGCTCAGGCAGAACCGAGTTCATCAGTTCAATCAAAGCGATAGCTGAGGCCGGCGTCGTAGGAGCCGGTTTAGCCAGAACCGTGCAACCGGCGATCAAAGCCGGCGCCAGCTTGACGCACAACAGCGAGATCGGAAAGTTCCACGGGGTGATGGTTCCCACCACACCCACCGGACGGTTCAGCACCTCGACATTGCGGCCATCGCGCTCTGGAAGGCTGATCGTGTCTTCCCAGTCCAAGGTCGCGTAATAACGGAACAGGCCCGCCGAGACCTTGAACTCCATTTTCGCTTCGGCAATCGGCTTGCCCTGCTCACGAGACAGAACTTCGCCCAACGCATCGAGGTTCGCCTCAATCTTGTCGGCGATCTTCACCAACGCTTCCACCCGCGCTACACGGTCACGCTGCCAGCCACGCAGCGCCGCGCGTGCACGGACCGCTGCCTGCCGCGTGTCTTCGGCCGTGTTCTCCGGCACCCGGGCAACAACTTCGAGTGTTGCCGGATCCAGGACGTCGTAGTGAGTGCTCATCTGTACCTGCCTTCACATGTAGAGGGCGGATACGGCGGTGCGCCGTAGTAATTTCCCTACATCATGGAAGATTGTGAAGAGCGAATGTGATTAGTCTTCCACCCATTGGAAAAAACCCTGTGTGAATGGGGCACAATGGCAAACATAGAGCCAACCGCATGATCCAGCTCACACGAAAGGTTCTATCCCATGAAAAAGACCATTGTTGTAACAGGTGTTTCCTCCGGAATCGGCGCGCAGACCGCCGCGCAACTACGCGCCGCCGGGCACCGCGTCATCGGGGTGGACCGCAACCCACCGGCTCAGGCTAACGGCGATCACACCGAAGACTTCGTGCAGCTCGATCTCTCCTCAACAGATTCCATTCAAGCCGGCGTTGCCCAGCTCACCGAGCTAGCCGGCGGCCAGATTGACGGGCTCGCAAACATTGCGGGCGTTCCGGGCACCGCCCCCGCGGAGGTCGTCATGGGCGTGAACGTGATCGGCCTGCGCGACTTCACCCAGGCGCTACTACCGCAGCTGGCGTCTGGTGCCGCGATCGTTAACCTCGCCTCATCGGTAGCAGTTGACTGGCGCAACCACCTCGACGAAGAGAACCGAGCCGTGCAGGCGAACAGCGTTGACGAGCTCAAGGCAGACGAACAAGTCTGGGCACTGGTTCAAGACGAGTCCTACCTGTTCTCGAAGCAGTGCGTCCGCCTCCTCACGGAGCAGCTGGCCGCCTCTCTGGTGGAGCGGAAAATCCGCGTCAACAGCGTGAGCCCAGGCCCGGTATCGACCCCGATCCTGGAAGACTTCAAGACCGACCACGGCCGCGAAAAAGTCGAAGGCGCCTCAAAGCTGCTCGGCAAATACGGTGAAGTCGCCGAAATCGCTGACGTCATCGAATTCCTACTGAGCGATACGGCCCGCTGGGTCAACGGAACCGACATCCGCGTAGATGGCGGACTCGTAGCCGCCCGCAGGAGTGGAAACCAGTAACCATGGCCAACCGCGCACCGCAGCGGCAGGGCAACCCTGCCCAACGTTCAACCACCAAGCCAGCCACAGCATCGGCATCCGTAACCTCACGCGCGCTACGAATTCTGGAAACATTCGATAGCGCCCACCGCGACCAGACGCTCAGCAGCATTGCCAGGCGCGCGGACCTGCCACTGGCTACGGCACACCGGCTGGTGAACGAACTAGCGGTGTGGGGCGGCTTAGAGAAGAAGTCTGGCCGCTACCGAATCGGACAGAAGCTGTGGCGCATCGGCCTGCTAGCTTCTGCCCAACAGGACGTAGCCGAAATCGCGGCGCCCTACATGCAGGACGTCCTGTTCGTGACCCACAACGTGGTCAACCTGTTCATCCTGGACCAAAAAGAAGTGCTCCTCGTCGAGCGTATTTCCGGGACGAACACCGGCGCCCCGTTCCGCCGAGTAGGCGATCGAATGGACTTGCACTCGAGCGCGGCGGGCAAGCTGATGCTCGCGTACGGGGCGCCGGAACTGCTGGCTGAGCTACCAGCGGATTTACCTCGGCATACCCAGCACACCATTGGCCGGAAATCGGAGCTGATCCAGCACATCACTCGGATCCGTTCGCAAGGTTTCGCGACCACCGAGCGAGAGAGCGGTGCGAACAACTTTGCTCTCGCCGTGCCTGTGTTCTCCCCGACCACCGGACAGATCATCGCCGCGCTGGGCATCGTGACGCAGGATGCGATGGCCCCGATTGGGAACGTAGTGCCGGTGCTACAGATCGCTGCCCGAGGTATTTCCCGAACCCTCGAAGTTGGGGACTAGAACGTCTGCTCAGACTTCCTGACGCTGAGGCGTGCCCTTCAAAAGCCAGATCGTGCCGAGGATTCCTAGCGAACTGAACCCGGCCGTCAGCATCCAGGAGCTCTCCCAACCACCCGTCTGCACCGCGAACCACGCGATGAGGAACGGCCCCAGGAAATTGCCCATGTTGAAGATCTGCTGCATCAGCCCCATCACCACGGCACTCGAACCATCCGGCTGAGCCAATTCGCCAATCATCCGCGTCAACAACGCCGGCACCGCTCCACCAATCGCCGAAAACGCGACCGCCAACACAAGCGACGCCAACGCTGGGAACGCCGTCTGATCCCACGGGACAGCGAAGAGCCCAATCGACGTCAGAGCCATAGCCGCAAAAGAAACGATCACTAGACGCTTTACCGTGACACCCCTGCCGACCAGCAGGCCGGCGCCAAGCGCACCCAGGATATTCACCCCGCCAACAACCGCGGACATCATCCCCGCCGCCGGCTGCTGAATCCCGTACTGCTCATAAATCCGGGGCAAAAAGCCGACAACCGCCATCCACTGGATGCTGTAACAAGCGAAAATAGCGCCGGCCAGCCAAGGACCAGGTCGCGAAATCGTGACCCGCACCAACCGCCACGTCCCCGATCCCTTAGCCGAGCCAACGGCCTCATCCCGGGGAACCAGCGCAAGCACGCAAGGAATCAAGGCCAGCGTCACAACCGCAGCCCCAACCCACATCGGGCGCCAACCGAACTCCGGCACCACAAACGTACCCGCCGTGAAACCGATAAAGGCGGCCAACCCCTGAAACATCGCCCACGCGGTCAACGCGCGAAACACATGCGGAGGCTCAAACCGATCCCGGAGCAACGCCGGCCCCAAAACTACGCAAAAAAGGAACCCGATGCCCTCAACCGCGCGCGAAACAAACAACACCGACGCCGACTGCGCAACCGCACCCAACAACGAGCCAAGACTCAGCAACACCAGTCCCACCACAATGACGCGCCGCAAGCCCAAACGCTCACCCAGCCACGCAGTCGGCAAACCGCCCAGGATGCTCGCCACCTGGATGATGCCGATCAAAACCCCGGCCTGCACCAGGTCAATACCAAGCTCCGCGCTCAGCGCCTCCAAGGACGGCGGGAGCTTCCAAATATGGGCGGCACTAACAATCCCGACTACAACCACACACAGCCATGAAACAGAGGAAGTCCCGCTACGCAACGACGACATAGCCACCCTTAAAACCTTTTATTGTCTTATCGAATTTGTCGTGCTTCGAATATCTCTTAGTTCGAATTGGACATATCGATATTGTCTTGGACCGAAGTATATGTGCCCCAGAACACACGCCACCTTTATGATCGAGTGTGAACGGACGAACTCGCGAACGGAGGCTCTCTCATGGACCTGACCACCGCCAACCGGACTAAGATCCCCGCTCTCGCTTTCGGAACGTGGCCGCTCCAAGGCGCGGAAGCCACCGAGGCCGTCCGCCACGCCCTCGAGCTCGGCTACCGCCACATCGACACCGCGGAAGGCTACGAAAACGAAGACGCCGTCGGCGCCGGCCTCCGCGCGAGCGGGCTCGACCGTGACGACTACTTCCTCACCACCAAATTCCAGAAGCAGTGGCACGGCCGCACCGAAGTCCGGCAGGCGCTCGAAGGCACCCTTTCCCGCCTGGGTCTCGACACCATCGACCTCTACCTCGTCCACTGGCCCAACCCAGACCAAGACCGCTACGTTGAAGCGTGCCAGGGCCTCGAAGACCTCCGCGCAGAAGGCAAAATCCGCAACTGGGGTGTCTCCAACTTCAAACCACACCACCTCCAGCGGGTCCTCGACGCCGGCCTCACCCCGCAGGTCAACCAGATCTCCGTCAACCCTTACGGCCCGCAAACCGAGATCCAAAAGTTCAACACCGAACACAACGTGCTCAACGCCGCCTACTCGCCACTCGGCCGCGGCGGCGAACTCCTCGCCGACCCAACGCTGACCCGCATCGGCGAAGAACACGGCAAGAGCCCCGCCCAGGTAATCCTGCGCTGGCACCTGCAGCAAGGCCGCATCGCCGTCCCACGCTCAGGCAACCCGGAACGCCAAGCCGAAAACCTCGCCGCGCTCGACTTCGAACTCACCCCAGCCGAGCTGGACGCGATCGACGCCCTCAACCGCAACGACGCCCCACGCCTCGACGCCGACGAGTTCGGTCGCTAGGACGGCTAAGCATGGCTAACTCCCCCTCCGGGGATTCGATGCTGGAGAGGATCATCCGGATCCTCTCCGCTTTCGACGCACACCGCCCCTTGCTTTCGGTGGCCGCCCTCGCGAACCGTGCGGACATCCCGCTGGCTACGTGCTACCGGCTCGTGAACCAGATGTGCGACGCCCAGCTGCTCCGCAAAGACGCGGACGGCAACATCGGGCCCGGGATGCGGCTGTGGGAGCTCGCCTCCCGCTCCTCCCCGGCACGCGACCTCCGCGCCGCGGCCATGCCTTTCCTCGACGACGTCCAGGCGGTCTTCCGCCAGCACACCCAGCTCGCGGTCCTAGATGGCGACGAGGTGCTCGTCTTGGAACGGTTGTCCTCCCGTAATTCGGTGGTCAACAAAGCCACGATCGCCGGCCGCATGCCCGTCCACCAGGTCTCGCTCGGCCTATCGATGCTGGCCTTCCAGCCGCAAGCCGCCATCGACGCCTACCTGCAACAGCATCCGGAAGCCGCCGATATCTCCTACACGAACACCGGAAACCTGCGCACCACGCTGGCCACCATCCGCCAGCGCGGCTACGCGCAACTGGACGGCATGGTCGACCACGACACCGCAGGCGCAGCCGTACCCGTGTTCGCGGCACTCACCGGGCGTGACCGCACCAAGGTGATCGCTTCCATCGGCGTTGTGGTTCCCATCGACTTCGAACAACGCGCCGCCCTCGTCCCCGTGCTCCTCGCCGCAAGCCGCGGCCTAACCCGCGCCCTATCGACCCCCGAACCGGAAGAAAATCAGTAACTGCCAGCAATAATTCTCATTCAATGAAAACCGATGTTGAACTCTGTGTCGTCTAGCTCACACTAGTAGGACTAGACCATCACACTGCTAGACAGAACAGACTCTGCAGCCTTTTCTGATTCTCAGGAGCGCACTTCGTGGCACCAACCATTGAAAAAACCCAAGTAGGTATCGTCGGCGGCGGCCCCGCCGGCCTCATGCTGTCCCACCTGCTCTCGCAGCAGGGCATCGAGAACATCGTGATCGAAAAGCGCGACCACGAAACCATCGCGAACACCCACCGCGCTGGCATCCTCGAAACCGGTGCCGTGAAGATGCTCACCGAAACCGGCGTTGACTCCCGCGTGAAGACCCGCGGCTACGAGCACGAAGGCATCGACCTTCGCTTCAACGGTGAATCCCACCGCATCAACTTCAAAGAACTCATCGACGCGACCGTGTGGCTCTACCCGCAGAACGACGTGTTCGTCGACCTCGCGGCAGCCCGCGAACGCGACGGCGGCGACGTCCGCTTCTCGTGCAACGTCACCGAGGTCCTGGATCACCTGACCGACACCCCTAAGATCCGCTACACGGACGCCGAGGGCGGCGAGCACGAGATCCACTGCGACATCCTCGTCGGCGCGGACGGCTCCCAGAGCACGTGCCGCCGCTCGATCCCTAAAGAGGACCGCAGCGAAAACTTCATCGAATACCCGTTCGCTTGGTTCGGCATCCTCACCGAAGCCCCACCAAGCGCGCCAGAGCTCATCTACGCGAACTCCCCACACGGTTTCGCCCTGATCTCCCAGCGCAACGATGAAGTTCAGCGCATGTACTTCCAGTGCGACCCTGAAGAGAACGTGGACGACTGGGATGAGGAACGCATCTGGGCTGAACTGCAGCGCCGCGTCGACGGCCCGGACGGCTTCCAGCTCAAGCGCGGCCCGATCTTCGAAAAGGTCGTGCTGAAGTTCCGCTCCTATGTGGGCGAACCGATGCGTTACGGCAACATGTTCCTCGCAGGCGACGCCGCGCACACCGTCCCACCGACCGGCGCTAAAGGCCTCAACTTGGCTTTCGCTGACGTACAGGTGCTGTTCGATGCGCTCAAGGCCCACTTCATCGACGGCAACTCCGAAGGCCTCGACGGCTACTCGGATAAGGCTCTCAAGCGCGTGTGGAAGGCACAGAACTTCTCTTACTGGATGACCCAGATGCTGCACACCCGCAAGGACGCCACCCCATTCGAAACCAAGCGCGCCCTCGGCGAGCTGAACACCGTCGTCAGCTCCAAGTACGGGCAGTCCTACCTGGCTGAGTCCTACACCGGCTGGCCACACGAAAACTAACCCGCGGGCGCCGAAGCCGACCACCCCGTCGGGCTCAGCCACTCAGCGCCACCGAAGCAGACCACAGACGACAAGGAGCAAATCATGGCAGACGAGAAGTTGCCTGTGCTTGACCCGCTGGCCTCCGGCGACTCGCAAGAGCAGATCAGCCAAGAGATGGCAGACATCCACGCAGAATACGAGGCCGCCAAGAAGGCGGACCCGAGCAAGGAAGAAACGCAGCCACGCGTGAACTTCCCGCCGTACCGGTCCTCACTGCTGCGCCACCCAACCAAGAACATGCACCACGCCGACCCGGAAACCATCGAACTGTGGTCCCCGGCGTTCGGCCACCGCGACGTGCACCCGCTCGAAGCCGACCTCACCATCCAAGGCAACGGTGAACCTATCGGTGAGCGCATCAAGATCCGCGGCAAGGTCCTCGATGGTGACGGCCGCCCGGTGCGTGGCCAGCTCATCGAAATCTGGCAGGCTAACGCCGCCGGCCGCTACGTGCACAAGCGCGACCAGCATCCGGCGCCGATCGACCCTAACTTCACCGGCATCGGCCGCGCCATCACCGGCCAGGACGGCTCCTACGAGTTCACGACCATCAAGCCGGCACCGTACCCGTGGAAGAACCACCACAACGCGTGGCGCCCAGCGCACGTGCACTTCTCGCTGTTCGGTACGGACTTCACGCAGCGCATGATCACCCAGATGTACTTCCCGGGCGATCCGCTGTTCTCGCTGGACCCGATCTACCAGGCGATCACTGACCAGAAGGCGCGCGACCGCCTCGTCGCTAACTACGACCACTCCGTGACCAGCCACGAATGGAACACCGGATACCAATGGGACATCATCCTTACGGGTTCCAACCGGACCTGGATGGAGGACGGAGAAGACCATGCCTAAAGAGAAGCTTGTACCTACCCCTGGCCAGACGATCGGCCCGTTCTTCGGTTACGCCCACCCTCACGAGCAGGTCCACTTGCCGTGGTGGGACGGCCAGAACCTTGTTCCACCGGGCCACGCTAAGGCTGTGCGGCTGACGGGCACGGTGTACGACGGCGCGGGCGAGCCGATCCCGGACGCGATGCTGGAGATCTGGCAGGCCGATGAGAACGGCAACATCGTGCAGAACGACGGCTCGCTGGTGCGCGACGGCTTCACGTTCACGGGTTTTGGTCGCGGCATCGTCGATAACGTCGGAACCTACACGTTCTCAACCGTGAACCCTGGCCCTACCGAAGAAGGCAAGGCGGCGTTCATCGCGGTAGTCGTGTTCGCCCGCGGCCTGCTGAACAAGCTGCACACCCGCATCTACCTCCCGGATGACGAGGAAGCGCTTGCGAACGATCCCGTGCTGCAGTCGCTGGATGAGGATCGTCGCAAGACCCTCATCGCTACCCGCGGCGAGGACGGCTCCCTGCACTTCGACATCCACTTGCAGGGCGAGAATGAAACGGTGTTCTTCCAGTTCCCTGGGATCGACTACCCTGACAACTAAAAGCTAGGAGTGATGCGCGTGCCGAATGCTGACTATGGAGTCCTCAGCCCCGCGTGGGCGGGGAGTCAGACGGCCGCGCTCACTAGCGATCA
Organism: Pseudoglutamicibacter cumminsii; assembly: GCF_003143995.1. Taxonomy (GTDB): domain Bacteria; phylum Actinomycetota; class Actinomycetes; order Actinomycetales; family Micrococcaceae; genus Pseudoglutamicibacter; species Pseudoglutamicibacter cumminsii_B. The sequence continues at coordinate 144,712 of NZ_QFWG01000004.1, read as the reverse complement.
CGCGTTCATCCAGGCACTGCTCGATGTGGAGCGGGCTTGGTCTGTAGTGCTCGCCGATGCGGGACTCATTCCGGGCGAGCATCTCGCCCCGATCAACGCGGCCGCTGATGCTGACGCCTATGATCTCGATGCGATTGCCGACGCCGGTGTGGGCGGCGGCAATCCGCTGATCCCGTTACTGAACGCCTACCGCGCTAAGGTCGCGGAAACTGACCCAGCCGCCGCATCGAGCATCCACATTGGCGCGACGAGCCAAGACATCATGGACACCGCCATGATGCTGCTCATCAGTCGCGCTGGCGCACAGACCCTGGCCACGGCGAAGCAGGCCGTGGTCGCTTTGGAGAACCTGGCCCGCGAACACCGGGACACCCCTATGGTCGCGCGCTCGCTGACCCAGCATTCGCTTCCGGCGACGTTCGGTTGGCGGGTCAGCCACTGGCTCCAAGCCCTCGCGCAGTCCGGCCAGCATCTCCAAGAAACCCTCGCGCAGACCGCGCTGCAGTGGGGCGGCGCGGCAGGCACCCGTGCCTCACTCCAAGACTTCCTGACCCGCGCTGGACGTTCCGGCGCCGCTGCCACCAACAGCACCGTCACCGCTGACGAACTGATCGCCAACCTCGCGGACCAGCTGGGCCTCCAGAACCCTGCGCCGTGGCAAGCCAACCGCATCCCGGTCCTGGTGCAGGCGAACTCTTTCGCGCAGCTCGCGGCGGCGTGCGGCAAAATCGCCAATGACGTCCTCATCAGCGCGCGTAGCGAAAACGGCGAACTCGGAGAACCGCTCGCGGCAGGCCGTGGGGTTTCGTCCGCTATGCCGCACAAGCAAAACCCGGTGCTGTCCGTGCTCATCAAGAACGCCGCGCTGACCGCACCGCAGCTGCTCGCGCAGGTCTACACGGGTGCCTCCGCCAACGTTGAGGAGCGCGCCGATGGCGGCTGGCACACCGAATGGGAGGCCCTGCGTGGGCTGGTCCGCACAAGTGGCGCGGCCGCTGAAAAGACCCACGAGCTGGTCTCCGGCTTGCGCGTGTTCCCTGACCGCATGGCCGAAAACCTCGCCCGCCACGGTGAGCTGCTGGCCACCGAACGCATGGTCGCGCATCTTGCGCCGCAGCTTGAAGAAACCGGGCATGCCGATGCAGGGCAAGGCAAGAAGCAGCTGCAGGGGCTGATCTCTCGCGCACTTTCAGAAGGAACCCCGCTCAAGCCGCTCTTGCTGGCGGAACTGCCGCGGGACGTCGTCACCGAAACAGATTTGAACGACTTGCTGGACCCCACCGCCTACACCGGGGACGCCACCAAGCTCGTTGACCACATCATCTCCACCTACACTGACTGGAGTCATTCATGACCGCACCAAACATCGTTGCCGTTCAGCTCACTGAAGCGGATCAGACCAAGCCACTGCTGCTCGTCGGCCCCGGACTAGGTACGGGCGTTGAGGCGCTGTGGACGCTGTGCGCCAACGAGCTCGCGGCCGATTTCGAAGTGATCGGCTACGACCTTCCAGGCCACGGCCGGTCCCCGGCCTCGACGGAGGAGTTCACCCTCGAGGAGCTCGGTGATTCCGCGGCAGCGATCATCGCCGAACAGGCCGCCGCTGGCCGTCAGGTGTTCTTCGCTGGTGTTTCGGTTTCGGGTGCGGTTGCGCTCGAGCTCGCGCTCAAGCACGGGGACAAGTTCGCCGCGGTGGCGCCGATCTGCTCGGCCGCTAAGCTCGGAACCCCGGAGGCTTGGAAGGAACGCGGCGAGCTGGTTGCGAAGGCCGGCACCCCGACGATGGTGACCGGTTCCGCTGAACGCTGGTTCGCGCCGGGCTTCATCGAGAAGCACCCGGAACGCACCACCAACCTGCTGCACACGCTGCAGAACGCTGACCGCTTCGCCTACGCGCACGTCTGCAACGGCCTCGCCGGCTACGACGTGCGTGACCGCCTGGGTGAGATCAGCATCCCTGTCGTGGCGATGGGCGGCGCAGCTGACCCGGTCTGCCCGCCGGAGGACATCGATTTCATCGCCAAGAACGTCCCGAACGGTGTTGGCATCATCATTGACGACGCGGCACACCAGGCGCCGCTCGAGAAGCCAGAAGAAACCGCGGCAGCTTTGCGGGACCACTTCCTCGGTGCTGCTAACGGTGGCGGCGCGTCGAAGGACGGCGCGGCACAGAATGGTGCGGCTACGTTGCAGGAAGTTTTCGATAACGGCATGAAGGTGCGCCGCGAAGTGCTTTCGGATGCGCACGTGGACCGCGCGAACGCGAACAAGGACGAGTTCAGCGAGGACTTCCAGGACCTCATCAGCAAGTACGCGTGGGGCACCATCTGGACTCGCCCTGGGCTGGATCGGCGGATGCGTTCAGCAGTGACGCTGACCGCGATGGTCGCAGGCGGTTACTGGGAAGAGCTCGCGATGCACGTCAAGGCCGCCCGCCGCAACGGGGTCACCGTGGAGGAGATCAAGGAGATCCTGCTGCAGACCGCGATCTACTGCTCGGTTCCGGCCGCGAACGTCGCATTCAAGACCGTGAAGGAAGCGCTCGCCGAGTACGACGCCGAACAGTAAGCCACACAGAACAGTCGGTCATAGAACAGTAAACCGCCAGAGAGGCGCGTCCACGGCCGCGAGTCAACCGACTCGCGGCCGTGTGCTCTTACGGGATCGCGGAATACACCACGAGGTCGCGGACCTCACCGCGCAGGACCTCTCCGTTGCGGCGGACGCCCTCATTCGTGTAGCCGGCTTTCTCTGCGACCCTGCGGGACGCCGCGTTGTCCGGGTGAACACACAGTTCAACCCGGGCCGCTCCGCGTTCCAGGGCCCACTCCGTCAGCAGACGGACTGCCTCCGTCATGAGGCCGCGCCCGCGCGCCCAGGGGGCTGTCATGTAGCCGACGGAAACGTAGTGCTCGTTGTGGACTCGTAGCTCGATCTGCCCCATGAACCGGCCACTTTCTGGGCCGTCGCGGACGGTGATGACCCATCGCGTGCCCGGCGCTTGGTTGCACCATTCAAGCGCCATGTCACGCGTATAGCTCAAGGGCACCTGCGTCCACTCGAGCACCGCAGCGTCCTGGCAGGTGGCTAAGAGGTCGTCTGCATCGTCTTCGCGGAAGTGACGCAGCACGACGCCTCCGCTGGACAGCTCGGCGGCATCGAAGTGAAAATTCTCTGCAGGCCCCATGTCAGGCGCCCTCCGCTACGCGCAACAGCAAGCCTCGCAAGGAATCCTGCGTGACTTCACGCGGATTCCCCTCCGGGATCGCGCCCCAAGCCAACTCCACTGCGCGATCCACTCCGGCCGCATCGAAACCCTGCTTGTTCGAGCTCCGCCCGTTCGCATCTTGCCCAGCTAAGCCGGTCTGCGCGTCAACACGCTCATACAACCGCAACAACGCGTCCACCGCCTCAGCGGCCGGGTCATCCGCGGAGGCGTCTCCGCCGAGCGCCCCCGCAAGCCTAGCCGCAACGTCCGGCACCGCCGGCGCATTGAACGCGAGCACGTAAGGTAGCACGGTCGCGTGCGTCAACGCGTGCGGGGTATCGAACGCCCCACCAATCACGTGGCACAGCTTGTGATGCAAACCAGACCCCGCCGAGGCGAACGCAACACCCGCCAGGTACGCGCCATACAGCGCCTGCCCCAACGCCCCCACATCAGGTACTCCGGCGTCCGTATCGGCCTCAGCATCGGCACCGAGGCCGGCCCGTGAGCTCACGATGCGGGGGATGCTTTCCGTAAGAGCGCGCAGCCCCTCGATCGCAATGGCTTGGTTCAGCGGGTTCGCTCGCGGCGCCCACATGGAATCCACACAATGCGCCACCGCGTTCAAGCATGAACTCACCGCAAGCTCCACGGGCAGGCCCGCTAACAGCTTCGCGTCATAGATCACCGCGAACGGACGCACCGCCTCATCCACTCCCGTGACTTTGCGTCCCTCGCTGGTCTCGCCCCACATGGCGGTCGCCTCAGAACCTGAAAATGTTGTCGGCACAGCGATCACCGGGATCTTATGTTTCAGCGCAACCGCCTTGGCGAGCCCCGTCGCGGAACCACCACCCACGCTCACCACAGCATCCGCGGCAACCTCAGACGCAACATCGCGGGCCCTATCCGCAACATCCTTCGGAACATGCATCCGCACTTCGTCATGCCACGCCGCCACCGGGACATCCGCCGCAATTCGGCAAGCGACCTCACGCTGCGAACCCGAAGCGATCACCATGACGCGCTCAGCACCCAGCTCCGCGACAACCTCACGCAAAAAGCGCGCCGCCTCGCCCGCGCCGAAACAGACCTTCTGCCCCAACGTCGCATCAGAAAACACAGTTTCACGCGTGAACACGAACATCACCCTTTCTCGGTCGGCTTCTCGGTCGGCTCACCTGCGACGCCAGAGGCATCAGTAAGGCCGGAGTCAACAGCAAACCCCGAGGCGTCAACGATGCGCACCTCGCCGGCGTCGGCCTCGTCACCGGCGGCCTCATCGTCACTAGCCCCCACATCGGCATCAGACATTGCAGCAAACCGCTTGCGCATAACCTCGATCGCTTCCGGATTCTGATCGATCAACAAAAACTTGCGGCCCAACTCACGCGCCGCCGCCCCCGTGGTTCCGGAGCCGCCAAAGAAATCCAGGACCGTATCGCCCGGCTTGGAGCTCGCCGCCACGATGCGCCTCAAAATACCTAGCGGCTTCTGCGTCGGATACCCCGTCTTCTCCTTACCCATCGGAGAAACGATCGTGTGCCACCACACGTCCGTCGGCAGCTTCCCGCGTTCCCGCTTCTCCTTAGTCACCAACCCAGGCGCCATATACGGTTCACGGTCCACCTCATCGGAATCAAACCAATACCGCGCCGGATCCTTCACATACACCAGGATGTTGTCGTGCTTAGCAGGCCACCGCTTAGTGGTGCGAGCCCCATAGTCATACGCCCAGATGATCTCGTTCAGGAACCCCTCACGCCCAAACAAGCCATCCAACAAAACCTTCGCGTAATGCACCTCCCGATAATCCAGGTGCACATACAACGTCCCATCCGGGGTCAACAACCGGTACGCCTCCGCGAGCCGCGGACCCAAAAAATCCCAGTACTGCGCAAACGCGTCGTCATACGCCAACGCCGCCCCACGCAACGTCACATACGAATGCCCACCAAAACCAACACGGTCCCCCACCTCATCAGCGCCGGCCCGCTTAGTGCGCAACGACTGCCGCGTCTGTTTACGCCCCGTATTGAACGGCGGGTCGACATAGATCAGACGGAAACTCTCATCAGGCAGCCGGCGCAAAACCTCAAGGTTATCCCCCACCACAATCGTGTCCGGATCCCCCGGCGCCCACAAAGCACCGCCATCAACCTGTTCCGTCACCTACACGCCCTTCGCCGCCGAACTCAACACTGCAGATCCTCTAACGCTGCACAACCACTAACACTTCACAACCACTGGCACTGCACAACTGCTAGCTTAGACAACATGCGAACACCCGTACCGGATTATCTCCAGGACATCATGGAGTCCTGCGTCGATGACGGCGAAGTCGCCAGCTACATCCCCGAACTCGCCAACGCGAACCCCAACAGGTTCGGCATCGCGTTGTGTATGGACGACGGCACCGTCTACGAAGTCGGCGACTACCAACACGAGTTCTCGCTCCAGTCCGCCGCTAAACCGTTCGCATACGCGCTCGCCGTCGAACATCTGGGGCCCGATGGGGTCGAAGAGCACGTAGGCGTGGAACCTTCCGGTGACGCCTTCAACTCCGCCTCCGTCGACGCTAAAACGGGCAAGCCCAGCAACCCGATGATCAACATCGGCGCGATCACAACCTACGCGCTCACCGGGCCGATCAGCCTGACCCCCGAGGAACGCTACGAAAACGTGCGCCTCGGGATGTCCCGCTTTGCCGGCCGCGAACTCGAACCGGACCTGCCGGTCTACGAATCCGAGATGGCGAACGCGTGGCGCAACCTCTCCCTCGCCTACCTCGTCCGATCCACCGGGCACTTCACGCTCCCACCCCACGACGTCGTCGACGGCTACACGAAAGTGTGCTCCCTCAAAGTCACCCCGCACGACCTCGCCGTGATGGGCATGACGCTCGGCAACGGCGGCATCAACCCCGTCACCGAAGAACGCGTCGTCAGCGAAGACACCGCCCAACGCGTGCTGTCCGTGATGTCCACCTGTGGAATGTACGACGCCTCAGGCGACTGGATGACCGACGTCGGCATCCCCGCTAAATCCGGGGTGTCCGGCGGCATCGTCGGCGTCCTCCCAGGCCAGGCCTCACTCGCGACGTTCTCGCCGCGGCTGGACCGCTACGGCAACTCCGTGCGCGGCCTCCAAGCGTTCACGCGGCTCTCCCAGGACCTCGGCCTGCACATCATGTCGCTACCACCGACCGGCGAATCCACGGTCCGCTCCGTCGCCCGCCGCGACCAAGGCGACGGCCCCGAACTCCACGTCGAAATCCAAGGCCCCCTACGCTTCTCGTCCGCGGAACGCGTCATGCGAACCCTCGCCGCGCTCCCCGTCAGCGACGAACCCGTGGTGCTCGACGTCTCCCGCGTCGGTTCCGCAGACCGCATCAGCGTGCGCATGATCCACGAATCCATGCACCGCCTCCACACCGACGGCCACCAAGTCATGGTCCGCGACCCCAACGGCGTACTCCGCGACCGCTGGGACTACAACTGGGACGAATAGCCGCGCGCTAGTCCCTCGTTGGCAGTCCCGCGGTGGTGCCCCGCGTTGGCGGCCCTGGCACTAGTGCCGCGGCGGCGCTCGCCCTTGCGCTGGCTCGCTCACCCGCATAGCCTCACAAACAGCAAAACTTTCACCCGAGCACCGCGTTAGTAGAAGAACACCGCGTCAGTGAAAGAGCACGGCGTCACCTAAGAGAGCAGGTCACGATGTCCCACACTCCTCCGCAGCCGTGGACCGGCCGGATCGACGGTGACGGCCCCGAACACGCCCGCTGGCACTCCACCATCCAGCCGCTGCCTGCCGACGATGCGGATGCTGGCGGCACGGTTGCCGGCGATGCGGCGGCCGGCGGCACTGCAGAACCCGGCAGCGCAGCAGAATCCGGTACGGTGCTGCTTGGTTTCGCCTCGGACGAGGGGGTGCGGCGCAATCAGGGCCGTGTGGGTGCCGCTGAAGGTCCCCACAAACTGCGTGAAATGCTCGCGTCGTTGGCCGTGCACCCCAAGCCCGGCCAACCGAGCCACCCGAGATACGACGCCGGGGACATCAACGTCACCGACGGCGACCTCGAAGGCGGGCAAGCGGCCTTCGGTCAACACGTCGCAGCACTCCTGAACGCCGGCCACTTCACGGTGGGGCTCGGCGGCGGGCACGAAATCGCGTACGCAAGCTACCTCGGCGTCGCCGAACACCTCACCCGCCTGCACGACGGCGAACCGTTCACTCTCGGCGTCCTCAACCTTGACGCCCACTTCGACCTCCGCGAAGCCGAACAACCCACCTCCGGGACCGGCTTCCTCCAAATGCACCACGCAGAAACCGCGGCCGGCAGAAAACTGCACTACGGCATCGTCGGCATCAGCTCCGCATCCAACACCAACACCCTGTTCCGGCAGGCCAAAGCCATGGGTGCAGAGTTCCTCCTCGACACCGAATGCGGCCACCGCGACGAAGTCACCGGCTTCATCCGCGACTTCAGCAGCCAGGTAGACCACCTCTACCTCACGATCGACCTCGACGTCCTGCCCGCCGCGACCGCGCCGGGCGTCTCCGCGCCAGCCGGCTACGGCGTCGATCTCCCCACCATCCACGCCGCTGCACTCACCGCGGCGCGCAGCAAGAAACTCGTGCACCTCGACATCGCCGAGCTCAACCCGAGCCTCGACATCGACAACCGCACCGCCCGCACAGCAGCGCGGCTCATCGACGACATCGTGCGCGCCCACGAAAGCACCCGCACCTAAACTAGCTACACAACCGAGCCGCTAAACGACCAAGCAACCGGAGCGAGCAGGAGCCAGCATGCACCCCTACTTTGGGAACGCACCAACACCAGGTGGCGCGCCGCAGCTAGCCCCCTACATGCACGCCCAGAACCCCGGTTACAGCGGCCCCGCCTACGGTGGGCAACCTGGCTACGCGGGGCATCCCGGTTACGGCCGGCCGGCGCCACGCAAGCGCCGCCGCACCGGAAGCAACATCGCGGCGATCCTCGTGGTCATCGTCGCCATCGCGGCGTGGCTCGTCCCGAGCGTCCTGCAACCCGGCCTCACGACCAACCCCACCGGGACCACACAACAACCTATAGAGGAACCACCCAACCCCGCCGCGGCCGGCAACCTCGCAGAGAAACTCAGGCAAGCCGAACCACCCACCGTTAACTTCCCTGCCGAAGGACAAGGGCAAGAGCCACGCGACAGCGGCCCCGTCAAAAAAGGTCAAGAGCTCAAAGACGGCGTGCCCGGGCTCGTGCTCATCGAATCCGTGCTCCCCGGCTTCGTGTCCGGCGCCGGAACCGGGCTCATCGCAACCCCGGACGGCTACATCATCACCAACTACCACGTCATCCAAGGCTCAACCGCCATCCGCGTGCAAGACACCCACACTAAGAAACGCTACGAAGCCTCACTCGTGGGCCATAACGCGCTCAAAGACATCGCGGTCCTGAAGCTCAAGAACGCGAAAAACCTCCGCACCATCGCAATCCCGAGCACCAACGTGACCCTCGGAAGCCGCGTCACCGTCATCGGCAACGGCGAAGCCAAAGGCGTCCTCCAACAGCTCCACGGCAGGGTCACCAACCTCAACATCAACATCCGCACCCGAGCCGACGGCGCCGTCCCCGGCACCCGCCTCGACAACCTCATCGCAACCAACGCCGACGTCGTCCAAGGCTATTCAGGCGGCGCGATGATGCAGCGGGGCGGCCACGTCATCGGCATGACGGTCGCCGCGTCGCAAGGTGACTCCTCAGCTACCGTCAACGGGTACGCGATCCCCATCAGCACCGTGGTCAACGAAACCCAGCGCATCCTCAACGGAACCAACGGAGACGGCACCATCATCGGCCGGCCAGCCGCGTTCGGGATCACGGTCATCAGCGAAGAGAAACCCAACCCACGTACGCCAGGGATCGCCATCGAAAGCTTCCTCGAAGGCTCGCCACTACCCAAGCTCGGCGTCAAAGAAGGCGACCGCATCACGATGATCAACGGGGAACACATCGAAACCTACAGCGACCTCAAACGCGCGCTCGCACCGCTCGAGCCCGGCGAGAAAGTGAAGATCGCGTGGAGCGCCGACGAAGGCGCGAACGGCGGAACCGGCGAAGGCACCGTGACCCTCATCCGCTCCGGCGTGAACTAGCTTTCAGCGTCCGATGCGGTGGTTGCTGGCCGCACATACATCGCCGCCAACTCGGCCTCAGATAGCGCTGAACCGTCCGCGGCAACACCGGCACCCACATCGTTGATGTCAACTCGCGAGCCCGGCTGAACACCCACCGATTCGAGGCGGCGCAAAAGCTGCGGATCATCGTCGGCGATCCGAACCACCTCATACGTGCCAGGGCCAAGCTCGGCGAGCGCCGCAACGTCATCCATGGACGGCATCGAAAGGTCCGGGCCCGGGATCGGGTCGCCGTGCGGATCCATGCGCGGATACCCGAGCAGCGCGTCGATCCGGTCAACAAACCGGGCTGACGCGGCGTGTTCGAGGCGTTCGGCGTCCTCGTGCACTTCGTCCCACGTGTAGCCGAGGGATTCGACGAGGTAGGTCTCGATGAGCCGGTGGCGGCGCACCATCATGAGGGCTACAGCGCGGCCACGCTCCGTGAGCGCGACAGGCTTGTACGGCTCGTACGTGACGAGTCCCTGCCGCGCTAGACGCCGCAGGGTCTCGGAAACGTTCGGCGCGGAGGTTTGGAAACGCGAGGCCAGCATTGAGGTTGAGGTCGGCTCGCCACCCCACTCGAGCGAGGCCCAAATCTGCTTGACATAGTCCTGGGCGACGGGGGAAATCTGATCCAGCTCGACCGGGGACAGTTCGTTAGGGGACTGCTCAGCCGAGGACGCTGCGTTACCGTCTGAACCCATGAGTGCACTCCCCTCGCCGAGCACGACTCAGCCACCTGGCCGGCCGCTACGTGTTGTCTCATGCAACCTTATCGCCCCAGCGCCTCAGCAACCCAGCGGGCGTGTGCACCCGCCCATGCGAGATACTGGACTCATGAGCCACACGCACGACCACGCCCACGAACATGAGCACAGCCACGAGCACCCGCACGAGCACGCGCAGCCGCGGATGAGCGATACCCGCAGCCAGGCCGCGATCGAACACCAGGAAAAGTTCCCTCGCCCCGAGAAAGACCAGCCGGGCGGTGCGCTGCTTCGTTCCTACATCGAATACGATCAGGGCCCCAACGGCGATACCCTGCTCGCTTTCGGTTCCGACTTTTTCGGCACCAAGCTCTACGTTCCAGTGGCGGCCCGCAGCGCATCGGGCGCCGTGACCCACCTGGTGGCTCACGGATTCGAGGAGCTGCGCGTGGTCGAGGCCGCGTTCTCCGAAGAGGAAGCCCGCAGCTTGTGGACGCAGATCCGCCCCGACGACGAGGTCCCCGAGTTCGCGGGTCTGTACGGCGATGAGCTCGCCGAGATCGCGTTCAAAGATACGAGCTTTGGCGCGAGCGGCATCACCGGGATCGTGGTTGACCCGATGGACACCGGAATGCTGATCCGCCCCGAAGACGAAACCATGCAGTTCCCTCTGCGCAACGGCCGCTTGCGTGCCGCAGTCCTCGCCAGCCATGACGATGCGGTTGAGGCTCTGATGGGCGAAGGCGAGGTGGTCTTGATGACGCAGAAAACCGGCGACGGCGATCGCGAAGGCGTTGCGTTCATGAAGAACAAAGAAACCGGCGAAATGATCCTGCCGGTGTTCTCCTCGACGCTCGAGGTGTTCCGGCACAACCCGGGTGGCGGTTCCGTGATGGTTCCACTCGCGAGCCTGCGGACCACCGTGAAGCCGGGGATGGGCATCGTGATCGACCCGGCCAGCCCTGAGGCGGTCGAACTGCCGAGCACCGAACTCGAGAAGGTCGGCTACTACCAGGGTTAGGGTTGTGCGGCGAGGTGCTTGAGGAGTTCAGCTTCGGCGTTCTCGAGCACCTCACGCCACGCCTCGGCGGCGGCGAAACGATCCCCGCCTTCAAGCAGGCCGGCGACCGTTTGGTGTCCCTCAACATACAGGGCATGGAAGGCCGGGACTGCGGCCATCGAATCGAACAGCAACCGCATCGCGGCCTGGATCCGCCCCATGAGGCCGTTCAGAATCTCTGACCCGCCAGCGAGCATCAGCACCGTTTGAAACGCCTGATTCTGTGCCGCCAGACCATCCAGGTCGCCCCACCGCTGGGCCAGCTCGGCGCGTTCGGCGTGCACACGCAGCGCAGCCAACTGGGCAGCATCGAACTCGCCCCACGCGAGCGCGGCAGGTTCCATGAGCCGGCGGGCAGCGAAAATGCGGCGCACATCGTCGGCTTTCGGGACCGCGACGAACACGCCGCGGTTACGCACCCGCTCAACCAGGCCCTCCGCGGCGAGCGCCGTGAACGCCTCACGCAGCGTGTTGCGGGAAACATCCAGTTCCGCCGCGAGCGCGACCTCCCGCAACTGATGCCCCGGCGGCATCTGCCCACGCGCAATCAGGTCACGCAGACGCGCCGCCGCAACCACGGACGCGGGTGCGGAACTGCCGTGGTCAGACACCGGACACCCGCTCGAACTGCACAACCCTCTCAAACTGCACTAGTGAACCGGGAGGGAGCTGGGCGGCGAGCCGAATGTCGGCCTCCAGCACGACGCCGATCACCGGATAGCCACCCGTGACCGGGTGATCCGCCAAGAACAGAACCGGCTCGCCATTCGGCGGGACCTGCAGCGCGCCCGTGACCATGCCTTCGGTCGCGAGCTCGCCCGAACGGATGCGATGCAACGGCTCCGCACCCTCGGCCGGCTTGAGGCGGGCGCCCACACGGTTCGACTCCGTGGAAACCTCCCACACAGCCTCTTCGAAATGCTCAAGCCCCTCCGGGCCGAACCAGTCATCGCGCGGGCCCGGCGAATAGCGCAGAACCGTGACCTCGCCCGCGATCGGATACTCAACCGGCTCGATCACGTCATCAGTTGGGTCTTCAGCGCCGCCCTCGGCCAGGGCAAGCACCTCGAGAACGTCGCCCGCGGCGAGCGGCTTAGGCCCGAGCCCCGACATCGTGTCAGTCGAGCGCGAACCCAAAACTTCCTCGGCCGCGAAACCGCCCTTGACCGCGAGGTAGCCGCGCATGCCCTCGGTAGTGAAACCGATCTGCAGGGTCGCCCCGGTGGCCAGCTCGAACGCCTCACCCACAGGCGCCTCACCCACAGCCTTGCCGTCCTGCAGGATCTGCGCGGGCCCCACGGCACCGCCCAGCGCGAGCGTCACATCGTCCTGAGCCGTGAACTTCGCGTTCCCCAACAAAAACTCAACAGCCGCGGCGCCCGCATGGTTGCCGACCGCGTTATTCGCCTCCGCAAGCCCCCACACGTCAGCCGCGCCAGCCTGCCCCACGCCCAGGGAACCCACCGCAGGACGGCCCACGTCCTGAATCAAAGCCTGCGGACCCGTAGCATCCACGACGATGCGGGCCACCACATCGTCGGCGGCGTCAGCAATGGCGTCGGCGGCATCAGTTGCACTGGCGGTAGCGCCAGCGCCGGCATCAAGGTCAGCACCGATGCCGGCGGAGGTCACGGTCGCGTGCTCGCGGACCGCTTCGAAACGCACCGTGTCGCCCGGAACCAGAAGCGACGGCTGCTCACGGTCAACGTCCCACATACGTTCAGCGGTGGAGCCGATGAGCTGCCAGCCGCCCGGGGTCGGCTGCGGATACACCGCACTCTGCTGGCCAGCCAACGCGACCGAGCCCTCAGGAACACGCGTACGCGGAGAATCGCGGCGCGGAACCTCGATCACCGGCGCACCCTTGAGATCACGCGGCTTCAAATACATGAACCCCGGCGCGAAACCCGCGAAATCAGCGAGCCAATCAATGCGGGTATGCGCATCGATCAACGCATCCACGCTCAAACCAGCCAGCTCGGCGGCGTGAGCAAGGTCCTCGCCGTCATACACCACCGGGATCGTCACCAGCCGCGCCGCGTCCTCCGCCAACGGCTCCGGCTCCCGGCCCTGCAAACTCATCCCAGCCAGCATCAACGCGACCGGGTCAACGAACGTCAACAAAATGGACTGCGCCGCCATCACGGCATCGACCATGCCGTCCACCGGGTCGCGCTGAATCTCACGGTTCCACGCCATGCGCGAAGCCGTGTCATCAAACTCGAGCAACAAACCCGAGAAACCCACCCGCATCATCCGCGGGCGAGCAACAGCGCCTAAACCAGCAGGTCCACTCATGCAAACGCCTCGATCTTCACGCCAGCCTCAGTCAAACCAGCGCGAACCTTAGCCGCGATCTCAACCGCGCCAGGCGTATCGCCATGCAGGCACAAAGACTCCGCCTCAACACGGACACGCGAACCATCAACAGCAGTGAACTCACCCGTACGAGCCCAATCAACCACGCGGTCCACCACAGCCTGCGCATCATGAATCACAGCACCAGGCTCCCGGCGCGAAACCAACCGGCCCTCCGGCGTATAGCCACGATCAGCAAACGCCTCACCCACGCCACGCAAACCCTTCTGCGCAGCAACATCCAACGCAACCGAACCCGGCAACAACAAAACCGCCAAATCCGACGAAAACGCGCGCACCCCATCGATCACCGCACGCGCCTGCTCCTCGTGATGCGCAATCGTGTTGTACAGCGCGCCATGCGGCTTCACATACGTGAGCTTCCCGCCGGCGGCACGCACCATCGCATCCAACGCGCCAATCTGGTACAAAACGTCATCCGCCAACTCAGCCGGCGCAACATCCATGAAGCGGCGACCAAAACCGGCCAAATCCCGGTAGGCAACATGTGCACCCACCGCAACACCAGCATCGACCGCGGCCCGCGTAGTGGAACGCATATGCGACGGATCACCCGCGTGAAAACCACACGCAATGTTCGCCGAGCTCACCTGCTGAAGCAGTGCGGCATCGTCCCCCATGGTCCACGAGCCAAACGACTCACCCATGTCACCATTCAAATCAACGCGCACGCCACTGCCTCCTTCAGACATTCCTATCGTTCCATCTATTCAACCAGCCACGCACCCGAACGCTGCCGCATCTCCAACGTAACCCACCGAGCCGCCATATAAATACCGAACGCAACCCAAATCCACGCCAAAACCAGCCCCGGCAAAGGAACCAGCGCCGCAACCGCAAGGAACGGCACGTACACAGCCAACTGAATGCACGATGCGATCGCAAGATAACGGTGATCCCCCGCCCCGATCAGCACGCCATCCAAAACAAACACGATGCCGGCAACAGGCTGCATGACCGCCAGAATCAGCAACGCGATGGTCGCGGCATGCGCGACCTCGCTCGACGGGGTGAAGGCCCGCGGAAGCCACACCGCGGTTGCGGCGAGCAACGCACCGACCACGGCGCCGAACCAGAAACCCCACCGCACCATCGTCGTGGTAAGAGCCTGCGCGCGATCCTTGTTTCCGGCACCGAGCTCTTTACCGATGAGGGACTGCGCCGCGATCGCAATCGCATCCAACGCAAACGCCAACGTAGAGAAAAACGTGAACGCGAGCTGATGCGCCGCCAGAGTGACCGCGCCCTGCGCTGTAGCCGCCCACACCGTGAGCAACAGCGCGATGCGCATCGCGGCCGTACGGATCATGAGCCAGCCGCCAGCTTGCGCCGAAGCCCGCAAACCAGCACGCGACGGCGCGAGGCTCACGCCGCCCTCACGGATCCGCGGAACCAGCAACACGAGGTACACGGCCGCCATGATCCACTGAGCAATCGAAGTACCCAACGCGGCACCCGCAACCGACATGCCCGCCCCGTACACGAGCGAAAAATTCAGCACGATGTTGAGGCCGAAGCCCGCGCTCGCAACGATGAGCGGCGTCTTGCCGTCCTGCAGGCCACGCAGAACACCCGTGGCCGCGAGCACCAGAAGCATCGCGGGGACACCCGGCATGGACCAGCGCACGTAGTCGATCGCGAAAGCCTGCGTAATCTCATCCGGGCCGAAAAGCCCCGTCAACCACGGCGCCGAAATATACCCCAGAATCGCGAGCACGATGCCCAGGAACAGACCAAGCCACATGCCGTCACGGCCCGCGGCGAGCGCCTTCGGCATGTCGCGGGCTCCGTATGCGCGGGCGACCGCCGGGGTGGTCGCGTACGCGAGGAAAATCATGAGCCCCACGGCCGTCTGCAGGATCGTGGTGCCTAGGCCCGCGCCCGCGAGCTCACCGACGCCGAGGTGCCCGATGATCGCGGTATCTGCCAACAGAAACAACGGCTCCGCGATCAACGCACCCAAAGCAGGCAGCGCGAGCGCAATAATCTGCCGCGGCAGACCAGGGAACTCAGCTGTTTTCTTGGCGGACACTGTTTTCTTCACGCGCACAGTCTAGTCGGCGGCGCGCAAGAGCAGCTTAGTCGGCGGCAGCAGCCGCGCCAGAGGCGGCGTCACGCGGCAGAACCGTGACGGCCGTGACCACCGCGATGGAGATCAGCACGCCCACGAACATGACCACGCCGCCCCACTGCGCGCCTTGGAACGCGAACCCGACAGCCCAACCGAACAGCGAGGAACCCGTGTAATACGCGAGGTTGTACAGGCTCGAGGCTTGGGCCCGGCCGCGCGTCGCGATCGCCGGAACCCAACTCGAGGCGACCGCGTGCGCACCAAAGAACCCACCGGTGAACACCGCGAGACCCACGATGATCCCCGGAATCCACGGAACCAACGTGATCAGAAGCCCCGCGAACATCAAGCACGCCGAACCCACCAGAACCGTGAACCTGCTTCTGCGGCTAGCGAGCCGCCCCGCCCACGCTGACGTGTACGTTCCCGCCAGATACGTCAAGAAAACTAGCGAAGCCAACGATGTGGGAACCAGGAACGGCGGAGCCTCGAGCCGGAAACCCATGTAGTTATAGACGGCGACGAACCCGCCCATCAACAAGGCACTCTGCACGAACAGCGCCAGCAAGTGCGGGTTCTTAAGCCCCCAACCGAGCTTGGTGATGAGCCGGATATCGCGGTCAGACTTCCGCACGACAGGCTCGAAACCACGCGGTTCCGGCGCCGTCACAAAGAACACGAGCCCCGCAACCGCAGCACTCAACGCGACAGAAAAACTACCGAGCCGCCAACCGAAAACCTCACCCAACGGCCCAGCCAGCATGCGTCCAAATAAGCCGCCCAGCGTCGTACCGGCAACATACGTTCCCGCCGCAACTGAGGCGACCGAACGCTCAACCTCATCAGCCAAATACGTCAACGCAACAGCCGGGATGCCGCCCAGCGCGAGCCCCTCAAGGAACCGCAAACCCAACAGAACTTCAAAAGACGGCGACCAGGGAACCACCAAACCCAACGCGACGGCCGCAACCAGGGCGACCCGCATCGTCGTGCGCCGGCCACGCCTGTCAGCCACCACCGACCACGGCAGAACCGCAACAGCCAACCCCAGCGTCGCGAACGAAACCGTCAACGCCGCACTCGACTCCGGAACGCCATGCGCCCTGGAAATCTGCGGCAAAACACCCTGGAACGAATACAGCTGCGCGAACGTCGCGACACCCGCCGCGAACAACGCAATGATCATCCGCCGGTAGCCGGCAGACCCACGGCGATGCCCACTAAAGGCGGCAGATGCACTCATGCATGCATCAGCCAACCCATCCACAGCGTGCTCGGAGGAACGTCAGGGGCACCGTTCGCCTGCAACGTGTACATGAGCAGCAACGCAACCCCGTTGTTGAACATGTGCAGAATCCACGAATACGCGATCGACTTACCGCTCAAGATGTACGCGATACCGAAAACCAGGCCCATCACCAGGTACGGGGCGCCGGTGGATACGCTCGGCATCTCGCCGGCACCCACAAAGTGCAAGAACATGAACAAAACCGACGAACCGACCATCAGAACCCACTGGTTCACCCAGCGGGACAGCTTTCCGATCATCAGGTGCCGGAAGAAAAACTCCTCAACCAGCGGGCCCAACGGCACAATCGCAAGGCCGATAAGCCACCACGGAACCGCGCTAGCGAGGCCCTCAGCCATCTGCTGATTCTGAGACTGCGTTGGCGTGTCACCCGAGATCGCAGTCCACAGCAGCTGGATCAAGATGTTCACCAGAATCGTGCCCAGCCACAAACCCGGGATGCACAAGTACTTAGCCCACGGATACCAGCGGAACGTCTTGAACGACTTCCACAGCTCGTTGCCCAGCGCGATCATCGCGAGCACCGCAACCACCGCATACGTGAACAGCAACACCACAACGTTCGCGAGCGGCTCGTTGCCGTTGAACAACGGCGCGACACCCGGAATGAACAGGATCAGCGCGCCCAGACCAATAAACAACAGGAGGACGTAGGCGATAGTGGCCACGAGGTCCCACCACGTGAAACCACCCAGCTGCGCTACAGGATGCGGGAAACGCTTCGGCTTACCCTGCGGCTGATGCGGCGGCGGCTGAAACTGGCCCTGCTGCCCGAACTGCCCCTGATGCTGAAACTGCGGATGCGCCGGGTACTGCTGCGGCTGATACTGCCCCTGTCCCGGCTGATACTGCGGCTGATGCTGCGGTTGGCCGTATGGTGGCTGGCCGTATGGTGGCTGCGAATCCTGCGGCGATGGTGGACCCTGTGGCGGCTGAGAACTCATGCCTTAACCCTAAACCCGGCCAGCCACGGGGCGGCTTAGGAAACCGTGACCTCCGCGACGACTTCCCACCCGTCCTCGACGAGCGCGTCCTTCTCGCCCGCCTTCACGACCGTAAACAGTTCGTCCGCGCCAGCGTTCCACGCCTCATCAGCGGCCGCGAACCGCAACTGCCGCACCACCGCATCGAGCTGTTGCTGGGCCTCACCCGCGTCGAAGTGCTTGCCCGGCAATGCCTTGACGGAACTGATCATGCCGGCGCTCTCATCGGCGTCCGCAACCCAACGGATGCGGGCGGCAGGCTGATCAAAGATCGCGACCTCCACGACGTCGTAGTCGCCCATCGGCGCGTGCGTCACTACAGCGTTCGATGCGGGGGCTGGCTCCGCAAGATCCTGCGGCGAAACCTTCAACAACACGTGGCTCGCATCAGCCGAAGCCTCCGCGATGTTCCCCGGCTGAGACCCGTTCAGCACCGCCCAAGCCTGCTTCCAATACTCGCTACTCACGCAACTCACCTCGCCCGTGCCTTGACCGTGTCACATTCTGAACTCGCGCCCAACACCACCTATGCTGGTGGGGCACCTTTCTAACAATAGACGCATACTCGGAGCGCCCTCTGGCGGCATCCACGCAGGCACTAAGCCGCACCGCGTCACCATGAAGGGGTGCATCGTCATCATTTGCACTGCCGGCCTCGCCTCACGCATGAGTGCGGGGCCGCTGCAGTTAACTGGGGTCAGTTGTCTTTCACTAGACTGTCTCGAGTGGAAACTACGGCCTTTCTCGCATCGCTCCTCCCGCTGCTCGTGACGTGGGCGGCCGGTTTGATGTCGCCTGGGCCGGATCTGTTCGTGGTTTTGTACCGCTCGCTCGCGGGTTCCCGCCGCGAAGGCGTTGCCGCGGCGCTCGGAGTCACCACATCTGTCGCGTTCTATCTCGCGTTAGCGTTCGCGGGGCTCGGTTTCCTGATGCGCTCCGTCCCGTGGCTCGGTTCCGCGCTGCAAATCGTGGGTGGGGGCGTGCTCATCTGGATGGGGTGGGGCGCGTTGCGCGGCTGGTATTCGACGCGCCACAACCCCGAGATCATCAACTCCGGCGGAGACTGGGCAGAACAATCTGACACCAACCCGGCCGCGCTCGGTTTCTGGGGTTCCTGGTGGCGCGGCCTTGCAACGAACCTCGCCAACCCTAAGTTCCTGATCTATATCACCGCGATGTTCTCCCCGTTCATCGCGGTCGACCGCCCGCTGTGGCAGATCGGCGCCCTCATGGTGCTGCTGGTCGCGGTCACGTTCAGTTGGTTCGCGCTCATCGCGCTCATCGCAGGCGCCCCGGCACTGCGCACACGGATGCAACGATGGCTGCAACACCTCGACCTGTTCGCGGGCCTGGTCTTTTGCGCGCTGGGGCTCTGGTTCATGGTCCACGGGATCATCGAGGTCGCTTCCTGACCGTTCCCGGTGGTTCAGAGTTCTGGGCGGCTCAAATTTCTTAGCGGTTCAAGCACCCCGCAACCGGCCGTTAACCCACAGTTAGCGCCGCTACAGCATCCTGGGTCGCATGACTATGCCTCATCGCTCACACGAATCCGCTGACAAGCGCACGTTCGCGCGGAAGCTGACCGTCGCATCGTTCGCAACAGCGCTCGCCGCAACCCTCGGTGGCGCCGCATTCTTGCCAACGCAAGCAACCGCCGCACCAGACACCGAACTTCCGGTGGTCATCAACGAAGTCGAATCCAACGGTGACGACACCGACTGGGTCGAGTTCGGCAACCCAACCGGCGACGCCGTAGACCTCACCGGCTACATCTTCACCGACAACGAGCCCACCAAGGACGGCCACACCTACGTCCTGCCGGAAGGCTCCGTGGTCCCAAGCAACGGCTACTTTGTGCTCGACCAGGCGCAAGGCCCTACCCCGGGCTTCGATTTCGGCCTCGGCAAGAACGACTCCGTCAACCTCTACGCACCACCAGCTGAAGGCGAAACCGTAAAAGACGCAATCGCCAAAGACCCAGTCCTCAGCTACGAATGGACAGGCCACGCAGACGTCACCTACGGCCGCTGCCCAGACTTCACCGGCGACCTGATCGACACCTTCGCCTCCACCAAGGGCGGCCCAAACCAGTGTGAAGAGCTCCCAGAAGAGCCGGGCGACCCAGGCGATCCGAACGATCCGCTCAACCCAGTTCCGTGGCCAGGCGGGCAGACCGTCAAGCCACTGCACGATGCCGACGATGCCCGCGGCGACTGGTCCGGCCTCTACTGGCAGGCCGCAGGCACATTCGGTAGCGGCAAGCCATACCTGTGGGTTGCTGAAAACGGCAACGGTACCCTGTTGCGACTCGACGGCACCGAAGAGAACCGCGGCGCTGAACTGCAGAAGTTCACCCTTAAGTACGCTGACGGCACCGGAACCCCGGACGCCGAGTCCGTGACCCGCGCTGCCGGTGCACCAAGCAAGATCTTCGTTGGCACCGAACGCGACAACGACAACAAGAAGGACTCCCGCCCGGCAGTCCTCGCGTTCGACGCCCCAGACACCGCCGCTGAGAACGGCGAACTCAAGGCCACACACGAGTGGAACCTCGCAAAAGACTTCCCAGGCCTTGGCGCTAACTCCGGCATCGAGGGCCTCAGCTGGATCCCAGACGCATGGCTCGTCGAGAACAAGATCCAGGACGAAGCCACCGGCAAGGCATACGACCCAGCCGCCTACCCTGCACACCACGGCGGCGTGTTCGCAGTCGGCATTGAAGGCACCGGCCACGTCTACCTCTACGTCCTCAACGAAGACGGCAGCTTCCAGCGCATCGCCGACATCGAAACTGGCCTCGACGTTGTCGCCGAAGTCCAGTTCGATGCTGAACGCGACCAGCTGTGGGCCATCTGCGACGACGCGTGCGAAGGCCGCATCGCGGTCCTCACCCCTGAGTACGGCGAAGGCGAAGATGCCGGCGCTGAGACGGCCACGATGAAGTCCGCTTCCGCTGAATCCGCCGGCAAGCTGACTGTCGCGCAGGTTATGAACCGCCCAAGCGAAACCCAGAACTACGCGAACGAAGGCGTTGCGATCGCTGACATCAGCCAGTGCAAGGACGGTGCGGTTCCGGTGTTCTACGCTGACGACAACAACACCGACGACATCTCACTGCGCGAAGGCACCCTCAAGACGATCTGCCCAACGCCGCCTCCAGGCGATGAACCGACCCCAGTGCCAACCGAGAACCCAGCACCGACTGAGGATCCAACCCCGGCACCTACCGAGGACCCAGCTCCGGGCGAGGAACCGTCTGCTGATCCAACCGATGCAGCTCCATCGGGTGAGGCACCAACTACTCCGGCACCGGGCGTGGATGCCGGCTCGAGCACGGGTGGCGGCAACCTCGCGAACACGGGTGCGGACGTCGCCTCGTGGATCACGCTCGCTGCCGCGGCGATGGTCCTCGGCGGTGCAGCCACCCTCGCCGTACGCCGCAACGGCGGAGCCCGCGAGGAGAACTAACATCGCGAGCAACTAACACCGCAAGCTAACGCTTTCGGGAAAACAAGAAGGCCCCGGGGATCAGTTCAACAAACTGAACTGATCCCCGGGGCCCTTCTCTACACTCCCGGCGAACCCTCCTACACTGAAGGCATGGAGCAAAACGTGAAAACCGTGACGATGTACGGCGCCGACTGGTGCAAAGACTGCCGCCGCGCAGAGGCGTTCATGAACGAACACGGCATCGAGTTCAACTAC
This sequence comes from Pseudoglutamicibacter cumminsii, assembly GCF_003143995.1. Lineage (GTDB taxonomy): Bacteria > Actinomycetota > Actinomycetes > Actinomycetales > Micrococcaceae > Pseudoglutamicibacter > Pseudoglutamicibacter cumminsii_B. Next base: position 123,110 of record NZ_QFWG01000004.1, on the reverse strand, counting down.
ATCGACCTCGTCGCACAGCCAGACATGGCGGACGTCGCCGAAGAGATCTCCGGGCGGAAGAACATCCCGGTGGTCGTGTTCCCTGACGACTCGCACCTCGTGGAGCCAAGCAATGACGAGCTCGCCGCGAGCCTCCGCGCCAACGGGCTACTCGCCGACTAGATCTGGCCGGCTCAGCTCGGCGAGCGCCTCCCAGCCGAACGTCGCGAGCCAATGCGAGGCCATGAACTCGTCTGTGGTCGCCGCGGCCAAGCCGTTGCGCATCAGCTGAGGTGCCGCATCACGCAACGCCGCCGCGAGCTCTGGTTCCGCATCGAGCGCGTCCAACGCCCACGCTACACGCAGGCCCGAGGCCGCGAGCGTGAGACCCAGCCCGTCCAGGTGGGACTGGTGGCCGTCGCTCGCATCGATAGGGGCGACCGCCTGCAAAACCCGCGGCAACTGGGCAGTGTCGGCCGTGCGTGAGCGGGCGTCCTCCGCGAGCTCAGCCATGAACCCCGGAAGCCAGCCGGCAAGCTCACCCTCCGCATCGGCCGCCAGAACCTCACACATGAGGTCCGCTTCGCACATGCCGGCGGAGAGGAAGTCGTGGCCGGAACGCTCGTACGCGAACGGCCACCGCGCATCGTCCGCGTAGAAGCGCCGCGCATGCTCAGTGATCAGCTCCGCGACGTCCGCGTAACCCCGCCGCCGGGCAACCAACATCAACCGCCGCATACCGAACGCCGTATTCGAGTGAACACCGTGACGGACCGGCTCCGGCATCGCAGGCAGCCACGCCCGCACCGCATCCATAACCGCATCCAGCAGCGGCCGGGCACCCTCGGCGAGCGCGGCCAGCTCCGGAACGCGGGACTCATACAGCGCATCGACCAGCTGCGCGGCCCACGCCCACCCATACGGGCGCTCCCACGACGGGTTCACGGCCACGTACTCGGCCTCAACCCGCATGTTCTCCGCGGTCAGGTGCTTCTGCAGCAAGCCCACGATGCAGGCCGCGGCGTCAGCGCTCACATGCTCAACCAGCTGCGTGCCCAGCCAATGCATGTGCACGCTGGAATGCCAGTCGAACGAGTTAGCGAACGCCGGATGCATCTGCCGCGGCTGCAGCAGGTCCGTTTCGTCCCGCTGCACGTGGTGCGCGGCGTACGGGAACTCGGTTGTGAGGTTGTCGATCACAACCTTCGCGAACGGTTCAGCGTAGTTCTGGAGCGTCAATTCAGGCATACAGCAATTCTTGCACTCATGCCTCCGCTGCACTCATGCCTCCGCAGCGGGAGGCGACGGCGGCCGGCCGCAACGACCGGCCGCCGCTATCCGCCTACTTCGCGAGCAGGCCGCGGTACGAACGATGCACAATCACAGCAACCACGGTCGCGATGACAGCCTTAGCCGTGTCGCCCGGCATGAACACGACGTTGCCCTTGATGGCGGTGCCAAAGTTGAGGCCAGTCGTGACGGTGAGCCACGTCGAACCCGCGAGGTACACAACCAGGACACCACCCACAACGCACGCAACGAACACGCTCACCGCGTTGATCCAGCCCGCACGAGCACGGTTATACAGCGCAACCGTCATCAAACCGATCACGAACGCACCGAGGATCCAACCGAAAATGTAGCCGCCCGTCGGACCCATCAACGCACCCAGGCCGCCGCGACCACCCGACAGCAGCGGCAAACCAGCCGCGACCAGCGCGATCAGCAAAACCTGCGAAAGCGCGCCACGCCACGGACCAAGCAGAGCACCCGCGAGCATGACGCCCAACGTCTGCAGCGTGATCGGCACCGGTAAAACACCCACCGTGATCGGCGGCATCAGACCCAAAACAGCGGTCAGCGCGGCGAACATCGCCACCAAAACCACATCCAGCGTCGGGTTTGAACGGCGAGCGTTACGTACCTGCTCACCTGCCACAGTCGTCGTCATCGTTTACGATTTCCTCTCTCTTGAGTGTTGAACGAGCGGGCATCAAGTGCTTGAGCCACCTGTTCAGACGTTTTCAACGTGCGAAAAATCAACGGAACAATCAACGCGACCGCGTTCCGCTCCAAGCCGCGAGCGATCTGCGCCTCACGGACCTCCCGGTACATCCCCATCAGGTGCGGAACAAAGCGGACGGTCAACGCCATCGCCATCGAAATGTTCTCCGTGTTGACCCCAACCCACCGCAGAGGGGCCACAATCTTCTCGAAAACCCGCAACATCTGCGGGAACGTGGTCGATGCGGTCACCGCGAACGCAAGCAAAACCAGCGTCAACAGGCGCATACCAAAGTGGATGCCGCGCGCGAGGTCCTGTTGCCACGCCATGATCGCCACAACAAGCCCCACGATCATCACCGAAAACAGCAGCGACTTCACAAGCCGCATGAACGGAACCCGCGGAAGCAAAGCAATCAGAAACGCTGCAACCAGCAGGCCGAGCTGCACGCCCATCCACGGGATCAAATACGTCACGATGCTCAAAACGAACAGCGCCGCGAACTTAAACCCCGCCGGAAGCCGCTCCAGAACCCCAGGATTCTGCGGGGCCGCACCCGCCTGAATCAACGAATACGAACTACTCACAGCTCACACATCCTGCGGTACGCCGCGATGCTGTCCTCCGGGGCCCCATCCTCAACAATCCGGCCCTCGTGCACCACCAAAACCCGTTGCGCATCGGCCGCAAGCTCCAAATCATGCGTCACCACAATGCTGCGCTGAGCAAGCCCGGCAATCACCGACCGCATCCGGTGCCGGTTCAGCAAGTCCAGCATCGTGGTCGGTTCGTCCAAAATGATCGTTTCGGGGCGCATCGTGAGCACGGAAGCCAGCGCGATCATCTGCTGCTCACCGCCGGACAGCGCGTGCGTTTCACGGTCGTAGAAGTTCCCCATGCCCAGTTGCGCAAGCGTTGCCCGCGCCCGCTCAACACGCTCAGCTTTAGGGATCCCGATGTTCTTGAGGCCAAACAGCATGTCCTCACCCACCGTGGGCATGATGATCTGGTTCGCGGGATTCTGGAACACGAACCCAACGCGGCGGCGCACCTGCTTGGTTTCCTTCATCGTGCATACGCCACCCACCGTGACGCGGCCGTACGTGGGCATCACGAGGCCGTTGATGAGCCTCACGAGCGTGGACTTGCCGGAACCGTTGAGCCCGATGATCGCGATGCGCTGCTCACTCAGCGTGAGCGAGATGTCGTCAAGAACCCGCCGGTCATCGTATTCAACGGACACACGGTCCATGACGATGCGGTTCTCAGCTAGGTCGCTCACCTCTGGGGTGTGCGCTGGCGGGTTGTTCACGGAGGACGGCTCACTCAGGTTGGCAGTAGTACCCACCTATAGTGCACCAGATTGTTCAACAATGTCTAAACGGGGTTCACCTGGGTTTCTTCAGCGCGGGGCTTTCGGTGCGGGGGTTTAGCCCCGGCCTTTCTCAGCTCTAGCCCGTCTCAGCACAGGGTCCCGGTCCACTTCCTCAAGTGACTTGCCCGCCATGTCTCGCATGAGCCACATGAGCGGAATCCCGAACAGAACCACAATCGCGGTCGCATAGTAGGCCGGGGCGAACTGGTTGCCGGTCACGTCGATGAGCGCTGCAGCAACCAGCGGCGAGAACCCGCCGAACAGCACGGTCGCGATGTTGTAGCCGATTGCCATCCCAGCGAAACGCCCCAGCGCACTGAACTGCTCAGGGATCGCCGCCGCACCGATCGCGGACCACCCCGCCGCCGGAACCGCGAGCAGAGCAACACCCGTTACTGCACCTGCATTGCCGGTGCCCGCGAGCAACAGGTACGCCGGCAGAGTCGTCACCAGCAGCACGAGCCCGAGCGTGAGCGTCATGGCGCGGCGCCCAAACTTGTCCGAAAGCAAACCGATGAATGGGGTCGCAATGATCGCTGCGACCGCCGCAATAGCCCCCAGGTTCAGGGCCAGCTGATTCGAAACCTCGGCGGTGGATTCGAGATATGTCGGGACGTTCGTGATGTTAAGGAAGTACGTAACCGAACCGATCGAAGAGAACAGGAACGCAAACAGAACAGCCTTGGGTTGATGCTTCAGAACATCGATCAGCGGCGAACCCTTCCGCCGCTGAGCTACCCCTGCTTGCTTGAGTTTCTCGAACGTCTCCGTCTCTTCCATGAAGCGCCGAAGCGGAATCATCGCGGCCGCTAGGAGCCCGCCCACAACGAACAGGACGCGCCAACCCCAGCTGTCCATCTGGTCTGCCGTGAGCCAGTGCGCCAACAGCGCGGCACCACCCACCGCGAGAAGCGACCCAAGCTCGGAGTTCGCTGCGGCCCAGCTCGCGGCAACACCACGCCGGTTCCGTTTCGCGGACTCCATGAGGTACACCATGATCCCGGTGTATTCAGCACCCACTGAGAACCCTGCGAGGCACCGCAGGGTCACGAGCAGGATCCCAGCCCACACGCCGAGAACGTCGTAGCCGGGTAGGACGGCGATGCCGAACATCGCTACCGCCATCAGCACAGCGGAGATCACGAGGGCTTGTTTGCGCCCGATGCGCTCGCCCAGGTGCCCGAAAACCATGGCTCCCAACGGGCGGAAGAGGAACCCTGCAGCGCCAACGCCGAGCGTCAGTAGAAGAGAGTTCGAATCACCGTGGAAGAACGTGCGCGTCAGTTGCGTGGAAACGTAGAAGAAAATCGAGAAGTCATACCACTCGATAACCGTCCCAAACGCGACGACCGCGAGCGAACGCCTGCGCCGTTTCGGCGTGCGCTGTTTCGATGCACGCTGTTGTGCAGGCTTGTCCGCATCGACTTTATGCCGGACGTGAACGGGTTGCTGTTTCATATCGTTATGGGAGTGCGTCGTACACCTTCTTGCCGTCAGCGGCGATCGTCTCCAGGTCGCCCACCATGACCATGAGGTGGGTTCCCTTAGAGACGTACAGGTTGTTCGCCTGCGCATCTTCGCCTTCTACTTCAAGGCGTACCCGGACGCCGCCCTTGAAGCCGAGGGTGTCTTTCACCTGGCTCGTCTTGACCTTGACGTCCCCGAGTTCAAGCTTGGCGCACGCAGGATTGCTCAGTTCCTTCTTGAGCTGCTCAATAGATTCGGCCGGCTTGGATGCGGTTTCTGGCGCGGTGTACGCCTGAACCGCAACCGTGCTTGAACGTTCAGGAAGTTTCAGCGCGATAACCGCCTGGCTGTCCTTCGTCACCGTGGCCTGCAAGCCCTTGAGCAGGATGTCGCATTGACCCAGCTGCGGGCTATCGCCATGCTCCGCCTGCTCATAGAACTCTTTGGCGTCCTGAGTCTCATAGCCGTCGCCGAGCTTCCCCTTCACAAACTGCATGAAGTGCGGATCAGCCGGGTAGCCGGAACGCTCCGAGCCTTTATCCGGTAGCGGGTTACTCGGGGTGTTGCTCGCGTCTTGCGACGCGCTTTCACTCGACTCACTCGGCGCTGACTCGCTCTGTGCAGGCTCCGGCGTCGCTGGTTGCGACTGGCTTGCGTCCGCAGACGCCTCGACGCCGTCGTTGCCCTTATTGGAGCAGCCCACGAGCGCTGCCGCTAGAACCGCCGGCAAAGCGAACACGGCAACTGAGCGATACGCAACCGAGCGGTTGGATACACGCTGTGACATGTGGCTTTCCTTTCCGTGCCCCAGCACCTACCCCGATCCTGAACCGGCGCCGATCCGGACCGACGCCGATCCGGAACCGGCCCCGCGGATTACGACGTTGGCAGGGCGTCGTAAACCTTCTTAGCGTCCGGGGTTACCCCGTTGAGGTCGCCGATCATGAGCACCAGGAACTGGCCCTTGGTCGTGAACAGGTTCTCGACCTTGGTGCCGTTAACGTCCATCGAGATGCCCACATAGTTATCAAAGCCGTGCGAGTCCGTGATCGGCTTCGCACTGATGTTGGTCCCATTGACTGGGACCGTATGGCATTCAGGGTTAGCCATTTCTTGCTTGACCTGTTCGAGGGCGGCATTCGCCTTGTCGGCCGATGGGTACATCAGCACAGTCACAGCCTTTTGCTTTGGCGATGACTGCGTAGCGGAAACCACTTGAGCGCCATCCTTGGCGAGGTCCGCCGCACCATAGATCACGGCTGGGCACTTGTTAACGAGGTCACCCGCACCCACATCGCGCTTCTGCAAGTGTGGCCCAAGGTCCACAACCTGGTAGTCAGAGCTGACGTTGTTCTTCATGAACTCCAGGAATTTCGGGTCTGCCTTCGCCGCACCGGTAGTCTGCGGGCTCGGCGACTGCGGGCTCGGAGACTGCGGGCTCGGAGACTGGGGGCTCGGAGACTGCGGGCTCGGCGACTCCTGACTCTGCGAAGGCTCCGGGCTCGGCTCCCCGCCGCCGTTCTTATCGCCGCAACCGACAAGCGACACTGCGAGCAGTGGAGCCACGGCCATCGTTGCGAGTGTGCGTCGTGCGGTCTTCGTCTTGCTAAACATGTGCCAGTCCCTACATGTAGATGAGGTTCTAATGAGACACTAGCTTTGCGTAATTTTGCTCTGATTTCCAGGGTATCCAGCATTTTTCCTAGGCTGATTCATAGATTCACTCGATAACTAGGAGGTGTTTGTGCAACCAAAATTCCTTGTTGGTCTCGTCTTCGCTTTGGCGTCATCTTTCGCGTTCGCCCTTCCCGGCCCGGTAGGCAAAGCGCTGTATGGTTCTGGCTGGTCACCTGGCTCCGTGACGTTGGTGAGACTCACTGGTTGCGCACTCGTCCTCCTGATTCCCACGCTGATTCAGTTGCGCGGCAAATGGGGCGAGGTCCGTGCGCACTGGCGGCTTATTGTCGCGTTCGGTCTGTTCTCGATGACGGGCGTTCAGGCGACCTATTTCGTTGCTGTTGAACGCCTCAACGTGACGGTCGCGATCCTGCTTGAGATGACCGCGCCCATGATGATCGTGTTTTGGCTGTGGGCTCGCACTAAGGCCCGCCCTTCGGGGTTGACGTTCTTTGGGCTTGCGATCTCGATGATCGGTTTGGTTGCAGTGCTCGATGTGGGTGCTGTGGTCCGTGAAGGTTCCGATGCGCTGGATGCGCTAGGCGTGATCATGGGCTTGGCCTCGGCGGTGTGCCTGGCAGTGTACTTCTTGATTTCGGCGAACGATTCGGTCAAGATCCCGTCGACTGCGCTCACTGGGTTGGGTTTCGCGGTTGGCGCTATCGGCACCGTCCCGTTTGTGGTGCTCGGTTTGCTTCCGTGGAAAGCGACCACCGATGCTGCCGCGCTAGGCCAATGGAACGCCCCGTGGTTCCTCGCCCACGCCATCATCATTGTTTTCACGGTCGCCGCGTACGTTCTTGGCGTGGTGGGCTTGCGGCTCATGGGCGCGGGCGTCGGCTCGTTCGTGAACCTGACCGAGGTTCTGTTCGCCGCGTTGGTCGCGTGGTGGCTCTTGGGTGAGACGCTCGCCGTGGTCCAATTCGTGGGTGGCGCCGCGATCCTCGCCGGCGTGGTGTTCATCAAACTCGGCGAGCGCCCACGCGGTCCTTCGGCTCTTGCGAAGAAGATGCCGGGCATCGAGCCTCGCCGCCGCGTCAAGTGGCGGCCGAAGCTCAAGAAGCCTCGCAAGAAAACCACGAAAGCCCAGACGACAAAGACGCAGACGACGGGCGCAGATCCACGCAAGACCACTCAGGCGGGTCGCGACGTGAAGACCAAGCGGCCGCCGCGTCGCGAGGTCACGCCGCGCTAACCGCGCCGCTACCCTCTGACCACGTCGCTACCGAAGCTAGATTCCGGCGTCGCTGGATTCGTAGGCCATGTTGCTGAAGCGGGAGTAGTGGCCCTGGAACGCGACCACAATCGTCTTCGTTGGACCGTTTCTGTGCTTCGCGACGATCACATCGGCCTCACCGGCTCGCGGCGATTCCTTGTCGTAGATGTCTTCGCGGTGCAGCAAAATGACCATGTCGGCGTCCTGCTCAATCGAACCAGATTCACGCAGGTCGGACACCTGGGGGCGCTTGTCGGTGCGCTGTTCGGAGCCACGGTTGAGCTGCGATAGCGCGATCACCGGGACCTCGAGCTCCTTAGCTAGAAGCTTCAACGCACGTGAGAACTCAGCGACTTCCTGCTGACGCGATTCGACGCGCTTACCCGAGGACATGAGCTGCAGGTAGTCCAGAACCACGAGCTTGAGGTTGTGCTGCTGCTTGAGGCGGCGGCACTTCGCGCGGATCTCCATGAGCGTCATGTTCGGTGAATCGTCAATGAAGAACGGCGCGCTGTTGAGCTCCGGCAGGGTGCGGGCGACCTTGGCCCAGTCGCTGTCCTGCATGTCGCCTTTACGGATATTCTGGAGCCCGATGGCGGTCTCAGCTGAAAGCAGGCGCATCGCGATTTCTGAACGGCCCATTTCAAGCGAGAAGAACACGGTCGTCATGTTGTTCTTGATCGCGGCGGAACGCGCGATGTCGAGGGCGAACGTCGACTTACCGACCGCTGGGCGGGCCGCGACAACGATCATCTGGCCGCCCTGGAAGCCCTGGGTGAGTTCGTCGAGCTCATAGAAACCCGATGGCACGCCCGTGATTTCGTCGCCCGATTTCTGCCCCGCGGCCTCGATCTCATCGACCGTGTGCTCCATGATGTCAGAGAGCACGACGTAGTCTTCGGCGGTCCGGCGTTCAGCGACCTGCATGACTTCGGCCTGGGCATCGTTGACGATCGCATCGACCTCGCCGTCTGCGGCGTAGGCCATCTGCGTGATGCGGTCACCCGCGTAGACGAGGCGGCGCAGGATCGCGCGCTCCCTCACGATTTCCGCGTAGAAGCTCGCGTTCGCGGCGGTCGGGACGGACTGGATGACCTCGTGGATGTACGCCGCACCGCCGGCCCGGTTGAGGTCCCCATTTTTGGTGAGGTAGCTCGAAACCGTCACGGCGTCCGCTGGCTCACCGCGGCCGTAGAGATCCGTGATGGCGTCGAAAATGGTCGAGTGTGCCGGCTTGTAGAAGTCCGATGAGCGCAGGATCTCAACGCAGTCAGCGATCGCGTCCTGTGAGAGCAACATGCCGCCCAAAACAGACTGTTCCGCTGCGAGGTCCTGGGGTGGGACACGCTCCGAAAGCGACGAGCCACCTGCAGATGACGCACCTGCATCGTTGTATTGGGAATCGCTGTATTGATCCACTGTGCTCCTCCAGCCCACCTCAGCCACTAGCTTGACCCTGTTTCACTACCTTGGCTTCACTACCGTGGCTCTGCTTCACGCAGGTACCGTCTTCACGCAAGTGTAGGGCGAAAAACCCACATAGCAAGCCGAGTTATCCACAGGGCTTGGGGATCCTGTGTGGACAATTGTGGAACACACCGGTGGATATCCACCACATCTGTGGATAACTTGGGGATAAGTCTGGGGGTTTCCAACCTATGATGCGGAAACTCCCGCATGATTCCGCGGTTTTTGCTTGTGGATCGGACAATTCCGCTAAAAACTTTTCCCCAACCTTCAAGCTCAACTCTCATGTTGACAAGACAGATATCCACGCGGTACACATCCGAAAATAAAAGTTATCCACAGGTTTTTGGAACTTACCCACAGACTCACCCAAGTAGAGGTTGAAGGTTTGACACAAGTGCACACAATGTGTCTGCCGCTACCTCAGCGAAGACTCCGAGGCGGTCCGCACCGGAAATGTGTGGCATAGTGTTCTCCCGACACGGGGTGCACCCACTGAGGTGCTGAGATCACACCCGTTGAACCTGATCTAGTTCGCACTAGCGAAGGGATGTCCCCCAAATGCATACCTCCGTGCGCCCACTTTCTCCCGGCGCATCGACCTCCGGCGCCCAGCGCGCGTCTCACCGAAACACTGTTCCATGCGTCGTCACGATCGCCGGAACAGATCCGACCGGCGGCGCTGGTTCCGCTGCCGACATCAAAAGCATTCATGCCGCTGGCGGATATGCGCTCCCCGTGACCACCGCGGTGCTGGCGCAGAACAGTTCGCGTGTGACCCACATCGAACACATGAGCGCGGCCGTAGTGCGCGCTCAACTGGATGCCATCGCGGAACATGCGCGCATCGATGCGGTCAAGATTGGAATGCTCGGCACCGCAGAGAACGTCCAGGCTGTGGCTGAATGGCTCAGCGAAGCGAGACCACAGCTGATCGTGGTTGATCCGGTCATGATCTCAAGCAGCGGAACCGCCCTGATTGCGCCCGAGGCCTTCCCTGAGGTTGCGGCGCTCTGCGCTGCCGCGGACGTCATAACCCCGAACGCCCTCGAGTTAGCGGAACTAACCGATTCGAGCCACGCCGAGACCCACATCGACGTGTGCAATCAGGCACGAGCGTGGACCGAGCGGCACGGGAATGTTGTGATCGCTAAGACCGGCCACCTGGATTCTGAGCAGACCACAAACTACTGGATCGAGTCCGGCGCCGAGCCCATCGCGATACACACTCAACGCGTTGAGTCCTCGGCAACCCAGGGCACGGGATGTACGCTCGCGTCTGCGCTCACCACGCGTTTAGCCGCGGGAGATGCTCCTGCCCGAGCGCTCGCATGGGCCAGCGATTGGCTGCACCACGCGATCTCTCACGGCGAGCGCCTCGATGTCACGCTCGGGCAAGACCCGCCCGTCAGCGGCCCTATGGATCATTTCCACCACGTCCGTGCCGCCATGCCCCAGCCGCACATGCCCCAGCCTCAGGTACCTCAGCCTCATCTCCCGCTCCAGCTCGGCTCGGGCGCTCGCAAGGGCGGTGGCTCGAGGTGACATTCCAAGCACAAGCAAACGCCACACGTCCACACTCCGCGCCTTCACACCCCAATAAGAATTTCCCACCACGTGCGAAGGCCGCCCTCCAAGCGGGGGTCGTGGGTAACTGGGTGGACAACATCCACATGTTTCTGCCGGTGATCGCGCTGGCCCCTGCCCTCGAAGTTCTGGCCGGTCCTGCGGCGAGCGCTACCACCGGCGCGGGCGCGGGTGCTGCCGTCGTGATTGCGATGCTGCTCGGCCGTCCCGTGGGTGGGCTGGTATTCGGGCGCATATCTGACAAGTGGGGGCGAACCCGCACCACGAGGCTCGCACTTTTAGGCACGGCGGTGTGCGCGGCCGCGATCGCGCTGGTTCCGACCCACCAGGTGTGGGGCGTGTGGACGTTCGTTGCCGTGGTGGCGGCCCGTTTCGTGGGTGGGGTTTTCATCGCGGGTGAGTATTCAGCCGCGATCCCGCTGGCGATGGAGTGGTCTCCTCCCCGTTTGCGGGGCTGGTTTTCGGGGCTCATTTTGTCGATGGCGCCGTGGGCTCAGGCTTCGATCGCGTTCGCGACTGCGATGATGTTGTCTCTGTTGGGCCCCGATGCTTACGCGGTGTGGGGTTGGCGGGTGTTGTTCGCATTCGCCGCCCTGGCATCGCTCGGCATGTACGTCTTTTACCGTTTCTATGTTGAGGATTCTGCACCCGCACATCTCGGCAAGCATGCTCAGCGTGCCGCGCATCAGCGGGCCGGACGCGTCGTCGACGTCGTGGCCGGGCGGTTCGCTGGCCGTTTCTGGCAGATCTTTGTTCTGCTTTCCGGCTTGTGGTGCATGACGGTCGCGACGGTTTTGGTCTTGCCCGCTCATATTGGTTCCGCTGCCGCTTCTGCTTCCAACACCGCTAGCGGTTCCGCTACGGCTACCAACGCTGGCCTGGATGCCGGTGCCATCGCGTTGGCGATGGGCGTGGCCTCTGTTGCTCAGGCTCTTGCGATGGCGGTGCTTGGCCACGTCTCAACTTGGATTGGTCGCCGCCGGTTCTTTGTCACGTGGGCGTTGCTCGCCGGGACTGTGGGTGTTGGCGCGTGGTGGTGCGCCGTCTCTGCGTCCTCGGTTGGTGCTGCGGCCGCGTGGGCTGCCGTGGCTCAGGTTGCGACGGTTTCTGCGTATGGCCCTGTTGCCGCGTATATTTCTGAGGCGTTTCCGGCTCGGGTCCGGTCTACGGGCTATGGGGTTGCGTACTCGTTTTCGTTGATTCTGCCGATGCTGTATCCACTCTGGCTGCCTGTTGTGTCCGGTGTGATGGGTGCGCAGGCTTCCGTAGTTGCTGTGTTGTGTGTGGGTGCGGTTTTGGTAGGTGTGGGCGCGGCTCTGGGTCCTGCGCAGCGTTCGAGTGAGGAGTTGGCGACGTGAGTCTTGTGGATACGGGAGAACACATGGCCGCGTGTGTGGATGCGGTCCGCGGACGGGTTCCGTTGGTGCATTGCATTAGTGCCGCGGTGTCTCTGAACATGGTTGCCGATGGCTTGCTGGCCGCGGGTGCCCGGCCGTTGATGACGGAGACGCCTGCGGAGGCTCCCACGATGACCGCGCATTCTGATGCGTTGCTGGTGAATATGGGGACGTTGAGCGAGGCCGGGGCGCGCGGGATTCCGGCGTCTGTTGATGCTGCCGGGCGGCATGACGTGCCGTGGGTTTTGGATCCCACGGCAGTGGGGTTGGCCCCGGTGCGCACGCGGCTGGCTGGCGAGTTGTTGCGGCCCGGCGGTTCCGCTCCGCGTGTGATTCGCGGCAATGCGTCTGAGATTGTGGCGCTCGCGGGTGTTGTGGATGGCGACGCGCGGTTCAGTGGCGCTGGCTTCACCGGCCGGGGTGCTGATGCGGGGCCTGTGGCTTCCGATGTGGTGCGCGCGTGGGCCTCGCAACTTGCTCGGCGTGTGGGTTCGGTGGTCGTGGTCTCGGGTGCCGTGGATGTGGTTGCGGCTGAGGATGGTGCGTTCTGCGAGGTGGCGGGTGGCAATGAGCTCCTGACTCATGTGACGGGCACGGGCTGTTTGCATGGCGCGTTGATCGCGGCGTGCGTGGGCGCTGGCGTTGAGCCGTGGGTTGCCGCGGTGGGTGCGAGCGCGTGGCTCGCTCGTGCCGCTGAGATTGCCGCGGCGGAGGTCGCCGCGGGGGCGACCGATACCGCCGCGGCTGCTTCGCCTCCGCGTGGTGGCCCGGGGTCGTTCCGGGTCGCTTTGTTGGATGCCTTGTATCGTGTAGGAGCCCTGTACCGTGTGGGAGGTGCTGGGCATGAACGTTTCGACCGGTAGCGCGACACCTGTTGACGTTCGTTGTTATATGGTCACGGCGGGTTTTGACCGTTCCGTTCCCGCGTTAGCCGCGCAGTGTGCGGCGGCTGGGGCGGGCATCGTGCAGGTTCGGGTTAAGAACGTGCCCGCGCGAGAGCTGCTCGAGGCGACGCTAGCGGTGGCTCAGGCGGTTGAGGCCGCGAATCCTGCAACTCGTGTGGTCGTGGATGATTCGGTTGAGGTTGCCGCTGCGGCGATGCGGCGGGGTGCTCACGTGCATGGTGTGCATGTGGGGCAGGATGATCTTCCGGTTCCGGATGTTCGTGCGCTGTTGGGCCCGGAAGCTATCGTCGGGCTGACCACTGGCACGCTCGAGCTCATCGAGAAAGCCAACGAGTGGTCGGATCTTCTAACGTATGTGGGGGCGGGCCCTTTCAGGCCCACCCCCACGAAGGATTCGGGTCGTTCCCCGATTGGTGTTGACGGTTATCCTCAGCTTGTTGCCGCTTCCCGTGTGCCTGTGGTTGCTATCGGCGATGTGCGCCCTGAGGACGCTGCCGCGTTAGCTTCCACTGGTGTTGCTGGGGTCGCATTGGTGCGTGCTTTGGCTCGTTCGCGTGACCCTCAGCGGGATGTCCGCCAGGTGGTGTCCGCGTTCGATGCCGTTGCGGCCAGGTAGCCGTGCTCAGCTGATCGCGCCTCGTTACGTGGCGAGGTTGCGCGTATTTAGCTGTCCTTCTTGAGGATCTTGCCGCTCTTGACGTCGATGTAAATGGTTACATCGGAGCCGCCGCCCTCTGGATAGACATCAACTTCCCACATGATCTGGCCTTGTTCCTCGTCAACGCTGACGTCATCGAGGCCACCTGGGGTGTCCTTGAGGGCGGTTTCGATCGCCTTGCGGATGTCGACCTTGATCGCGTCGTATTCGCGGCGGTCGTCGCTGTCTACATCTTCAACTTCATCGCGGTTGGTGATCTTAGAGCCGTCAGGGGAGATCTCGATCTCGTGGCTCTTGTTGCCCTTGACGACTTCTACGTCCCAACCGCTCTTGTCGTCGTCCCAGTCGAGGTCAACGACCTTACCGCCGATTTCCTTTTCGGCGGTGTCGATCGCCTTGAGGGCGTTGTCCTTGCTGCCGCCCTTGGTAGGTGCCGCGGCGTCGTCGCTGTCGTCAGCGTCATCCATGTCATCGCTGGTGTCTTGCGATTCCATGTCGTCAGACTCAGTGTTCTGGGTGGCATCCTGAGTCTGCTGAGTTTCGCTCTCGTTGGAGGAGTTATTGTCCTCCGCTGGAGTGCCACATGCGGACAAAGCCAGCGCGAGGGCAGCTACGGACGTGAGGGCTAAATGTTTTTTCTCCATGGCTTAACCCTATGCATATGTGAAACGGGATTTGACTGATTATTTCTAAGCTATAAGCCTATTTAGGTGTTCCGCTCAAGCATGTGGCACCGGGCTCGAGGCCGTTACGCCGTCACGAGTTCGCGGTCTCGCACCTGCGCGAGGTCGTGGAACGTCTTGCCGTGCAGCACGATCGGTTCGCCGTGGTCTTCGCCCTGGGATACCGCGTGAACCTTCAGGAGCACGATGGTGTGGTCGCCTGCCGGCACGGTGTCGTAGACCGAGGTTTCCAGCCACAGTGCAGCGCGGTCCAGGAACAGAGCGCCGGAGTCTGCCAGGGTTACGTCGAGGCCGTTGAAACGCTTGGTTTCGTCGCGGGAGGCCAGCTGATAGCAGACCTGGCGGTGCTCATCGGCGAGGACCGAGACGCCAAGGCGGTAGCCGTGCTTGAGGCGCTGCCACGTGCGGGATTCGTTGCGGACAGAGAACGAGACGAGCGCAGGATCATAAGAGATTCCAACCGCGAAGCTCGAGGTGACCATGCCTTCGTGGCGTCCACCTACCCGCGAGCACAGGGCTGCGACCCCTACTGGGAATCGGTCGAATGCGGTACGCAGGGTTGCCTGGTCGAAAGTATGGGTCAGGGACATGGCGATTCATCCTTCGCGGTTACGGCCGTCCACTATGGCCGGCGCAGCTTGCCGTCGGCATTCCCGACGGCCGAATCGTCACCTGGGGCACCCCACCTACGCGAGAGGGTTGCCGACGGATTAGCCAGGGCCTAAAAATCCGTACTCATGATTCGTGCTTTAAACGATAAACAGTTCGGCGCAGGGCCTGCAACTGGATGTGTCGTTTAATTCATTTAATGAGACGAACGCCGCCACCCGGATGGGGTGACGGCGTTCGCGTGTGCTTCAGAGTTCGTAATCTCCGAGCCTGCGCAGTGCGCTAATGCTCGGTGTTACTTGCCCTTTGGCGCTGCAACAACGTGCAGCGTGGTGTTCGCGAGAACGTCTTCGTGCAGGCGGACGGTGGCCTTGTAGTGGCCGGTCGTCTTGACCTGCTGTGCGATCTCGATGGTGCGCTTGTCGACCTTGCCCAGGCCCTGAGCCTCGATTGCTGCTGCAACGTCGGCCTGCTTGACGGTACCGAAGAGGCGGCCGGACTCGCCAGCGTTAACCTCGATGCGGATCTCTGCAGCCTTGAGTGCTTCAGCGATCTTCTGTGCTTCTTCGAGGTTCGCTACGCGGTGGGCCTCGCGAGCGGCCTTGATGGACTCGACGTCCTTCTCGCCACCCTTGGTCCAGATGATCGCGTAGCCGCGTGGCAGCAGGTAGTTGCGTGCGTAGCCGTCGCGTACTTCGACGATGTCGCCAGCAGCACCCAGGCCGGTTACCTCATGCGTGAGAATAAGCTTTGCCATGTTTCTTCTCTCCTCCTTCTTGCTTAGCCGCGGCCAGCGCCGGAGTAGGGAAGCAGAGCGACTTCGCGCGCGTTCTTGATCGCCTGAGCGATCTTGCGCTGCTCCTGCACGGACACGCCAGTTACACGACGAGCGCGGATCTTGCCGCGGTCAGAGATGAACTTGCGAAGAAGGGCGACATCTTTGTAGTCGATGACCTCGATGTCGGCGGCCTTGAGCGGGTTGGCCTTAGGCTTAGGCTTGCGAATTTCAGGCTTAGCCATCGTGGAGCTCCTTAGTTTGTTTTGGAGCCCGCAGTTTTAGCTGCGGGATGGATGTTGGATTGGAACGATTTAGAACGGTGGTGCGGACTGGCCAGGGTTTGCACCCCAGTCGCTTGAGCCGCCAGAGTTACCCCACGGGTCGTTAGCTGGAGATTGCTGAGGTGCTCCCCAGTCTCCGCCGCCGCCCTGGGACTGCTGCTGGCCGCCGAAGCCGCCACCTTGGTTGCCGCCACCAAAACCGCCGCCGGTGTTGCCACCGAAGCCGCCTTGGTTGCCGCCACCGCTGCCTCCACGCTGATTGCGGGAGACCTGCGCGGTTGCGTAGCGCAGGGCCGGGCCGACCTCGTCGACCTCGAGTTCCCATGCGGTACGGCGGTTGCCGTTCTGATCGTCATAGCTGCGGGCACGCAGACGACCCTGGGCGATGACGCGCATGCCCTTGGTCAGCGATTCCGCCACGTTTTCGGCGTGTTCGCGCCATACGCTGCAACGCATGAAGAGGGCTTCGCCGTCTTTGAACTCGTTGGTCTGACGGTCGAAGAGGCGAGGAGTCGAAGCGATCGTGAAGTTCGCTACCGCGGCACCAGACGGCGTGAAGCGCAGTTCTGGATCAGCGGTGAGGTTACCCACCACGGTGATGATGGTTTCTCCAGCCATGTTTCCCCCTAGCTTTAAGCGTTAAACGTGGTTGTGCCCGCGTAGGACGCGCGCTTACTTGATGCGCTGGTCCTCTGGGCGGATGATCTTGGTGCGCATGATGGACTCGTTGAGGCCCAAAACACGGTCAAGCTCGGATGCGGTCTGTGGCTCAGCGGTGAAGTTAACCACTGCGTAGATGGCCTCAGCCTTCTTGTTGATCTCGTAGGCCATGCGGCGACGACCCCAGATGTCGATGTTCTCGACGGTTCCGCCGTCGTTGGTTACGACCTCGAGGAACTTGTTGAGCGTCGGTTCAACGGTGCGCTCGTCGACCTCGGGGTCAACGAGCACCATCAGTTCGTAGTTACGCAAGTGAACCCACCTCCTTTGGACATGAAACGGGCACGGTCTTTCCGTACCAGGAGGTTCTATTGCGATATCCCCTGCCCTATATTTCCGGGCGTACAGGCCTGCCGGAACCCACATCATGATGCGGTTGCCAGCAAAACTTGATAGAGGACAACAGAACCAGTCTACCCATAGTCCGGGTGAGGACGTAATCCCCTGTGGATAAGCTCACGCTCGCGAGGCCCGCTCACCACGGCTCGGTGCGGCGCTCAATGTCTAGAACACAGCGCCTAGAACACAGCGTCTAGAACAGTTCCTCAGGCAAGCGACGTTCCAGAATCGGGGCGAGGGTTTTCATGTAGGTTTCACCCACGTGGTTGCCGTCTCGGTAGATCAGCGTGTTGCCAACAACCACCGGGCATGTGTCCTTGGTGCAGAAGTAGTCAGTCAGGTCCACGAAGTACACGTCGTCGAGTCGTTTGGCGGCTTCAACCGCCGGGTCATCCAGCAGACCCTGATCTACGCTGAAATCACACTCTTCCGGGCTATCCATGTTCTCGGAAACACACGTGCGCGGAAGCGGGACCCCGTCATCTTGCGACGGGATCGGGGTATCCCGAACCACCACAAGCTGCGCGCCACTCTTCTGCAACTCCTTGAACGCACGTTCAAAACCATCCACCGCGTCGCCATGGAATGTTGAAGCAGAGTAGTTTTTCGTGATGATCACATCAGGCTTGTCTTCAAGAAGTTGCTCGATCGACCTCTTATTCGGTTCAACACACCGCTCGTTCGACTTAGCCAGCTCGCGAGGTTCAAGCGACATCGGGCACGAAGCCTTGGTGTAGGTGATAATCCGCCAGTCAAAGTCTTTCGCCAAATCCTCAAGCGGACCCACAAGCATGCGTGCATGGGAATCACCCACGACCGCGATGGTCTTCTTGCCGTCTTCCTTGCCCTTGACGCAGCGTGGTGTGGACGTCTTGCGGTTAGCCGCGAAACACTCTTTATCCGATCGGGAATCGTCCTCGGCTTCTGCCGGGGTAGGTGTAATCACCGAGCCATACGTGAGTGCCGTCGGAAGCTCATCGACGCGCTCCTCATCCGTGACCAACCGGCCTCCCGGGCTGTCCGGATCTCCCGCATCGAGCGTGTCACCCTCAGCCTTAGTAACCAGCGGATCCCAAGCGCCAGCGCCAAACTCCGCCTTTTCACCCCTCAACAGTTCCGCGGCAAGCTCTTTCTGCTCCTTAGTGATCGCATCAACCCGCATGGTCGGAGCAAACGCCACCGCAACCGCAACGAGCGTTGCAACAGCGCCTGCAATCCAGGCCGGCGCCGGCGAAACCTTCAAACGCTTCCACTGGCGCACCGGCTCCTCAACGAAACGCCACGAAAGGTGCGCGAACACCAGCGAAATCAACACGAGGATGATCGCTTGCCACCAGTACGGCTTGTGACCAACGATGTGCCCGAACGCCAGGAACACCGGCCAATGCCACAAGTACAGCGAAAAGGAGATCTTGCCGATCCACTGAACCGGCGCCCAATCAACCAGCCAGTTGAGAGAAAGCGGGCCACTCGTACGGCCCGCGATAATCACCGCAGCGGCACCCACAACGGAAACAAGCGCGGTCACACCAGGGAACGGCGTTTCCTGTGTGTACGCGAAAATCGACCAGCACATCGCCGCCAATCCCGCCAGCGCGAGCAGCGAGCGCCACGTAATACCGCCGGATACCCGCGCGCGTCGGCCAACGCCATCCTTGAGGATGTACGGCGCCAGAGCCGCGATCAAACCACCCAAGGCGAGCTCCCACACGCGAGTGGTCGTGACGAAGTACGCGGAAGGATCACTCCAACGAACCAGATATTCAGCCCACACGAGCGAGGAGACGATCACTGCTGAG
The DNA here is from genome assembly GCF_003143995.1 of Pseudoglutamicibacter cumminsii. GTDB lineage: Bacteria > Actinomycetota > Actinomycetes > Actinomycetales > Micrococcaceae > Pseudoglutamicibacter > Pseudoglutamicibacter cumminsii_B. The sequence continues at coordinate 104,168 of NZ_QFWG01000004.1, read as the reverse complement.
AACAGGATGGTCGCGTAGGCCCGCAAAGACAGCTTGGTGCGCCGAGCCAACCAGATCGCCAGAACCACAAGAAGCGGCCACACGACGTAGAACTGCTCTTCAACGCTGAGTGACCAATAGTGCTGGAACGCGGTCGGAGCGTTGTCCTCAGCCAGATAATCCACGGAATCGAAGGCTAGAACCCAGTTGACGACGCTCAACAGACTCGCGATGCCCTCACGAGACATCTGTCTCCACTGTTCCAAAGGCCACCAAATGAACGTCGCGATAATGATCGCGACGGCCGTCACGGTTGCCGCCGGCATGATGCGGCGGATGCGCGCAGCCCAGAACTCGCCGAGGTTGATTTTGCCGTGGGTTTCCGCGTCACGCAGAAGCTTCGAAGTGATCAGAAAGCCTGAGATCACAAAGAAGATGTCTACGCCAACAAAACCGCCTGGAGCGGACTTGGGATGGAAATGCTACGCAACAACCGCAAGCACGGCAATTGCTCGTAGCGCTTGGACCTCCGGAAGGAACTTCCGGCCTTGCGCGCGCTGTCCGCGGGCACCGTTGCCTTGCCGTCCGCGGACATCAGTGCCTTGCGTGCATGTGGCTTTGTGGGGCATGCAGGGCATTACATCACGACTTAATCCGCATCTCCAGAACTGGAAACGACCTAAAAGTAAACGCAGATGAGATGCCCAGGAAACGTTGACGCTCCGAAAACTACGCCATGTAGAACACCTTCGCGACCTTAGACAGGTCATGCAGATCGCTCACACCAGCGAGTTCGCGGGCCGAGTGCATCGACAAAATCGGGATGCCCACATCAACCGTGCGGATGCCCAAGCGGGTCGCCGCGATCGGGCCGATCGTCGAACCACACGGAATGTTGTTATTCGAAACAAACTCCTGGCTCTCAACCCCGGCCTCGCGGCACCAGCCAGCCCACGCCGCGGCGCCCACCGCATCGGTTGCGTATCGCTGATTAGCGTTGATCTTCAAGATCGGGCCGGAACCCAAAAGCGGCTTGACCACCGGATCATGATGCCCCGCATAGTTCGGGTGGATCGAGTGCCCCACATCAGAAGACACGTGCCAGGATTCCGCGTAAGCACGCGCCTGCTCCTCGGCCGTGGCACCCAATCCCGCGTAGATACGGTTCAAGACATCCTCAAGGAACGGACCAGCAGCACCCGAGCGCGACGCCGAACCGAGCTCTTCGTGATCGAATGCCGCGAACATCGCGATCCGCTCAGCGTCTTCGCTCACGCCTGCATCCGCGGCCTCACCCAGCGCAACGCAACCCGCGTGCACGGAAGCCAAGTTATCCAGCCGACCTGCCGCGAAAAACGCCTTGTCCTTACCGAATGCCTGGCCGCGCGCGGAGTCAGCAACCACCGCATCGAACCCGTCGATCTGCTCTGGATCAACGCCAGCCGACGCGGCAAGCTCACCCAACAGATCATGCTCAGCAGGCACACCCAAGCCCCAGACAGGCTGAGTCTGAACCTGCTTATCCAACGCGAGCTTCTCGTTCACGCCGCGATCCAAGTGGATAGCGAGCTGCGGCAAACGCAAAAGCGCTCCCGTATCCGCCAAAACCACAGAGCCGTCGCTCATCGCCAAACGGCCAGCAAGACGCAACTCGCGGTCCAGCCACGAGTTCAGAAGCGGGCCACCGTAGATCTCAACGCCGGCCTGCAGCCAGCCGTGGTTACCCGTGGTCGGCTTCGGCTTGAGCTTGAACCCCGGCGAATCCGTGTGCCCACCGAAAATGTTCGACGGCGTGGTCGGCCCAGCATTCGCAGGCACCGTCCACGCGATGACCGCGCCATCACGCACGACCACAAACTTGCCGCCACGCTGCGCCGGCCACTCGTCATGCTCAGCCAGCCGCGTGAAACCCTGCGCTTCCAGACGGCGAGCGCTCTCCTCCGCCGCGTGATAGCTCGAAGGGGACGCATCAATAAAATCCGCGAGATCCTCTACATACGTCAACGCTTCAGTCATGACTCTCCTTTGCCTCTGGAAGGGTTTCACTCTCTTTAGTATGGCTCGATTCTCCAGTATGGCCCTTGCTGTCAGCCGACGATGCGGTGGCCAACGATGCGGTAGCCCGGCTGGTAGCGGTGCGGGACGCTGGTTCTGGGCTTGCGAACAAGCCACCCAGCGGATCATCCAAACCGACCCGCCGCACAGGGTCCTCATCCGGCTGGAAAATGCACCGGATCACAAGGAACATCAGAACCCCGAGCGAAACGATGTGACCCAAAACCGCGAGGCTGAAAATCCAATCCGGGAAGAACCCGCTCGTCTTATCCGGGCCAGTCATCGAATACAAGCGCATCCAGATCGCAACGAAATGCAACACCTCAAACAGCTGCCACACGAGCAAGGCCCGCCAACGCGGATACGCGAGCACAGCGAGCGGAACCAGCCACATCACAAACTGCGGCGAGTACACCTTGCCGATCAACACGAACATCGCGATTATCAAGAACGCGAGCTGAGCAACACGCGGCCGGCGTGGGGCAACCAGCCCCAGCATCAAAACGAACAAGCACCAGAAGCCAAAGAAAATGATGCCGAGAACCGAGATCGCGTCCGCGGTCACCACGAGTTCGGGCGCCACGAGGCCGACCGTCATGTTCCACAGTTCCCACGTCGAGGAGAAACCCGCGCCGCGGTCAGATGAGAACGTATAGAAAACCGCCCAGCGTTTCGCATCAATCAAGATCACCGGCAGGTTGATCACAAGCCAACCAATCGCGGCACCACCCGCGATCTTGCCGAAAACCTGCCAACGGCGCGTACGCCACGCCAACGTGAAAAAGGCTCCAAGCAGTAACAGCGGGAACAGTTTCACCGCGCCGCCGATACCAATCAGGATCCCGCCGAGCCACGGATGTTCACGCGCTATCGCGAGCAAACCTGTGACCATGAGAGCCACCGCCCACATGTCCCAGTTGACCGTCAACGCGAGGATGATCGCAGGGGAGAGAGCGACCATCGCGGCATCCCAGATGCGGCGCGAACTCATCTTCGCGACGGCGATCACCACGATCGCCCACAAGACCACCGCGAAGAATGCGTTGATGTCGAAGTAGAGGAGCACCTGGTCGCGGTGCTCGAGCGAGCGTGGAACGAGGAATGCGAGGGCCGAAGCGATGATGGCCATACCCGCCGGATACTCAAAAGGGGTCTGTGCTGCGTCGAACGGCGCGAGCGGTGTCTCAGCGAAACCGCGGGCACCCCACAACGCCGTCCAGTCCGAATAGCACATGCCTATATAGCGGTACGGATCAGCCCAGCCGTTAACGCGACACGTGGTCTTCGTGAAGATCGCGATCACACCGGCAACCGCAACCATAACCAACAGGACGCGTTCGATGCGCCAAAACCCGGGAGAGACTACGCCCGGGGCTGTTCGCCGCCCTAGCGGTCCTCCGATCGCACCCACCAAAGACTTCGCGGCGGCGTCGTTGCGGCTCGGCACCGTGACACGCAACGGCCCCTTTTTTGCTCCCTTAGTCATGCGTCCAAGCCTACGTTGAGGTGGTTAATTTAGTGTTCACCGTGGCCGCTATCGGGTTCATTTAGTGTTCACGTCGATCACGGCCTCCGGTCACATCAGGCTCCTACCTTGGCATATGTGACCACTTCAACGACTTCCCCACAGCAGGCCGCAACGGCCAATGAGAACTCGAAGGCGCCGCGAACCGGCGCGACCGTCATCATCCCCGCTCGCGGCGGTTCCAAAGGCGTGCCACTCAAGAACCTGCGCCCCATTGCAGGCCGCTCACTCGTCGGCCGCGCAATCGACGCAGCGCTCGCTACTGAATCGGTCACCAGTGTCTATGTATCAACCGACCACCCCGGCATCGCTGATGAAGCCCGCCGATGCGGAGCCGGCGTCATCGAACGCCCAGCGTCCCTCTCCGGCGACACCGCATCGAGCGAATCCGCGCTCCTGCACGCACTCGAAATCCTCGAATCCCGCGGCGAGCGCCCAGCAGTCACGGTTCTAGTGCAGTGCACCTCGCCGTTCATCCGCCCAGAAGACCTCCAGGCGGCCGTTACCGCTGTCGAAACGAAGTCAGCAGACGTCGCGTTCTCAACCGTAGAAGACCACGGCTTCCTATGGTCCCGAACCTCGAACGGCAGCGTCACGGCGGTCGGCCACCAGGTCGCTTACCGTCCACGCCGCCAAGACCGCGCACCACAAATGCGTGAAACCGGCGCGTTCTACGCGATGAACACCGAAGGGTTCCTCGAAACGCGCCACCGCTTCTTCGGAACCCTCAGCGCGATCGAGGTCCCAGCGTGGACCGCACCGGAAATCGACAGCCTCGATGACCTCGAGCATGCGATCCGCATCGCGGAACTCCACGAATCGCCTGTACAAGCGCTCGATGTTGACGCCCTCATCATGGACTTCGACGGCGTCCACACCGACGACTCCGTAACCATCACCCAAGACGGAACGGAATCCGTCAAGGTATCCCGCTCCGACGGCATGGGCATCAAGATGCTCCGCCAAGCTGGCGTCCCGATGGTCATCGTGTCCACCGAAACCAACCCTGTCGTAACCGCCCGCGGCAAGAAGCTCAAGGTCGAGGTTATGCAGGGCGTCGAACACAAAGCCGACGCCGTTGCCAACTGGATCAAGGACCACGGCCTCGACCCGGCCCGGGTCGCATTCCTCGGCAACGACATCAACGACCTGCCAGCGTTCGCTGAAGTCGGGTGGCCACTAGCTGTCGCGGATGCCCAGCCTGTGGTTGCACGCGCTGCCCGCGTCACCATTTCCAATCGCGGCGGACACGGCGCGGTACGCGAAGTCTGCGACCGCATCCTGGCGGCACGCAATGAAAACCGAGACGTCAACGACCCAGCAGGCCTCTTGCCTCGTTCCATCAACCGACCATCAACCTCCGCTTAAACGACGAGACAACCAAAACTTCCAGCCATAACGGCTACCTTGTGAAAGGACTCAAGACAATGACTCAGCCAACCAAGACTGTTCAGATCGGCGAAAAGACCCTCGGGGCGGACCAGCCTGTCTACGTCATCGGTGAAATCGGCATCAACCACAACGGTGACGTCGACATCGCAAAGCAGCTCATCGACGTGGCAGCTGACGCCGGCGCTGATGCAGTGAAGTTCCAGAAGCGCACCCCGGAGATCGCTGTCCCGGAGCACATGCGCGACAAGCCACGCCAGACCCCATGGGGCGAAATGACCTACATGGAGTACAAGCACCGCGTCGAGTTCGGCGAGAAGGAATACAAGGAGCTCATGAAGTACGCGGCAGCGCAGGACCTGCACTGCTTCGCTTCCCCATGGGACGTCCCTTCCGTTGAGTTCCTCGAAGACCTCGGCGTAGTGACCCACAAGATCGCGTCCGCATCCGTGACCGACAAGGAGATGCTGCGCGCCCTCCAGCAGACCGGCAAGCCACTCATCATGTCCACCGGCATGTCGACGCTCGCTGAGATCGACGAAGCCGTCGCGATCCTCGGCACCGACAACCTCGTGCTCATGCACTCGTGCTCGACCTACCCAATGCCACCGGAGGAAGCCAACCTCCGTGCGATCAAGACCCTCGAAGACCGCTACGGCGTTCCAGTGGGTTACTCGGGTCACGAAGACGGCCTGCAGATCTCCCTGGCAGCAGTCGCCCTGGGCGCTGTCACGGTAGAACGCCACATCACCCTCGACCGCACCATGTGGGGCTCCGACCAGGCCGCATCCCTCGAGCCAAAGGCCTTCGAGGAGCTCGTCGCGGACATCCGCATCCTCGAAAAGGCTCTGGGCGACGGCCGCAAGCGCGTCATGCCAGGCGAAGCAGCTAAGAAGGACTCGCTGCGCCGCGTGACCGAGGACCCAATGGCAACAAAGGCCAACTAACGCCTCCTCACATGGAGCGACGAGTCAACGTGAATATTGGAGGATCCGTGACTGCATCCGCAGTACCCACCGAGGCACGCAGGGAAGAACCTGAGCGCATCTCGCTGATTGTGACAACCCACAATCAGAAAAGCCTGCTCCCTGACACGCTCATCTCTGCGACCCGGCAGATGCCTGCCGGTCAAGAAGACCAGCTCCATGTCATCGTGGTCGACGACGGATCAGACGAAGACGTCGAAGACGTCATCGAGGCGTTCCGCCCTGTTCTGCTACGACTCACGCTTCTGAAGAACCCGGTTGCGCGCGGTGTTTCCGCCGCGCGCAACCGGGGGCTCGACGTTGCCCGCGGAACCTACATCGCTTTCCTCGACGGCGACGACTGGCTCGAACCGAACAGCCTCAGCGTCCGCGCCGAAACGATGGATCGGCTCGGGGTCGACTTCATCCGCACACCGATCATCGAAGAAAACCACGGGACCCGCACCGTGCGGCGCTTGCCAACCGGCCGACTCGGGACAGTCGAAAACCCGCGTGACTTCATCATGCCTCCGAACCACACGACCGTGATCGACAACCCGTGGGTCACGGCAGGCATGTACCACCGCCGTCTCCAAGACGAACACGGTGCCCTCCGTTTCGACGAGAGCCTCCTGACCGCAGAAGACCGCCTATGGTTCTGGCGCGTTATGCTCACCGCATCCAGCTGCGCATTCGTCGATACCCCAACGACGCTGTGGCGCCGCGGCATCAGCACAACGCTGACCCAAGTCGGCGACGAACGCCAGATCCACTTCGCCTACGCGTTCGGCAAGATGGCGGATCTGCTCAACAAGGACCCGGAACGCGAGCGCTTAATGCCCAAACTTGCCCGCCAGTTCCTAGCGATCGCATGCTTCCAGCTCGAACGCAAAAGCCGTCTAAGTAAAGAACTCCAAGACGAGATGTACTCGGCGATCCAAGCGACCGCGCAGAAATTCGATCAAGGAATTCTCCTGGAAACCGTGAAAGACCTGGGGCCTAAACGCCAGAAGCTACTCGCCCCAGCGCTTCCCGCGATGCACCAGAAAATTGAAGGCTCGAGCTTCATATCCGCATTGCTTTCATTCCGCCCTTCCGTACACTTCCCGAACTCTGACAACGCAAAGAGCAAACGATGACTCAGCTTTTCCAGGCTTCAACCCTGTACCAAGTGGCGTCACTCGCCGCCATGATCGACGCCGGCGCCGTCCCGGAAGACGACGACCGCGTCCTGTGCATCGTTGACACGACCCGCCAGCCGGAGCTCGTCCCTGGCATCACCGGAGCCACCGGTTTCGAAGAGCTTTCCTCACGCTTCGACCGTGTCATCAACTTGGGTGAATTCATCCGCCCACTACGGCCGCACCAGTTCGCTCCACGCGACTTCGAAACCCCGATGTGGCGCAAGCTCCTGTGCAAATACTTCGATCTGCCGCTCACGGAGCCGGGCCACGCGTCGGAGATTTCGCTGTGGCTCGAGTCCCTCCAAGTCAACCCAGGGCGAGCACTCGCGAACATCTTCTACGACGCCCCCATCACCGTCCACGCTGACGGCCTCATGGCCTACGGACCGCTACGTGACCCTCTGCCCATGTCCATTGGTTCGCGGCTGGATCGCGTTGTCCACCTCGACATCGTGCCCGGCCTCAAGCCTCTCTACGGCAGGGAATGGGACGCAGCCACCGATGCGGTAGCGCTTGAACACTTCACTCACGTGATCGATGAATGGGCTAACAAAGTTGAGCCTTCTGAAGCGTGCGCGAACATTATGCGCTCCGGAAAGCCGGTTGGCTTCATCCTGGGCCAGTACCTCAATGAGCTCAAGCTCATCACCGACGAGGAAGAGCACGAGCTCACCACGAACATGGCGCAAGCTGCGATCGACGCCGGCGCCGAGATCATTGCCTTCAAACCGCACCCATCGGCTTCATACGCTTCCCGCACAGTCGTGCGCGAGATCATTGAATCCGCGGGCCTCGAGTACGTGGAAATTACTGACACCGTGCCCGCAGAGATCGTCGCGACCTGGATCAAGCCAGTCGTCGCAGTCTCGATCTTCTCAACCGCGCTCGCAACACTGCATTACGGCTACGACATCCCCGCTGTCTCAATAGGTGCAGACCAGGTCGTTCACAACCTGAACCCATACCCGAACTCCAACCGAGTGCCGGTTATGCTCGCGGACGCGCTCTTCCATCGCAACATTCCCGTACCAGACGAAGAAAAGCACAGCGGCGCCTCGCACGACCAGGAACTGGGCTCCCATTACGAAGGTCGCCTTCAGGCCCTCCTCAACACCGTCGGTTACACGATGCAACCCGACCGGATGAAAGACCTCTACCCATCGGCCTACGAGTTCTGCTCAGCAGACCCCGCACTCCGGAAACTCTACATGCGTAAGGGTCGCCTCTACCGACTCGGCCTCATGAAGACCACCCCGGACAACTTCTATGAGCACTTCGTTGGGCACCTCGACGACATGATGGGAACCAACAACCTCAACGCACTCAAGAAGAAGCTTCAAACCTCGAAAGTCCTCAAGCACCCCACGAACGCAGCGGTCAAGATCCTCTCGTCATTCGGTCAGCGGAAGTCACGATGAGCACCACCCGTAAGCCTCGGTCCAGGCGCGCGCCCCGCGCCCCTCTGGAAACCCCGCGGCCGCGTCTCGGCACAAGCGAAATCTGGGTTGAATCCCCACTCCAGCTGCTCAGCGCAATCGAAGCACACGCGGCCGGCCTCACCGGAGTCTCAACCACCGTGCGCATCCGCCCCGGAATCCCCGGGATCAGCAAGACCGCCGAAGTCCTCGCCAACAACGTTCCGCAAGGCATCACCATCAGCGAGGACAACGAGCACATCACACCCCTCAGCGCATCCCCGATGAACCGATGGGGTGCCGGAGACATGTTCTCCGGTCAAGTGCAAAAAGCGATGCTCGGAGCCCTTGGTGACCGTGAAATCATCATCGTCGACGACGGCCTCGCAACCCTCGCATTCCTAGACAAACTCAGCCACAACAGCCCGACGCCACTCGTACGCGACCGAGGCAAGAGGACAGCCGGACGCATCGCACTCGGACTCGCTGCATGGCACCGGCTCCGTTGGGCCGCCAAAAACAACCGCGTGCTGCTCATCACCGCGTTGCCACTTGTGGGCGAACTGGCCGAACGGCTCGCCCGCATCGGCGTGCGCGTTGAACACCACGCCTTCGAATGGGCTCGCAGCCAACCAGCCGAAGAATCCTTCAGCGAACAAACCATGCTGATCGGTTCAGCGCTGGCCTACGACGGCCTCATCGAACGTGAGCCGTACATCAACTGGATCAAACAGCTCGCCTCCGACACCCCGCTGGCCTACTTCCCGCACCGTCGCGAACAAGGCGAACTGCTCGACGAAATCCGTGCGATCCCCGGAGTCAACGTCCAGGCCACCACAACGCCCGTCGAACTCCGGCTCCGTGGGCTACGCCCCCTCCAGCGCGTCGTATCTCTCCCATCGACCGCCGTGACCTCACTCCGGCTCCTGCTGGCCGGCCGCGGAATCGACGTGACCTACAAACGCATCCCGGACTCATGGTGGACGCCTCAAGCCACCCCCGCGCTCCGGCAACACCTCTTGTCATCAGTCTCGCTCAAACAAGGTAAGGAAAAATATGACGGTTAGGACCATCGCGGCCATCGCCGACTCCGACTCATACCTCAAGTACGCCGTCCATTTCCTTGACCAGCTCAAAGACTGGCGGCGCCAAGTAGTGGTCGTACGCTCACACGTCATCCCAACCTCGGTGCAGACCCGCGCCGCACTCGCCGGCACGTTCCTCGAAGGCCGACCACCCGCCGTCGTACCCGTACGCAAGCTATCCGCCAACCTCAACCCGATGCCCGACGTCGTGCTCGTCGCCGCAACCGGGCCGATCGCGCGCGAAGTCCTCATCCACTTCGCATCGCTGAAAAACCGTCCAGCGCTCATCACCGCGCTTCCAGGCATCGCATTCCCAGCGACCTCCCGCGCCCTCGGATACCGCGAACTCGCCGACACCTTCATGGTGCACTCGCTTGCAGAAGCCGACACGTTCGCGATCCTCGGCGAAAAAATGAGCCTCGACGGGATCACGCCACGCACTATCCTCCCTAGCGGTAGCAGCTTCGACAGCACCCTTGGCACAAACGATCTCTCCGAACACGATGACGCTGAGACCAACGCCCCAGGCGACGATTATCTGGACCCAGAACGCCCGGCACTCGACGAACCAGACCCAGCCGACGCGCCCGAAATCGTCAAAGCAGCACAAGAACGCGGCGAAACCCCAGCGCCTCCGCTCGAAGAAGAAAACATCCTCCCACCAAGCTTCGCAGTGGGCCGGCTACCCATGCTGAGCCACCACGAACCACCCGAGCCAGACGAAACTCCCGTAACCCGCATCGTCTTCGCACCACAAGCGAAAATGCCGTTCGAAGAGTCCGAACGCCTCGACATCCTCAAAGCCCTCGCCGAAACCAAGCGCAAGCACCCTGAGGTCGAAGTGATCGTCAAACTGCGTGCGCTACGCGGCGAACCACAGACCCACATCGAACGTTTCCCATACGACTACCTGTGGGAAAAGTACTGCGCTGAAACCGGTGAAAACGAACGCCTACTGGACTTCCAGACGGGCCCACTCGCCGAACGCCTCACACCAGGCACAGCGCTCGTCACCGTGTCATCAACCGCGGCAATCGAAGCAATCGACCTCGGACTGCGCGTGGGAATCATCTCCGACTTCGGCGTCACCGAGAAGCTCCTCAACGCGATGTTCAGCGAATCCGGCCTGCTCATGACCCTTGAAGAGATGCAGGAACTCGACATCCCACACGCGAACCAGCAGTGGCTGCGCCGTAACTACTTCCACACCTCGGAAGACGTCGCCGCAGCACACCGCCGCGACATGGAACACGAACTCGTATCGCTGGCCGACGCAGCACGCAAGGGATACCTCGATGCCTCAGCGACGGCGATGGCTCGCGCCCGCACCCGCGCATGGCGCGCACGACTCAAGACCGCGCTACCTGCACCCGTCTTGAAGGTCGCGCGCAACGTACGCAACGCCGTCCGCACCTAAGGTCCGCGCCTCCGGCTCGTTTACACGGCCCCGCCGTTCACATCCAGCGCATCGAAGCGACTTCGCTCGGGGCATGCACTAAAATGAGCGCAGATCTCTTGTGCCGCTTTCGCGGTGCCCTTATTCGCTATTCCCAAGGAGACGGTTTCCGTGTCGGATAACGCAATCCGCGTCGCTATCGTGGGCGTCGGCAATTGTGCGACCTCGCTCGTGCAAGGCGTTGAATACTACAAAGACGCCGCCGCAGACCAGACCATCCCAGGTCTGATGCACGTGCAGTTCGGCGACTACCACGTCAACGATGTGAAGTTCGTTGCGGCATTCGATGTCGACGCAAAGAAAGTCGGCCTCGACCTCGCTGACGCGATTGAAGCCTCCGAAAACAACACCATCAAACTGTGCGACGTGCCAAAAACCGGCGTGACCGTTCAGCGCGGCCACACCCTCGACGGCCTCGGCAAGTACTACCGCGAAACCATCGAAGAGTCCACGGCAGAGCCAGTCGACGTCGTCGCGGCCCTCAAGGAAGCCGACGTCGACGTCCTCGTCTCCTACCTGCCGGTCGGCTCCGAAGAAGCGAACAAGTTCTACGCACAGTGCGCGATCGACGCCCGCGTCGCGTTCGTCAACGCACTCCCAGTGTTCATCGCCGGAACCACCGAATGGGCCGACAAGTTCCGCGAAGCTGGCGTGCCGATCGTCGGTGACGACATCAAGTCGCAGATCGGCGCAACCATCACGCACCGCGTCATGGTCAAGCTGTTCGAAGACCGCGGCGTCATCCTGGACCGCACCTACCAGCTCAACGTTGGCGGAAACATGGACTTCAAGAACATGCTTGAACGCGAACGCCTCGAGTCCAAGAAGATCTCCAAGACCCAGGCCGTCACCTCCAACACGTCCGCGAAGCTCGCGGAACGCGACGTCCACATCGGCCCATCCGACTACGTTGGCTGGCTCGATGACCGCAAGTGGGCTTTCGTGCGCCTCGAAGGCCGCAACTTCGGTGACGCCCCGGTCTCGCTCGAATACAAGCTCGAAGTGTGGGACTCCCCGAACTCCGCCGGCGTCATCATCGACGCGATCCGCGCCGCCAAGATCGGCCTCGACCGCGGCATCGGAGGCCCGCTGCTGTCCGCATCGTCCTACTTCATGAAGTCGCCTCCAGTGCAGGTCAACGACGAGCAGGCACACGCCGACGTCGAAGCCTTCATCCGCGGCGAAAAGGACTCCTAAGACGCTCGGAACCCCAGCTGGGGCATGCACATAACGATGCGGGTCGTCACCATAGTTGGTGACGGCCCGCATCGCTGTAAGTAAGTTGGTTTGAACCTCTTGGTCTAGGCGTCCTGCTCAGCCCACCAGTCCAACAGTTCCTGCTTCGCTTCCTCTTCCGAGACCGGACCCCGGTCCAGACGCCGATCCAGCAAGAACTTATAGGCCCGCCCCACAACAGGGCCCGGCTTGATGTCTAGGATCTCCATGATCTGCTGACCATTCAGATCAGGCCGGATCGCGTCCAAAGCCTCCTGCTCAGCGAGCTCCGCGATACGACGCTCCAGGTCGTCATACGCGTGCTCAAGCCGCTCAGCTTTACGGCGGTTCTGCGTCGTCACGTCAGAACGCGTCAGCAAATGCAGCCGGCTCAGAACATCGCCAGCATCATTCACGTAGCGACGCACCGCCGAATCCGACCACGCGACATCCGCGTAACCATAAAACCGCATGTGCAGCTCAACGAGCCGCACCACGGCCTTGATCGTCGCGTTGTCATAGCGCAACGCACGCAGACGCTTCCGTGCCATCTTCGCGCCGACAATCTCATGGTTGCGGAAACTCACCGCACCGTTTTCGAACCTGCGCGTGGCCGGCTTGCCGATATCGTGCAGAAGTGCCGCCAAACGCAACACCAAGTCAGGGCCAGGCACCGCATCGTCCTCCGACGTGCCCTCATGGTCAATCGCCTGCCGCAAAACCGTCAACGAATGCTCATACACATCCTTGTGATGATGATTCGCGTCCGTAGCCATGCGCAACGCCGGCAACTCAGGGAGCACAAACTCAGCCAAGCCCGTAGAAACCATGACATCCAAGCCAGACGCCGGATCAGCACCCAACATCAACTTATTCAGCTCATCCCGGACCCGCTCAGCAGACACAATCTCCAAACGGGACGCCATCTGCTGCATCGCAGCACGCTCCGGCCCAGCCAACTCAAAACCCAACTGAGACACAAAACGCGCGCCACGCATCATCCGCAAAGGATCATCCGAAAACGAAATCTCCGGACCAGACGGAGTCCGCAAAACACCGGCCTCAACATCCGCGCGCCCACCATACGGATCCAGCAACTCGCCAGCAGGCAACCGCAACGCCATCGCATTCACCGTGAAATCACGGCGAGCCAAATCATCCTCAAGCCGCTCACCAAAACGAACATGCGGCTTACGCGACCCCGCATCGTACACATCAGCCCGGTACGTAGTGATCTCAATATCCTCACCACGCTTACGCAACGCAATCGTGCCGAACTCACGGCCCACATCCCACGTCGCCTCAGCCCAACCCCGAACCACATCCAAAATCTGGTCCGGAGTCGCGTTCGTCGTGAAATCCAGATCCGGTGCTGCCCGGCCCAAAAACAGGTCACGCACCGGCCCACCCACCAGCGCCAACTCAAAACCAGCAGCCGTAAACCGCTCACCCAGCTCCAGAGCAAGCGGCGGCAACTGCACATCACGTAGATCCATCACGCTCCTTATCTTTCCAGATACCGCGCAAAGAACCCGACGCAAACAAACCCAAATTACAGACAAACCGCACGACACACAGAGACCCGCAAGCTGTATTAGCTAAAGTGTCGGATATGAGTGACCACGTTCCGAACCCACAGCGCCGCACGCCGTTGACGGCCGCTTTGGCGTGGGAACGTACCCGAACCCTGCGCGCATCACAGCGTTTAAGCCCCTCAACACCAACCGTTGAAGAGGTCTCCGCGGGCGGAATCGTGATCGACCCTGACTCGCACGACCTCCGCGTGGCGATCATCGCCCGCTACAACCGCGCAGGCCGCCTCGAATGGTGCCTCCCTAAAGGACACCCCGAAGGCCAAGAAACACACGAACAAGCCGCCGTACGCGAAATCGCAGAAGAAACCGGCATCTACGGGCAGATCCTCGCCCCGCTCGGTTCGATCGACTACTGGTTCATGGTGCCCCAATACCGGGTCCACAAAACCGTCCACCACTTCCTTTTGATCGCGACCGGCGGCGAACTCACCATCGAAAACGATCCCGATCACGAAGCCGTCGACGTCGCCTGGGTTCCGCTCGTCGAACTACCGCGCCGACTCACTTTCCTCAACGAACGCAGAATCGCCGAAATGGCTCGAGAGGTAATCGAGACGCATGAGCTCTGAGAGCACCACAACCTCGACGGGACACACAACCCCGGACCTCGCCAACGAAACACGAGAAGGGGCATCCGCGCGCCGCGGCAAAGCCGTAGCCCTCATGGCCTCCGGCACCCTCATCTCCCGCGTCCTCGGGTTCGTACGAACAGCGATGCTCGCCATCGCGATCGGCTCAACAACATACGTGGCGGACATCTTCGAGAAGTCGAACACGATGCCCACGATCATCTTCATGTTGCTGGCTGGCGGGGTTTTCAACGTGATCCTCGTGCCGCAGCTCATCAAAGCATCGAAGAACGCGGACCGCGGCAGCGAATACACGTCAAAGCTTCTAACACTCACGATCCTGGTCATGGCGGCCATCACGGCAGTCCTGATGGCAGGGGCGCCAGCGCTCATCAGAATCCTGTCCGCGGGATGGTCCGAGCCCATGATCACGCTCGGTACCATCTTCACCTACTGGTGCATGCCGCAAGTGTTCTTCTACGGGGTCTACGCCGTAGCAGGCCAGGTGCTGAACGCGCACCACCGATTCGGCGCCTACATGTGGGCCCCCGTCGCGAATAACGTCATTCAACTCGCAGCGCTCGGAACCTACCTCGCGATGTTCGGCGCATACGCGGGCAACTCCGAAGAGCACTTCGCGACCTGGTCAAGCACCCAAACCCTCGTCCTCGCAGGCGGGGCAACCGCGGGCGTCACGGCTCAAGCACTTGTGCTCTTGTGGCCTCTCAAGAAGCTCGGGCTCAAGCTACGGCCCAACTTCCGCTTCCGCGGCATGGGCCTGCGGAAAGTCGGGCGCATGGCCGCCTGGACACTGCTCGCCATGGCCATCGGCAACATCGTCAACCTCTACACCGGTAAGGTCGTCTCCGGCGCGACCGCCGTCCGCGCAGGCAACCCGTCCATCCCAGGCGAAACCGCTTTCAATCAGGCGCAGCTGATCGTCATCCTCCCGCACAGCCTCTTTGCGCTCTCGCTCGCCACAGTGCTGTTCAACGAGTTCTCCAACGCATTCAGCGAAAACCGCTCCAAAGACGTCGGGCCCCTGCTCTCACAAGGCCTACGCACCATCGCAATCCCGATGCTGTTCTCCGCAGTCGCGCTCATCACGCTCGCTGGGCCGCTCGGCCGTCTCTTCGGTGGCACCAGCATCCACGCCGAAGCCGCCGGCTCCGCAACCGCAATACTCATCGTCCTGATGGCAATCGGGTTGCCCTGGCAGTCCTACAACTTCTTCCTCATCCGCGTCTTCTACGCCAAAGAAGATACTTTTACGCCGATGCTGTTGCAAACCTTCTACTCGGCCCTCACCCTCACAGCAGCCATCGTCATCGCCTACACACTGCCGTGGGAAATCCGCGCCCAAGCGCTCTGCATCTCGTTCCCCATCGCGCACATCTCACAGACCATCGTCGCCCACCTCACCATCCGCAAACAATACGGAACCTACGGTGCCGGCAACGTCATCGGCCAATACATCAAGATCGGCTGGTGCGCCTTCCTCTCCGGCCTCATCGGCGCCGCCGTCGCATACAGCCTCGGCGCATACAGCTACGGATGGGCCTGGAGCGGCTACCTGCCAGCCATCACCACCATCGCCGCAACCGGCATCGTGATGCTCGCCGCCTACATCGGAATCCTCAAACTCGCCCGCATTCCAGAACTCGACGACTTCCTCGGACCAGTGCTGCGGAAACTGAAGATCTCACGCTAACGCGCCGCCGCTAAGCCACCCCACCGGACCATCCCCGGTAACATAAACACTAGAAACATCCCCAACACCAACGAGCCAGCCCCAACGCACCCACCGACGGAACCGCAAGGCTGGTCAAGTTCGAGGAGAAGACGTGTCGGAAGAGATCGACAGCGGCACCGTACTAGGCGGACGCTACGAGGTTGGCGAACTCATCGTCGCAACCGAGGAAGGCGACCGCGTATTCGCCGGCACCGACCAGGTCCTCAACCGAACCGTGTCTATCCTCACGGCCGCACCTGCCAACGCAACCCGCCTCGCCGTCGCTGCCCGGGAAATCGCGATCGAAACCCGGCCATCACCCGTGCAGGTCCTTGACCTCGGCATCAGCCAGTCCACGACCTATCTCATCGCCGCCGACGCCGACGCAGCCGACCTCCTCGACCTCGTCATCGAAAGCGCGACCCCGTACGTCGAACCATTCATGACCGACACGCTCGGCTCTGAAATCTTCGGTGAATCGCGCTCCCACGAGCCTCAGATCTACGACGATGACGCCGAATACTACGAAGAACTCGCCCACGAACAAGCTCGCAAGCCCCTGTTCTCCGGGTTCGCTGAACGCCTGCGCAACCGCCACCACAAGAACGACGAAGCCGCTGGCGAAGAGCACCCCGAAATCACCGATCCAGACGAAGGCCGGCCAGAAAACCTCGGCTCACCAACGCTTCCACCGGTCGATCTGTCGTCTGCTGGCACGTCCGAAACCGAGCCGAGCGGACCCATCGCAAGCGTTCCAACATCGGCCTCTGACGCGTCGCAAGAGTCCTCCCGCAACCGCGATGCGGACAACGACGTAGCTGAAGACGTAGACATTGCGGACATTCCAACCCAGGCCACCCCGGTTGTATCCGGTGGCCATGACGGCTCTGATGACGATGCCGACACTGCAGATGTAGACACCGCGGAAAACCAGGCCGCTTCCGGTACCGCTGCGAACGCAGGTGCCGCTTCTACGGGTGAAAGCCGCGAAGAAGCCGATGCGCGCGCAGCCCGTGAAGCCTATGAACGCGACGGCGATATGCGTCCCGCTGCACGTTTCCCTCGCCAGGCCCTCGGTAGCGCCGGCGCGGCTGGCGCTGGTGCTGCTGGTGCGGGCGCGGCAGGAGCTGGCGCGGCGGCGGGTACAGCCAACGCAAGCGCAGCGCATGCTGGCGGCGGCTCCGCGGGCGGGGCAGGCAACCGCGCGTTTGAAGAGTCCGAACCTGAAGATAACGGAAACAAATGGACCCGCGTCATCGTAGGTGGGGTGCTGGGTCTGCTGATGATCGGTGGCGTCGTGTTCGCGGTCGGTAACCTGACCAATGGCGGCAACACACCAACCCCAACTGCTTCCAGCTCCGAACCAGGTTCCGAGAACTCCAAGGAACCATCTGAGTCAGAGTCCGCGTCGCCATCTGAGGATGCCAAGGACGTCGAACCGGAAATCGCATCCATCAGCCGCCTCGTTCCAGGCGCACAGGACTTGAACGCTGACACCGACGGTGAGCTTCCGAAGGCGATCGACGGCTCTCTGGCAACCTCGTATCAGACCTACAGCTATTCGACGCCGCAGTTCGGTAACTACGCTAAGTCGATGGCGTTGGTGCTGGAGCTCAAGGAATCCGCTCCTGTTAAGCAAATCAAGCTTGAGGGCTTGAATGGCGTGGGTGGCAACATGCAGATCCTCGTTGGTGACACCGAGAACATCGACGACGCCAAGGAAGCATATTCTGGTTCCTTCTCGGGGCCTACCCTTGAGGCTGGCCTCGGTAAGGGTGTTGAAGGCAAGTATGTCTTCGTCAACATCACGGAGCTGCCAAAGATCGCTAGCGGCGGTCCTGCCGGCCGGCCATACGGCTTCACTGTGGCAGAGATCAACGTCAAGTAGCAATTCCCCTGTTCAAGCCTGGAGCTGATCGCGCCCTGCGGCGTGAATAGCTCCAGGCTTGTTCTTTGCCATAGTTCGTTGGCTCAGTTCTTTGCCAGGGTTCTTTGGCTCGTTCTTTGCCTATGGAATAGCTAGCGGCCCTATCTTGTTTCTCTTAACGAGTATGGGTGGCTTGTACTGCTGCTTCCGGGCTTCGAAGCGAGTTGCGGAACGGCGTGCGTGGCTACCGGTCAAAATCTTGGACCTATGCCGTGTGGGTCCGCTATGAAAGGCCCTGTTACGTGAGCACTGAACAGATTCATGACGTAGTGATTGTTGGTTCGGGACCAGCCGGCTACACAGCAGCTATTTACACCGCGCGTGCTGATCTGAAGCCCGTCGTGATCGCTAGCTCGGTAGACGCTGGCGGCGAGCTGATGAAAACCACTGAGATTGAAAACTTCCCTGGCTTCCCTGAAGCCATCATGGGTCCAGATTTGATGATGAACATGCAGCAGCAGGCCGAACGCTTTGGTGCTGAGGTTATTTACGACGATGCGACAGCGCTTGAACTCGAAGGCGACGTCAAGAAGGTTGTGCTCTCGGATAGCACGATCTATCAGGCCCGTTCCATTATCGTTGCATCCGGCTCGGCATATCGTGAGCTAGGACTCGATTCCGAGGCCCGTCTTACTGGCCACGGCGTGAGCTGGTGCGCAACCTGTGACGGCTTCTTCTTCCGCGACCAGGAGATTGTTGTCGTTGGTGGCGGCGACTCTGCGATGGAGGAAGCGCTTTTCCTTACGAAGTTCGCTTCTAAGGTCACCATCGTTCACCGTCGCGATTCGTTCCGCGCTTCCGAGATCATGGCTGAGCGTGCACTGAACCACCCATCCATCGAGGTCCGTTGGAACAGCGAAGTCGCTGAGATCCTTGGCGAGGACAAGGTTTCAGGTGTTCGTGTGCGCGATGTAACTAGCGGCGAAGAGTCCGTCATCGACGCGACCGGCGTCTTTATTGCGATCGGCTCCGATCCGCGCGTTTCGTTGGTCGCTGACCAGCTAGATATCACCGAAGAAGGAACCATTGCTGTAGAGGGCCGCACGTCTAAGACCAAGATTCCTGGCGTCTTCGCGGCTGGCGATGTGGTTGACCCTACCTACCGACAGGCTATTACTGCAGCAGGCTCCGGTTGCACCGCCGCAATCGATGTAGAGCACTACCTCGCATCACTTAAAGCCAGCTAATCCAGTTTCAAAGTTTCAATTCCAAAGGAGTACTCATGAGCAATGTTATCGATGTAACCGAAGCTGACTTCGAAGAGAAGGTTCTCAATAGCGACAAGACCGTTCTCGTTGACTTCTGGGCAGAATGGTGCGGTCCTTGCCGCGCGCTGGGTCCGGTACTTGAAGAGATCCAGGAGGAGAACAGCGACAAGCTCCAGGTTGTCAAGGTTAACGTTGACGAAAACCAAGGCATTGCCGCTAAGTACGGAATCACATCGATTCCTGCTGTCTTCGCCTTCAAGGGCGGAGAGCACGTAGGTACTTCGATTGGCGCAAAGCCTAAGGCTCAGCTGCTCGATGCGTTCAAGGAGCACATCTGATCGCTTGCACGGCCTTATCTGGCCAGCTTTGTTTCACGTGAAACATAGCTATTTCTTACTGATATAGCTAACTCTTCCTGTTGTTTCACGTGAAACACGAAAGGGAGGCAGTTCCATTTGGAACTGCCTCCCTTTCGTATACGGCCCTACGCTCTTCTAGCCTTCAGAGGCGCTATCGCCCTTGATGATTCCCATAATGCGGTTTAGATCGTCGACCGACGCGAAATCGATCTGAACGCGGCCCTTACGAGCTCCCAAGGTGATCTTGACGTTGGTCTCGAGTCGGTCCTGAAGCTCGTTGGCATAAAAGTCCAAACGCTCCTGTCGACGTGGCTCAGCTACACGGCGGCGCTTTGGAGTTTCACCTTGCCGTTCCATAACCTGGGCCAGCTCTTCAGTAGCTCGTACCGACAAGCCCTCATTAACGACCCGCTGTGCAAGCTTCTCCATGGCCTCCGTACGACTCAACGAGAGAATTGCGCGGGCATGGCCCGCAGAGAGCACACCTGCAGCGACGCGGCGCTGTACAAGAGCTGGCAGTCGTAGAAGACGTATTGTGTTCGAGATCTGTGGCCTTGAACGACCAATGCGCTCGGACAGCTCTTCTTGCGTGCAATCAAACTCAGCCATCAGCTGTTGATATGCAGCCGCTTCTTCAAGCGGATTCAGTTGCGAACGATGGAGATTCTCTAGGAGAGCATCTCTCAGGAGATCAGCGTCTTCGGTCTCACGAATGATCGCTGGGATGACGTCATACCCTGCCTCCTGGGTTGCACGCCAGCGGCGTTCACCCATAACCAGTTCGTACTTAGGTCCATCCGGCTCGCGTGAAGGACGAACCACAACCGGTTGCAACAGACCGATCTCTTTGATCGAGTGAACGAGTTCCGCGAGCTCGTCTTCGTCAAAGACCTGGCGAGGCTGCTTACGGTTCGGATGGATATCCTTTACAGGCACTTCCATGAACGTAGCTCCTGGTACGGGTACGAGAGCCTCGTTCTCATCTTTATTCTGTGGTTCTACTTCTACTGTAAGTTCTGTTCCACGTGAAACATTGCCGCGAGCCTTTGGCGAAAGAACATCTGGCATGGCCTTACGCGGCTTCGCCGCCTTCTTTTGCGTTACCGTCTTATCTGCTGATTTTTGTTCGGAGACCGCTCGATCCGCCTCCGTAGTGAAGAAAAAGTCTACTGGTCGCTTGTTTGAAGTGTTCTTAGGCTGTGAACTTGCCTTATCTGCTACTGATGTAGCTTTGCTTGTTTCACGTGAAACACTAACGTTGTTCGTAGTCGACTTAGCCCTACCCTTAGTCGTTGTCGTTGACGCCGACTTCTTAGTTTCTGATTTACCTGTACCAGCCGACGCAATAGATTTGGAAACCGAACCAGACTTCTTTGACGAAGTGGTATCTGTGGCCGCTTCGTTTGAAACGCTGTCCTCTGGTGTCTCAGTTTCTTGTGTGTTTGCGGCGCTCGATCCGATTAGTGCCCCGAGGCCTCGTCCAAGGCCGCGTCTACGTGGTGGTGCCATGTGTTTCTCCTTCGCTTAGCATCAAGTTTATCGCCAACTTCTCCTGTTTTCTCGAGGCGCTTCGTTTGATGCACCAAATGTCGCATGTTGGTTTCGCTGCAACCGTCGGCATCTACATTCAGAGATATTCGAAGGCATTCATTATCGTCACTTCGCATGGCGTCTTGATAGCTTCTCGTTTTTCAGCTCCTACACCAAACGTTTTGGCATCAATTGCCTGTTTCACGTGAAACTTAGAAACGTCACTGAGGTGCCCGACAGGTTCATTGAACTAGTACTCGATGTGTTGCAACAACCGAATAGTTAGGCTCATCTACGTTGATAGGACGGGTATCACCGTAGGTTAATCCCCGCTGATCAGAGCCACAACATGGTTTAGATTTCTTTGGATGAGTCAGATGTTCACCTTCGCAACGGGAAGTTTGGGCGCTTCGAAGGATAACCAAATAGCGTGAAATGGAACCCCCAAGATGTTGAGCGTTAGGTGGCGACGCATTGCAGTGAGTGAAGTACCGCAGTGTGAGCGGTCGACTCTCGAACAGCAGAATTGCTTTGCGTAGAGTGCTCAGAACCAAGCTTGATGGTCGAGGAAATTTGGCCGACGCAATAAGAGGACGAAAACTTCTCGTGAGAATCGCGTTTCAAAGACTCGACAGACGTGGCCGTCGTCTACGAATTGATCTCTCGCGATGTTTCACGTGAAACAAACATATGGAACGAACGTATGAAACGACAGATGCCTCTCCTGAAAAGAATCCACGCAATCGAGGGTGCTGAAACAGGAATCTGGGTCAGAATGGGACATTCTTCCCTTACCCTGGGTCAGGTCAAGTAATCGATTCGAAGAAACAAGAACTTGAAGCACCAAAGCTTCTTTATAAATCGCTTTAGCTTGACTTAGAAAGGATTTCGCGAGCGACTGACTGAAACGCCAAGGACCCGGTAGATGACGGGTCATATGTGAGCACAGTCTGCTGGAAACTCGGTGCTTCAGAAATACGAACCGAACGCGGAATGACAGACTCCAGCGCTTGCTGTGGGAAATGCTCACGAACCTCTTGCGCGACCTGCGCAGACAAGTTGGTGCGGCCGTCATACATCGTCAGCAGAATCGCACTCACAACGAGCTCCGGATTCATGTGCTCACGAATCAACTCAATGTTGCTGAGCAACTGGCTCAAACCCTCAAGCGCATAGTATTCACTCTGAATCGGGATCAGAACTTCACGAGCAGCTACGAACGCGTTAACCGTCAAAAGTCCCAACGACGGTGGGCAGTCTATGAAAACGAAATCCAGACGCGGAAGACCATTCTCTTCACGATAGGCCGCATAATCTTCAATCGCCTGAGCCAAGCGGCGGTCACGGTCCTCCAAAGAGACCAGTTCAATCTCGGCTCCAGCAAGATCGATCGTCGCAGGAGCAACAACCAAGTTCTCCACGTCAGGGCAGTCCTGAACCACCTCAGACAGCGGAGTGCCCTCGATCAAAACATCGTAGGTTGATGCAACATCGGAATGGTGGGGGATATTCAACGCAGTCGAAGCATTGCCCTGTGGATCGTTATCAATCACCAGAACGTGCATACCTTGCAACGCAAGCGCGGCAGCCAAGTTCACGGTCGTCGTCGTCTTACCGACGCCGCCCTTCTGGTTACTTACAGTGATGATCCGCGTGCTCTTAGGACGTCCCTTAGAACCCTTCCGGCGAGAACCCCCAGAGGCAGAACGCGACGCACCAACAGCATCGTTGCCGGCATGCTTCTTATCTGCCATTCGAGAGCCTCTCTTCCTAAACCTACAGAGTCCACACTAGCGAGGATCAACCGCAACGCGCACAACGGTGGACGGCTCGGCGAGCCATTCTTCACCCACAGTTTCAATGCGCACGTCGCGGCCCTTAAACTTTCGGATCACCTTAGCGGCCTTCTCAACCTCAGCTGCGGCTGAACGGCCCTTCAACGCGATAAGCTCACCGCCGCCGCGCATCAGCGGCAGAGTCAAGGGAACAAGCTGACGCATCGCAGTCACAGCACGTGCCGTCACCACATCAACATCAAGCGTCTCCGCCATCTGCTCAGCGCGAGCCTGCACAACATCGACCCGGTCACTCAGACCCAGATCTTCGACAACCTCATCAAGCCACTGGCAACGACGCTGAAGCGGCTCGATCAGAACCATCGTCAAATCGGGGCGCGCCAAGGCTAGAACCAGACCAGGCAAGCCGGCGCCAGAGCCGACGTCGGCAACCAGGGCGCCTTCAGGCATCACGTCCGCCAAAGCTGCACAGTTCAGAACATGTCGCGACCACAAAATAGGAATCTCGCGCGGACCAATCAGCCCACGCTCAATACCGGTTGAAGCCAAATGCCCGACATAGCGCTGAGCCAGCTCAGCCCGGTCACCAAAATAGTGCTCGACCGCCGGGAGCTCATCCGCGCTTGGACGCGGGGCATCCTCAGGAGCTACCGCAATCTCAGATGAATCAACGCGCGGGCCTTCAGGTCCAGTACCTGGGCGGCGCGGCTCATCGTCAGCATCACGATGCTGCTTCGGCGAGCTGTGCGACATCATTAGTCCTCGTCTTCGGCAGGGTCCTCGGCAGGATGCACGACGACGTGACGACGCGAACCTTCACCCTCAGACTCGGAAACGAGCCCGGCATCGGCGATGACATCGTGCACGATCTTCCGTTCGTAAGGGGTCATCGGCTCCAAGGCCTCTGGTTCACCAGACTCGTTGACCACCTCAATAGCCTTCTTAGCGATCACCTTGAGCTCTTCACCGCGTTCCTTACGGTAACCGGCAATATCCAGAACGAAACGCGAACGCTGGCCAGTGTGCGCCAGAACCGACAACCGAGTCAGTTCCTGCAACGCATCCAAGACGCGGCCGTCCCGGCCGACGAGTTCCTGAAGGTCCGCATCGTCTTCTTCGGTCTCCACCGAAACATAGACGCGGCCGCCACGGACCTCGATGTCGATGTCGCCGTCGAGGTCAGCGATGTCCAGCAGCTCTTCAAGGTAGTCAGCCGCGGCGTCGCCTTCCTCTTCGAGGCGCTGCATCGTCAGAGACTTACCGTTTTCACGCTCAGGCTGCGCCTCGTCCGACGCGTGCTCGGTTTCGGTCTCAGGAGTGGCTTCAAGATCCTGCAACTGTTCGTCCTTCATCACTTACGCTTCTTCCGGTTCTTACGCTGCGGCTGGACGCGCTGGCCACGCACGTGCGTCTGGTTGGTCTTAGTGTTCTCTTCCTGCACTGCTTTGCCCTTCTCACCAATCGGCGGAAGTCCACGTGCTGCACGGCGGATGTTGAGTTCCTTTTCCGCAAGCGAGCCAGGGGTTGGGTTGCGCTTGATAACCCACATCTGCTGGCCGAGAACCCACAGGTTGGTTGCAGTCCAGTAAACCAGCAGACCCAGTGGGAAGTTAATACCACCGATACCGAAAACGATCGGCAGGAAGTACAGCATCATGCGCTGCTGGCGCGCGAACTGGCCCTGCTGCGCTTCAGGGGTCATGTTCTTAGTCATCAGCTGACGCTGCGTGTAGAACATGAGTCCGACCATCGCGAGGATCAGAACGATCGCGACGATGATGACGGAGACGTTCGGGGAATCGCTACCGAGTGTCCCAACGAACGTGTCGGAGAGGCGAGCGCCAAAAATCTTCGCGTCGTGGAAGGAGCGGACCTTCTCAGCCGACAGTGCTGCAATGTTGTCGTTGTCGCTAGCGGCGCGAGCGGAACCATTCAGCACCTGGAACAGCGCGAAGAAGAACGGCATCTGGATCAGAAGCGGCATACACGATGCGAACATCGACGTGTTGTGCTTCTTGAACAGTGCACGCTGTTCGGCAAGCATCGCCTGCTGCGAGAGTTGATCTCGCTTGCCCTTATACTTCTGCTGGAGCTTGCGTAGCTCTGGCTGCACTACCTGCATGGCGCGCTGGGCGCGGATCTGGCGCGCAAACACTGGGATCAGGGCCGCACGAACGGTGACCGTCACCAGAACGATCGCGAGCGTCCAGGTCCAACCGGAGTCTGGGTCGAGCCCGAGGAAGCTGAACAGACTGTGGAACATGTCCATGAGGAAGGACATGACCCAGCGGAACGGGGTCAGTAGCCAGTTAAAGAAATTCATAAAGCGCCGCTTTACTCCTTGGCCGCGGTGTGCGGCTGAGATGAATGCAGGGGATGGTTCAACACTATGATCTTCGGTACCTTCGACTCAGGCCAAATCCGCTTGCCGGGTGGCACTGGGTCGATTCCCCCTTTGGTCCATGGGTTGCACCGAGCGATTCTCGATACGGTGAGCCATGATCCTTTGACTGCACCGTGGCTTGTTACTGCTTCTAGCCCGTAGGCGGAGCAGGTTGGGTAGTAGGGGCAGACGTCTCCGTAGAGCGGGGAGATCACTAGCCGCCAGAATTTGATGAAGCCGATGATGATGTTTCGTGGAATGTCCACGATGTGGCGCCACCATGGCACGGAAGGTGCTTGATCGTCAGGGACGATGGGGGCTGGGCCGAGTTGCTCCGCGAGGCTAGGTTCGTCAGCAAGTTTGCTGTGGTCAGCTCGGTTTTGTGCAGTTGCGTGGGCGTGCTTGTGGTGGGCACGTGTTGCACGTTTGTTTTTATTGCGTGCCACGTATGTCCACCCCGATTCTGCGTAGTCCGTTGCGGAGGTCCTTGTTAAGGGTGTTGTAGTCTGCGTTCGCTGCGGCGGGTAGGCCGCGGACTACGACGTCGTGGTTTGGGAGGCCTTCTTTGATGATCTCCCATGCACTCGCGCGTAGTCGCCGTTTGACTTTGTTTCGTACTGCCGCGTTGCCCACTTTTTTGGAAACGATGAATCCGAAGCGTGGCACAGGATTATCGGTTGGTGTCGCAAAGACGACGACGTTCCGGCACCCTTTACGGGTACCGGAACGCATCACGTTTCGCAGTTCATTGCCTTTGCGTACTCGATGTTGTTGTGGGAGCACGAAAACACCCGTTGATGGGTTCGCTTGAGCTGACCCGGGACCGTGTGGTTCCGAGTGGCGACTCAGGCGGGTTAGGCAGAGAGGCTCTTACGACCCTTGTTGCGGCGGGTCGAGAGGATTGCGCGGCCGGCGCGGGTGCGCATGCGCAGGCGGAAGCCGTGCTTCTTGCTGCGGCGGCGGTTGTTCGGCTGGAAAGTCCGCTTGGTCACGTTGAACACTCCATGACGTCAGTTAGGGCATCGTCCGTTGTGCCTTGGGGAAGTAACGGGATGGATGCGTTGTATCACGTTTACAACCGTGCTCTAACGAGGACTAACCGGAACGTTTTTGGTCCGTTTGGCCAGTGCATTGTCAGGTATTCGGGTGCGCCTTTTGGGCACGCCGCATAGCACGGAACTGATCCATAATAGCGAGTTTGTTTGTGTCAGGTCAAACTCGGGTTAGGTAGATCACCATTGGGAACGCGATCCTGTGGTTGCTACATGATTGGGCTGCTGCTTGCGTGAGCTTTGATGTCGCCGTCATGCCGGGCAAATGACAATGTGTCTGCCTTCTTTTCACACCCTGTTCACCAAAGTTATCCACAACTTGGGGACAACCCTGAGGATATCTTGCGTTTTCAGCCCTAGTTATCCCCAATTCACTGTGCATAAGTTCTGCATCCTGTGGCAAACCCGGGTACGGTAGTGCTGATAGGCCTACCGCATAGACTGATGGTGCCGTAGGCTCAGCTGTGTGTTTGCTGTGCACCTCGAGACTGTCCGATGATGGCTCTCTTTAGCCGGCAAAACTCACGTGATCAATGCGCTAACGGAAGGGAAACTGTGATGAGCACTCAGGACGCAGCTGCCGATCAGTGGCGGCAAGTGGTCCAAGAGCTGCGTGCAGACTCACGAGTGACCCCTCGCCAACGCGGATACCTCGAGCTAGCGCAGCCACAAGGCCGTGTGGGAACGACATTCCTCGTTGCAGTCCCCAACGAGCTCACGCGTGACGCGATCCAAAACGGCATGAGCGAATCGCTCGATGACGCGCTGCGCACCGTTTTTGGTCAAGACATGCTGTGTGCGTTCTCGATCGACACCGCGATCGCAACTCAAACCAGGGAGGCCGAAACAACCTCTCCTGACGATGCCGATCCGCGACTACGTTTCGATCGCGGCGAATACGACGATCGCGGCGAATACACTCCGTCGGAACGGCCCCGCGAAAACTTCAACCAGCAAGAGTTCGATAGCACTCGCTACGAGAAGAACGATCAAGGCCAAGATCAGCACGAAGTTTCCTCTGAACATCCGCAGGATAACGGTGAATTCGTGCGCTCAGAGGCCGATGTGCAGCGTTTCCAGCGAGCTGCTGAAAGGCTCGATGCAAGCCAGGGTGAGTTGGTGCCCGTAGCGCAGCCGCCTGCTGTCCGTCCGGTGCCGCAACCGCCATCGACGTCCGCTGAGTTCGGCCGTCTGAACCCTAAGTATGTTTTCGATTCGTTCGTGATCGGTTCTACAAACAAGTTCGCGCACGCGGCTGCAGTTGCTGTGGCGGAGGCTCCCGCCAGGGCGTACAACCCCCTATTCATTTATGGTGGCTCGGGGCTCGGAAAGACGCACTTGTTGCACGCCATCGGACACTATGCACGCGATCTGTACCGCGGCATCCGTGTTCGCTACGTCAACTCTGAAGAGTTCACGAACGACTTCATCAACTCGATTCGTGACGACGAAGGCACGAGCTTCAAGGCGATGTACCGCAACGTCGACATCCTGTTGATTGACGACATCCAATTCCTCGCGAACAAGGACGCGACGCAGGAAGAGTTCTTCCACACGTTCAACGCGTTGCACAACCACAACAAGCAGGTCGTGATCACCTCTGATCTGCCGCCAAAACAGCTTTCAGGTTTTGAAGAACGCCTGCGTTCACGCTTCGCTTCGGGGGTCACCACCGATATTCAGCCGCCGGAGCTTGAAACGCGTATCGCGATTCTGCGCAAGAAGGCCGAAGCCGAGGGCCTTTCGGTACCGCCGGAGGTCATGGAAGCCATCGCCTCGAAGATTTCCACGAACATTCGTGAACTTGAAGGTGCACTGATTCGCGTGACCGCCTACGCATCGTTGAACCGACAGCCGGTCACGCTGGAAACTGCGGAGCACGTTCTGAAAGACCTCATTACAGATGAGGGAGCGCAAACACTCACGCCAGAGACGATCATTCACACGACTGCAGAGTATTTCGACTTCACAGTGGCTGAGCTCAACTCGAAGTCGCGCACCCGTGCTTTGGTTACTGCACGTCAGATCGCGATGTATCTGTTGCGTGAGCTCACTGAAATGTCGCTACCCAAGATCGGTGAGTTGATGGGCGGCCGCGACCACACAACCGTAATCCATGCTGAACGCAAGATTCGCGAGCTCATGGCTGAACGACGTGAGGTTTACAACCAGGTCACTGAATTGACCAACATGATGCGTCAGCAGCAGCGGGATTAACCCTGTATTCACGCTACTAAATCGCATATTTTCTGTAGTTATCCGCAAGAACTGTGCATATGTCTGTGGATAACTGTGGATAAAGCCGGTTTCTTGCGGATAGTTGTTATAGCGCCCTAAGTCCTGCACAGCTATGAGGATGAAACCCTAGAGTTTCTCCACATGTTATCCACACCTCGTGGATAGCGAAAACAAGCCGATCAGGCAGGTTTTGCACAAACTCCACAGCGGTTACTACTACTCCCACCTTTAAACATCCATCCCAAATTACATTTTGTGATTCGAGGCTTCCGGGACGGGCACTCCAAGCCCATGCCTCACGAAATTCTGTAGCCATATGCAGCCCCATGATTTTGCAAGCTCACGATGACCTCCTCCTGTGAACCAGGTAGGCTAAACCCGTGCCCTATGTGACTTTTGAGCACAGGAGTGAACTTCGTACAGCTCCGAGGCTTGAAATTTAGGGAATCTTAGGGCCTCGTATTTGCATCGGAAGGTGAATCTGTGAAGATCAGCGTGGATCGTGATGTGCTCACTGAAGCCGTGACTTGGACTGCTCGGGCATTGGCACCTCGTCCAGCGACCCCAGTGCTTTCCGGCATTCTGATTACAGCTGCAAACAACACTCTGACGTTTGAGGCTTTCGACTACACGACCTCAGCTCACCTCGATGTAGACGCCAGCATCGAAACTGAAGGTTCCGTGCTCGTATCGGGCAAGATGCTTGCCGACATTGCGCGCACGCTTCCTGCAGCTCCAGTGACGCTTGAACTTGAGAATTCCAAGCTCACGGTTTCGTGTGGCCGTTCCCGCTTCCACTTGGCGACGATGCCCGTGGATGAGTACCCGACTTTGCCTCAGATGCCAGAGGTTCTGGGCACGGTTGATGGTTCGGAGTTCGCTCGCGCTGTTTCGCAGGTTTCGGTCGCTGCAGCCCGTGATGAGACCTTGCCGATTCTGACCGGCATCAAGGTTGAGTTTGAAGACGACACGATGACGTTGTTGGCTACGGACCGTTATCGCTTGGCGATGCGTGAGATGAACTGGAAGCCTGCGGCTTCCAGCGTTTCAACCTCCGCCCTTGTTAAGTCCAAGACGTTGTCCGATGTTGCCAAGACCTTGGGTTCGGCCGGCGAACTCAGCATTTGCATGGAGGAAAACGGCGACATCATCGGTTTCGTTTCGGGTTCGCGCCGCACCACAACGCTGCTGGTGGATGGTGACTACCCGAAGATCCGTTCGCTGTTCCCTGAAGAGTCGCTCATCTACGCTTCGGTTTCTACGTCGGAACTGATCGAGGCTGTTCGTCGCGTATCGATTGTTGCTGAGCGCAACTCTCCTGTGCGTCTTCAGTTCTCTGATGCCCAGGTTTCCCTTGATGCTGGCTCAGGCGAGGAAGCCCAGGCTGAAGAAGCCATTGAAAGCCAGCTCAATGGTGAGGACATCACGGTTGCGTTCAACCCTCCGTTCCTCTCGGAAGGTTTGTCGGCGTTCGATACCGATAACGTCCAGTTCGCGTTCACTACCGCGCCTAAGCCTGCAATGCTTACCGCGCTCGATCAGGAAAGCGGCCAGCCGGATATGTCTTTCCGCTATTTGGTGATGCCGGTGCGTCTGCCTAACGCGTGATGCTTAGGTGTTTCTGAACCATCTTTCGCTGCACGATTTCCGCACGTATCAGCACCTTGATCTGCCGTTAGGCCCTGGAACGACTGTGTTGGTCGGCCCGAATGGTGTGGGCAAAACCAACATCGTTGAGGCGATCGGTTATTTGGCCACGCAGGATTCTCACCGTGTGAGCCAGGATGCGCCGTTGGTGCGTTTCGGCGCGGAGCGTGCGTTGATCGCGGGGCAAGTGAACCGTGATGACCGGTTGACGCGCGTTGAGGTTGAGATCAATCCGCGTCGCAGGAACCGGGCACGCATCAATCGCGCTGATTTTGCCCGGGCTCGTGAGGCGTTGGGTGTTTTCCGTTCGATCTTGTTTGCTCCGGAAGACCTCGAGCTGGTCAAGGGCGAGCCTGAGGTGCGGCGGCGGTTCCTGGATGATCTTGTGGTTCAGCTTCGCCCGGATCAGGCGGCGGTTCGCAATGATTTTGAGCGGGTTCTGCGTCAACGTAACGCGCTTTTGAAGTCTGCCCGCGCATCGGGCGGTTTTACTGAGGCGCATGAGGCCACCCTCGATGTGTGGGATATGCATTTCGCCCAGGCCGCGGCACCGCTGTTGCGTAACCGGATTCATGTTGCGAAGTTGTTGGCTCCACATGTTGCGGAAGCTTATTCGGAACTCACGAACGGAGCTAAGGCGGCCACGTTGCGTTACTTCGCCACGGTGGTTGATGAGGCTGAACAGCTCGGTTCGGCTGACGGTCCGGTTGCGGCAGAGACGTTGTTGACTCCGGATATGGTGCATCTGGCTGATGTGGTGAGCCGCGCGTTGGAGGCCGCCCGCCCGCGGGATATTGAACGTGGCACCACGACTGTTGGCCCGCATCGTGATGATGTGATGTTCGGTTTGGGGCAGGCTCCCGCGAAAGGGTTCGCTTCGCATGGTGAGACGTGGTCGCTGGCTTTGGCCTTGCGGCTCGCGGCGTTCAGGGTTTTGATCGAGGATGATCCGTCTGATGCCGCGCGTCCGGTTTTGATTTTGGATGATGTTTTCGCCGAGCTGGATGAGTTCCGGCGGCAGCGTTTGGTGGCTGCGTTGGCGGATGCTGAGCAGGTTTTGGTGACTGCGGCTGTGGGTAGCGAGATTCCGGAGGGGCTGGATGCGACGGTGGTGCGGGTTTCCCCGGGGGAGGTGACGTTGGATGACGCAGGAGATTCCTGAGCGGGGTGGCGTTGAGCCGGATGAGTTTGAGGCGGGCGCTGTGGATGCGTTGATGGACGATGCGCCGACGGTGGCTTTGGCTCGGGCGCGTCAGTTGGCTTTGCAGCAGGGTGGTGTGCGCCGGGATGCGGCGATGGTTCAGCGGGCTAAAGAGAAGGCTCGGGCTCGGAAAGCGCGTAAGGCTCGGTGGGATGATCCCGATGCCGGTGGGCGTGATCCGGTGGGGTTGGGGTCCTTGCTGGAAGGGATGATGCGTGCGCGGGGCTGGTCCGAGCCGGTTGCGGTGGGTTCGGTTGTGGCTCGGTGGCCTGAGATTGTGGGGCCGGAGGTTGCGGCCCATGCGGTTCCGGAGTCTTTTGAGGATTCGGTTGTGGTGGTGCGGTGTTCGTCGACTGCGTGGGCTACGAATTTGCAGTTGATGCAGCACGATTTGTTGAAGCGTTTGGATGCTGCAGTGGGGCATGGTGTGGTGACGCAGATTAGGGTTTTGGGGCCGGCAGCGCCGTCGTGGCGTAAGGGTCCGCGGATCGCTCCGGGTGGGCGTGGTCCGCGGGATACGTATGGGTGATGTATGGGGAGCACGTTCTGGTGCCGCGAATCCCGCTCAATCGGTTTTGCGGGGATGGAGTAGCTAGAGGGGATTCCCTACATGTGCGGACATGGATCGTGTCTGAGGGGCGTTTGCGGGCCTGCTAAGGCCGCGGACGTTCGCATTCCGCGCTAGAATGGATCTAAATCGGCGCTTTTGTGTGCCCGCGTGCTGTTTGTGGTGCGCAGGGAGCAGGCGTTTGCAGTACGTATTCGAAGAACTGGGAGTACCGTGGCGGAGGATATCCAGCCGGAGAACGGCGTTTCGGAGCACCATGAGGGGTCTGCTGGGCAGGCGCATGGTGAGACACATGAAGGCACCGGTCATGTGGGGAACCGTAAGGTGACCGAGGAATATGGTGCGTCTGCGATTACGGTGCTTGAGGGTCTCGAGGCTGTTCGTAAGCGCCCCGGCATGTACATCGGTTCTACTGGCCCGCGTGGTTTGCACCACCTCGTGTATGAGGTCGTGGATAACTCGGTCGATGAGGCGTTGGCTGGTTATGCGGATACGATCCGCGTGACGTTGCAGGACGATGGTGGCGTCCGTGTTGAGGATAACGGCCGTGGTATTCCGGTGGATATGCACCCGACGGAGGGCCGTCCGACCGTCGAGGTCGTCATGACGATTCTGCACGCTGGCGGTAAGTTCGGCGGCGGCGGTTACGCGGTTTCTGGTGGTCTTCACGGTGTTGGTATTTCGGTTGTGAACGCGCTTTCGCGCCGCATCGATACCTGCGTTAAGCGTCAGGGCTACGAGTGGAATGTGTCGTTTGAGAACGGCGGCCATGTTGTGGGTGAGGGCCTGACGCGTGGCGCTGAGACGGATGAGACGGGAACGATCCAGACGTTCTACCCGGATCCGGAGATTTTCGAATCGGTTGAGTTCGATTTTGAGACCCTGCGTGCGCGCCTGCAGCAGATGGCGTTTCTGAATAAGGGTTTGCGCATCATCTTGACTGATGAGCGCAGCCTTGATGACGCGGGCGATGAGGTTGTTGATGAGGCCGATGCGGAGGCGACTGAGGCTGAGAAGAAGCCGCAGCATCGCACGGTGGATTACAAGTACGACGAGGGCTTGCTTGATTACGTCAAGTTCCTGAATGCGTCGAAGAAGGCCGAGCTGATCCATGAAGATGTGATCGCTTTTGAGGCTGAGGACACCGACCGGAAGATTTCGGTTGAGATCGCGATGCAGTGGACGTCGGCGTATTCGGAGTCGGTTCACACGTATGCGAACACGATCAACACTCATGAGGGCGGTACTCATGAGGAAGGGTTCCGTGCCGCATTGACGTCGCTTATTAACCGTTATGCGCGTGAGAACAACCTTCTGAAGGAGAAGGATGAGAACCTCACGGGTGACGATATCCGTGAGGGTCTCACCGCGGTGGTTTCCGTCAAGCTGGGTGAGCCTCAGTTTGAGGGTCAGACGAAGACCAAGCTGGGTAACTCGATTGCGCGTGGTTTTGTGCAGGGTGTTATTCACGATGGTTTGGGTGACTGGCTTGAACGCAACCCGATGCCGGCACGCGATGTGATCCGTAAGGCGATGCTTTCGGCACAGGCTCGCATGGCTGCGCGGAAGGCTCGTGATCAGGCTCGGCGTAAGTCTCCGTTGGAGACGTTCGGTATGCCGGGTAAGTTGTCGGATTGCTCGTCGAAGAACCCAACTGAGTGCGAGATCTACATTGTTGAGGGTGACTCCGCAGGTGGTTCGGCTAAGCGTGGCCGTGATCCGCGGACGCAGGCGATTTTGCCTCTACGCGGCAAGATCCTCAACGTTGAGCGTGCTCGCCTGGATAAGGCGTTGGCGAACCGTGAGGTTCAGTCGATGATCACCGCGTTCGGCACGAACATCGGTGAAGAGTTCGATATCGAGAAGCTGCGTTATCACAAGATTGTGTTGATGGCGGATGCCGATGTTGATGGTCAGCACATCACCACGTTGCTGTTGACGGTGTTGTTCCGTTTCATGCGTCCGTTGATTGAGCACGGTTATGTGTATTTGGCGCAGCCGCCGCTGTATCGCATCAAGTGGTCGAATGCCCCGCACGATTATGTGTTCACTGACGCCGAGCGTGATGAGGCGTTGGAGAAGGGCCGCGCGGCTGGCCAGCGTTTGCCTAAGGATAATGCGATTCAGCGTTATAAGGGTTTGGGCGAGATGGATTATTCGGAGTTGTGGGACACGACCATGAACCCGGAGTTCCGTACGTTGAAGCAGGTCACGATGGATGACGCTGCTGCTGTGGATCAGGTGTTTTCTGTTCTGATGGGTGAGGACGTTGAGTCTCGCCGTGAGTTCATTCAGCAGAATGCCCGTGATGTGAGGTTCCTGGATATTTAGGTTCGTCAGGGTGCACGGCGCTACACGGTGTAAGCCGACGATGTGGTTGTCACGGTGGCGTTGTTGCTGAGGAAGACTTTTGGACGTTGAGGCTAAGGAAGAAGCTGTAATTCGATGAGCGAGAACAACACTCCTGATCCGGATATGAACGCTGAGGGCGCTGGGGAGTCTTTGGCTCCTGCGGTGGTTGCTGGTGACCGTGTTTCGCAGGTTGACCTGCAGACTGAGATGCAGCAGTCATATCTTGACTATGCGATGGCTGTCATTGTTGGTCGCGCGTTGCCGGATGTGCGTGATGGTTTGAAGCCGGTGCACCGTCGCGTGATTTACGCGATGTATGACGGCGGGTACCGTCCGGACCGCGGGTTCAACAAGTGTGCCCGTGTCGTTGGTGAGGTGATGGGTCACTTCCACCCGCACGGTGACTCCGCGATTTATGACACGTTGGTGCGTCTGACTCAGGACTGGGTCATGCGTTATCCGTTGGCTACGGGCCAGGGTAACTTTGGTTCGCCGGGTAACGATGGTGCTGCGGCTCCTCGTTATACGGAGACGAAGATGGCTCCGTTGGCTATGGAGATGGTTCGGGATATCCACGAGGACACCGTGGATTTCATGCCGAACTATGACGGTAAGAACCAGGAGCCGACTGTTCTGCCGGCTCGTTTCCCGAACCTGTTGGCTAATGGTTCGGCCGGTATTGCCGTTGGTATGGCCACGAACATTCCTCCGCATAATATGCGTGAGCTTGCGGATGGTGTGCAGTGGGCTCTGCAGCATCCGGATGCGAGCCGTGAGGAGTTGCTTGAGGCGCTGATGCAGCGCATTCAGGGCCCGGACTTCCCTACGGGCGCCCGTATTTTGGGTCGTAAGGGTATTGAGGATATGTACCGCACTGGTCGCGGTTCTATCCCGATGCGTGCGGTGGTTAATGTCGAGGAGATCGACGGCCGTACGTGCTTGGTTGTGACTGAGCTTCCGTATCAGGCGAACCCGGATAATTTGGCGATTAAGATCGCTGATCTTGTGAAGGATCACAAGATTCAGGGCATCGCGGATCTCCGGGATGAGACGTCTGGCCGTACTGGTCAGCGTTTGGTGATTGTTCTGAAGCGGGATGCTGTGCCGAAGGTTGTTTTGAACAACCTGTATAAGCACACGGAGCTGCAGCAGAACTTCTCGGCGAACATGTTGGCGCTTGTGGATGGTGTTCCGCGCACGCTTTCGCTGGATGCGTTCATTATTCACTGGATTAATCACCAGATCGATGTGATTGTCCGCCGCACTAAGCATCGTTTGAAGAAGGCCAAGGCTTTGGCGCATATTCAGGTTGCTTTGTTGATGGCTCTGGATGTGCTCGATGACGTGATCGCGTTGATCCGTAAGTCGCCGACTGTTGATGAGTCGCGTGAGGGCTTGAAGAAGCTTTTGGGGATCGATGATGATCAGGCGAACGCGATTCTGGATATGCAGTTGCGCCGCTTGGCTGCGTTGGAGCGTCAGAAGATTCAGGACACGTATGACGCCCTGATGGAGGAGATCGCTGGTTACGAGCGCATCCTTGCGTCGGAGACGCTGCAGCGTGAGGTGATCTCTGAGGAGCTCACGGATATTGTTGAGCGTTTCGGTGATGACCGCCGCACGGAGATTGTCCGTGGCTATGACGGGGATATGTCTGTTGAGGATTTGATCCCTGTTGAGGAAATGGTTGTCACGATCACCCAGGGTGGCTATGTCAAGCGGACCCGTTCGGATAATTACCGTGCGCAGAATCGTGGCGGTAAGGGTATTCGTGGCGCGCAGTTGCGTGGCCAGGATGTTGTGGAGCATTTCTTTGTGACCACGACCCACCATTGGATTGCGTTCTTCACTAACTTCGGCCGCGTGTACCGCTTGAAGTGCTATGAATTGGCGGAGGCGGCGCGCGATGCGCGTGGCCAGCATGTCGCGAATGTGTTGGCTTTCCAGCCGGGTGAGCAGATCCAGCAGGTTTTGGCGCTCGAGAATTACGAGCAGGCGCCGTACCTGGTTTTGGCGACCCGTAATGGTTTGGTCAAGAAGACTCGTTTGGAGGAGTACGACACGAACCGTACGGCCGGTGTGATCGCAGTGAATCTGCGTGAGGGTGACGAGCTCGTTTCGGCTGGTTTGGCGAGCGAGCATGATGACCTGATGCTGGTTTCGAAGAAGGGTATGTCGGTTCGTTTCACGGCGACTGACGAGGCTCTTCGTCCGATGGGTCGCGCGACCTCTGGTGTCACGGGCATGAAGTTCCGTGCCGGCGATGAACTGCTGGGAATGAGCGTTGTGCGTGACGACGAGTCATCGTTCGTCTTCACCGTGACTGACAGCGGTTACGCCAAGCGCAGCCCGGTTTCGGATTACCGTGTTCAGGGCCGTGGCGGCCTCGGCATTAAGGTTGCGAACCTGCCGGAAGACCGTGGTGAGCTGGTCGGCTTCAAGGTTGTTCAGGAAGACGACGAGATCCTGGTTGTGATGCAGTCTGGCAAGGTTGTCCGGACGGCTGTGAGCCAGGTTTCGCCTACGGGCCGTGACACGATGGGTGTGATTTTCGCTAAGCCGGATAAGAAGGATCACATCCTTGCTGTTGCGAAGAATGCTAACCATGACCTTGAAGCTGCGGGCGAGGAAGCCGGCGATGATGCCGAGGCTGAATCGTCAGATGTAGACGTCGAGGGCACTGAAGCGGGTACAGTTGCTGAAGTGCAGACAGAAGGTCAGGGCGAAAGCGCTGATTCGGAGCCAACTGACGGAGGAGACGAGTGAGTACCTCAAAGAAGCCTGGTGAGCAACGCCCTCAGGCATCAAGTGGAAGGGGTCGGCCGGCCCCGCAAACGGTGAGCTCGCAAGCGAAGGCTCGTCCGGCGTCGTCGGGGGCTCGCCCTGCTGGTGCCCGTCCTGCGGCCGCTCGTGGCGGTAACCCTACGTTGGTGCGTCCAGCGCCTAAGGCCAAGGTGCGTAAGGCTCGGCTCATGGTGTCCAAGGTGGACATCTGGAGCGTTTTGAAGCTTGCGTTCTTGCTTTCGGTGGCTCTGGGTGTTGTCACGGTCGTCGCTACCGTGGTGCTCTGGGCTATTTTCGACGTCGCTGGTGTTCTTGATCAGATCAATAACTTCTTGGCCACGATCATGGGTGAGGGCAAGAAGTTCGACGTCAAGGACTACGTTTCGATGGGTAACGTGACGAGCTTCGCGGTGATTATCGCGGTTGTGAACGTGATCCTGTTGACGGTTCTAGCGATGGTCGCAGCGGTGATCTATAACTTGTCATCTTCCCTTGTTGGCGGAATTACGGTAACATTGACTGATGACTAGACGCCTGCAGTGACGTTGGCGGCCTCGTCTGGTTCACGTGAGTTTCACATCACACCTCGTTCGATTTGGAACTTCCGAAGAAACCAGGTAGAGTTTTTCAACGTTGCTCCTGCTAAGGAAACAACTCAGGGACTTCGTCAAGAAGCTCCCGGTGAATAAAGAAAAACGAATAGTCTTTCGAGATAGAGTTTCGTTTCGATTTTGTTCACAGTCGATTTGGTTCCTAGAGATTCTAGGAATAGAATCTTCTGAGGAAACATTCCTTAGCGGAAATGGTGCGGGCGTATAGCTCAGACGGTTAGAGCGCATCGCTGATAACGATGAGGTCCCTGGTTCAATTCCAGGTACGCCCACCATGGGGGATTGGCGCAATTGGTAGCGCATCTGCTTTGCAAGCAGAGGGTTAGGGGTTCGAGTCCCCTATCCTCCACAAAGTGAGAGGCCCGGAAGATCGGAAAGATCATCCGGGCCTCAATCATTTAAGACACTGCCATTATTAGGCGCTGCAACAGGACATAGAAGAAGACAGCTATAGAAGAAGGCCCCCGCCACCGGTTGTGGTGGCAGGGGCCTTCGGGTACGCCTGTGAGGCGTAGAAAACGCTTACTTGTTCAGTGGGTTATCCGAACCGGTGTTTGCGTCCTTCAGAGGCTGCTCAGCAGCGCGGCGGCCGGACTCCTTTGGCTTCTCGCCAGTCACCTTCTCCTTGACGTCCGCTGCCTTGTCCTTAGCGGCATCGAAACCCGTCTTAGCGGCGTCCTTAGCCTTGTCAGCGGTCTCCTTCGCGGACTCCTTAGCGTCGTCGCTGGTGACCTTGTCCTTGATGTCTGCTGCCTTGTCCTTGGCAGCATCGACAGCGGTCTTGGCGGCGTCCTTAGCCTTATCGACAGTCGACTCCTTCTGAGCGGCTGGCTTCGAAGCCAGCGTTGGAGCCTTCTCCTTAGGAGCAGGGTTCTTCCATGGATCCTCCACCGGGCGGGAAGCACGCCATGCAGCAACAACAGCCGCACCGATCGCGGCGAAGAGGACGAACAAGAAGAACTTCTTACCGCCAGACTTCTTCTGCTTCTTACGTTCCTTAGCGGCCGCCTTCTTAGCTGCCTGAGCAGCCTTCTGAGCCTGCTTCTTCAGCTGACGCTTGGACACCTTCTTGCCCTTCTTAGCCTTCTTAGCGGACTTCTCGAGCTCCGCACGGCCAGCGTTCGCGCCAGCCTGAGCCTGCGCTGCCAACTCAGTTGCCTTCGTCTTAGCGTTAGTGAAGGTCTCGCTAGCGGACTCCTGCGCACGGGAGGCGAAGTCCTTAGCCGCTGGGACGACGTCGTCCTGAACCTTTTCCAACATGTCTGCTGCCTTCTCCTTCGCGGTGTTCAGACCATCGGCAATAACCGGGGAAACCTGCTCGTAGCCGTGAGCAAGCGCTTCGGTAGCCGCATGGAGCTTGGGAGCAGCCCATTCGCGTACATTTTCGACAGTGTTCGCGATAGCGCCTTCTGCCTTCTTAACTGAACGGTCTTTCATGACTGCTCTCCTGTTTTAGTAGTTCGCCCACCTGTCCGTGGACGTTGTTCCATATCTTCACCCTAGACGGAAAACGGGCCGATGTGTTGGGTTTCGCGGAACTTGCACCAACCTGTTCACTCAACGCGTATGATTCGGCAATATAAATGCCGGCACCTCATGGGATGATGGGAAGCATGAGCATTGCAACGCATGAAGCAACTATTCATACAAGCCTGGGCGACGTCGTCCTGAACTTGTTCGGTAACCACGCTCCGCAGACTGTGGAGAACTTCGTTGGCCTGGCCACGGGTGAGAAGGAATGGACCGACCCTGCAACGGGTGAAGCTCGCAAGGGCACCCCGCTGTACAACGGCACCATCTTCCACCGCATCATCAAGGACTTCATGATCCAGGGTGGCGACCCACTTGGTCGCGGCATCGGCGGACCGGGCTACCAGTTCGACGACGAGATCCACCCAGAACTCACGTTCGCTGAGCCATACAAGCTCGCGATGGCCAACGCAGGCAAGCGCATGGGCCGCGGCACGAACGGATCCCAGTTCTTCATCACGACCGTCCCAACCACGTGGCTGCAGGGCAACCACACCATCTTCGGTGAAGTAGTGGATGAGGATTCCAAGGCTGTTGTCGACAAGCTCAACTCTGTCGCAACTGACCCTGCAGATAAGCCGCTCGAGGACGTCGTTATCTCCTCGATCGACATCAAGAAGCTCTAAACCTGAAGCTTGTGCAGGTGCCCCGGTGCTGTCATGGCTCCGGGGCACCTGCTGTTAACCGGGCACTCTTGCCGAGCTAACGAACGGGTACATCGATGCAAAAACTATGGATGCGCGTACCAGGCACCATCATCATCACCGCTGTATTGCTGGTGTTCTACATCGTCCAGCTGGCGGTTGACGATTTCACCGAAGACATGGTGGTCCGCGGCATCTACGTGGTTGAAGAGCCGTGGAGACTGCTGAGCTCAGGAGTAGTGCACAGTACAGAAACGCTGCCCTCAAGCCATCTGCTCAGCAACCTGTTGATGCTCTGGTACATCGGGCTGTTGCTCGAGAAAATCGTTGGAACGGTACGGTTTATCGCGATCTTCGCGGTCGGTGTCGTGGCGGGAAGCGTAGCGACTGTCCTGCTCACTAGCCCTATCGACGGAGCGCTAGGTGCCTCCGGCGGCATTTTCGCTCTATGCACCGCACTGCTCATGGTTCTACGCAAAGGAGCTAATGCGGCGTTCAGGAGCCTCGCCATCGTTGTGGTCATCATGTTCCTACAAGGGGTTCTCATGCCAGGCGTCTCGTGGGAAGGCCACCTCGGCGGCGCGATTGCCGGAATCGTGCTGGGTATCGCCGCACGGTTCCAGCCCTACGTCCTTGAACGTGCCGGCATGGCTTTTCACTCACCAGAAGCTCTAGATCCGGCTGTGACCCGGAACCGTATTGCTACCGCTGGTGCTCGACGAATCGCGGAAAT
Organism: Pseudoglutamicibacter cumminsii; assembly: GCF_003143995.1. GTDB lineage: Bacteria > Actinomycetota > Actinomycetes > Actinomycetales > Micrococcaceae > Pseudoglutamicibacter > Pseudoglutamicibacter cumminsii_B. The sequence goes on along the minus strand of NZ_QFWG01000004.1, from coordinate 63,441 downwards.
TGCGATCTACGGGATCTTCCTAACAGTGATTGTGTGGGTGTGCCTGAACTACGCTGCGGGCGTCAAGTGGACTACCGCATCATCGACCGAGTGGAGCACAGTAGCGCAGACACAGTAGACGCGGACTAGTAGACGCAGCCGAAGCGTAAGCAAGCTTCGTACCACGAAGCGCGAATGGAAGTCCCCGGCACATAGCCGGGGGACTTCTTTTATCCACAGGAGTTCTCCACAGTGTGGACAAGATACATCGATGTGATTCGAATAGGTGGAGACTATTCGAAGATCCGTTGGGGATCCTGTAAAACCTGGGCGTCTGTGGTCCGTTGTTGGGAGCGGGCGAAGATATGTACGAAGAAATCCCCAATTTGATCCACAGCTGTGGATAACTTTGTTCACGGGTGTTGACAGAAACGAGGATTTTCGGTGAATTCGCTTCAAGATCCGTTGAACTTATGTTTATCCACATGCGTTCTCCACAGTGTGGAGAACTTACACCGATGTGATTCACACGAGTTCATTTCACATCTCGAGCACCGAAAAACCCTGATATTCCAGGCAAATAGCGCTATTGCTGTGGAATTTCTATGAAATGACTTCTGAATCCACACATCTTATCCCCACCTGTGGATAACTTGAGTTCACACGTCCACAGGGAGATCTCGTCCAAAACTGCGGACATCGGAGGTCGATACTGTGTTCTCGATACTGTGTTCACAAAAGGATCGTCCTTCAGAACAACAAAGAACAACGTCGAAAGATAGGCAAACACCATGGCATGGGTCGTGCTGATCGTGTCCGGACTCTTTGAAGCGGTATGGGCAACAGCCCTCGGAAAATCGGAGGGCTTCACCAAACTGTGGCCCTCCGTCATCTTCTTCATCACCGCAGCAATCTCGATGGGCGGACTAGCGTGGGCCATGAAAACCCTGCCCACCGGATCCGCTTACGCGATCTGGGTATCCATCGGCGCATCGGCGGCCGTCGCCTACGGCATGATCAGTGGCGACGAAAGCTTCAGCATCATCAAAGTGCTGCTTCTCATCGGCATGATCGCGTGCGTCATCGGGCTCAAACTCGTCTCCAGCTGACGTGACAACGCAAAAGAGTGCATACAGCGACAGAGCTTAAAGCGAAGGGGGCGGAGTTCGCACTTCAACTAGCGAACTCCGCCCCCTTACAAATCTAAAGCGGTGCAGAACCCTATTCTCGCCACCCGAACATCATGATGAAACCAGCCATCGCGATGCCGAAGCCAATCAGAATGTTCCAGTTACCGATATTCGGGATCGGCAAACCTACACCAACCATGTGGGCAACATAGAACGTCACGATCCACAGCAAGCCCACGATCATGAGGCCGAACATGATCGCCTTATACACAGGAGAGACCGGCTGGAACTCGTTAGCCTCGCGGCGTTCACGACGGCTAGCTTCCTGCTGCTTCAAAGCAGCGTTGCGTGCAGCAGGGTTGCCAATCTTCTTTGGATTAGAAGATGCGCGCTTGGAAGATTCAGACACGTGTCCTCCTGGACCTGTTCAATACGCCCGTTCAATATGACAGTACGAACAGGTTGTAATATTGGTTATTGTTCCCGGGCTTGGGCTCAACATCACATTCTAACTGTAGATGTCGCAATAAATGCTAACGAGTCCACCCCGGAGCTAATAAATCAGGAGGGCTCGTGACAGCAGAGACAACCGCCCGGCGGCCACGTAAGCGCCGCAGCGTCGGCTCCGTCATCATCGGAGTCATCGCGGAGCTCCTGCTCACAGCGGGCATCTTCATCCTCCTGTTCATCGGTTGGCAACTGTGGTGGACCAACATCGAAGCCGAATCTGTTCAGCAAAACGCGATCACCCAGGTCACCCAAGACTGGGACAAACCTGAAGAAGATAACGGCGAACCAACCCAACCGATCGAAGGCGAAACCTGGGGTATTCTCTACATCCCTAAATTCGGCGCGAACTATGCAAAACCTATCGCCGAAGGCATCAGCATGGACGTCCTCAACACCATCGGAGTGGGCCACTATCCACAGACCCAAAAGATCGGCGAAAAGGGCAACGTAGCTTTCGCCGGCCACCGCCAAACGCACGGCCAGGTGTTCTGGGACATGGATAAGCTCACCGACGGCGACACCGCCTACATCCAAACCAAAGACGGCATCTACTCCTATAAGCTGCGCCAGCTCCAATACGTGAGCCCCAACCAATCAGATGTACTGCTCCCAGTACCCGGCCAGCCAGGTGCAGAACCTGAAGACAAACTGATGACGCTCACAACCTGCCACCCACCCTTCAGCATGGCGCAGCGCATCATCTCAACCTTCGAGCAAACCGACTTCGCTAAACGCGGCGAACCGATCCCAGCAGAAATCGAAGAGATCGTCACCAAAACGACGGGAGGCAACGGCTGATGTACGGCTTCATCTTTAGGCTCCTTCCAGGGCCACTATGGATCCGCGTTATCCAGGCGATCCTCCTCGTCGTGTTCGTGGTCCTCGTCCTCATGAACTACGTCTTCCCACTGCTGAACCCTTACAGCCCATGGCAAGACTCCACAGTTGACGGGACCATTCTCACCCCACTAAGTGGCGCCAAATGACGAGCACTAACGTCCTAGTCATCGATAACTACGATTCGTTCGTCTACACCCTCGTGGGGTATCTTCGTCAGCTCGGCGCGCAAGTGCGGGTCATCCGCAACGACGAATACTCGCTCGAGGAAACCACGCGTCTCGCTGAAGATCACGATGGGGTGCTCATCTCACCCGGGCCAGGCAACCCAGCCGGCGCCGGCGTCAGCATGGATCTGATCCGTGCCTGCGTCGAGAAGAACATCCCGCTCTACGGGGTGTGCCTCGGTCTGCAATCTCAAGCCGAAGCGCTTGGCGGCGTGGTGGGCCATGCTGACCAGCTCATGCACGGCCGCACGTCGCTCGTGGAACACACCGGGCACCCGATGTTCGAAGGGGTAGCGAACCCGTTCACGGCGACGCGCTACCACTCACTCGCGGTGCAAAACGAAACCGTGCCCGCCGAGCTTGAGGTTACCGCGCGCACCCAAGACGGAGTCATCATGGGGCTCGTGCACAAGACGGCGCTCGCATGGTGCGTTCAGTTCCATCCCGAATCCGTGCTCACACAAGACGGCTACCGGATGCTCGGAAACTGGCTTGAAGCACTCGGCCTGACCGGGGCGGCGGAACACGCATCACGGCTCAGCCCCCTGATCAGCAGCCCGCAACACGCATAAACGTGTGAGCGGGCTCTCCAGCCCAGCACACGAATACAAAGAAGTGCGGCGTCCCAACCTTCAAGGTTTGGGACGCCGCACTTCTTATAACTACCGGCGCTGGCTACGATACCCGGTGCTAGTCATCCGTCTAGTCATCTGCGCCGATCGTGGACGTCGCAGACGGAGACTCAGAGTCATCCGCGGACGGGCTCTCACTTGAATCCTCCGATTCGCTTTCGCTCGGCTCCGGCTCTTCAGGCGCTTCCGCGACCGTAATCACGACGATGCTGCCCGGCGCGGCCTTGTCGCCCTTGCGTGGACGTTGAGAAAGAACTGTTCCCTCATCAACGGAATCGTTCTCTTCCTTGTTCACCTGGACTTCGAGCTTGTACTCATTCGAGGTCAACATCTTGACCGCCTCAGACTCATCAAGGCCCGTCACGTCAGGAACGCTGACCTCACCCGAAGAAATCGTCAACTGAACCTCGTCGCCAAAGCGCAACTCGCTACCAGGCTTCGGGCTGACCTCAAGCACAGTTCCTTGCGGCTTATCCGGGGAATCCTTCGTCTTCACCTCATCGGCAACAGTGAGCTTCGCTTCTTCCAAAATACGGCGAGCCTCACGCTCATTTTTCCCGATAATGTCTTCGGGGACTTTGACCTTATTGGTGCCCTCAGACACCACCAACGTCACTACGGTCTGCTTCTTAACGCTCGTACCAGCCGCCGGATCAGTAGAAATCACATGACCCTCATCGACAGAGTCCGAATGCTTTTCCTTGACCTCATAATTCAGCTCAAGCTCCGTGAGCTTCGACTGAGCCTCCTGAAGCGATAGGTTCTCTAACGCCGGAATATTGACCGGAGCGTTCCGTTCACGCTCAGCCTTGAGCCACAAGAAGCCGACGACTGCGCCAACAATCAACAGGACAGCGAAAACCGACGACGCGATCCACAACCCCTTGCGGTTACGGTTCTCACGCTCATCAAAGTCATCGTCGTCATCGTCGCTCTGCAACGCAATCGCCTGCGTCTGGGCAGCATGAGCGGGTGCAGCTTGAGGAATCTGGGAAGCACCCATGATCGCGGCAGGCGCAACAGCGGCAGGCAACGTCGCCGTCGCAAGCGTGTCCGGCGACGGCGGAGTCTCCCCACGCAACACCGCACGCAACGCCGCGGCGAACTCATCGGCCGTCTGATACCGGTCCTCACGATTCTTCGCCAAAGCAACCCGCAAAACCTCATCCATAGCTGGAGGGATGTCCGGGTTGAACTGCTGCACACGCGGAGGATGCTCACTCACATGCTGATAAGCAACAGAAACAGGCGAATCCCCCTGGAACGGAGGGCGGCCAGTCAACAACTCAAACAACAAACAACCGGCCGAATACAGGTCCGAACGCTGATCGACATCGTCGCCACGAGCCTGCTCGGGTGAAAGATACTGCGCCGTACCCACAACCGAATGAGCCTGAGTCATCGTCGCGGCAGAATCAGCGAGCGCCCGCGCAATACCAAAATCCATGACCTTGATAGAGCCCGAATTCGTGACCATCACATTCGCAGGCTTAATGTCACGGTGAACAATGCCCTGCTTATGCGACGACGACAACGCCGCCAAAACACCCAACGTCGCGTTAACCGCGTCCTTCTGGGACAACGGCCCATGCTTGAGACGTTCCTTGAGCGTATGCCCAGCCACGTACTCCATCACAATGAACGGAACCTTGAGGCTCGAATGCTCGCCAGGGATACGCACATCCGTGTCGCCGGTATCGAAAACAGACACGATCGTCGGATCATTCAGTCCCGCGACAGCCTTAGCTTCACGGCGGAAACGCGCCTGGAAAATAGCATCCCGCGCCAAATCAGAGCGCAAAATCTTCACGGCCACGTCACGACCCAACAGCACGTCACGGGCCAGCCACACATCGGCCATACCTCCGCGGCCGATCAAGCGGTCAAGCTCGTAACGGTCATTGAGTGTGTGCTGGCGTGGCTGCGCAACCTGCTCTTCCTCCCGATGTCGGGAGCGGTTCTGCTGTTCGTCCTCAGTCACGAGTCACCTCAGTTATTCTTCGGAGGGTCAGTGGATGGCAACGGCCTGCCCGTCTGTTGCGGGCCACTTCTTGTTGGTTCTTCACTCGGAGTGTCCGACTCTGAAGGCGGCGCCGTGGTCTCCGTTGGCTGTTCAGTCTCGCTCGGCTGCTCAGTTTCGCTCGGGCTCTCAGTCTGCGACGGCGTAGGCTGCTGCGTAGGCGTAGGAGCCGGCTGCGGCGACGTGTACGAACCGTAATAGATCACGATGCGGGAGCCCTTCTCAAGCTCGCCCGTCGGGTTGATATCTACAACACGGGCCGCGTCAGACTCCGAGGTAACCTTACGAGGCTCAGCGTCAACATCGAAGCCAAGACCCTCAAGTTCCGCCATGACTTTCTCGTACGGCTCGCCCAGATAGTCCGCCTTCGCGACCGTGACGGTGTCCTTCTCAGATTCAGATTCAGATTCCGACTCAGATTCGGATTCAGACTCCGAAACAGACTCACTCGGAGACGAGCTCGGATCCTCCGAACCACCAGTCAACTTAGGAATCACAATCGCGCCCGCAACAATCAGAGCGGCAACAAGCGAGCCAATGACCCACCACAGCCACGATTTCTTGCCTTCGCCGTCTTCATCCTGATCATCATCCGGATCTATCGGGCCAGAACCACCGCCAGCCGCACCCGCGGCATAAGCCGGAAAAGCGGACCCCGCCGTTGCAGCAACACCAGTTGCCGGCCCCACAGCAGGCAACTGCGACGTCGTCGGATTCGAATCCTGTGCACCCACAATCGTGGTCGCCGCCGTCGGCGCGTCATTAGAGCCAGCTGCAGCCTGATCCAAAAACAGCTTCATACCAGGCACAGCAGCAACCGCATCAGCCACACGGCCCGCACGCAAAGCATCAGCAGCGATAGCCAACTTCGAGGCATTAGCCGGACGATCGAGCGGATCCTTAGCCAGCATCGACATGATCAACGCCTGAACCGGAACATCGACCGTATCCGGCAACGCAGGAGGCTTATCGTTCACCTGCGCCAACGCGATCGCGATCTGCGACTCACCCGTGAACGGACGCCGGCCAGCAAGGCACTCATAGCCGATAACACCCAACGAATACAGATCAGACTGACCCGTAGCTTGCTGACCCGTAGCCTGCTCCGGCGCCAGATACTGCGCGGTACCCATGACCTGGCCCGTCGCAGTCAACGGAACCTGATCAGCCAGGCGAGCAATACCGAAATCCGTGATCTTGACCTTGCCCGAAGGCATGATCAACAAGTTACCCGGCTTCACATCGCGGTGCACCAAACCACGCGCATGCGCAGCCCCCAACGCACGCGCAGTTTGAGCGATCACCGAAAGCGTGAAATCAGAGTTCAAACGGCGCTCACGCTCGATGATGGTCGAAAGCGGCTCCCCAGGAACCAGCTCCATCACCAAATACGCGGAACCATCGGCCTCGCCGTAATCGAAAACGTTAGCGATCCCGTCATTATTGAGCAGAGCCGTATGCCGCGCCTCAGCCCGGAAACGCTCCCGGAAACCCGGGTCGCCCATGTACTCCTCTTTGAGGATCTTGATGGCAACAACCCGACCCAAGACATCGTCTAGAGCTTTCCAAACCTCACCCATACCGCCGATCGCAATGCGGTCAGTGAGCTTATAGCGGCTTCCAAGAACCATGCCAGTTGATGGTCTCATCACTTCATCACCGCCCTCTCAATCTTGCTCATGATCGTGCTAGACAAGCCAGCGCTTTCTTCATACGTGACGTCTTTGACAACAACCGTGACCGCATACTGAGGATCATCAGCCGGGAAGAAACCAGTGATCCAGCCGTTGACCTTCCCAGATTCACCGATATCAGCGGTACCCGTCTTCGCGGCGAGATCAACGCCCGGGACACGCGCCCGCGTTGCGGTACCCGACTTCACAGGCTCGCGCATCAGCTTGGTCATATCCTGAGCGACCTCAGAGCTCATGCCGCGGCCGTATTCCTCCGCCTTGAAACGCTTCAAAACACGAAGGTCAGGGCTCGTGACCTGCTTGATCAACTGCGGACGCATAATCACCCCGTCATTCGCGATACCCATCGCAACCATGTTCATCTGCAACGCGGTCGTCTGAACATCGAACTGACCGATCGAGGAGTATGCGAGCTGAGCAGGGTCAGGGTTCTCCGGCCACGTCGACGCCGAGGTCGGGGCCAGGCCGAGCCAATCCGGCTTCTCGCCAAATCCAAACCTATCGGTGACTTCCTTCATCTTCTCCGCACCAATCTTCTGAACACCCTGAGCGAACGGGGTGTTACACGACTGGGCCACGATGAACGAAAGAGATGCCTTATTCGGCTGCGAAGAACAAATACCGAGGCTGAAGTTCTTCAGCTCCTTCTTTGTTCCAGGGGGAGACCACGACGTCGGATTGTCGTAAGAGCCGTCGACCTTGAAATCACCCGTCTCCAAGCCAGCGATCAAAGTCAGCAGCTTGAAGGACGAACCAGGAGAAACGCGGTCATACACCGCAGGGTTCCAGTTGACCGACAGTCCCGGGACAGACTCGAGCTTGGCGCGATTCTTCGAAACTTGGTCAGAGTTCTGTACGGAAAGGTCATTCGCGTCATACGTCGGCTTACTGGCCATCGCAAGGATGCGGCCGTCACGCGGATCCGTAACAACAACCGAACCCTTCTTGCCGTCCGGAATCGCATCAAAGGCGGCCTTCTGGATGGCTGGGTCGATCGTCAGTTCGATGTCGGCGCCGCGGTCTTCCTTGCCGGTGAAAAGGTTCGTCAAACGATCAAAGAACTGATCATCAGACGTGCCAGACAACGTGGACTCTTGTGTCGCTTCGAGCTGGGTAGCGCCGTTGGCGAGCGAATAGAAACCCGTCAGGCCGGAGTACAGCTTCGAATCCGTGTAGGTTCGCTTGTACTTGTAAGGGCCATTCTCAGTCTTAATGCTCTGAGCAATCGGCTTTCCGCCAACAAGGATCGCGCCGCGCGGCCGGTCATAGTTAGCCATGAGCGGGCGCGTATTGAGCGCGTTGTTATTGAGCTTCTCAGCGCCGATGAACTGAACGTAGGTCGTGCCCATCAGGATCGCCAAGAATAGGGCTACGACAGCGAGCCATGTGCGGCGAATTGCTGGATTCATGCTGACGTAACACCTCCTGCGGTTGAGCTGGCATCTTCACGCGAGTCCTCGCGGGCATCGAGCGCCGAGGGCTTTTTTGGAGCGGAAAGCTTGCTTGCGAGCAACGAATCATCATCACTGCTCAACAGCCCACCCGTCGATGGGCGACGAGCGTTGTGGCTGATGAGCAACAGCAACGCAGCCAGGACCCAGTTGGCAAGCAACGACGAACCGCCCGCGGACATGAACGGCGTGGTCAGGCCTGTGAGCGGGATGAGGCGCAAAACGCCACCAGTCACGATGAAGAACTGGAATGCGGTAGCGAAAGCCAGACCGGTTCCGAGGAGCTTCCCGAAGCCGTCGCGGGCACCCAAGCCTGCGCGGATCCCGCGGGAGACGAACAAGAAGAACAGCATCACGATCGCGAACAGGCCCACGAGGCCCAGCTCTTCGCCGAGCGCGGCGTAAATCATGTCTGACTTGGCGACCGGGATGCGTTCAGGGGAGCCAGCGCCTAGGCCGGTTCCTCCAAGCCCACCGTGTGCCATGCCGAACAGGCCTTGAACCACCTGGTAGCTGCCGCCTGGATTGCGGTAGTACAGGTCAGGGTTGAACGCGTCGAGCCAGATATCGAAGCGCGCACGCACGTGGCCCATGAATATGTAGGCGAAAATACCGCCGAGTGCCACGAGGCCACCGCCGATGAGGATCCACGAGATACGGCCGGTAGCAACGTAAATCATGATCATGAACAGGCCGAAGAACATGAGTGCGCTACCGAGGTCGGTCTGTAGGACCATGATGCCCATCGCGATGCACCATGCAATCAGCATCGGCGCCATGTCACGGAAACGCGGCAACTGGAGCGGACCGATCTTCCGGCCCGCCAGCAGGATCAGGTCGCGTTTCGAAGCTAGATAGCTTGCGAAGAAGATCGCGAGGGTAACCTTCGCGAACTCGCCCGGCTGGATCGAGAAAGATCCGATGCGGATCCAGATTCGTGCACCATAGTCGGCATAGCCGAGGCCGGGGATCATCGGAAGCAACAAGAGCACAACCGAGATCGCGAGCCACAGGTAGGTGAACTTGCGAAGCACGCGGTGATCGCGGATGACCCACAAAACAAGCACAGCAGAAGCCATGCCGACACCGGAATATAAGAGTTGCGATTGCGCGGCGGTAGCCAATTCCGGCGGTCCAGCAAGATCCAAGCGGTGGATCATTGCCAGGCCAATGCCGTTCAAAGTCACCAGCAGTGGCAATATGTATGGATCAGCATATTTAGCCCAGATGCGCAAAGAAATGTTGACGCCCAAGCCGAATACGCCCAAGACGGCAACGTGTGGAAGCCAAGCTTGATCGTTCCGTGAGGCGCCCGCGGTCGACGAAACCAAAAACTCCGCCAATGCGGTGACGCCCAACGCCAAAATAAGCAGGAAGAGCTCGGTGTTACGGCGGGTTGGCTGCTTCTTCACGTGATTCGCGGCGACGCTCATTGAATATCACCACGCAACTCATCACACCACTCAGGTACCGCGTGCTCCGCGGTCGCGTTGTCACCAGACGACCCCTCAGAACCGTCAGCTCCACCGCTTTCGGCAGGCGACGGGGCAACCACCGGGCACGACTGCTGGGCCGTGATGCGAACATCGTGCAGAATCTGCTGGGCGTCCTTGCGGGACTGCGTAGCGATGCCGCTCTTCAACTGCGTCTGTGTGTATTCAGGCAAGGCTTCGAGCGGAACCTTCGATTCAGTATCCACGCTCGACATCTTGATAGGACCCAAGTCCTGAGAGATACCCTTAAACATCGCGACCTTGCCGTTGTGGACGCCCACGTAGTACTGGGTTTGCGTCCACGCGTAGCCTAAATAGCCGCCTGTCACGAGGATCAAGATCAAAACCACGAGCGTTGTTGGCAGAACCCATCCGAAGCGACGTTTAGAAGGCTCCTCCTCGAGAGCAGCCAAAGCCAGCTGCCGCTCACGCTCGGAAGAACGATGCTGAAGCAACGCTGCCGCGCGTCGCTCGCCCGAACGCTGCGTCACGATCGGGATCTGTCCAGACTCGGTAGCGAGCTGCGCGGCACCAACAAGCTCGTGCGGGCGGTTCGCCATCTCGTAACGCAACAGTGCCTGGTTCGCGGCGAGGTCACCGCCGCGGGCAACCTCGATCTGGCCCGTGTCAGGCGAAGGCTCATCAGTGCTACTGAACTCTTCAGACGGAGGGGATTCCGCATCGTCAACAATGTCTACAACTACGACGGTGACGTTATCCGGTGAGCCAAGCTCCAGGGTCCGCTCTACGAGGCGGTCCGCGGCTTCCCGCGGGGTCGAGGCAGTCCGGACGATCTCTTCAGTTTCCTCCTCGGAAACCACAGCGTTCACGCCGTCGGAGCACAGCATCCAGCGTTCCCCGGCAGTTGCTGGGATGACCGCCATATCGAGTTCAGGGGACGCGTCAGAGTCTCCCAGAACACGCATGATCACGTTGCGGTGCGGGTGAACTTTCGCTTCGTCTTCGGTGATGCGGCCTTCAGAAAGCAGCTTCTCAACGAACGTGTGGTCCTTGGTGATCTGTTCCCACGTGTCGTTGCGCAGACGGTACGCCCGCGAGTCGCCGATGTGGGCGAGGTGGAGCTTGGAATCGTTCAGTAGGATCGCGCTGACCGTGGTGCCCATACCGGAAAGCTTGGGGTTTTGGGCAACGAGTTCGTTGAGGATGATGTTGGCCGATTGGATCTCGTCGGCGAGGATCGTGTCCGGATCCTCAACGTCGGCGCGGTCCAGGTGAACCAGGTCCAGAACCGTCGATGCGGAGGCGACGTCGCCCCCGACGTGCCCGCCCATGCCGTCAGCGACCACGGCGAAGTGATGGCCCGCGTATCCGGAGTCGTCATTCTTGCGGCGCACACACCCCACGTCGGAGTGGGCGGCGAAGTCGAAATAGAGAGCCATTATGGGCGCAACTCCATCACGGTTTTACCGATGCGGATGCGCTGGCCGATTTCGACCGGCTGGGCCCGGGTCAGCTGCATCTCGTCTACGTAGGTTCCGTTGGTTGAGCCGAGGTCTTCTAGGAACCAGCGGGTTCCTTGTGGGAATAGGCGTGCGTGGCGGGAGGACGCGTAGTCGTCTGCGAGCACGAGGCTCGCTTCTTGCGCGCGGCCCAGCAGGATTGGGCTCGCCGCTAGGCGCACCGAGGTTCCGACGCCGGGGCCGTCAACAACCACGAGGGAATGCGCGATTTGGCGTGGCGGCGATGATGGTGTGGCGGGCATTCCGGGGGCGGGGCCGGATGGCCCTGCAGCAGCGCCTGCGTGCTGAATGCGTGTGCGCTTTCCTACCCCGAGGTCTCGGCGCATCGACATCACAATGATGAGGACCAAGATCCACAGGAAAACAATGAAAGCTAGACGCAACAGCGTCACTACCAAGGGGACCATGAGGTTAGCTCATTCCTTCGGGGGCGTTCTGCCAAGAGAAGGTCAGGCGGGCGTGACCGATCGCGATGATCGTGCCGTCGAGCAACTCTTCTTCACCTTGAATGCGGGTTCCGTTGACGTAGGTTCCGTTGGTGGAACCGAGGTCGCGGACGAAGACGCGGTCGCCACGGCGGATGATTTCGGCGTGGCGGCGGGAGGCGCCTTGGTCGTTGATGTGCAGGCCGGCATCGCCTGCGCGGCCCATGACGACGGTGTCGGCGCTGAGCGCGTAACGGTTGCCGTCGAGCTCGATGACGGGGGTCCGGTTGGTGTTGGGCCGGATGTGCTGCGTGCTTGCTTGCTGTTCCGCGGAGCTCAGGTGTGGGCGTGCAGCTGGGCGGGGCCGCGGCGTGGTTGGCGCTTTGGTGCCGCCGAGGGATGCGTCCACTTCGATTTTGGTTGGTCGGAGGGATTCATCTTTGCGGAACGTCACGGTGACGGCGTCACGGAGTGAATAGTCCTGGCGCTGTGCGTGTTCGAGTGCGACGTCAGCGAGTTCTTGCGCGAGTGCGGTGCCCCATTCGCGCGCTTGAGCGAAAGCGTCGGCGCCGAGCCGGACCGTGAAGGAGTGCGGCGCGACGGTGCGGCCTTCGGAGATCGAGAAAGATTCGTCATCCATCGTGTTGCGGATCAGGTTGGCGATCTCTACGGGTTTGATGGTCCCGTTGGAGTTCCCGCGGAAGGCGCGTGAAACGAGCCGTTCTAGTCCTTTTTCGAATCCTCTGACAATTCCCACAACGAACCTCCCCTCCATCTGTTTGCTGTCATGCTCGCGGTGCACGAGGCGTTGCGGTGCGTCCTACTTCTACCGTACTTCCTGTTTTAGGGCACGGCAGTTGTTGGCCACATCGTTCTCCGATCTTACCTAAACCACCTGTTTAGAGTTGAAAAACCTTGAAATCCTTGCGGTTTTCCCAGCTTCAGCGTCCGATGCGGGGGTTGCGTCAGCCGTTGCGAGCGGTTGAGTAGCGGGCTCAATTATGAAATTCGGGCTTCCTCAGTTAGGCTTTTCTCTGTTGTCTTCACGCATCTGATGCATTCGGGTTAAACGTGAGGGAAACAAACACTACGCGCGAGTGGCGGAATTGGTAGACGCGCTGGCTTCAGGTGCCAGTGCCCGCAAGGGCGTGGGGGTTCAAGTCCCCCCTCGCGCACGTTTTCTGAGCGGTGTTGTAACGCAGACCGAATAGGTCTGGTTACAACACCGCTCTTTTCGTTTCTGCTCTTTTAGGTTGCTTAGTTGCACTGCTTATATGCGGCCCGCTTGCGCTCCCTTCCGGTAGATCACGCGCCAAATTCACCTTCCTCGAATCGACTACGAGCTATCCCTGTTTGCAACTACGCCTCACCGAACATTATATTTAGACGCGCACAACATGGTGGGCTTCGGGCAGGGCGCATCAGTCAGTCCACATGGGTCACACATCGCGCCCATAATCACTGAAAATGGAAGGTTGCTTCTCTTGAAGATCGTCAAGAAACTCCTCGCGGGGATTGCAGTCGCCGCGACTGCCGCATTTGGTCTCACCGCGTGTTCCGACTCCGGCCCTGCCGTGAGCGGTGAGGGCAAGCCGCTTAAGGTTTACGCGACCACCGGGTACCTCGCCGACGCTGTTGAGAACATCGCGCCCAATGCCGAGGTCACGACCATGGTCGGCCCCGGCGGCGACCCGCACACCTACCAGCCGTCAACCAAGGACATCGAGACCATCCAGAAATCAGACCTGGTGTTCTGGAACGGCCTACATCTGGAAGCACAGATGACTGACCTGCTCACGAGCCTCGGCGACAAGCAGGTAGCCGTGGGGGAGAACCTCCCAAAGAACCTCCTGCTGGATTGGCCTGAAAAAGATGACAAGGGCAACGCGCTCCACGACCCACACGTGTGGAACAGCCCTGAAGCGTGGTCGCTCGTCGTAAAAAATGTTGCCGACAAGTTCGCTGAAGTGGACCCGGATAACGCAGAAAAATACAAAGCCAACGCTGAGGGCTACGTCAAAGAGATCGATGCGGCGGTAGATGAGTCACGCGATCTTCTGGCTGACGGGAAGATCAAGCCACGCATCCTCGTCACGGGTCATGACGCGTTCAACTACTTTGGTAAGACATTCGACCTCGATGTGCACGCAACCGACTTCGTCTCAACCGAAGCGAAGCTCAGCGCCGCTGAACTTTCAAAGCTCGCTCAGTTCATTGCTGACAACAAGGTTCCGGTCATCTTCCAGGACAATCAGGCCAACCCTCAAGCAATCACGAGCCTCAAGGAAGCTGTACGAGCTCGCGGCTGGCATGTTGAGGTGTCCAAGGAAGAGCTCTTCGCAGACTCCTTGGGGGCCGAGGCCCCGGTGGACACCTACATCGGCGCCCTCAAACACAACGCCCGTGCTGTTGCTGAGGCATTGAAAACCTCAGGAGAATAGCCGTGACAGATCTCGTCGCTCCCGCGTGCCGTACCCACAGCCTCTCGGTTGCTTACGATGCGGTGCCCGTTCTGCGCAACGTGGACTTCACGGTGCCGCAAGGAGTTGTTATGGGCATCGTTGGGCCAAACGGTGCAGGGAAATCGACCCTCATCAAAGCGATGCTTGGCCTCGTGAAACCGCTGACGGGAACCTCCGAGTTTTTCGGACAGCCGCTTTCGCGTGCGCGGAAACGAGTCGGGTACATGCCACAAACCACGAGTGTGGACTGGGACTTCCCAACCACGGTGCTCGATGTGGTCACGATGGGAACGTACGGATCGCTCGGTTGGATTCGTCGGCCGGGAAAGAAGGAACGAGCCCGCGCGGTCGCTGCCCTGGAACAGACCGGGATCGCTGATCTTGCTTCGCGGCAGATCGGTGAACTTTCCGGTGGGCAGCGCCAGCGGGTGTTCCTCGCCCGCACACTGGTGCAAGCTCCGGACCTGTATTTCATGGACGAACCGTTCCAAGGCATCGATGCAAAAAGCCAGCAAGCTATCGTCTCGGTCCTGCACACGCTCCGGAAGCAAGGCAAAACGGTCGTGATCGTGCACCACGACCTCGCAACCGTGCGCGAATACTGCGACCACGTGACCCTGCTGAACCGCCGCATCATCGCCTCCGGGCCGGCAGAACAGGCGTTCACGCGGGAGAACATCCGCGTCGCCTACGAGGTCACGGCAACAGACGATGCGTTCCTGGAGTTCACATCGTGAGCCTCATAGAATTCTTCAGCAACCACACCTACCGGATGGTGTTCTTCGGAACCATGACCATCGGGCTCGTAGCCGGTGCGCTCGGATCCTTCGCCTACCTGCGTAAACAGTCGCTCATCAGCGATGTGATCTCGCACGCCGCGCTGCCAGGTACGCTGCTCGCGTTCCTCACCGCAGTCGGTGTGCTGGGCACCGATGGACGCAACATGATCGGGCTCATCCTGGGCGCGGTCATCGTCGGAACCATCGCCGTGCTGTTCGCCAACGGCATCAGCCTCACCTCCAAAATCCGCATCGACACCGCGATGGCCATCTCGCTCACCGTGTTTTTCGGCGGCGGGATGCTGCTCATGCGCATCATCGCCAATGGCGCCTACCCAGGCAAAGGCGGCATCCAGGACTACCTATTCGGCAACGCGTCCGTGATCACCGTTGCGGACCTCGCCACCAGCATCACCATCGGGGTGATCGTTGTGGCACTCATGCTGGTGTTCTGGAAAGAGTTCACACTACGGAGCTTCGACCCGGACCACTCCACGGTGCTCGGGTTCAGGGCGCGCACGATCGACACGCTCATGTTCGTGACTATCGTCATCGCGACCGTCATCGGTGTGAAGGCTGTCGGGCTCGTCCTCATGGTCGCATTCGTGGTGACCCCGCCAGCGGCCGCCAGACAATGGACACGCACACTACCAAGCATGGTCGCTTTGTCCGCCGTGATTGGCGGCGTCGGCAGCGGAGTGGGAGCCTACCTGTCGATCGTGCTCGGGAAAGTGCCAACCGGGCCGCTCATCGTGCTCACACTGTTCGCGATCTTCCTGGTTTCGCTTCTGTTCGCGCCGCGCCGTAGCATCATCACCCGGGCCGTATCGCGCGCCCGTGCCCGCGCACACCTCAAACGCGAACTCTTGCACGAAGGGAACCTGCATGAAGGGAGCCGGCCGTGAGTTTCGTCGTTGGCACTATGCTGCTCGCCGTAGTGACCGCGCTGGCGTGCGCCCTTCCCGGCGTCTTTGTTGTCTTGAGGCGCAATTCGATGCTCGTGGACGCCATCAGCCACGCGATTTTCCCCGGGATCATCTTCGGCTACTTCCTCACCCGTAACTTCAACTCACCGCTACTGATCCTCGCCGCTGCGCTCGCCGGGCTAGTTGTGGTGCTCGGAAGCGAATGGCTTGCCCGCACAGGCTTACTGACCGGTGACGCTCCGCAAGGTCTCATCTTCCCCGCTCTGTTCAGTGCCGGCGTGATCCTGGTGACGCTTGAATTCGCGAACATCCACCTCGATACCCACGCGGTCCTTGCAGGCGACCTCAACATCGCGGCCTGGCAGCCGCTCATCATCGCAGGAACACACCTCGGCCCTGCATATCTGTACGTGATGCTCGGTGTGCTTCTCATCAACGTCGTGTTTCTAACGCTGTTCTATTCGAAGCTCAAGGTCACTACGTTCGACCCCGAGTTTGCAACGAGCCTCGGCATCCGCTCCAGGCTCCTGAACACCGCGTTCATGTTCCTCGTCTCCGTCACCATCACCGCCGCGTTCAACGCGGCTGGCGCGATCCTGGTGATCGCCCTCGTCGTGGTGCCGCCAGCGACTGCCTACCTGCTCACCACCCGCTTACCGGTCATGATTGCACTCACCGCGCTCATCGCCATCGGGGGAGCGCTCGCCGGGTTCTGGGTCGCGTATGTGCTCAACGCTGCGACCAGCGCAGGCATGTCGCTGTTTTATGGGCTGGTGTTCGCGGTAGTGCTGGTAGCTACGAGGCTTCGACCCAGACGGCGTCAGAGGCAGCACGCCCTAGCATGAGGGGTTCGGTCTGCCCCTCAACGAGGATTTCAACCGTCTCGGAGTAAGGAGCGCTAGGGTGGGCTTCGAGAAGCGTTCCGAAACGGATGCCGTTTTCTGCGAGGAACTGCAACAGTTGTGGATCGTCGTCGGAGATCCGCTCAACCCGCGCCTTTGACCCCGGCTCGAGTTCCGTAAGGGGGATTGCGTCCGGGAGGGTGATGTCGCCGTCCGCGGTAGGGATCGGGTCGCCGTGCGGGTCACGCGTTGGGCGGCCCAGTAGCTCATCGAGTCGTTCGATCATGAAATCTGACACCGCGTGCTCGAGCGTTTCCGCTTCGTCGTGCACTTGATCCCACCGGTAACCAAGGGTTTCGAGCAGGAAGGTTTCGATCAGCCGATGCCGGCGCACCATTGCAATCGCGTGCGCGCGCCCGGTTTTTGTGAGGGTCACTTCGCCGTAAGGCACGTGGTCAAGTAGACCCTGGGCGGTGAGCTTACGGACGGCATCGGACACGGAAGAGAGCCTGAGCCCCAGCCGGTCTGACATGAGCTTCGGTGTTACCGGGGCGTCTGACCATTCGCCGAGGTACCAGACCGCCTTCAAATAGTCCTGGGTGCTCGCGGACAACTCAGAAACGGACATATCGTAAGTTTAGCCTTCAACGGGCAGTTCAACCCCTACTCTTTAAGCGTCTGGTGACGGACTTTCCGGTGGTGCCCGGAATACGAGCGTCTATATATAAGGAATGGAGTGCCGATGGCGCGGGGACAAGAGAGCAAGCCGCATAGTGATCCTTTGGTGCGGCAGTACGAGATTTCAACGCTGGGTGCGTTGAAGTCCCCGAGGAAGCTGGTGCGTGAGGTTCTGGCGGGCCTTGTGGTTGCTCTGGCATTGATCCCGGAGGCGATTTCTTTTTCGATCATCGCGGGTGTTGACCCGGCGGTGGGCCTGTTTTCATCGTTCATCATGGCGGTTGTGATCGCGATTGCCGGTGGCCGTACGGCGATGATTTCTGCCGCGACGGGCGCTGTTGCGTTGGTGATTGCGCCGTTGATGCGTGACTACGGTTTCGATTATTTCGTTGCGTGTGTTTTGTTGGCGGGCGTTCTTCAGGTTGTTTTCGCGCTTCTGGGCGTTTCTAAGCTGATCCGTTTCGTGCCGCGTGCGGTGATGGTTGGGTTTGTGAATGCGCTCGCGATTCTGGTGTTTATGGCGCAGATGCCGCAACTGATCGATGTGCCGTGGGTTGTGTATCCGCTGTTGGCGGCCGGCATCGTGATTCTGTGGTTGTTCCCTAAGATCACTGGCGCGGTTCCGCCTCCGCTGGTCGCGGTGGTCGTGATCACCGCTGTGGTGATGATTTTCGATATCAAGGTCCCGACGGTCGGCGACCAGGGCGAGTTGCCGCATGGTTTGCCGCAGCTGTTTTTCCCGAATGTCCCGTTGACGTGGGAGACCCTGCAGATCATCGCTCCGTATGCGGCTGCGATGGCTTTGGTGGGTCTCATGGAGTCTTTGCTGACGGCCCAGTTGGTGGACAACATCACGGGGACCACTTCGAATAAGAAACGTGAGTCGTGGGGTCAGGGCCTCGCGAACATCACGTCGGGTTTCTTTGGCGGCATGGGTGGCTGCGCGATGATCGGGCAGACCATGATCAACGTGAAGGTTTCGGGTGCACGCACACGTATTTCGACGTTCTGCGCGGGCGCGTTCTTGCTGGTTTTGGTTTTGGTGTTTGATCAGTGGGTCGCTCAGATCCCGATGGCGGCGTTGGTTGCGGTCATGATCATGGTGTGTGTGGCGACGTTTGATTGGCACTCGATTCACCCGCGGACGTTGCGTACGCTGCCGAAGTCGGAGACGGTGATCATGGTGGTGACGGTCGCGACGGTTCTGCTGACGTCGAACCTTGCGATCGGCGTGATTGTGGGTGTTCTGACGGCCGCGGTGGTGTTCGTGCGGCAGGTTGCGCACGTCGTGCGTGTTGACCGTGAGCTTCAGGATGACGACGGCAATGTGCTTTCCGCTGATACGCCGGCTGATGAGGTGGCCCGGGCGGTCTATAGGGTGCGGGGCGCGCTGTTCTTCGGTTCGAGTAACGACTTCACGACGATGTTCCGCTACGGCGAGGACCCGGATGTGGTGAGTCTGGACTTGTCGCAAGCCCAGGTCTGGGATGCATCCTCGGTTGCTGCGCTGGATAGCGTTGAGGCAACATATACGGAACAAGGTAAGCGACTTGTCCTTGAGGGGATGAGCGAGAAGAGCCGCAGGGTTCACGGCCGCTTGAGCGGCGAGCTTGGCGGGAATTAGCTTCGACTTAGTTGTTAAGGGAAGACTGATGCGGAACAGTACGCGTCTGGTGGCAGGGCTTTCTGCTTTTGGTATGACGGCCGTGTTCCTGACCGGTGCTCAGGTAAGGACCCGGATGAAGGGTTGTGCGAAGAAGTCACCGCGGCGCTAGAGTCTCGGGATATCTACCACCTGTCTGACACTGACGACGCAGTTCGCCTATTGCAGGGCGGCTTTCCCGCGGATGAGCAACTTAAGGTCGAGGAGCAGTGGAAGGGCCTCTCTGAGAAGTGCGAGCCTTTCGCAGGCCTTACCGATGAGAACGAATAGGGTCTGTGGCGCTCGAAGTCTTTCCCGTATTCTGTAAGGGTCACGATCGACCCAACCTCGGTGGAGGAAGACTCATGAAGCACGGTACGCGCCTGGTTGCAGGTCTTTCAGCTTTTGGATTGGCTGCGGCGTTCCTGACCGGTTGTGGCTCTAAGGACCCGGATCAAGCTTTGTGCGACGATGCAACTGCGGTCCTCGAGAAAGCGGGAGCTTCGAACACGCAGGAGCTGGATCAGAAGCTTGCGAACGACCCGGCAAAGCTAGCCGAGGTGGGTAAGGGTTTGCGTGAGGCAGCGAATAAGAACAAAGACTCCGAGCACGCTGCACCGGTCGACTTGGCGGGCAGGATGTTAGAGGTTGCCGCGAAGGCTAGCGGGGACCCTGGCCAGATGGATCCGGAAACCATGCAAGAACTCACCAAGTTGAATCAAGAAGCATCTTCTCCTGAGATAGACAAGAGCGCTAAGGAGCTCACCGAGAAATGCCCTGCTTTCGTGTCTAGCAAGTAACTGTCTAGCAACTCACTAGGAGACGGGCATGCAAACCGGCCAGGAAGCACGCACCACAGCAAATGAGCACCGTTCGCTAGGTACCCGCTTCGTCGTAGGCTTGTCCGCGTTCGGCTTCGCTGCCGCGTTTCTGACGGGCTGCACGCAGAAAACCCCGGACCAACAGCTGTGCCACGACGCGACGCAGGTCTACAAGGAAGCCGGCGCTCCAGACACGGACGAGCTAGTTCCGCTCGCCAAGGAAGACCCCGCTAAGCTCGCTGAAATAGGCCAGGGCTTTCGTGAAGCAGCGGAAAAGAACGAAGCTTCTAAGTACGCAGAAATGGTTGATCTAACTGGCCGGATTTTCGAGAGCCTAGCGGGGATCGAGGGCGAGACAGACCCCAAGAAGGCTGATCCTGCCAAGACGAAACACCTCGCCGAGCTCATCCAAGAAGCTGAACTTCCAGAGACCAAACTGGATGCCCAGAGATTCAAAGAGAAATGCCCTGCCCTATACAGCGACTCCGAGTACTCTGAGTCCGTTGGTCTCATGGGAAAGATGATGACCACGGCCTCCAAGCTCGATACAGACCCGGATAATCAGGAGCTGCAAAACGAACTGAAGAGTGCAGCAGAACAGGCCGCCAAGCCTGGAGTTGCGGAGAAGGCTGATGAATTCGGTGATAAATGCCCGGCTTTCGCACCTTCGGGTTCGTAGCTTCTGCTATCTCCTGCGAGCCTTCGAGGACAGAGTTCATCCACCATTTACTTCCATTTGGCGCTGAAATCCTCGAGTTCCCGAGTGCTTCCGATAGGGTGTAAAAACCTATCTTGACCATATATTTATTGGAGGAAGACTGATGAAGCACGGTACGCGTCTTGTTGCAGGACTCTCGGCCATTGGCTTGATGGGGGCCTTCTTGACCGGTTGCGGCTCGAAGAACCCTGACGAAGCGCTGTGTGATGACGCGACGGCCGCGTTGAAGGCTGCCGGTGTTTCGCAGGCGAAGGATCTCGAGAAGGTCATCCAGGAGGACCCTGCCAAGGCGGGTGAAGCCGGAAAGGGCATGCGTGAGGCCGCGGAGAAGCATAAGGACTCCGAGCACGCTAAACCAGTCGAATTGACCGGCAAGCTCATGGAAGCTGCTGGGAAGGTCGCAACTGCGGAGGACCCTACCAAGGTTGATCCTGCAGTGCTGCAGGAGATCACTCAGCTGTCTAAAGAGGCAACGTCTTCGGACCTTAAAGCCAACGCTGATGAATTCGCTAAGAAGTGCCCGGCCTTCAACACGAACAACTAAGTAAGGCATCTGGTTGAGTTCTTGAGCTTTAGGACTGTTCTCAGGCGTGTTGGACGGTTATTATCAGTTCAAGACTGACCAGATATAGATACGGAGTACACCATGGGCACTTTCATCGTTGGCGTTGACGGCTCGCAGACTGCCTTCAAAGCTGCTTCTCGCGCAGCACAGCTGGCAGCACGGACTGGCGACACCCTCGTTGTGGTTTCGGCTCACTCCAAGGACAACACTGAAGTTGTCAACATCGGCACGGATACGTGGGTTCTCGATGACGCTGACCTCGCGGGTGACCTCGCTCGCCGTGTTGCTGATCGCCTCGTGGAGAAGGAACCTGAGCTCAAGGTAGAGACGGCAGCGATGTTCGGTAAGCCGGTTGATGCCCTGATCAAGGCCGCTAAAGAGCACGATGCTGACGTGATTTTCGTTGGCAACGTTGGCACGCATGGCCTCGGTCGTGTGCTCGGTTCTGTCGCTACCGGCGTCGTGCATAACGCGCCATGCGACGTCTATGTTGTCCGAACCTCCGGAAACTAACTTTCCATACTCACTAGATATGCCCGCGCAGCTGAATCGTCTGCGTCTGTGGTGCGCACCCGGGACCAGCCCCGATAAGTGGCTGCAACGCTTCGGTGAAGCCCGCCCTGACGTCACGGTTGAGCTGATCGCGGGCGTATCTGATTCCGTAGCCTTCGATGAGCTACTTCGCTTCCGCGCGGACGTCGCGTTGGTACGCCACAGCATTGATGATGTGTTGACGCAACGCGAGTTCCCCGGTGGTGTGCGCTTGCACGCGGTCGCCTTGTATGACGAGGACGCCGCGGTTGTCGCGGCCCGGGATCATGACGCTGAATACTGGGACGAACACGACTCGATCCCGCTCGGAGACGCCGCTGAATGGATGCGCCTCGACCCGGTTGACTATCCGGATGATGTTTCCGGGCAACGGATGATGGTTGAGGTCGTGGCTACTGGTGCTGGGGCTGTAGTCGAACTGCCTTTTCCGTTAGCGAGGATGCTTTCCCGTAAGGACGTAGTGGTTCGTCGCTTGCAGGTTGAGCCTCGCACCCGTGTATCGGTTGTCTGGGTGCACCCGGATTCGCTAGATGCGGTGGCCGGCATTGCGTTCACGGACACCGAACGCGAATCCCGTGAAGCTGTCATACAGGATTTCGTGGGGGTTTTGCGTGGACGCAGAGCCGGATCCTCGCGTGCCTCAGCGCAGATGGTGGAGAAACCGGCTCAGTCCGGTAAACAGCAAACTGCTGCCCAGCAGAAAGCTAGGACTTCTCGAAAAGGCTCTGCCCATCGAAAAGGCTCTGCCCAGCAGTCATCTGTGAGACGCTCAGGTTTTTCTCGAAAAGTACGCAGGAAGTACTAACTTTCGCGCTATAGGCTCGGTAGCTAGGCGGTTGCTCATGTGGGCCTCTCAGCGACCCCAAAAGTGCGTGACTGTTTCTATTTAATTCATCTAAATCGATTTATCGTTGCTTATATGGGCGTTATTCGGGCTAGGTGTGTGGGAAAATGGCCGAGTCAGATAGCTATATCAATCAGAGACAATAGCTGATGGTTGATAGATCGCGTTGACCTTACATCAGAAAAATAATCAGGAGCATTCAACCTCATGACGACAAGCGATCATGACAATACTGAAGAGACACTCATCGAAGGGCCCGACTCGTCCTCACACGTTCTGCGTAACACTGTGGTCGCGGATCTAGGCCGCCGCATCGTTCACGGCGATATTCGTAACGGCGCGCGTTTCACGTTGGACGACATTCAGAACCATTTCGATGTGTCTCGCACGGTTGCGCGTGATGCGATGCGAATCTTGGAGTCCATGGGTTTGATGTACGCGAAGCGCCGCGTGGGTTTGATCGTTACTGGTGCGGACCAGTGGCGTGTACTTGACCCGCAGGTTATGTCGTGGCGTTTGTCAGGGCCGCAGGGCGAAACACAGTACCGTGAACTCATCGAGTTGCGGCAGGCGGTAGATCCGTTAGCGGCCGCAGGGGCGGCGCAGAACGCTTCGCGCGAGATTAAAAATGAGATCATTCAGCTGGCTGGTCAATTGCGTGATGCTGCGGACTCGGGTGACATGGAAGAGCTGATTCGTGTTGATACAGCGTTTCACGAGCTGATTTTCACTCACAGTGGCAACTCGCTGTTCCGGATGTCGCCGGTGGTACTCCGGGAGATGATCCGCCGTGGTTTGACTATTGATGGGCAGCTGACGTGCCCGAGTGCTGACATGCTGTATCAGCATGATGCGTTGGCGCTCGCGATTTCTTCCGGTAGTGCTGAGCGTGCTCGCGAGGCGAGCGCGTACATCGTGAATGAAAGTGCGGCAAAGCTATCTTCTAAGGGAGATGCTGTCGAAGGGTAGGGCTTTCTGACAATTCTGCTCTGAGATGTCTGCTGTTCAAAGGTGATCTCCGCCTTCTGAAGGTGACAATGAGCCCCCTGTTGAAGGTGACAATGAGCACAGTTCGGTGCACCCTGGTTATAGTCAGGATGAATCGATTGCTCAGCCGGCAGAAGGTGGACCATGGAGTTTGGGGAGTTCTCAACAGTCAACGTTTCTGAGCGTGGGGACGCTCTGCTTGTCAGCATTAACAGGCCACAAGCGATGAATGCGTTGTCCACTCAGGTGGTCGCTGACCTTGATGCTGTGGTCACCAAGTGCGTCCAGCTCCTAGAATCGGCACCCGAGCAGGGCTGGCCTTTCCGCGCCGTGATCATCACGGGCGAAGGTGAGAAGGCTTTCGCGGCGGGCGCCGACATCGTTGAGATGAGCGACTACGACCCGGAGCAGGCGCGTGCGTATGCGGAGTCGATGCATAAGGTCACCCTGGCGTTAGAGGCACTGTCAGTCCCTGTGATCGCTGCCGTGAATGGGCATGCGCTCGGCGGCGGCTGCGAACTGGCATTGGCGTGCGATTGGATCATCGCTTCTGAGAACGCGTCGTTCGGTCAGCCGGAGATCACGCTCGGCATCATCCCTGGTTTTGGTGGGTGCGTGCGTTTGCCTCGCAGGGTCCCGCTGGGTGTGGCTCGCGAGATGATCCTCACCGGCAATCCTCTGAAAGCTCAGCGTGCGCTTGAGGTGGGGCTGGTCAATTGCGTGTGCCCGGATAAGGAAGCGTTGTTGGAGTGCGCTGATGAGCTGGTCTCCTCGATTGCTCGGCGCTCGCCGGTTGCTGTCGGGCAGGCTAAGCGGACGATGGCGCAGGCTGATGCGCTCACGGTCCATGATGGTTTGAACGTTGAATTGGATGCGTTTTCGGCCGTGTTTGGTTCGGAAGATTCGCGCGTGGGGCGGCAAGCTTTTGTTAACAAGCAGGCCGCTGAGTTCCCAGGCCGCTGAGTCCCCGGTCCGCTGAATTCCCGAGCCCGCTAGTTCCGGGTTGAGTGATTGTTGTAGGTTGCGCGCATGTTGGTGATTGGTGAGGCTCTCGTCGATGTTCTTCAGAAGCCCGACGGGAGTGTTTCGGCTCATACGGGTGGTTCGCCCCTGAATGTAGCTGTGGGGTTGGCTCGTTGCGGTGGCCGGGTGACGTTTGCGACGCGGCTGGGTGACGATGATGCGGCTCGGATGGTTTTGGACGCGTTGCAGCGTGAAGGGGTTGAGGTTTTCACGCCGCCTATGACCGGCGCGACGACTGTTGCGCGCGGTTCGGTGGGTTCTGATGGCCGTGCGGAGTATTTGTTTGAGTCGTTGACGTGGGATCTTGGTCCGGCTGATGACGAGTTAGTCGAGTTGGCTGCTGGGGCTTTGGTGGTGCATTCGGGTTCGTTTGCGGCGTCACTGGATCCGGGACGTTTCGGTGTGTTGAATTCGAT
This sequence comes from Pseudoglutamicibacter cumminsii, assembly GCF_003143995.1. GTDB lineage: Bacteria > Actinomycetota > Actinomycetes > Actinomycetales > Micrococcaceae > Pseudoglutamicibacter > Pseudoglutamicibacter cumminsii_B. The sequence continues at coordinate 38,307 of NZ_QFWG01000004.1, read as the reverse complement.
GCGTAAGGCGCGTGGGCGTGCGTTGGTGACGTTTGATCCGAATGTTCGCGTGGATACTGCGGGTACGCGTGAGGTTGAGGTTGAGCGCATTGAGGAGGTCGTTGCGCTGGCCGATGTGGTGCGGGCTTCGGATGAGGATCTGGAGTGGTTGTATCCGCAGTCTTCTGCGTTTGAGACGGCGAGCCGCTGGCTTTCTATGGGCCCTTCGCTTGTCGTGGTGACGAGTGGTGGTAGCGATGCGGTCGCGATGACGGCTGAGCATGTTGTGGTGCGTGCGGCGCGGTCTGTCGATGTGGTGGATACGGTGGGCGCGGGTGATGCTGTGATGGCGGCGGTTATTTCTGCGCTGGTTGATGCCGGTTGTGGTGGTGTTGGGGCTGCTGAGCGGGTGAGTGCTTTGTCTGAGGCGCAGGTTTCGCGTTTGTTGGACGTGGCGTTGGCTGCTGGCGCGTTGGCGGTTGAGTCGGAGGGGGCTAATATTCCGTCGCGTGAGCGGATTTTGGATGTGGTTGGTCCGGTGGCGGATGGTCGCGAGGGGGTTTTGTTGTGAAGCTTCTAGCGACTGATCTGGATGGGACGGTTGTTCGTCGTGATGGGACGATGTCTGACCGGACTGTTGAGGCTTTGCATGCTGCCCGTGATGCGGGTGTGCATGTGGTTTTGGTGACGGGGCGTCCGTTGCGGTGGCTGGGTCCGGTGCGTGATCGTTTGGGCGATTTGGGCTCGGTGATCGCGTATAACGGGGCTGTTTTGTTTGATGATTCGCGTGGCTTGGTAGTGGAGGCTGCGGAGATTGGTGCTGACGCGATGCGCGAGGCGCGGGATCGGATTTTGTTTGCGGCTCCGGATGCGTTGTTTGCTGCGGAGACGTTGGAGGGGATCGTCGCGGAGCCGGGGTTTATCCCGAACCGGTATCGCGCGGGTTTTGTTGATGTGGGTGCCCGCGTTTCGGAGTCAGGTTTGGATTTCGATGAGGCGGTTGCGCAGCGTACGGTGAAGCTTTTGGCTAAGCGGCCGTCGGGTAAAGCGTCTGAGTTCGCGGCTGTGGTGGGGCGTGCTGTGGATGATGTTGTGACGTTGACGCATTCTGCGTTCGATATCGCGTTGTTGGAGATGTCCGCGCCGGGGGTCGACAAAGCGGCGCGTTTGCGTGATTTCGCGGCCTCTTTGGGTGTTGCGCGTGAGGATGTGTGGGCGTTCGGGGATATGCCGAATGATATTCCGATGCTCGCGTGGGCTGGCACTGGTGTTGCGGTGGGCCCGGATTATCAGATTGTTGCCGATGCTGCGGACCGCGTGGTTGGTCCGGTGCATGAGGATTCGGTTGCAATTGAGATTGAGCGGGTCTTGAAGCGCTTGTGATCCGGTGGGCCCTGTGAGCCCCGCTCGGCGACCCCGAGAAGTCCCTTCCCGCTAGCGTGCGCGGCGGCCGTGCTGGCGTTCGCCGGTGGTGCGGCCGTGGCGTGGGTCGGCGGCCACGGCGTAGTGGAGGAGCGCGCGGATTTCTGGCGCGTACTCCGCCTGGGTCTCTGGGTGCGCGTCACGTAGCAGCTCCATGAGCGCGAGGTAGCTGCGCACCTGGGCGAGCAACGTTGCCGGCATGAGGTATTCCAACAGGTCGTCGACCTCGGTGGGGGAGTCGACTGCGAGTGGCGCGAGGTAGTTGGTCAGGAGGGCCCTCATGGGTTCCTGGGTTGGCTCTGCGCGGAGGACGCTGCTGAGTTCTGGAGCGATCCCGGAGATCGCGAGTAGCGGGTTGGTGTAGGACGCGGCGCTCCAGCCGATGAACATGATCGGGTTGCGGCGGGAGTCGGGTAGCAGGATGCTTTCGCTGTCGGGGTTGAGCTGGTTGTAGACCAACGGCAACTGGGTAGAGGCGAGCGCTGCGGAGGCGTCTTCGAGGTGGCGTGCTTCGCGTGCGAGGAACGAGAGCGTCTCGTCTTCGATCCGTAGCGGATGGTTGTCTGGCATGCTCGCGTGGATGTCGAGCGCGTTGTAGTAGTGCTCTGGCCAGGAGTCGTCGGGGAAGGCGAGCGCGCCGAGGTTCATGAGGCGTTCGCTGTTGACGACGGTGGCTTGGTGGAGGTCGGAGGCCTCTGTGAGGACACGGCCGATGAGTTCGGTTGCGGCTTCGTTTTCTTCAGGGCTCGGAGTGTGGCCGCGGTGGCCCCGCTGCCGCTGTGGAATGAGCGAAGACAGTGGGGTGCCGATGCCGGGGCTCAGGATCCACCCTTGTTCCGGTTCCACCGCGATGGGGACGGGAACGTGGCCTTCGGTGACCGCAGCGAGGTGCGCTGTCAGTGTCGCTTCCGCTGCACGGGCAGGGGCGGTGGCCTTGAAATAGATGGTTCCCGCGGGCGTCTCGATGCTGTAGACGGTTGCCGCGAGCGTTGTAGACACAGGGGTGAGCTCGGCTTCGCACTCGATCCCGAGCACGTCGAGGGCGTGCTGAACCCAGCCGCGGGCGGTCTCCTGCCAGCCCTCGGTTTTCCAGGTGTCTACCCATTCACTCATGTCTGTTCCATCCTAGGACGGCGCGGCCCCTTGTGCACCTCTTGGATCTACTAGCCTAGCTTGCCAGGCTTGGCGCCTTGTGGTTCGTCCACCTGGGTAGGGACGGTTTTGCGCCACAGAGCGATTCCGCGCATCACGTGGTAGATCACCAGGGTTGCGATGGTTCCGAGCGCGATGCCGTCGAGGGTCAGGCCCGCGATCATGAGGACGTTCTCGCCGCCGTTCAGGGCGATCGCGATGATGAGGCCCGCGCCGGCGGTCATGAGGTTGATCGGGTTGCCGAAGTCGACCTGGTTCTGTACCCAGATGCGGGCGCCCATGATGCCGATCATGCCGTAGAGCACGATGCCCGCGCCGCCGAGAACACCCGGTGGGATGGTCGCGATGACGGCGCCGAATTTAGGCATGAAAGACAAGACGATCGCGACGAAACCGGCGATCCAGTATGCGGCGGTCGAATACACGCGAGAGGACGCCATGACGCCGATGTTTTCGGCGTAGGTAGTGGTACCAGAGCCGCCCGCGGCACCCGCGAGCATCGTCGCGAGGCCGTCACCCATGAGGGTTTTACCGTTGAGGTGGTCATAGCTCTTACCCGTCATAACACCGACGGTGCGGACGTGGCCCACGTTTTCTGCGATCAGAACGAACAGGACCGGCAGGAACAGCAGGATTACGTGCAGATCGAACGTTGGGTGGTGGAATGCTGGCAGGCCAACCCACGCCGCTTCCTTGACGGAGGCGAAATCGATTTCACCCTGCGGGAGCGCCACGAGGTAGCCGATCACGATGCCGAGAAGGATCGACAACCGCCCCAGCATCCCTCGGAACAGGACGGAACAGATCACGACAGCCGCCATCGTGCTGAAGGTCGTGAGTGTGTATTCCTTCATTTTCGGGACGGTCGAGCCCGCGAGGTTGAGGCCGATGAGCGCGACGATCGTGCCCATCACGGCCGGCGGCATGAGCGCGTGAATCCACCCGGTTCCGGTGCGGTTCACGATGACGCCCACCAGGAACAGCGCGAAACCCGTCACGAGCACGCCGCCGAGCGCGGCACCGAAGTTATCGCGGCCCGGGCCCATCGCAGCGCTGACCGGGGCGATGAACGCGAAAGAAGAACCGAGATAGCTCGGGATGCGGTTGCCCGTAACGAGCAAGAAGATGATGGTTCCGAGGCCCGAGAACAGCAGGGTCGTGGTCACCGGGAAGCCAGTCAGCGCCGGAACCAGCACAGTCGCGCCGAACATCGCCATGACGTGCTGAACACCGATACCGATGGTCTGCGGCCAGTGGAGACGCTCATCAGGGGCAACAGCTGCGTTCGGTGCAACGGTGCGGCCATCGCCGTGCACAGTCCAGCTGAACATCGGCTTGCTGTTATCTAGCATGGTTCTCCCTGAATGACGCCGTCCTCGAAACCCCGCCCGAACAATACGCGGGCATCCCTGACCGCGGCGCACAGCGTCGCGAAAGCATGGTGGGGTCGAAGCGTTATTTTACTCCGCGGCATGCGAACAGACGAACTCGGGCGAGAGATGTTCTTGGCCGCGCGAATCCGAGCCCATAGGATCGAACCATGATGGCCTCAAACGTCACACCTGAAAACGCTGCCCGCATCCGCACCGCCCCAGAAGGCGTGGAAAAGCGTGGACTCCACGAGACAGTCACGCACATCCGCGACGGCGCGCACTCTCGCATTGCCCACAAGCGGCGCTTCAGGATCGCCCAGCTCGACGCGCTCGAAAAGATGCTCGCCGAGAACCGTGACGAACTGCTCGATGCGCTCGCCGAAGACCTCGGGAAGTCAGCAACCGAATCCTCCGTGGCCGAACTGCAAGTTGTTCAGGGCGAAATTGAGCACGCCCGCCGCCACCTCGACGACTGGATGATGCGCCGGAAAGTTTCTTCCCCCATCGCGCTGGCCCCGGCATCCGCCACCGTGATGCCGCGGCCTAAAGGGCTCGTGCTCATCATCGCGCCGTGGAACTACCCCGTAAACCTCACCCTCGGCCCGCTCGTAGCGGCGCTCGCCGCGGGCTGCTGTGCCGTGCTCAAGCCGAGCGAGCTGGCGCCCGCCACCGCGGAGGTTTTGACGCGGTTGATCCCGAAATACCTCGACCACCGGACTGTGGCGGTCGTCAACGGCGCGGCGGAAGAAACCCAAGAGCTACTGAAAGAACAGTGGGACCACATCTTCTTTACCGGTTCCGAGAAGGTCGGGCGCATCGTCTACCGCGCAGCGGCGGAGCAGATGACGCCGTGCACGCTCGAACTCGGCGGGAAGAGCCCCGCGGTGGTCGTGGATGGCAACATCAAGACGATCGCGCGCCGTATCGCGTACGGAAAGTTCATGAACGCCGGGCAGACGTGCGTGGCCCCCGACTACATCCTCGCGGTCGGCTCACGCGTGAGCCGCGCGCTCGAGAAGGAGCTTCCTGCCGCGATCCAACAGTTCTACGGCGCAGACCCACAGAACTCGCCTGACTATCCGCGCATCATCACCCCGCGTCACGCGGAACGGCTCGCGGGCTTCCTCGACCAAGGCCGCGTTGTCACCGGCGGAACAGCGGACGTGGACGACCGCTACATCGCCCCGACGGTGCTCGCCGACATCGACCCCGAGGCGCCCGTGATGCAAGAGGAAATCTTCGGGCCGATCTTGCCGATCATTACGGTGGATACGCTCGATGACGCACTCGACTTCATCGAAGACCGGCCAGACCCGCTCGCCGCATACTTGTTCTCTGACAAGGCAGGAACCCACCGGGTTTTCGAAGATAACGTGCGTGCCGGCGGAATCTGCATCAACGCGGCCGTGATCCAGCTCGCGGTCCCATCGCTGCCGTTCGGTGGCATCGGCGCTTCCGGAATCGGTCAGTACCACGGCAAAGCAGGCTTCGACGAGTTCAGCCAGGACCGTCCAACGCTGTCCAAGCCGTTGCGCCTGGACACACTGAGGGTCGCCTACCCGCCATACGGTGCGACCAAATCGAAACTGCTGAAAGAGCTTCTGTAGGGGAGCTTCTGTAGCCCGCCTAGATCGATCTCAGATCAGGCCTTCCGAGGCAAGCTCGTGCTGCATCAAGGCCGCGATGCACAAAAGCTGGACCTCGGAACCCATCCGGCCGATCAGCTGAGCCGACATCGAGAACCCATCCGGAGTCCAACCCACCGGAACAGTTACGGCCGGAACCCCGGCGACGTTCACCATCGACGTGTACGGCGTGTACAGGCACTGCAAGCGGTAGTCCGTTGCGCCGTCGTGCTCCGTGAAGTAACCGATCCGCGGCGGGGTGTCCGCCATCGCGGGGGTCACCACGACATCGAACGAACCCCACGCAGTCGACATCGCGCCGCCGATCTCGAGCAGCCGCTCATTCGCGTTCTCCTGCTCCTGTGGCGTGCGGGCCTGCGCCTCAGCGCGGAACGACGCCGCGAGGTCGCCCAGCTTGTCCTCATACTGGATCGGGGCGCGGCCCAGGCCGGCGGTCCAGACTTTGCGGAAGGTTTCGTCGTAGTCGCTTGGAGCTTCCCACGGGGACTCCTCAACCGCGGCGCCCAAGCGCTCCAAAACCGCGCAAGCTCGCGCGAAAGCGGCCTCGGCGGCAGGGGAGATCTCGACGGGTAACGCGGCATCAAACGCGCTCGCACGCGTGAAACCAACGTGGAGGCCAGCGAGACCCTCGGAATGATCCAGCGTGTTGACCACAGCATCCAAAGCCGGGGTAGCGGAGTGACCAGCCGCAAGCCGCGAACGATCAAACAGCAGGCCATCCAACATCAAGGCGGCGTCGCGAGCGTCGCGCCCCAGAGGACCAGTGACCCCGAGTTTCGGGGCGCCCCAGCGGTCCACAGCGGCGACGTTGCCGTCCTCATCCGTGATGTCCTCAACCATCGCTCCGCGGCCCAGCTTGAGGCCCACAAGCCCCATGGCGGAAGCCGGAATACGAACCGAACCACCACCGTCGTTACCCGGCGCAACCGGCATCAAACCGCCAGCGACCGCCGCGGCAGCACCACCCGAGGAGCCGCCAGGAGTGCGTGAAACGTCCAGCGGATTCCGGGCAGGCGGATGAATAGGGTTCTCCGAATGGCACGAAAGCAGGAACTCGGGAACCGTCGTCTTGGCAAACAGATTCGCGCCAGCGGAACGCAACCGGGACGCGTGCAAGCCATCCTCGCCCGCGACCACATGATCCACCGCGGCTGAACCGTGCGTTGTAGGCAGACCCGCAACGTCCAGGCCGTCCTTCAACCCCATCGGCAACCCAAGCAACGGCGGGACGCGCTTACCCAGCGCGGCAGAATCAGTGCCCGCGGAGCTGGGGCCTTTGGCGGCAGAGCCGCGGAAGCCGGCCAGCGCATCGTCCGCATCGCGCGCCTGAGCCAACAGCATGTCCTCATCCCACGTGACGACCGCGTTCAGAGCAGGGTTCTTGGAGCGCACCCGCTCAGCTACGTCCTGGGCGACCTCAACCGCGGAGATCTCGCCCGCAAGCAACTGCCGCCGCAACTCAGCGGCCAACGGCAAGCCATCATCAACCCTGCGAGGAACACCAGACAACGCTTCCGGAATCTCAAAACTCATACAACCATGATGCCAACCCGCCCCCACAGCGTCACACGAACGCCACGAAAACGAAGCACACCATGAAAACAAACCGCCTCACGAAAACAAAGAACACAGAGGCACTCGATACAGTGGAAATCTGTAGGCTGGGAAACACAGATACCGGCCACTCCGTGAGCAAGGAGGACACCATGTCAGACCTCTTCGAAAACGTCAGCGTCAACGACGTCCCAGAGAACGCAGCGATCCTCGATGTTCGCGAACAAGACGAGTGGGACGCCGGGCACATCGCCGGTGCGCGTCACCTGCCGTTGAGTGAACTCATGCAGCGCTACGAAGAACTTGATCCGGATGAGGACCTTTACATCGTGTGCCGCACGGGTGGCCGCTCGATGCAGGCTTGCGGCTGGCTTGCAAACCAGGGGTACAGCGTCTTCAACATCGCAGGCGGCTCCGGCGCATGGCTTGATGCGGGCAAGCCGATCGAATGCGATAACGGCGAAACTCCGCGCATCAAGTAAGCCGCAAGAGACCGTACTGTATATGCCGCGAGGGGCATGCGCAGGCGATATATACATATCCGCGCATATAAGGACATTGCGACCGTGAAATACACCTATCTGGGACCAGCTGGAACCTTCTGCGAACAAGCCCTCCTCACGCTTCCGGGGCCCGCAGCGGAGCCTGAACACAACCGTATCCCAGCCACCAACGTCGACGCCGCACTTCAGCTGGTGCGCGACGGTGAGGTTGACGCGGCCGTTGTCCCCATCGAGAACTCGGTTGAAGGTGGCGTCTCCGCGACCCTGGACGCGATCGCGGCAGGTGACTCACTCCACATCGTTGCCGAAGCCGTGATCCCCGTGACCTTCCAGCTCGCGGCGCTACCCGGCATCACAAGCCTCGGAGAGATTCAAACCATCTCAACCCACGGCCACGCGTGGGCCCAATGCCGGCAATGGGCACAGAACACGATCCCGAACGTCGATTTCCTGCCCGCATCGTCCACTGCGGCAGGCGCGCTCGGGTTGCTCGAGGAGAATCCGGCGTATCAGGCAGCGATCTGCTCGCCGCTGGTCGCAGAGCGCCACAACCTTAACGTGCTCGCCGAAAGGATCGAAGACAATCAAGGCGCCGTCACGCGTTTCGTCATGGTCCAGAAACCCGGCCGCATCCCAGAGGCGACGGGATCAGATAAATCCACGATCGTCGTCGAACTCACCCACGACCGCCCCGGCGGCCTGCGTGAAATCCTCGACCACTTCGCAACCCGAGGCGTCAACCTGACCCGCATCGAGTCCCGGCCCACCGGAACCGGCCTCGGGCAATACTTCTTCTCGATCGACCTCGAAGGCCACATCAGCGAACCTCGCGTCGAAGAAGTACTCCACGGGCTGCACAGGATCAGCACCTACATCCGGTACCTCGGCTCCTACCCATCAGCGACCCCCGTGGTCGTCAACGTGCCACCCCACGCAACCCCCGAGGCCTATCAAGCCGCCGACGCCTGGCTCCAGGAAATCCTTGAAGGCGGCAAGCCCGCGTAAGCAGGCGTGCCGGCGCTAGCTACGCAGAACGTCGAGCGCCTTCCGGAAACCCCTCGGAAGCATCGCCAGCAAATCCCCACCAGGTGCGCACCGATCCACCGGGCGAGGAACGCGCAACGACAACGCGTGCTTGACGACCTCCGAAGTCAACGTCGTCACCTCACCCACCGGGTCACCATCGATCTGTGCCATAACAGGCTTCAACGGGCGAACCGAAATCTTCCGCGTCTGAACATGCGCCATCATCCGCGTGCGCAAATCCTTATGCCACAGCGTCTTGACGCCCACAATCGACCAACCCAACGCCGTCCGCGGCCTATACAGCACCACATCCTGCACACCATCAGACATCGAAGCGCCCGGCGCGAACTCGATACCACCCTGAATAAAGCCCGCGTTCGCCATCAAGATAGTACGAAAATCAACCGTCTCCCACGCGCCCTCACCAAGCCGAACACGAGCCTCCTTAGGGAAGCCCGCCAACCGCTGCAAACCAGCAGCAACATATGCGCCCGGCCCAATCAGCTTCTTGAGCAGACCGTTCGTGCTCGACATGACCTCAGCATCGATCCCCACACCAGCCGCAACAAGACTCAACTGCGAATCAACAGACCGGTCCCGCTTGACCAACTCAACCCGTAACGCATCCACGTGATGCACCTCGCCCAGCAACGCTGTGCGGATCGCACCAGAAACATCATCCGGATCAATACCCACATTCCGCGCCAACAAATTCCCCGTACCCAACGGCAAAACAGCCAACTCAACATCGCTACGGCCCACCAAATACTCCGCAACAACGCGAATCGTGCCGTCCCCACCACCAACAATGATCAGATCCGCGCCCGCAGCCAACGCCTCCGCTGCCTGACCCGCCCCCGGATCATCCTCCGTCGTCTCAAAAAACAACGGCTCCGCTAAACCCTCAGCCTGCGCAACCTCACGGATCTCATCGCGGATCGCCCCCAAATCAGGCTTACCGCCATTCAAAATCACCGCAGGCTGAACCACGAGCGCACCAAAACCTTTCACACCGGTCCACGAACAGGTCGTCCCCATAGATTACCGGCCAAGCTACGCAACTATGAACAACACAAGGCACAACAAACCCCTCAAAATGCACGTGACAGGTAGGCTTATAACCATGATCGACTTGAAAGACCTGGCCGAAAACCCAGAGAAATACCGTGCATCCCAACGCGCCCGCGAAGCCGACGAACAACTCGTCGATCGCGTTCTCACGGCCGACGCCGAACGCCGCAGCGCGCTCGCCGAGTTCGAATCACTCCGAGCAGAACAAAAAGCGTTCGGTAAGAAAGTCGCTCAAGCCTCCGGCGAAGAAAAACAAGCCCTCCTCGAAGGCGTCAAGCAGCTCGCCAGCCAGGTCAAGACCGCGGAAGCCGCCGCAAACAAAGCCCAGGAACAGCGCGACGAGATCGCCGCATCGTTCCCTAACGTCATCATCGACGGCATCCCAACCGGCGGCGAAGACGACTTCGCCGTCCTCAAAACCGTCGGAACCCCACGCGACTTCAGCGCCGAAGGCTTCGAACCACGCGACCACCTCGAACTCGGCGAAATCCTCGGCGCCATCGACATGGAACGCGGCGCGAAAGTATCCGGATCCCGCTTCTACTTCCTCAAAGGCGTAGGCGCACGCCTAGAAATGGCCCTCATCAACATGGGCATGGACCTCGCACTCCGCAACGGGTTCGAACCGATCATCACCCCAACACTCGTGCGCCCACAGACGATGCGCGGAACCGGCTTCGACGTCGAACACGACGACGAAATCTACCGCCTCGAAAAAGACGACCTCTACCTCGTCGGCACGTCCGAAGTTGCGCTCGCCGGCTACCACGCCGACGAAATCCTCGACCTCAGCGGCGGCCCCCTCAAGTACGCCGGCTACTCCACCTGCTACCGCCGCGAAGCCGGCTCCGCAGGCAAAGACACCCGCGGCATCATCCGCGTGCATCAGTTCAACAAGCTGGAAATGTTCATCTACTGCCAGCAAGAACAAGCCGAAGAACTCCACGAGCAACTGCTCGCGTGGGAAGAAGAAATGTTGCAGTCCCTCGGGCTCGCCTACCGCGTCATCGACACCGCGGCAGGCGACTTGGGAACCAGCGCCGCACGCAAATTCGACTGCGAAGCGTGGGTACCAACCCAAGGAACCTACCGCGAGCTGACCTCCACATCGAACTGCACCACGTTCCAGGCCCGCCGCCTCAACGTGCGCGAACGCGTGAGCGACGCCGAAGGCAAGAGCAAGGGCACCCGCTCCGTAGCGACGCTCAACGGAACGCTCGCAACCACCCGCTGGCTCGTCGCGATCCTGGAAACCCACCAGAACGCCGACGGTTCGGTCACCATCCCAGAAGTCCTACGCCCATACATGGGTGGAATGGAAAAGCTCGAACCCATCCAGCGGTAGCCGTGCGCGCTAGCTAGAGCGCACGGCTACCCGAGGGCCCGCCCCACAAAGAATCCCAGCTGAAAGAGCAAGGTTGAGATGAGTGAGAACAGCCCGTACATGATCTGCCTCGACGTCGACGGCACCATCGTCGACCATTCAGGCGAACTCTTCGAACCCGTCCGCGAAGCCGTCCACGCAGTCAGGCGGGCGGGCCACGAAGTCATCATCGCAACAGGCCGCTCGCTCCCCGCGACGTTGCCTGTTGCGGAAGCCTTGGGGATCGAAAAGGGCCACGTAGTTTCCTCCAACGGAGGCGTCACCGCGCAGCTCGACCCCGCGTATTCGCGCGGATTTTCGGTGGTCGACCGGCGTACTTTTGACCCTGAACCGGCTCTGCGGGCCCTCCAGGAAGCGCTCCCTGTGGCGAAGTTCGCGATCGAAACAGACAAAGGCGACTTCCTATCGACCGAACGCTTCCAAGACGCGAGCTTTGGCGTCCAGGCCCGGGGCGTTAGCCTCGAAGAAATGATGGACGCTGATGCGGTGCGGCTCGTCGTGTTCTCAACCGACTCAACCGCGGAAGACTTCGGCCGTGCCGTCGAAGGCATCGGCCTCTCTGGCGTCACCTATTCCGTCGGCTGGTCCGCGTGGCTCGACATCGCAGCCCACGGCGTCACCAAAGGCTCCGCACTCGAAGCGTTGCGCTCACGGCTCGGCTTCCCGATCGAAAAGACCGTGGCAGTCGGCGACGGCCGCAACGACATCGAAATGCTCGCATGGGCCGGACGCGGCGTAGCGATGGGGCAAGCCGTTGAAGAGGTCCGCGCCGCAGCTGGCGAAGTCACCGGCCACGTCAACGACCACGGCCTCGCCGACGTCCTCAACTCACTGCTGTAGTTAGTCGGGAGCGTTCCGCAAGCGTCACTGCTCTAGTCTTCTACTCCTCGACTTCGGCGATAGCGCCGCGGACCGCGGCCTCCAGCCGCTTCGCAGCGTGACCCGTGCGTCCCGAAGCCCACGGAGCCACAAGTTCCAGGTGCCGCGCGAAACGCACGTCTTCAAACGGAACCAGCGCAACATCGTCGTTCACCATGTGCTCAGCGAGATGCGGGATCAAACCCACCGCAAGGCCCGCACCCACCAAGCCAAGCAGCGACGGCAGATCATCAGTGCGTAGCGTCGAAATGTTCAACTGAAGGCCCGCGGCGGAGAACACATCCATGACCACCTGGTCCATCGGGTCCCCTTCCTTGGTACCCAAAGCCCAGCGTTCACGAGCAAGCGGCGCCAGATCATCAGCGCGAATAACAGTGCGCTCAGCCGCCCAATGATCCGTGGGGACCGCAAGTAAGAGCTCGTCCTTGTACAAAGGAATCCGCAGTGCACGCGGACCCAGAGCCAGCGGATAACCCTCGACCGCGTAAATGATCGCCGCATCCAGATCCCGGCGCTTGATGTGCTGGATGAGGTCTGGGCTCTCCTCAAGAGTCGGCTCAACCTCGAAGCCAAGCAGTTCAGCATTGCGGACAATCGACGGCAACAGGCGCGCGGCAGCGGTGGGGAAGATACCTAGCTTCAAGCGAGAGCGGCCCAAGCGAGCAAGATCCCTGGTGTCCCGAAGCGCGGATTCCGATAACGCGAGGATTTCCGCTGCACGCTCCGCCATGAGCTCACCCGCGTGCGTTAGGCGAGTGCCACGAGTGTCGCGGATAGTGAGCTGCGAACCGACCGCGCGGTCAAGATTCCCCAAATGATGGTCAACCGTGGGTTGCGACCAGCTCAGCGCGCGTGCGGCTTTAGCGACCGAACCGTGCCGTGCGATCGCATCGAGCGCCTGGAGTTGTCGCGTATCAAGCATGAATGTGCCCTTGCCGCCGGAGTAGGAACAAAACTGGAGTCGTAACGAGGAAGCCTCGCCGATTTGGCTCCATAGTGAGTATAGAGCCATACAGAAAAATAACCCGTTCTCATAGAAGAAATTGCGTGTTCTTATGGAGGTTATGCTCAAGGAAACTTTTATGCGCAAGCCGGCCTCCGACCTCAACAAGGCCGCCCGCCAGGTTGGTGACACCGCCCGTCAGAACCCAGCACAGCATCGTGCGCCGTTCGGCCAAGCACTCCTTGAGCATGCGGAACGCGACACCCTTCAGATCATGGTTCCCGGCCACGGATGCGACGCTGAACGCTCCTACCCAGAGCTCGTCGACTTCCTGGGCCCTCGAGGTGTTGCGCTCGATGTCCCACCTATGACCGACGGCATCGACCTGGGCGAAAACACCCCGCTCGATGAGGCGCTCGAGCTCGCGGCGGAGGCGTGGGGCGCCTCCCGTACGTGGTTCATGACCAACGGTGCGTCCCAGGCGAACCGCACAGCTGCGATCGCGGTGCGCGCACTTGGTGAGCGCGTTATGGTTCAGCGCGCAATGCACTCAAGCTTTACTGACGGGATTCTGCTTGCGGGGCTTATGCCGTCCTTCGTTGTCCCGAATGTGGATACCCACAACGGCGTAACCCACGGCTTGACGCCAGAAGCTCTCGATGAGGCGCTCACCTCGGAAGCGGAAGCTGGCCGCAAGGTCGACAGCATCTATGTTGTTTCGCCGAGCTATTTCGGTGCGGTGGCCGATGTTGAAGGGCTCGCGAAGGTTGCGCACGCACACGACGCCGCGATCATCGTGGATGGCGCGTGGGGCCCACACTTCGGTTTCCACCCTGACCTTCCGGGCTCACCGGTAGCGCTCGGGGCAGACCTCGTGATTTCTTCGACCCACAAGCTGGTTGGTTCGCTCACGCAGTCCGCGATGCTGCACCTAGGCCACGGCCCGCTTGCTAAGAAGCTTGAGCCTTTCGTTGAGCGCGCGTACACGATGACCGGATCGACCTCCGCCTCGAACATCCTTAAGGGCACACTTGACGTTGCTCGTCAGGGTCTCATCAACGGCCGCGACCGCATCGAAGACGCACTGCGCGGTGCCGAAGAGCTGCGCGAAGCGTTGCGTCAGGACGACCGTTTCCGCGTGCTTTCGGATGACTTCGGCGAGTTCGATGACATCCACGAGATCGATACGCTGCGCATTCCAGTGGATGTTTCGCGTCTGGGGCACACGGGCCACTGGGTTCGTCAGCGGCTCATCGCCGATCACGACATCTACTGCGAAATGTCCACCGCCACGACCATCGTCATCATTTTCGGTGCGCTCGCGACCCCCGCGGTTGAGCGCACTCTTGAAGCGCTGCGGGCCGTCGCGGATGCCGCGCAGAACCCAGCGGATGAAGACACCGCCGACATCCCGGTTGCTTCCGGTAACTCGGTGGTTGTGGCTACGGACGCGTGGGAAGCGACCACGCCCGGGCACGCTGTTGAAGCGCTCAGCGCCGAAGGGGAGCGGTTCCCTGAGATCCCGAAGGCCGGCACGATGCGCTTGCTGCCACGCGATGCCTACTTCGCGGACGCTTTCGATGTGGTTGCCGCGGAAGATGCGGTGGGCCGCATCAGCGCGGACACATTGGCCGCGTACCCACCAGGAATCCCGAACGTCCTGCCGGGTGAAGAGATCACGGAAGAGATCGTGAAGTTCCTTCAGGCGGTAGCGACCTCACCTACGGGTTACGTGCGTGGTGCGCAGGACGCGAAGGTCACGACGTTCCGCGTGGTTGCTGAGTAGAAGCCGCCTATGCAACCCGCGCAGGGTTTCGGAGCTAGTGCCGGGTAACTAAACGAGGGTCGCAGCGAGCCGCAACAGCAATTCTGCTGTTTCCCGGCCCGCGACCTCTTCGCGCCAGCGCGCCCTCGCAACGGTCTGGGAGACCGCCTGGACCGTGACCCCTAGTGCCTCGGCGATCGCTTTCTGTTGCCCCCGCACACCGGGAAGCAGGAGGTCAACCACAGCCCAATCGGCGGCGGACCTGCGGGCGACCACGTCCCCCAACAGGATCAAGGCGCCCTCAGCGGCAGCCGCAGTTTCCGGCGCAGTGGGCAGGCCTTCGAGTGCGACTCCAGCCGGCCCTGCCTCGACAGCCACTGGAACCGGAGCCCGCACCGTCCGCTCAACAGCCACGCGCGACCGAGCCGCCGCCGCATCGCCGGCATCAGCGCCAGCAACCCCGATGCCCACCCGGAACACGGCGCCATCCGGGCCGGGCCGCAGTCCCGTCAACGCAGCCAAGACCGCATCGCGAGGCTCATCAACAAAGCCGGCCGCCTCGTCGCCCACGGTCCGAGCGAAACCATCAGCCGCATCGCCTATAGACCGTTTAAGCGACTGCAGCAGAACACCCACGCCATCGCCGACGTCACGGGTGTTCTGCTGCGTCAAAGTCACATGGAACAGGGAGCTCAGCCCTTGAAGCGCTCGATCGACTCCTGAAGTTCCTTCTCAGCGGCAGCGCGGTCAGCCCAGCCGTCAACCTTGACCCACTTACCTGGCTCGAGGTCCTTGTAACGGGTGAAGAAGTGCTCGATCTCCTCGCGCAGGAACTCGCCGAGGTCCTCGACGTTCTGGATGTGATCGAAACGTGGGTCGGAAGGAACGCACACAACCTTCGCGTCCTCGCCGCCGTCATCGGTCATGTTCAAAACGCCGATCGGGCGAGCCTCAACAACAACACCTGGGTGCAGGTCAACGCCTGGGATGTAAACCAGCGCATCCAGCGGGTCGCCGTCCAAGCCGAGGGTGTCGTCAAAGTACCCGTAGTGGGTTGGGTACTGCATAGGGGTGAACAGCACGCGATCCAGGTGGATGCGGCCGGTTTCGTGGTCCACTTCGTACTTGACACGGGAGCCGGCAGGGATTTCGATGGTCACATCGTGCTTCATGTGTGCACTCCTTTAATGGTGGGATGCCTGTTTAGCGGCGGGATGCCTAGCCGAAAGGTGCAGGCTTTCTCTAGTTTTAAAGGGTAACTGACGGCGGCGAAGTAGGATTCCATTCATGACCACGCGTTCCCGATCTCAGCGTCGCTTCTTGATCCCTGTGGTTGTGGCGTTCCTGTTGGTCGCTACAACGCAGGTCACGTCGGCGTATTTTGGCCGCCCGGATGAGCCTGCGGCTAGCGCTAAGGTTGCTGAGTTGCCGGCGGCGCCGTTGAGTGAGGTGGGGCCGGCGCCTGACGCCGCGGTGCTACAGAAAAAGGTCGATGCGGCGCTCAAGGGTAGCCCGGGCCGGGTTGAGGTTTCGGTGGTCGATGCGGTGACCGGCGAGCAGGTCGCTCACGTTGGTGACGGTGAGGCTCTGATTCCGGCGTCTTCGTTGAAGGTTTTGACGGGTACTGCGGCGGTGGCTTCGCTCGGCCTGGAGCAGACGTGGGTTACGCGGTCTGTGCTGGAGCAGCGGGATGGTGAGGCGCTCGTTGTGTGGCTGGTTGCTGGCGGCGATGTGATGCTCGCGCCGGGCGCTGGCGACCCGAAGGTTGCGAATGGTCGCGCTGGATTGAAGACGCTGGCTGAGCAGACCGCTAAAGAGTTGAAGGCGTCCGGGGCGCTTGAGGAGGCCGGCGGTGCGCTCAAGGTTGGCGTGGATACCCGCATGTTTAGTGGCGAGCAGCTGCACGCTGACTGGTCGGATGATCTGGTGTCCAGCCACAACGTCACGGACATTACGCCGATCGCCGTGTTCGCGGGCCGCACTGACGCGGCGCATAACTCGCCGGTGGTGCGGCATCCGGATGCCGCGGCGTTGAAGACGTTCGCTAAGCATCTAGGCGACGCATTGGGTTCGGAGGTCACGGCGGTGGATAACGATGCGGAACCCGGCTTCCGTGAGGTCGACCCGTTCAACACGGGCACGGTTGAAGGTCAGCTCGCCGCGGTGCACTCAGCGACCGTGCGTGAACAGCTCGCGTATGCCGAAGCCCACTCAGACAACGTGATCCTCGAAGTCTATGGCCGCCTCGTGGGCATCAAACTTGGCCGCGGCGGCACCGAAGAAGGTGCGGTCGAAGGCGTGATCCGCGTCCTCAACGAACTCGACGTGGACACCAGCAACCTCACCATGCGCGACGCGAGCGGCCTCTCCCCAGAAAACCGCGTCCCCGCTCGCACCCTCGCCGAAGCCATGGCGCTGACCCTCAACACCGGCGACCAAGCCGGCGCCAAACAAGCCGGCCCCAGCACAGCCAGCGCCAAGAAGAAAGCCGAGCGCATCCGTCGTGATCTGGCGTTCATACCAACCATGCTTCCGCGTGCCGGCGCCACCGGAACCCTGCAACACCGCTTAGACGGCGACAAGACCAAGGCGCTCGTGCTCGGCAAAACCGGCACGCTCATCGACGTCATATCGCTCACCGGCGCCGTCACAACCAAGGAAGGCCGACCGCTCGGATTCTCGATCCTGTTCAACGACGTCGAAGGCAACCTGGACGCCGCGCGCGCCTCCGCCGATGCCGTCGCCACAGCGCTCGCCGACTGTGGTTGCCAATAAGCGGCAGCCAATCGACGGCCACCATGTAACCGGCACCATCAACGAAACCCCGCCACGATGAACAACGAACGCATCCCTCCCGCAGAGTTCCGGCGCATCCAACGCGCCCGCGAAGCCCTCCGCAACCGGCTACCAGGCGGGCTCAACTACGTCCTCGCGGTATCAGGCGGCGCGGATTCACTCGCGCTCGCCGCGGTGTGCGGGCAGATGCGCCGCGACGGGGACCTCACAGGCCAAGTCACGGCCGCGATCGTGGACCACCAGCTCCAGTCGGGAAGCACGGAAGCCGCGGAAGGGGCCGCGCGAGCCTGCCGCGAACTCGGCGTGGACCGCGTGGTGATCCGCCGCATCGTGGTGCCAGGTAAAGGCACAGAGAACGATGCGCGCGAGGCTCGATACCGCGAACTTGAGTTGGTACGTCAGGAAGTCGGCGCCGAGTTCGTACTGACCGCCCACACCGCGAACGACCAAGCCGAACAGGTCCTGCTCGCGTTGGCGCGCGGATCCGGTACGCGGGCGATCGCCGGGATCCCTGACAAGCGTGGCCGCGTCTTGCGGCCCTTCCTCGACGTATGGCGCGAAGACACCGAAGCCGTGTGCGAAGCCTACGGCGTGGAGCCGTGGGAGGACCCCACCAACGCAGATCCTGAGTTCGCGCTGCGGAACAAGGTCCGGCTCGAACTCCTGCCCGAAATCACGCGGATCCTCGGCGACGGCGCGCTCGCAAACCTCGTGCGCACCGCAGCCCAAGCCCGCCACGACGCCGAACACCTCGACAACGAAGCCCAAGCCGCACTCCAAGCCTGCGCGCTCACCGAAACCCCGGAAGTCCTCGAAGGCCCACGCGCATCAGGCCGAGCACCCATGCAATGGGACCTCGACCGCTACCTCCTCAAAAACGCGCCACAAGCGATCCGCACCCGCGTACTCCGCATCGCCGCGCAAACCGTTGGTGGACGCGCACCCACCGCTGAACGCACAGCCGCACTCGAACGCCTCACCGCAGGCGAAGGCTCCGCCGGCCCCATCCAGCTCGACGGCTACGTCACCGCCCACCGCATCAAAACCACACCTGACCACAGCGTCATCCGGTTCATCGGGCGCCCGCCGGCTGCCGCATCGGACGCATCCGCCGCATCGGACGCATAAAGACGCACGAAACCGCACAAATCTGCGTATAAATCTGCGCACAAAACCTGCAGAGAACACCGCGGTGTGCAAACATGTAATGAAGCGGCTTTGCACATTCGAAGCCGCCGGCCACAACATCGTGTAAAAAGGGGAAGTTCGTGAAGCCAGAACACGTCGCCGATGACCTAAAAAACGTACTCATGTCGCGTGAGGAAATCGATCAGGTTGTTCGCGACCTGGCCGCGCGAATCGATGAGGACTACGCCGGCCGCGACCTTCTGCTCGTCGGTGTTCTCAAGGGTGCCGTGATGATCATGGCTGACCTTTCGCGCGCGCTGAAGACCAATGTTTCGATGGATTGGATGGCGGTGTCCTCCTACGGTTCCGGAACGCAGTCCTCGGGTGTTGTGCGGATCCTGAAGGACCTCGATACCGACCTCATGGGCCGCGACGTACTCATCGTTGAGGACATCATCGACTCGGGCCTGACGCTTTCGTGGCTGGTTTCGAACCTGAAGTCGCGTGGCCCGCGCTCGCTCGAGATCTGCACGTTCTTGCGCAAGCCGGATGCGATCAAGGTGGATATCGACGTCAAGTACGTGGGTCGTGACATTCCGAACGAGTTCGTGGTCGGTTACGGCCTGGACTTCGCGGAGAAGTACCGCAACCTGGATGCGCTCGGCACACTCGCACCGCACGTGTACCAGAGCGAGTAGTAGCCCGCGAAGCAACAGGGGTGCCTCTTTCGCGGTAGTCGAGGGGTAACCTAGAACTTCAAAGTATGTAAGTCGGTTCACAGCCGCCCTAAAGCAACCGGTGATGGCGAAAACAGCTGGCAGCGACAGGTGGGGTAGGGGCTGTGGCTAAGAGGAAGGCGCGTCAGCGCATCAATGGACAAGACGACTCAGCCTAAGAAGAAGCTGTATCAAACCTGGTATTTCTGGGTCATTCTGGGTGTCGTTGGGCTCATGGTTGGTATGTCCGCTCTGTTGAGCGGGCAGCGTAACGAGGTTCCGACGTCGGTTGGTTTGAAGCTCCTTGAGGACAGGAAGGTTACCCGCGTTGAACTCAACGACGACGGTAACCGGGTTGAACTGACCACGTCGGATCCGGTCAAGCATGAGGGCCGTGACCTGGGTAAGAAGGTCACGTTCACGTATTCGGTGACGCGCGGTGAAGAGGTTGCTAAGGCGATCGCGGCGGCCGAGCCGGAAAAGGGCTTTGAGGACCGTCCGCAGACGAGCAACTGGCTGTTGTCCACGTTGGGTCTGTTGTTGCCGATGATCATTATCCTCGGCTTGTTCTTGTTCTTGATGTCGCGTGCCCAGGGTGGTTCCGGCAAGATCATGCAGTTCGGTAAGTCCCGGGCGAAGATGATCAATAAGGACATGCCTGAGGTCACGTTTAAGGACGTGGCTGGCGTGGATGAGGCTGTTGAGGAGCTCCGCGAGATTCAGGAGTTCTTGCAGTTTCCGCAGAAGTTCGCGTCTGTTGGCGCGAAGATTCCGCGCGGTGTTTTGCTGTACGGCCCTCCGGGTACCGGTAAGACGCTGGTTGCGAAGGCTGTTGCTGGCGAGGCCGGGGTTCCGTTCTTCTCGATTTCGGGTTCCGATTTCGTTGAGATGTTCGTTGGTGTGGGTGCGTCCCGCGTGCGCGACTTGTTCGAGCAGGCTAAGAATTCGTCGCCATCGATCATTTTTGTTGATGAGATCGATGCGGTGGGTCGCCAGCGTGGCGCCGGCATCGGTGGCGGTAACGACGAGCGTGAGCAGACGCTGAACCAGTTGCTGGTTGAGATGGATGGTTTCGATGCGAACACCAACGTCATCTTGATTGCTGCGACGAACCGTCCGGATGTTTTGGATCCAGCCCTGTTGCGTCCGGGCCGTTTTGACCGTCAGGTTCCTGTTGAGGCGCCGGATCTTGCGGGCCGTAAGAAGATTCTTGAGGTTCACGCGCGCAATAAGCCGCTGGTTGACGGGATTGACCTTGAGGCTGTCGCGAAGAAGACCCCTGGCTACACGGGTGCTGACCTTGCGAATGTCTTGAATGAGGCCGCGTTGTTGACGGCTCGTTCCAACGCGCATTTGATTGATGATCGCGCGATTGATGAGGCGATCGACCGCGTCATGGCTGGCCCGCAGAAGCGTACTCGCTTGATGCGTGAGCATGAGCGTCAAGTGACGGCGTACCACGAGGGTGGTCACGCGCTGGTCGCGGCTGCTTTGCATCATTCGGCACCGGTTACGAAGATTACGATCCTGCCGCGTGGCCGTGCTTTGGGCTACACAATGGTGGTGCCGACGGAGGACCGTTATTCGGTGACCCGTCAGGAGCTGTTGGATCAGCTCGCGTACGCGTTGGGTGGCCGCGTCGCGGAGGAGATCGTGTTCAACGATCCGTCCACGGGCGCATCGAACGACATTCAGAAGGCAACCGAGACTGCCCGCAAGATGGTGACTCAGTACGGTATGAGTTCCGAGGTGGGTATTGTCCAGCTCGGCACCGGTAACGGTGAGCCGTTCCTGGGGCGTGAAGCTGGACAGACCCGCGACTACTCCGAGGGCATGGCCGAGGTTGTGGACAAGGAAGTCCGTCAGCTCCTGGATAACGCTCACGCTGAGGCATACCAGATTCTGACTGAGAACCGCCACGTTCTGGACCGTTTGGCTAAGGAACTCCTGGACCGCGAGACGCTGAACCAGGCTGAGGTCGCAGAGATCTTCCATGACCTCGTGAAGCTTCCGGAGCGCAAGCAGTGGCTGTTCGACGAGGGCCGCCCTGGTCAGGATCTGCCGCCGGTGCGTGGTGAGCGCGACATCAAGCGCGACCCGCAGGGCAAGGGAACCGAGCCGAAGCCGGGCGATGGTGTGACGGTCGTGGATCCTCCGGCCGGAGGAACCGAGCTACCAGGCGGAGAACCCCAGGGACCCGGCGCCTAATTCGTTGCACTGAGCGCGCTCGTGCGTGCTTTTGTTAGGTGTTGCTTGGGGCTGACTGGGCTAGAACCAAAAGGCTTTTCTGTTCTAAGATCGAACTGATCTGTTACCGACGCCTAGTTAGGTTGTTATGAACACCCCTGACTTTTCCTCAATGACTGAGGCGGATGTTAGAAATAATCCGCATCTGGACGCTAACGCGCTCATGAATCTGGCGCAGTCGCGCCCGGATCTGCGTGGCGCGGTGCGCGAGCACCCTAACTGCTATCAGGCTCTTGCTGAGTGGATCGATAGCCAGTCGGGTGGTGGTCAGCAGCAACCGCAGCAGCAGTCGCAGCAACAACAGCAAAACCAGTTCCAGCAGAACCAATCTGCGCAAAGCTACAACACTGGCTACGGTCAGCAGGGCCAGTCTCAGCAGTACGGTCAGAATCAGTATGGCCAGGCGCAGCAGAACCAGTACCAGCAGGGTGGCTACGGTCAGCCGCAGCAGTACGGCCAGAATCAGTATGGCCAGCAATACGGTCAGAACCAGTACGGTCAGTCGACCTATGGGCAGGCTGGCTCGGGCTTTTCCGCTCCAAAAGAGTGGACGGGTTGGCTTCCGTTCATCATCGCGGGTCTAGCGGTTCTTAGTTTCATCGCGATCTTCTTGCCGGCGGCAAGCGTGAAGAGCGAATTCGTCAACGAATCTGGCACTTTGCTCAACGGGGATGATGGCGTCAAGGTCCTTGCGATCTTCTCGCTGATCTTGGCGATTGCAGCGGTAGTTGTGCCGGTTATTGCATTCTTCGTCCCTCGTAAGCCGTTGCCGCTGATCTATCCGATTGCGGCGATTGCGGCAGGCGCGTTGGGCGTTATTACTTACATCGTGTTGTTCGTCATGATCGGCGATGCTGTGGCAGAAGCCAACAAGTTCGAAGGATTCGGTAGTTACAGTCTCGAGATGGGGCCAGCTTTCGGCACGTTCTTTGGCTTGGTCACGTTCGGTCTGCTCGTGGTTGCAGGTGTTCTTGCGCTTCTCATGGAATTGAAGGGCAAGGGTCTCAGCGCGAAAGCTCAGCCAGCTTTGGCAGGTGGTTCCAACGCGGGCGCGTGGGGTCAGCAGTCTTCTCAGAACAACCAGTACGGTGGTTACGCTCAGCAGTCGCAGTACTCGCAGCAGGGCCAGCATGGTCAGCAGGGTGGCTACGGCCAACAAGGTCAGTACGGTAACCAGCCTCAACAGTACGGATCCTACGGTTACGGCCAGCAGCAGGGTCAGCAGCAGTACGGACAGCAGTCTTCTGAGCAGTACGGCCAGCAATACTCTGAGATCCAGGAGCCGGCTCAGAGCGAGCCAGTGGTTTCGGAGCCGACTGTTTCTGAATCGGAGTCGGTAGCCCCGGAAGAGCCGGCGCACAAGGTTAGCGAAGAGCCAACCGAAACCGTAAAGGAAGCCGGCGTACCTGAAGAGGTAACCGAGGAGCCAGCACCAGCCGCTGAAGCTGAGCCAGTTCAGGAACCAGCTGAAGCACCAGCTGAGGAAGCGGGCGAGACCGTGCCGGCTGACGCATCGGCGGTTGATTTGCAGCAGCTTGCAGCGACTAAGCCAGAGTTGTGGGATCAGATCCTGCAGCACCCTAACTGCTACCCAGCATTGGCAGACTGGATTAAGCAGGCGCAAAACGCGAACTAGTCCGCAATGACGTAGTCAGCGCAATGCCCCGGGAGGTTTCTCTCGGGGCATTGCGCTTTAAGGGTGCTCTCGGTTGTGGGCGGATGGAGGCATGCATGAGATGTGGCCTAAAATCTGACTCAACGGGAAACCCCTGACTTCGCCTCAATGACGGAGGAAGCTATGAGCAATGGCCCTGAACAGGATCAGAATGCGATGACGAATGTGCCACAATCGCGGTTGCAGAGCTGGACCTCCTGGCTACCGATGGTCGCCGCTGGCCTTTCGGTACTTGCTTTTCTGAGCGTGTTTTTCCCTGTGGGGACGGTTTTCAGTGGAGGTTCACAGCAACCGCAGAGCCTGTTCGATGCTGAGGATGGAAGCCAGTTCTTCGCGTTTTTCTTGATGATCTTGGCGGGTGTTTCGGTTGTCATCGCGGCGATCGCTTTCTTTGTTCCCCGCAAACCATTGCTGTGGATCTACCCGTTTGTGGGGATCGCCGTAAGCGTTTTTGGGGCTGTTCTGTACTTATTCATGTTCTCGGTGATGGGTTCTGCAGAGAAAAAGTACGGCATCCAGATCGCTCCGGGGTCCGGCAGTATTCTCGGCCTTGTTGCCTGTAGTTTGCTTATGATTGCTTGCATCGTCGCACTGTTCGCGGGCCTGACCACCAGAGGAGCTGCCACGAACGAGACCTTGCCGGCTGACGCATCGGCGGCTGAATTGCAGGAGCTTGCGGCGACTAAGCCAGAGCTGTGGGAGCAGATTCGCCAGCACCCTAACTGTTATCCAGAGTTGGAGGAGTGGATCAAGCTGGCTCAGAGAATGAACTGACCCGCGGCGAAACAGAACAAGGCTCCTCAAGGTAACGGCCCGGCAGGTTTCCCGGGTGAGACGGGTCATGCCGGCTAAATTTGCGAGGGATTCCCTTGCCGAATAACAACGGGGGACGTGAAGCGTGTGATGCTTCACGTCCTCTGTTGTTTTAATGACGTTAAAGACTGTTCTGCATGGGTTTGAGACGTGTAGGATAGATCACAGTTGCGAATACAGAATGCAGTGTTCGCATATCGAACTTATCTCTGATCGTTTGACCGCGATATCGTTTCACCGCAATGGAGCCAGAATGCAGTTTCACCACAACGGCTATGTGACCGGAGACCCCCTCATCAAGGAAGCCGCTGGAGTCGGCATCAACCGTAGTGAAGACCTTCCGGAGGTCATGGACGTACTGATCGTGGGTGAAGGCCCCGCCGGCATGACCACCGCGGCGCAGCTTTCGGTCTTCCCGCAGCTCGATGTGCGCCTCATCGAACGCCGCGAACATGAGTTGCAGGTCGGCCAGGCGGACGGCATCCAGGCTCGCTCCGTCGAAACGTTCCAGGCCTTCGGTTTCGCAAACCGCGTGATCGACGAGGCCTTCCACCTCCGCGAAATGGCGTTCTGGAAGCCGGACCCAGAAAACCCGAAGAACATCGTCCGCGCCGCACTCGCCCCCGATGACCCGCACGGTGTCTCCGAGTTCCCGCACCTGATCATCAACCAGGCGCGCATCATGCAGTACTTCGGCGAGTTCATGCGCAACCAGCCATCCCGCATGAAGCCGAACTACGGCATCGAATACCTCTCTCACGAACGCGACGATTCTCAGGAATACCCGCTGCTTGTCAACCTGCGGTACACGTTCGGCGAGAAGGCCGGCGAAGAGTTCTCGGTCCGCACCAAGTACCTCGTTGGCGCCGACGGTGCACGCTCGCAGATCCGCCGCGACATCGGCGCAACCCGCGTAGGCCAGCAGGCCGCACACGCGTGGGGAGTCGTGGACTCCATCGTCGAAACCGACTTCCCGGACTGGCGCACCAAGTGCGCCATCCAGTCCCACGACGGCGGCTCGATCCTCCACATTCCACGCGAAGGTGGCGCGATGTCGCGCATGTACGTCGACCTCGGTGAGACCGCCCCAGACGATGACGGCAAGGTCCGCCAGACCCCGCTCGATGAGATCGTTCGCCACGCGAACGAAATCCTCCACCCGTACACGGTCGAGGTTAAGAACGTTGCATGGTGGTCCGTCTACGAGGTCGGCCACCGCGTGACCGACCGCTTCGACGACGTCCCAGTCGAGGAAGCCGGCAAGAAGATGCCGCGCGTCTTCATCCTCGGCGACGCCTGCCACACCCACTCCGCTAAGGCCGGCCAGGGCATGAACGTGTCGATGCAGGACGCATTCAACCTCGGTTGGAAGCTCGCACACGCACTGCTCGGTACCGCGCCGCAGGAGATCCTGTCGACCTACACGGGTGAGCGCCAGGTCATCGCCCAGAACCTCATCGACTTCGACATGGAATGGTCCTCGATGATGGCGCGCAAGCCGGAGGAATTCGAGAACCCGAGCGACCTCGAGGACTTCTACGTCCGCACCGCCGAGTTCCCTGCGGGCTTCATGACCGAATACGAGGCATCCATGGTGTGCGGCGACACCAAGCACCAGGCGCTCGCCGAGGGCTTCACGGTTGGTAAGCGCTTCAAGTCGGCGTGGGCTACCCGCCGCTGTGACGGTGTGCGCACCCACCTTGGCCACCTCGCTGAGGCCGATGGCCGCTGGCGCATGTACGTGTTCGCTGACGGCGCGCACCCAACCGAGCACTCGGCGGTGGATGATTTCGCTGCATGGCTTAAGGACGACGAAGCCTCGCCACTGGTTGGCGGCGAGCTCGGCGGCCGCCCACGCCACGAGTGGTTTGACGTCAAGGTCATCTACCAGCAGTCGCACGAGGAGTTCGAGGTCTTCGACGCGCCTGAGGTGTTCCGCCCACGCTACGGCAAGTACAACATCATGCAGTGGGAGAACGTGTTCGCCGCGGCTCTCGGCAACGCCGACCGTGAGCGTCAGGAGATGAACCCTGTCGCGCTCAGCCGTGACATTTTCGATGAGCGCGGTCTGTCGCGTGACGGCGTGGTTGTTGTTGTGCGCCCTGACCAGTATGTTGCGCAGGTCCTTCCGTTGGATGCCACTGATGAGCTCAGCGAGTTCTTCAAGGGCGTCCTCTCGGATTCCTAAACCATCCACAAGAACTAAACATCCGTAAGAACTAGGTGTCTTTGTGACGGTTGAAACTGAGGGCCGTGCGGGGGCGTCTGCGGCGGGTTCGCAGACGCTTTCGCGCGGCCTGAGTTTGCTGGAGGCCATCGCGGAGCATGAGCAGGGTCTCACGATTCCGCAGTTGTGCAATCGGGTTGGTTTGCACCGCTCGATTGTGTACCGCCTGTTGCGTACGTTGGAGGAGCACAACATGGTGGTGCGTGGGTCCGATGGTCTTGTGACGTTGGGCCCTAGCTTGTTGGTTTTGGCGCGTTCGGTGAGCCGCGATGTTCAGGCTGCTGCGTTGCCGGAGTTGACGAGGTTGTCGCAGGATCTGCAGATGACGGCGTTCATTGCTGTTTTGACGCAGGATCAGGTCGTGACGTTGGTTTCGGTTGAGCCGAAGGTCGATGGCGCCACGTTGGTTCAGCGGCCGGGGTCTGCTCACCCGTTGGACGCGGGCGCGCCGGGTGCTGCTATTCGTGCCCAGTTGGGGCCGGCGGAGTTGGCGGCGCGCGGTGTCGCTACCCCGGAGTTGTTCGGGGATGCCGCGCGCCCGTATGCGAAGAGCCGTTCGCAGGTTTTGGATGGCGTGAGTTCAGTCGCGGTTCCGTTGCGGCTTCCGGGGTACGCGGCGGCGTCGCTTGCGGTGGTGTTTGTGGGAGGTGAGAACGATGCGGGGGTTGCTGCTACTTTGCATCGTTCGGCTTCGCTGATTGAGGCTGACTTGCTGTAGGTCGGTAGGCTGTGAGCATGTCGAACGTGGACTCCGAGGGTTTTGATGTGATGGGCGAGAATTCAGACGCCGTAGCTGGTCAGGTTGATCAGAGTCAGGTTGATCAGCCGCGGATTGAGCGCGCTGTCCGTGAGATTTTGTTGGCGGTCGGTGAGGATCCGGACCGGGATGGTTTGGTGGATACGCCGGCGCGTGTGGCGCGTGCGTATGCCGAGGTTTTCTCGGGCCTGCATATGGATCCGGCTGAGTTGTTGTCCACGACGTTCGATATCGATCATTCGGAGATGGTCTTGGTGAAGAACATCCCGTTTTATTCGACGTGTGAGCACCATTTGGTTCCGTTCCATGGCCGCGCCCACATCGGCTATATTCCGGGGGTTTCGGGCAAGGTTACGGGGTTGTCGAAGCTTGCTCGGTTGGTTGATTTGTTTGCTCGGCGCCCGCAGGTTCAGGAGCGTTTGACGACTCAGATTGTCGAGGCGTTGGAGGAGCATTTGCAGCCGTGCGGCGCGATTGTGGTGATTGAGGCTGAGCATTTGTGCATGTCGATGCGGGGCGTGCGGAAGCCTGGGTCGACGACGACGACGTCGGCTGTGCGTGGTCAGTTGCGTGAGCCTGCTACGCGTGCTGAGGCGATGGGCTTGATTATGGGGCATGGCCGTTAGCTTTTTGTGTGGCGGGTAGGCTAGGGGTAGGCGGCTTTGTGCCGCGTGTTCGTTGCGAATCGTCTGGAAGGTCGGTTGATGTTCAACCTCGCTGCAACCCCTGGCACTGGTCCTAACACGTCTGCTTTGCCTGTGATCCGTGCGAAGTCTCGTGAGGATGCTTGGGCTGATTTGCCGCATGATCGTTGCTTGGTGATGGGCATTTTGAATGTCACTGAGGATTCGTTTTCGGATGGTGGCCGTTTCCTGAATGTTGATGCGGCGATTGCGCATGGTGTTGAGATGATGCGTGCGGGCGCGGACATTATCGATGTGGGTGGTGAGTCGACGCGTCCGGGCGCTGATTTTGTGGATCCTGAGGTTGAGGTTTCCCGTGTGGTGCCTGTTGTGAAGGGTCTTGTTGCGGCGGGTGCTGTGGTTTCGGTTGATACGACGCATGCGTCGACTGCGCGTGCGGCGTGGGAGGCTGGCGCGCACCTGATTAATGATGTTTCGGGGCAGACGTTTGAGCCGGAGATGGCGCAGGTTGTTGCTGAGCTGGGTGCTCGGGTTGTGTTGACGCATCGTCGTGGTGATCAGAAGACGATGGTGGATCACGCTGAGTATGGCGATGTGGTGGCTGAGGTGGTCTCGGAGCTGGTGGAGGTCCGGGATCAGTTTGTTGCCGCGGGTGTGGCTCGGGAGAACATTATTTTGGATCCGGGCGTGGGTTTCGCGAAGAACGCGGAGCATAATTGGGCTGTTTTGAATGCGACGGATCGTTTTGTGGCTTTGGGTCATGACGTTTTGATTGGTACGTCGCGTAAGCGTTTCTTGGGTCGTTTGTTGGAGGAGCGTAAGCGTCCGCATGAGGTTGCGGATCGCGATGCTGCTACGCATGCGACGAGTGCTTTGGCTGCGGCGTCGGATGCGTGGGCTGTGCGTGTTCACGATGTTGCTGGTACGCGTGATGCTGTCGAAGTTGCGCGTGCGTGGGTGAACCCTGCTGAGGCGGTTGAGGCGTGAGGCCTTTCCAGTGGGATGGTCATGACGTCATCACGATCAGCGGGATTTCCGCGACGGGTTTTCATGGCGTTTTCGACCATGAGCGGCGTGAGGGCCAGACGTTCGTTGTCGATGTGAAGGTTGCGACGTCGTTCCGGGTTTCTGCCGCGTCTGATGATGTTTCGGACACGTTGGATTATGGGTTGATGTCGCAGGCCGTTGTTGAGGAGATTCAGGGCGGCCCGTACAACTTGATTGAGAAGTTGGCGTCTGTGATTGTTGACCGTTTGATGCGGGATTTCGCTCCGCTTGCGGTGCAGGTTACGGTACATAAGCCGGAGGCGCCTATCCCGGTGCCGTTTGGTGATGTGGCCGTGACGATGAGCCGTAGCCGTTCATAACGTTGGATGCTTCATAGGGTTGGAGGCTGTTGTGTCGCAGGGGTCTGATTCGCAGGGTTCTGAGCTCAATGCATCGGCGCCGGGCGGAGTGGAGCACGGCCCGCTTCCGGAGG
Source organism: Pseudoglutamicibacter cumminsii (assembly GCF_003143995.1). Taxonomy (GTDB): domain Bacteria; phylum Actinomycetota; class Actinomycetes; order Actinomycetales; family Micrococcaceae; genus Pseudoglutamicibacter; species Pseudoglutamicibacter cumminsii_B. The sequence continues at coordinate 9,127 of NZ_QFWG01000004.1, read as the reverse complement.
TTTTGACGCAAGAGCCGGGGTACCCGGTGACCGCGGTGATCGCGTTGGGCGCTAATTTGGGTGACGTTGTTGAGACGTTGGCGTTGGCGCGCGCGGAGATCGCGGCGTTGGATGGCGTCACGGTCACGGGCGAGTCGCCGATGGTCGTGACGGATCCGGTGGGCGGCCCGGAGGGTCAGCCTGAGTACTTGAACCAGGTGGTTGAGGTTTCGACGACGTTGTCGCCTGCCGCTTTGCTGGAGCGGTTGCAGCGTATTGAGTTGGAGCATGGCCGTACTCGTGAGGTGCGGTGGGGTGCCCGGACGTTGGATCTGGATGTCATCACGTTTGGTTCTGTGGTGAGTGATCATCCGTTGTTGACTTTGCCGCATCCGCGCGCGTTGGAGCGTGGTTTTGTGGTGGTCCCGTGGACGTGGATGGATCCGGGCGCGTTTGTGGGCTCGGAGTCTGTGTTCCGTGTTGCGCGTGAGCTCGAGCCTCTGGGTGGGGTGCGCCCGTATATGGATCCGGCGCATCGCCTGCCGGATTCCCGTGACGCCGCCGGCGCCGACACTGACGCCGCCGCTGATACCGCGGACGCTGAAGCCGCCACCAGCGGCACTGGATCTTCTGACGATGACGGGGCTTCCGCATCGTGATTAAGTTGCGTGTTCTGCCGCTGCTGATTGGCTGGTTTGTGTTCGCGGCTGCGGGGTTGCTGATTTCGACTCTGCTGGCTGTTGCGGGCGCGAAAGTGTGGGCGGTGGGGTGGACGTCGTCGGCGGCGTTGCTTGCGGTGGCTGTTGTCGCGTTCGTGTTGGGTTTGTGGGTGTATTTGTCGCGGACGCGGCGCACTGATCGGCGGATCGACCCGTTGGCGGCGGTGCGCGTTGTGGTTTTTGCGCAGGCTTCCGCGTTGGTGGGGCTGGCTGTTTCGGGTTTCCATGCGGGCGTTGTGGTGGATGTGGCGTTGCATGGCGCTGTAGGCTCGCCGGTTTTCTGGCGTTCCGTGTTCGCGGTGGCGGCTGGCGTGATTGTGGCCGTGGTGGGGCTCGTGGTGCAGCGGCTGTGCACTGTTAATTCGGATGACGACGACGATTCCGGCCCAACGGAAGGAGCTCCAGATGCAGCATGACGATGCGGTGCACGCTGGCGAGGAACCGCAGGCTGACGATACGGTGAAGGCGCAGCCGCAGCCGGGCGGGTCGGTGCAGCCTAGCGAAACTCAGCAAGAACCTGCGCAGCCGCAACCGTGGGTTGCGGATCATGAGTGGATTCCGGTGGATCCGCGGTTGGCGAAGGTTCACCATCTTGCGAATTTCTTCTCGACTGTGGCGTGGGCGGCCGGGGGTTGTGTCCCGTGGCTGTTGAAGCATTTCGATGTGTGGGCTACCCCAACTTGGCTTGTATGGGCTGGGTGGATCCTGGTTGCGTACTCGCTGGTGAGCGGGGTTGTTGAGGCTTTTCTGATTGGGCCACGCGTGCGCAGCATGGGCTGGATGCTGCGGGAGAACGATTTCACGTATCGGGTGGGGATCATTCTCCGCCGGGTTGTGGTGGTTCCGTATGGCCGGCTTCAGTACGTTGACCTGACGTCGGGGCCGCTGATGCGTCGGTATGGCTTGTGTGAGGTGTCGTTTAAGACGGCCGCGGCGGAGAGCTCGCCCGACATCCCTGGTTTGACTCAAGCGGATGGCGAGCGTTTGCGTGATGAGCTCGCGGCCCGGGGTGAGCAGAAGCTCGCCGGGATTTAGGGGGCGTTGTGGCTAACGTTCCTGAAGAAGTTGAGTGGAAGCGGGTCCACAAGGCTACGCCGTTGGTGCGCGGTTGGGTCATTGTCGCGCTGGTGGCGTTCAATTTTGTGCGCAGCTGGGTTGAGTCGTTTGTGAGTGGCGGCCCGTCCGGCGGCGAAGGCGAGGATAAGGGCGAAGGCAAGGGCCAGGGTTCTTCGGGGTCGTTTGATTTTGCCTCTGAAGACCTGTGGATCCTGGGGGCGTCGCTTGCCGTTGCGGTTGGCATGGTCGTGTATTCGTGGTTCATGTGGCGGGCCATGGGGTACCGGATCACGGAGAACCGGGTCGAGGTGCGGCAGGGCGTCTTCATGAAGAACGTGCGTCACGCCCGCATCGACCGGATCCAGAGCGTTGACATCAACCGGCCTATTTTGGCGCGTATCTTCGGCCTTGCTGAGCTCGAGATCCATGTCGCCGATGCGCAAGAAGCCGCCGCGAAACTCCAGTACGTGACGTACCGGCAGGCGCAGCAACTGCGTGAGGACATTTTGCGGGCCGCGCGCGGTGAACAGACTCCGGCGGCCGCGGCGCAAACTGAAATGACGGCTCAGGCTGAGGCGCCGGCTCACGCACCAGCGGATCCGCGCATCGGGCATTCAACCGACCCGCACGTCGACGTTCCGCAAGCGCAGGCCGAACGCCCCCTCGTTAAGGTGCGGATGGGCCGGCTTGTGGCGGCCGCGTTGATGCGTCACGTGGGTTTCGGTGCCGCTGTGGTCCTCGCGTATGTGGTGACCGCGCTCATTGCGTCCTCGTTCACGCGGCCTCTCGTGTTTTTCGGGCCGATGTTCCTCGCGTGGGGCGGCCTCGTGTTCTCGATGGTCAACACGAATGGTGGCTTCGTTGTGAGCGCCGGCCGGGATGGCCTGGTTCTGAAGCGTGGCTACACCGAATCCACCAGTACCACCGTCCCGCCGGAGCGCGTGCACGCGTTGGGGCTTGAGCAGCCGCTGCTGTGGAAGCTGACCGGCTGGTGGCGGGTTATCGCGAATGTGCCGTCCGATGGGATCACTGAGGCGAAGAGCAATGTCCTGTTGCCGGTGGGTACCTTCCAGGAGGCGCTCGCCGTGGTCGCGGCGTTGATCCCGAATCCGGGGACGGACCGGACACGGCCGCTCGTGGTGGCCGCGGTGGATCAGCCGAGCTCCGAACCAGAATTCGTTGCGAGCCCGCGGAAGGCGCGGTGGCTTTCACCGATCGCGGGGGTGCGGCAGGCGTTCGCGGTCACGCAGACGATGCTGATCATCACGTCGGGGCGTCTGGTGAAGAGGGTCGCGTTTGTTCCGCATCAGCGCACGCAGGGTGTCGCGTTGAAGCAGGGGCCGCTCGCGAGGTCGGCTGGCGTTGCCACGATCACGATCGGTACGGCCGCGGGGCCGGTGGACACCGAGATCTACGATGTGGCGGAACAGACCGCGGAAGCGTTCATCCTGCAGCAGACGGAGCGGGCCGCCGCCCTCGCGGGCTGGGCGGACAAGAACCACTGGGGTGAGGCGTCGTAGGTTTGCCCTAGATCTCCATGAGATCCTGACCAACGACCACCGGGCCGTCGTAGCCTAGTTGAGCATCTGCAAGCCATACCTCATCAGGTACGGCAGGGCTACTAGGGACAAAGTGTGACAACACTAGTTTCTTGACGCCAGCACGCGCCGCAACTTCTCCAACGTCGGTTGACGCGGTGTGGGAAGCGATGAGGTGATCGCGCAACGTTTCGCCATTACTCCTTGCAACCAACGGCTCAATGCTTGGCACGTGCATCACCTCGTGGACGAGCACGTCTGCACCTTGAGCCAGCTCTACGAGCGAATCGCACGGGGTCGTATCGCCTGAGATGACGTAGCTCTTGTCTTCGCAATCGATCCGGTATGCCAACGCGTCGATTGGTGGGTGATTGACCCAGGTTGCGCTGATCCTGACGCGATCGTCTTCATATACAACGCCCGGATCTGTGATGTCGCTAGCTGAAACCAAAGCGGCGAAATCTGGGCGGCCTTCGTCAACGATACGAATGCTTGTGTCACGCTCGGCGTACTTGAGGAAGGAATCCCACATGCTTGACCATGGCGCCGGGCCGAACGTTTCCACAGGCCTCGTTAGGTTGGCGCACCAGGCCAAGTGAAGCAGCGTGCCAGCATCGGCATTATGGTCCGAGTGGTGGTGAGTGATGCCAACGGAACGAATCGAGTTGAAAGCGATATCGGCGAACGCCAGCTGACGGGCAATCCCGTTACCCGCGTCGATAATGTAAGTCGCATCGCCTACGACGATCGCGTTGGAATTTGCGTTACGTTCACGCTTCGGGGTGGGGCCGCCTCCCGTTCCGAGGAGGACAAGTTTGCTGTTCGTATTCGTAGACATTCTCATTACTTTCAATCGATGCGCATAAGTGTGGTTACTGAACTATGTGATGGCCGGACGTGGTGCCTACCGGACTCGGTGTTTACCGGACTCTGTACTTACCGGACGTGGCGTAGGAAGTTGATGGTTCGCTCAGACTGCGGATTGTCGAAAACTTCCGCGGATGTTCCGGATTCGATGATGACGCCCTGATCCATGACCGCGACTTGGTCTGCAACATCCCGGGCGAATGCCATTTCGTGCGTCACAACGATCATGGTCATGCCGTCTTCCGCGAGGCTTTTCATGACCTTGAGAACTTCCCCAACCAGTTCGGGGTCTAGAGCGCTGGTCGGTTCGTCGAATAGCATGACGCGGGGCTTCATCGCTAGCGCGCGAGCAATGGCGACACGCTGCTTTTGTCCGCCCGAAAGCGCGGCCGGGTAGGCGTCGGCTTTATGGGCTAGACCAACTTGTTCGAGTAGTTCGTACGCGGTGCGCTTTGCTTCGCTGCGGTTAGCTCTGCCGAGCAAGTTCGGTGCGAGCGTGATGTTTTGTAGCACGGAATAGTGCGGGAAGAGATTGAAATGTTGGAAGACCATGCCAATCTCTTGGCGTTGCCGATCGATGTCACGCCGTTTCCTCAGGTGCATCTCTCCGGCTTTTTCTTCGTATGCCAGTGTCTCTCCGTCCATCACGATACGTCCGGCGTCGATGGCTTCAAGGTGGTTGATGCAACGCAAGAGCGTCGACTTACCGGAACCTGACGGACCCAGGAGGCAGGTCACCTGACCGTGGTGAATGTCGAGGTCGATTCCCTTCAATACATGGAGGGAATGGAAGAACTTGTGTACTCCTTGGATCGAGAGCAAAGGAGCCTTTGTGTCAGTGTGCGTCTGAGCTTGTACGGACATGATGACTTAGCCTTTCCTCTGGCCACGTGCCAGACGCCGTTCGAGGATCGTTTGGCCGATCGTAGCGATACCGGTGACTGCGAAGTACCACAGGAAAGCCACGAAAAGCAGCTCGAGTGTGCGCAGGTTAATGGCGGCGATGTTCTGGGCTTCTGTAAGTAGGTCGCCACCTGCGATGACCGAAACGAGTGAGGTCATCTTGATCATGGTGATGAACTGGCTACCTGTGGGCGGGATGATGACGCGCAAAGCCTGAGGCAGAATGACGCGGGTCATGGTTCGGAACGGTCCGAGGCCTAGCGCATCGGCAGCCTCACGCTGACCTTCGTCGACGGAGGAGATGCCGGATCGAATAATTTCAGCCATGTAGGCGGCCTCGTTCACCGACAGGGCGATGACTGAAGCCACGAATGGGGTGATGAGGTCGTTAGTATCCCAGCTGAACCAAACTTCCTTCGTGATGGGGTTGAGGATGTCGATTCCAGACCAGAACAGGGAGATGTTGCCTACGAACAGGATCAGAAGCAACAGTGGGATGCTTCGGACGATTGCGACATAAGCAAACCCAATCGCGCGGAGAACGGGATTCTCCGACAAACGCATCAGGGCGAATACGAAACCACCCACCACGCCGATGGCCATAGAGATGAGAGCCAAAACGATCGTGTTTTTGAGGCCGCTCATGATGTTGTCGTGCGTGAGGTAACGGCCGATGGTGTCATGGTCGAGGGCTTGATTTGACCACAAACCATATGCGACGAAAATCGTGGCGATCACGACGAGAATGCCGGAGATAATCCGCCAAGGGTGACGCTGTTTAGCTACAGGGTCAGGCAGCTGACCGATGAGATTCTGTTTCACAGTTGAGGTTGGCATTATGGCTTCCCCTTCGTGTCATCAGCGTCTGATCCGAGGCTGAGATCTTTCAGGTCCCACTTCTCGAGGAGCTGGTCAATGGTGCCGTCTGCTTGCATGACGTCCAGGGCAGATTGGATTGATTCCTTGAGATCGGTTCGGTCTTTAGCTGTGATGATCCCGATCGGTTGCAGCTGATAGGTGGCTTCGCCGCCCATTTCGAATGTGTCGCGGGTTGCCTCGCTTTCTGCGATGTATCGCATCACGGGGGTGTTCCCGAGGAAAGCTGCGGTGCGGCCTGCTTGAACCGAAAGCCGTGCGTCGCTCGGTGCGGCGAACTGCTTGATGTCGATGGCCGGCTTGCCGTTTTCGATGCACTTTTCGTTTTCTTCTTGTGCCAGCTCAAGTTGGACACCACCGCGGACGATGGCAACAGACAGCCCGCATAGGTCCGCAGCTGACTTGATCTTGTGTGGATTTCCTCGCTTCACAAGTGGTGAAGTGGCCTGGTTCATGTAGTTAGAGAAGTCGACGGCCCGGGCACGTTCTTCGGTGTCCCCGATCAAGTCGATGCCAGCATCGACTTGGCGTGACTGTACTGCCGGGATGAGGCCAGCGAAAGGGTATTGCTTCCACTTGATCTCAACATCGAGACGTCGACCAATTTCTTCGGCGATATCGATGTTGATGCCTTTATAGGTGTCCCCATCTGAGAAGTTCAGAGGCGGAGAAGCGAGCTGGGAACCGAAAACCAGATGCCCTCGTTTTTTGATTTCTTCAGGCAAAGGGACGATTTCTTGGTGTACCTGACGGGAGGCATCGGATTCCCGCTGCGATTGTCCGCCTTCACGCAGAACGACACAGCCGCTCAGCGCAACGACTGTTATCGCCGCAGTACATAGAGCAATGAAGCGTTGAATGCGACGTCTCATCTATAACCCCTGCGTTTCTAGAAGCCTTGCATTGGCCTGACGTTTCGCACAGCGAAAAACCTTTTCGCTGTGGATAGAGTATGAGTGAGATGTAAGTCACACGTCAAGGTATATTTCGATCACTATCAAAGTGAGGATTGCTTGTGGCACAGGAATCAGATCAGCACGTACAGTCTTTTAGCCGTGGACTCAAGGTCATCAAGGCATTTACAGGTAGTCCGCTCACTCTCTCAGAAGTAGCCGCTAGGGCAGAGCTATCCCCGGCAGCTACACGCAGGTATCTCGCCACGCTCGTGGAGTTGGGGTACCTGGCTCAAGAAGGATCTGTTTTCCGTGTGAGGTCAAAACTGCTCGAACTGTCCAAGCCGTATTTAGAAGCAAGTGACCCGGTAAGAAAAGCGGCCCCAATTCTGCGCCGACTGTCTGCTGAGGTACGTGAAACCACGACCCTGACTCAGTACTCCCATGGCAGAGTCATTAATCTTCATGCGTGCCACGCAGACCAGGAACTTTCTATCCGTGTGAATGTCGGATCTTATTTGCCTGTGTACTGCACCGCGATGGGGCGTGCCATGCTCGGGATGCTTGACGATGCGGAAGTTGAGAGCGTCCTAGAGAGCATCGACCGACCAAAGCTGACTCCCCACACTAAAACTGAAGTTAGCTCGATCATGGAAGAAGTGCGCAAGGCGCGGGCACAGGGGTATTGCTTAGCCGAAGAAGAGCACACTTTGGGTATCCGAACACTGTCCGTCCCAGTGGATCTGCTTCAGGGTTCGTTGGTTGCCTTGAGCGTGCCGACACCCACGGCGCGGGAGTCCCGTACCGACTATGTTGACCGGGTTTTGCCACAATTATTGAAGGCAGCAGAGAAGATGGCAGATAAGGACTGAAGCTATGTGGGCAAGCAGCCATGCGCCGCGGCTGGGCATCGGGATTATTGGCGCGGGGCGCGTGGGTCCTGTTGTTGCGGCGGCGTGGAGGTCCGCGGGGCATCAGATCGTTGGGATTTCGGTTACGGATGAGCGTTCTGCGGACCGCGCCGAGGCGATCCTGCCCGGTGTTCCGCACATGACTACCGCCGACGTCCTGGAACGCAGCGAGGCCGTCGTGTTCGCGCTGGATGCCGCGACCATCCAGCAGGAGGTCGCGTTCGCCGCTGCCGCGCATCGTTTCCAGGTGGGCCAGCTGGTGATCCACACATCGCCGGCGCTAGGCATCGACGTGCTGACCCCGGCCGCGGAAGCCGGCGCGGTTCCGCTCGCGATCCACCCTCTACTCCGATTCACCGGCACAAGCATGGACGTCACCGCGCTCAACGGTGCGCGTGCCGCGGTCTCTGCGCCGAAGCTCATGGTTCCGGTCGCGTTGGCGCTCGCCGTCGAGTTGGGGTGTGAACCATTTGTGCTCGATGAGGACGACCGCGATCTGTATGCGGCGGCTGTCGCTGTGGCTACAGAGCCGGTGTCTGCGTCGGTTGCATACGCGTGGGATGCGTTGAGCTCGGTGGGTGTTGAGGACCCGAGCGCGGCGTTGGGGCCGTTGCTGCGTTCCTCGGTTGATGCGGCGATCGCTAGTGGCTCTGGTGCCGGCGCTGGTTTTGCGCGGGGTCTGACGCCGGAAGCGGTTGAGTCTGCCCGTCGGGGTTGGTCTGGCCCAGATGCGCCGGTGGGCGCGCATGGCTTCTATGTTGCGATGGCGACGGCGGCCATCACCAGGCTGTAGGCCGGGGTGAAATCACGGACGAGCACGCGGCGGCAGTGCTCGATGCGCTACACCGGGGATAGTTTGACGAGGATAGATTCGAGCGAAAAAGCGATGCTTTTCTCGCGCAATCAAACAGTTTTCCGGCAATTTTTAGTGACGCTAGCCACAAAAATTAGGTGAATTTTGGGTGAACCGGCACACCTTCGCGATGAAAAACCGCGAAATCATGCGGTTTCTGGGGGCATTTTCCTGTCCATCAGGGGTTTCCCGCCGATTTGCACGATGTTCGGAACTGCCGTAATGTTTTCTCTTGTCGCCGCGAACGGCTCCGACCGAAAGAGGTCGTGAGAGCACTGAGGCGACCAACCCACTGAAACTCAACCAAGAAATTGGTCGGTATTCAGTGCGCCCTTCGGAGCGGACTGCAGGTCACTGCAGCGAGCTGGTTGGGTGTCTGTTGTTTGAGAACTCAATAGTGTGCCAAGTTTGTTTGTTGATACCAAATATTTTTTTGTTTGGTGGTTGCCTGCATGCCTTTGATCCCTGTCAGGGTGTGTGGGTTTCTGCTTGGATTAGATGTTGACTGCACGTGGGGGCGTTTTCCCGTCTT
>NZ_QFWG01000003.1 GCF_003143995.1 Pseudoglutamicibacter cumminsii | reverse complement strand
GTGGAAAACGATCGATGATCTCGAACTCGCGACATTGGGATGGGTGCACTGGCACAACACGCAACGGCTGCACGGCTACCTCGGGGATGTGCCTCCGCTCGAGCATGAAGAAAAGTTCTACGCTGGGGTTACCAGCACCAAAGAACTGGTAGAAATCAAATGAGCTGAGTCTCCACTAAACCCAAGGCGCTTCAATTCCGTTGCTGCTGGATGTTGAGGCCCGGCGCGACGATGTGCTCCATGTGTATTACGTCGGTCCCGCAACCGAGGAACTTAGCCGTACTTCTCCGCCGTTAGACGGCAACCCCAACGCATCCCGGCTCGGGACAAGGGGATTTCGGGGAATGTTCAGCTCCCTAGCCGGCACTGACGAAATCGCGCCCTTCGTGTTCAACGAAACCGCCGGAAGCTGGTCGGTCAGTTCCGTACACGTCAATGAGACGGTGAACTCCGATCAACAGGGAGCGCGACTATACGACCGATACCCCAAACGTGATCTTCCCGTGAGCTTTGTCGTCACCGGTCGGCTCATCGACAAAGCCAGGATTGATTTCAGCATCGATCACCAGTTGACCAACCTGACACTCGACGTGATCCAGCAGCAGGCCATCCAACCTGGTGAAGACTGGTTGCCCAGCTAAAAATCAAGCAACCTCGCCCGAACGGGTCAATACCCTGTTGAATCGGTGTTTTTGTTCACGGTTGGCCCTGCCCGCTGAAGAACGAGCCTGCCGTAGACATCCGCATCCTCCTACCGCCCTGCACGCTTCACGCGAGGTTGCCTCGAGAAGCACGAGGGTTCCGGAGGTTCGGACAGCACGCACACGCTGGTCAGCTCAGGTTCCTCACCGTCCGGAAATTCCTCCCGGATCCGCTCCCGTGCCAGAGCCAACCACTCCGGGGCCTCCCCGAGAGTCTCAGCGATGCGCGCCGTCATCTTCGGTGACAGAGGAGCGTAAGCCGCATCGAGGTCATCGGAGAGGATGAGGCGGACCTGCCCCTCGTCCGGAATCTCGACGTCATACTGCTTTCATCCTGGTCACTGAACTGGGCTCGGAAGTAGAGAGCAAGGTCGTCGATGGTGCATCCGACAATCTCGTTGAAGGCCCACGAATCAGGAACGTGCCGGCAGTGTCGCTGGTTTGAACGATGGGCGGCGCGCCTCGTACTCCGCGATCGCGTCTTCTTGCCGCAGTGAAAGGTCGATGTCGTCGAGGCCTTCTGCGAGCCTCCACGCGGTATCCGGATCGATGTAGAAGCTCACGGTCAGCGAACCCGCGGTCACGGTGCGGTTAGGGAGGTCCACAGTGACCTCCATCCCTGGATCCTGTTCGACCTGCTTCCACAGCAGTTCAACATCGGACTGTTCGACCTGCGCCGCAACCAGGCCCTGCTTGCCGGAGTTACCGCGGAAGATGTCCGCGAAACGGGACGAGATCACGACGCGGAAACCGTAATCCTTGAGCGCCCACACGGCGTGTTCGCGCGAGGAACCGGTACCGAAGTCCGCGCCAGCGATCAAAACACTACCGTTCTTGTACGGCTCCTGGTTCAGGATGAACCCTGGGTCCTGACGCCAGCGGGCGAACAGTGCGTCATCGAAACCGGTCTTAGTGATGCGCTTGAGGTAGACCGCCGGGATGATCTGGTCGGTGTCGACGTTGGATGCTCGCAGTGGCACGGCAACGCCGGTGTGTGTGCTGAATTTCTCCATGATGAATGTCCTTCTCTACCAGCGTGCGGTTATGCGGAGGCGGTTGCGTTCTCGAGGATGTCCGATGGCGAGGACAGCGTGCCTCGGACGGCGGTTGCCGCCGCGACGAGCGGGGACACGAGGTGGGTGCGCCCACCCTTGCCTTGGCGGCCCTCGAAGTTGCGGTTGGAGGTCGATGCGCAACGCTCGCCTTCTGCGAGCTGGTCCGGGTTCATACCCAGGCACATCGAGCATCCGGCGAAGCGCCATTCGGCCCCGAAGTCCTTGAACACCTTGTCGAGGCCTTCGGCTTCCGCCTCGAGGCGCACGCGTGCCGAACCCGGGACGACGATCATGCGTACGTTCGGGTCCTTCTCACGTCCGCGGATCACGTCGGCTGCGGCACGGAGGTCTTCCATGCGCGAGTTGGTGCATGAGCCGAGGAACACGGTGTCTACGCGGATGTCCTTCATGCGGGTTCCGGCTTCAAGACCCATGTATTCGAGCGCGCGCTGAGCCGCAGCCTTCTCGTTTTCGTCCCCGCATTCCTCTGGGTGCGGGACGACGTCGCTGAGTGAAACGCCCTGGCCCGGGTTGGTGCCCCACGTAACGAACGGTTCGAGTTCGTCTGCGTCGAGGAACACCTCCGCGTCGAATGTCGCGTCGTCATCGGTGCGCAGGGTCTTCCAGTATTCGACTGCGGCATCCCACTCTTCGCCTTGTGGGGCGTGTGGGCGGCCCTTGATGTAGTCGAACGTCGTCTGGTCTGGAGCGATCATGCCGGCACGCGCGCCTGCCTCGATGGACATGTTGCACATCGTCATGCGTGCTTCCATCGAAAGCTGTTCGATCGCGGAGCCGCGGTATTCCAGGACGTAGCCCTGGCCGCCACCGGTTCCGATCTTGGCGATCACGGCGAGGATGATGTCCTTGGACGTCACGCCTGGGCGCAGGGTTCCTTCAACGTTGATCGCCATGGTCTTGAACGGTTTGAGCGGCAGCGTCTGGGTTGCCATGACGTGTTCGACCTCGGAGGTGCCGATGCCGAAGGCCAGCGCACCGAACGCACCGTGGGTCGAGGTGTGGGAGTCGCCGCACACGATGGTCATGCCGGGCTGTGTGAGCCCCAGCTGTGGGCCCACGACGTGAACGATGCCTTGTTCTTTATCACCCAGCGAATGCAAGCGGACGCCGAACTCCTCGCAGTTAGCGCGCAAGGTTTCGATCTGCTTAGCGGAGATCGGGTCTTGGATCGGCTTGTCGATGTCCAGGGTCGGGGTGTTGTGGTCCTCGGTTGCGATCGTGAGGTCCGGCCGGCGCAGCTTACGGCCAGCCAGGCGCAGACCCTCGAAGGCCTGCGGCGAGGTGACCTCGTGAACGAGGTGAAGGTCGATGTAGAGCAGGTCAGGGCGGCGGTCAAGGCCTTCGCCTTCACCCCGGGCTACGACGTGGTCTTCCCACACCTTTTCTGCCAAGGTGCGCGGTGCGCCTGTGCTCGACATAGCGTCTGTCCTTCCTCGATATTTCGCGATACCTGCCGCTGGTGCTGAGTCACCGGGTCTGCGTCACCGAATTTTCGCCAACGCACAGCAGGGTCGTGTGGAACGTGCATATGACCACGCTAACACCAGACTATTCCACATTATGGTCTTGTGTCTCAACAATTGAGACGCTAGGGTGTCTCATATGTCACAAAGCAGCGGTGTCGGCGTTATCGACAAGGCAACCATGATCCTTGACGCCCTCGAGTCAGGTCCAGCGAGCCTCGCGGAACTCGTAGAGGCAACCCATCTTGCGCGCCCAACAGCGCACCGGCTCGCTCAAGCTCTGGCCCACCACGGGCTCGTGACCAAAGACCTCCACGGACGCTTCACACTCGGTCCACGCCTCACTGAACTCGCGGCAGCCGCCGGCCAAGACCGGCTCGTTGCTGCTTCACGCCCTTCACTCCACCGCTTGCGTGAACTCACCAACGAAAGCACCCAGGTCTTTAAGCGCCAAGGTGACCTCCGCATCTGCATAGCCTCCGCCGAGCGTCCTACCGGCCTACGCGACACCATCCCGGTAGGCACGCAACTGTCCATGAGTGCCGGCTCTGCGGCGCAGGTCTTGCTCGCTTGGGAGGACCAAGCCCGCATCGTCCAGGGGCTTGAAGGCGCACGATTCACTGCCCACGACCTCGCCCGGGTCAAGCAACGCGGGTGGGCGCAATCCGTGGGTGAACGCGAACGGGGTGTGGCCTCCGTTTCAGCGCCAATCTTCAGCCCCTCGGGGAAAGTTCTCGCCGCGCTTTCGATGTCGGGCCCTGTTCAGCGCACCGGCAACGACCCCGGCCGACGCTACGGCAGCATCGTCGCGCAGGTAGCCCACGACCTCAGCGCCGCAATCGCGACCTGACGCTACTCGGCTTCACACACCGCTGTAGTGGTCGAAGCCGAGGGTTTCGTCGAGGCGGCGGCCAGCGATATAGGCGCCAGGTTCCGTACCAGATCTCGTGTCAGGCTGGCTTAGCTGTTCAACCGTGCCGATGCGGCGGATCGCTACGCCGTCAATCGAAGGGGCCTCAGCCCCTGCCGGAAGCGTGAACAGCAGGTTGAAGTCCTCTCCCCCATATAAGACGTTGTGCCGCGCCTCTTGGGCGGTCAGGTTCCAGGACTCCGCCAGTTGTGCGGCGAAACTGTTGATGACCGCTTCGTCGAGCGCAACAGCAACGTCGCTGGCTTGTGCGATGCGTGTGGCGTCACGCACCACGCCATCGGACGTGTCAATGCTTGCGATGCGGTGCTCGCGTGCCGCTAGCGCCGGACCGACGGCTAGCGGCGGAGCTGGCACGAAGTGAGCGGCAAGCGCTCTTTGCGGCTCGGCCTCCGAGGCCCTGAGTCCACCAACCTGAGGGGACAGAAGTTCGTTGAGGGCAGTGCCTGAGATCCCTGGGATCCTTCCAGCCAGATAGACCCCATCCCCCGGTTGTGCCGCACTGCGGACGAGCGGGGTGGAGTCAGCGCCGAGTTCGCCGATCGCGGTGATGCTCACCGCTACGGATTCCGCCGCCGAGACATCCCCTCCGATGAGCTCAGCACCTGGAGCACCGAGCTCATCGCACGCTTGCCGCATCCCCGCCGCAAACTCAGCAGGCCATGTCTCTTCGATATCGCCCGGGAACGACAACGACACCAGGAGATAACGAGTGCGGGCCCCCATCGCGTTGATGTCGGAAAGATTCTGGGCAGCGCATTTGAATCCGAGCAGCCGCGCATCGGTTTTGGCGCCGCTCGGCCATGTCAGCATGAAATCCTGACCTTCGACGGAGGTGTCCATCGTGAAAACCATGCGAGCATTCGCGGCAACCACAGCCGCATCGTCGCCATTGGCTACAACAACGCGGCTCAGGACCTGCGCTAACCCGTCAGCGCCGCCCGTCCCCGCCTTGGGATGCGAGGCCTCCGATGCCGATGCAGAACCGAATGCCTCGGTGATGGATGCGATGATCGCACGCTCACCCATCCCGCTCACGGTACCCATAGGTTCTCCTTCGGCAGCGCTCACATGGCCCAGCAACAATCTACTCAACGATGAGATAGACCCAGATTAGGGCATAAAAAATCCCGGTGAGTTCATCACCGGGATTTTTTCTTTCGTGACCCCAGCGGGATTCGAACCCGCGTTACCGCCGTGAGAGGGCGGCGTACTAGGCCGCTATACGATGGGGCCGCTTTCGCGACACGCTCCACTAAATCGAACCTGTGCACTGCACAAGATCAACCTGCACTGAGCCTCATATTGAGTTTTCGTCTCATAGTGAGTTAGCGAACTGTTGAGTTCGTGAACGTGTTGTGCGACGTGACCCCAGCGGGATTCGAACCCGCGTTACCGCCGTGAGAGGGCGGCGTACTAGGCCGCTATACGATGGGGCCAAATGCTTTTCCCTACCTCATGCCCTGCATTGCTTTAGCAAGTCCCTGCTTCAGCAAGCAAGACCCTGCTTTAGCAAGACTGTGGGATTTTCAGAGGGGAATCGCTGATCCTTAACGCTGCTTACAGCGGAAGGATCTTCGCTGGGATACCAGGACTCGAACCTAGAATAACTGAACCAGAATCAGTCGTGTTGCCAATTACACCATATCCCAATGTGCATTCGATTGTAGCACGATCAATATGATTACGCATATTCAATTAGCTGCGCCCGGCATTTCAATACTTTTGTATCTTCACGCTAAGCGTTTGTTCGCAACCATAAAATCTTTTGATCGCTATGGCATGCGATTGTCTAGCCTACATGAGACGAGGGAGGAAACCAAATCGGTTCCCTCCCTCGTGTCGAACGCCACATTAACGGGGCGAGACCCTAAGGTGTCTAACGCGCGCAAACACTACGTTGCAACTACGTCTACTCGACGTGGTTCTCGCGGAACGCCCGCAAGCGCGCCAGTGTGGATTCCTTGCCCAGGATCTCGAGCGATTCGAACAGCGGCGGTGATACGCGGTGACCCGAAATCGCCGTGCGCACCGGACCGAATGCAAAACGTGGTTTGAGCTCGAGGCCTTCAATGAGGCTCTCACGCAGGGCCTGCTCAATGTTTTCTACCGTGAAGTCTGAAACCTTCTCGAGCGCGTCCGCTGCCGCATCGATCACTTCACCGAGGTTCTCTGGCATGCGCTTGAGAGCATCCTCGTCCATCGTGATCTCGGCGTCCGGCTTGAACAGGAAGTCCAGCATCTTAGGTGCCTCGCCCAGCAGCTGCATGCGCTCCTGAACCAGCGGAGCGGCCGCTTCGAGGATGCGACGCTCATCGTCAGTCAACGGATCCGAGACAAGCTCAGCACCACGCAGGTACGGGACCAGACGCTCAACGAAAACCTCAGCGCTCAAGCGGCGAATGTGCGTACCGTTGATCGCTTCAGCCTTCTTGACGTCAAAGCGAGCCGGGTTCGGCTGAACATCCTTGATGTCGAAAGCCTTGACCATCTCGTCCATCGTGAAGATGTCCTCATCACCCGAGATCGCCCAACCAAGCAGCGCGAGGTAGTTGACGAGGCCTTCCTTGATGAAGCCCGCATCGCGCAGGTTGAACAGCGAGGATTCCGGGTCGCGCTTGGACAGCTTCTTGTTCCCCTGCCCCATGACGTACGGCATGTGGCCGAAACGCGGCAGGTATTCGGCAATGCCAAGCTCGATCAGCGCGCGGTAGAGCGCAATCTGGCGCGGAGTCGAGGACAAGATGTCCTCACCGCGCAGAACGTGGGTCACGCCCATCAGCGCGTCATCAACCGGGTTCACCAGCGTGTACAGAGGCGCACCGTTCGAACGCGCCACCACGAAGTCTGGAACCGAGCCCGCAGGGAACGTGATCTCGCCACGGATCAGGTCATCGAACGTGATGTCCTCATCTGGCATCCGCAAACGGAAGACCGGCTTGCGGCCTTCGTCGCGGAACGCCTGCTTCTGTTCCTCGGTCAGGTCGCGGTCGTAGTTGTCGTAGCCAAGCTGTACGTCCTGGCCGGCGGCCTTGCGGCGCTCCTTGACTTCCTCGGGAGTCGAGAAGTCCTCGTACACGTACCCGCCGTCAATCAGTTTCTGCAGGATATCGGCGTAGATGTCCATGCGCTGCGACTGGCGGTACGGCTCCTGTGGGCCACCCACGCGGATGCCTTCGTCCCAGTCAATACCGAGCCACTCCATGGCGTCGATGACCTGGTTGAACGACTCTTCGGAGTCGCGCGCCGCATCGGTATCTTCGATGCGGAAAATCATGGTGCCACCCGTGTGGCGAGCATACGCCCAGTTGAACAGGGCCGTGCGGACCATGCCAACGTGCGGAGTACCCGTCGGCGACGGGCAGAAACGCACACGTACAGGAGTTGAATCAGAAACCGTAGGAAGCGACGCAGTAAAGCTCATGATTCCTTATCTTAGTTGGTTTAAATAACGATGCGGTGGCCGGCTAACTCATACGCTGCCGGCTACGTCACGCGGCTGGAATCGCATCAATGCAGTTGGAACTACAGCAACACACTTGGAACTACAGCACGCGATTAGAAAGAGTGCCGATGCCTTCGATCGTGACTTCGACCGTCTGGCCTTCACGCAAAAGACCGACGCCGGCCGGGGTTCCGGTCAGCAGAACATCGCCTGGAAGCAAGGTGAATGCCTCGGATGCTTGCGCGATCAACTCGGCGACCTGGGTCAACATGTCGCGAGTGTTGCCGTCTTGGACGGTCTCGCCATCCACGGTCGTGGTGATAGCCAACGCGTCCGGGTCCAGTTCGGTCTCGATCCACGGACCCAACGGAACCGAACCATCGAAGCCCTTGGCGCGCGACCACTGGCCGTCGTTGCGCTGCGCATCCCGCGCAGTGAGATCGTTCGCGACCGTGTAACCAAACACCACATCGTGGGCGCTCTCCGCCGGAACGTCCTTGCAGATCCGGCCGATCACAACGGCCAGTTCGCCTTCATAGGAAATCTCGTCAGAGAAATCCGGGAAGCGGATAGGCTCCCCCGGCCCCAGAACCGCGGTGTTCGGCATCAAAAACATGACCGGACGCGCGGGGGCTTCCCCGCCCATCTCGCGGGCATGCTCTGCATAGTTCTTGCCGAAACCCACGATCTTGGAACGCGGGATGATCGGCGCAACCAGGCGCACATCGTCCAGGTCGTGAACGGTCTGGGTCGGCTGAACGCCGTGGAAGAACGGGTCGCCAGCCAGTTCGATGACCTTCTGGTCTTCTACCAAGCCGTAGAACGGATCGTTATCAGTGACACAACGGGCAATTCGCATGGTTCTAGCCTACTGGCCGGCTATGCGAGCTTGTGCAGCCAGCCGTGCGCGTCCTCTACCCCGCCGGTCTGAACACCCAACAGGTCGTGACGGATCGAAGCCCACACGCCGTCCTGCTTGACCTCCGGCATCGTGAGCGTCATGTCACGGCCGCGAAGCTCGGAAATAGGGGTGATGACCGCCGCGGTACCGCATGCGAAGACCTCATCGAGTGAGCCGTCCTCAACGCGACGCTTCCACTCGTCCAGGGTGAAGGTGCGCTGCTCGACAGCAAGGCCCTTCTCTTGGGCCAGCTCAAGCACCGAGGAGCGCGTCACGCCGTGCAGGATCGTGCCGTCGAGCGCCGGGGTCACGAGCGTCTTACCGTCGTCGATCACAAAGAACACGTTCATGCCGCCGAGTTCCTGAACTGCGTGATCGTTGGTTGGGTCGGTGAAGATGACCTGCTGGCAACCGTTCGCCTCGGCCTCGAGTTGCGCGATGAGCGAGGCTGCATAGTTACCGCCGCACTTCGCCTCACCCGTGCCGCCGTGGCCCGCGCGGGCGTAGGTCTCCGAGAGCCAAATCTGGACCGGCTTGAGCTCGCCGCCAAAGTAGTTACCGGCAGGCGACGCGATCACGCGGAACTCATAACGATGCGATGGCCGCACACCCAGGAACGCCTCGGTCGCGATCATGAAAGGACGCAAATAGAGCGATTCGCCGTCGCCGTCCGGGATCCAGGCCTCGTCCGCGCTCACGAGTTCCTTGATTGCCTGCAAGAAAACATCCACCGGAAGCTCAGGCATACCCAAACGCACCGCGGAGCGGTTCAAGCGGCGACCATTCTCCTCCGGACGGAAAGTGTAGGCCCCGCCATCCTTGTGGCGGTAAGCCTTGAGGCCCTCGAAGACCTCCTGGCCGTAATGCAGTACCGCCGCGGCAGGGTCCAACGTCAACGGGCCGTACGGAACCACGCGCGCATCGTGCCAACCCTTGTCAATGTCCCAGTCGATAATGACCTGGTGATCCGTGTAGTACGTGCCGAAGCCCGGGTCCTGCAGGATCTTGTTGCGTTCCTCGTCAGAGGTTGGGTTGGTCGTGAGCGTGCGGGTGAACTCCACTGTTCTGCTCCAGTTCCGATACGTTTCGCCGCTCTTGGTGGCGGCTCGTGATGTGTTTGCGCGGCGCCGCAGACGGTGAGCCTGCACGCACCTTTAAGTAACCCTAGTCCTGCGCCTACCGTATGCGGTAGAGCAAGACAGCGGGTTTCAGTTTGAGGCCGGTTTCAGTTTCTTGGCGCTAAGCGCTGAGCTGGGCGATGATCGCGTCACCGATTTCGGTGGTGGCTCGCTGCGGCGTGGAAGGCGCGTCGACGAGTGCCGCGAGGTCCCGCTCGACGGCGGCTTCGATCGCTTCGGCTTGCTCATCGAGGCCAACGTGGCGCAGCAACAGGGCGCCGGAAAGGATCGCGGCGGTTGGGTCCGCGATGTTCTGGCCAGCGATGTCCGGCGCGGAGCCGTGGACTGGCTCAAACATCGATGGCGCGGTTCCGTCGACGTTGATGTTGCCGGAGGATGCGAGGCCGATGCCGCCGGTTACGGCGCCAGCGAGGTCGGTCAGGATGTCGCCGAAGAGGTTGTCGGTCACGATGACGTCGAAGCGGGCCGGGTCGGTGACCATGAAGATGGTCGCGGCGTCGACGTGGAGGTAGTCGACGGTGACCTCCGGGTAGTTGGCGGCTTCTTCGTTCACGATGCGGTTCCACAGCTTTCCGGCGTTGACCAGGACGTTGTGTTTGTGGACCAGCGTCAGTTTCTTGCGACGTGCGTTGGCTCGTTCGAAGGCGTCGCGGACTACGCGGCGCACACCGTGGGCGGTGTTAATCGAAACCTCAGTTGCGACTTCGTGCTCGGTTCCGGCCTTGAACTGTCCGCCGTTGCCTGCGTACAGGCCTTCGGTGCCTTCGCGGACCACGATGAAGTCGATCTCGCCAGGTTCGCTCAGCGGGCTGACCGAGCCTGGGAAGAGCCGCGATGGGCGAAGGTTGACGGCGTGGTCGAAGGAGAATCGCAGCTTGAGCAGGATTTCGCGTTCGAGGATTCCGGATGGGATCCGGTCATCATTGGGGGCGGCACCGACTGCGCCGAAGAGGATCGCTTCGTGCTGGCGGAGGTTCTCCATGGTTTCTTCGGTGAGGGTTTCCCCGGTTGCAAGCCAGTGTTCTGCACCGATGTTGTATTCGGTGGTTGCAACCTCAACGTCGGTGTTTTCCAGCGATGCCATGATGACCCTCAGGGCTTGGCTGACCACTTCTGGCCCGATGCCGTCGCCTGGGATTACTGCCAAATCAAGTGTGCGCGTCATGTCATACACAATACGCCTAGTCCCACATTCTGAGCCAACATCTCACCATATGAAACGCCTTTGTGACAGCGCGTGTCATACCGCAGGCGGATCCGTCACGAGCTACAACTCACTAAAGTGAGGAGCATGTCCCGCACGCTCCACACCGACCCGCCAGCATCCCGTATCAACCGCATCGGGCGCACCGAAACGTGGGTCCGCACCCATCCCACGACGATCGACATGATCCAGGCCGCCGGCATCGGCCTGGTCTTCTTGATCGCGTTGCTATCCACTGTCCGCGTGTCGATGAATCCGTGGCCTTTCGTCCCCTACCCGATCCGTTACATCGGGATGGTCGCGGTGGGCGTCACGCTGTGCGTCTCGTGGGCCATCCGCCGCTACAACCCAGCTGCTTCTCTCCTGACCGCAATCGCGGCGTGCCTCGTGCAAGTGGCGGTCGTCGGCGATTCTTCGATCGCGATCATCCTCGTGCCGGGCATCATCTACTCGTCGGCGGCGCACGGGCGTCGCTGGGTTTCCAACACGGCCCTGATCGCGGGACTCGCGGGGTCGGTTCTGGCGGTCATGTATTTCACCCCACGGTCCTACGAGTGGTCTGCACCTGAGCAGGTCGTAGTGCTGATTGGGCACTGGCTCATCGTCACGGTCGCGTGGCTTTTCGGGCGGTTGTCCTTCGAACGGCGAGCGCGCGTGGATTCTGAGCGGGTCAGGATGCAGCGGCTCATTGACCAGCAGGTGCGTGAGCGTGAGTTCGCGGCTGAGGATGAACGGCGCAGGATTGCTCGTGAGATGCACGATGTGGTGGCTCATTCGCTCTCGGTCATCATTACGCAGGCGGATGGCGGTAGGTATGCGGCGGCTCAGCGGCCGGAGGTCGCGCGTGAGGTTTTAGAGACGATCGCGAACACGGGCCGTGAGGCGTTGGCGGAGATGCGTTCGTTGCTCGGTGTTTTGCGGGATGAGGGCGATGAGGCGCGCCGCTCCCCCGCTCCTGGTTTTGATCGTTTGGATGAGCTTGCGTACACGGCGAGCGCGAACGGCATCGAGACGGTGATCGAGTGGAAGTTTTCGCCCGCGGGCACGTTGCCGTCAGGTGCTGAGTTGGCGGTGTATCGGATTGTGCAGGAGGCCTTGACGAACGTGCGTAAGCACGCGGTTGCGCCTACTCGCACGGATGTTGTGCTGACATGGACGGCCAAAGGGCTTGCGGTGACGGTGACCAACGATGCACGGGACACTTCATCCCCGGTGTCAGCCGCTCCGGTGTCTGTCCCTGGGGCCGGTCGCGGCCAGGTTGGTATCCGCGAGCGTGCTGAAATATATGGAGGCAATGCGAGTTTCTCGGATCTGCCAGGCGGATATCAGGTGTATGTGTTTATTCCGTATGCGTCTGATGTTTTAGCTGGCGCGTGAGCTTGGCGATGTGCGTGGAGGATTCAGTGGAAGGTTCAGTGGAGCAGATTAGGGTTGCGCTGGTCGATGATCAGCAGTTGGTGCGTTCTGGTTTTCGTATGCTGATCGATTCGCAGCCTGATCTGCATGTGGTTGCGGAAGCCGCTGATGGGCTTGAGGCGTGTCAGGCCTTTGTTGATGGTGGCGCTATGGTCGATGCGGATGTTGTCTTGATGGATATCCGTATGCCGCGCATGGATGGGATTGCGGCGACGACGCGGATGCTTGAGGAGTCTGCTCGCCGCGGCGTGGATGCGCCTCGGGTTTTGATGCTGACGACGTTTGATCTGGATGAGTACGTCCTTGACGCGATTTCGGCAGGAGCGGCCGGCTTTTTGCTCAAGGATGCTCCGCCGGAGGATCTTTTGGATGCGATCCGTACGGTGTTCCACGGTGGTGCTGTGGTTGCGCCGAGTTCTACTAAGCGGTTGCTGGACCACATGGCGCCGATGTTGCGGGCACAGGCACAGCAGGATGGGTCTTCGGCGCACGATGTGGTTGAGCTTTTGACGGCGCGTGAGCTCGAGGTTTTCCGTCTCATGGCTCAGGGCTACTCCAACACAGAGATCGCGGATCAACTCACGCTGTCCGAAGCAACGGTGAAGACCCATGTGGGGCGCGTGCTGTCCAAGCTCGAGGTTCGTGACCGCGTTCAGGCCGTGGTTCTTGCGTATCGCACGGGTGTAGTCACCCCGTAGCTGTGTCATATCCCCGTAGGTCAGCGCATCCCGGCAGGTCATACCTGGGTATGACACGGGGCATAAAACTTCCATTCTGGCGGCCGATGTTCTGAACTCGCGCGGCGTTTAGTCTGGATGCATGACTACACAACCTCCATCCCCTGAAGTACAGCCCGCATCGAACGCTGCCACCGCTCAACCCGCGGTTGCGGCCTGGAACCTGACCAAAGTGTTTGGGCAGGGTTCGACGCAGGTGACGGCACTCAACAACATCACGGTGGGTTTCGCGCCTGGCAAGTTCACGGCGATCATGGGGCCTTCGGGTTCCGGTAAGTCGACGCTGATGCACATGCTCGCTACGTTGGACCGTCCGACGAGCGGTGCGCTGGCCTTGGGCCCTACCCGCGTGGATACGTTGAGCGAAGACGAGCAGACTCGTTTGCGCCGCGAGCGTGTGGGTTTCGTGTTCCAGGCGTTCAACCTGGTTCCTACGCTGACCGCCGAGCAGAACATCGTGCTCCCGCTCGAGCTGGCTAACAAGAAGCCGGACATGGCGTGGTTCAACGAGCTCGTGGACCGCTTGGGTCTGCGTGAGCGCCTCAACCACAAGCCGCACGAGCTTTCGGGTGGTCAGCAGCAGCGTGTCGCCGTAGCGCGTGCCCTGTTGTCCCGCCCCGACGTGATTTTTGGTGACGAGCCGACCGGTAACTTGGATTCCGAATCCGGTAGCCAGGTGCTCAACCTGTTGCAGCGGGCCGCGCACGAGTACGGCCAGACCGTGATCATGGTGACGCACGACCCGCAGGCGGCCGCTTACGCTGACCGTGTGCTGTTGCTTTCGGACGGCGTGATCGCCGGCGAGATCAACAACCCGACCGCTCAGGGCGTAGCTGAAGCATTGGCTCAGTTGGGAGCCAAGTAATGAATACGATTGCGCGCGCGAATATTCGCGCTTATTTCCGCCGCTACATAGCTGTGATCGTCGCGGTGACGATCGGCGTGGGCTTCTTGAGCGCTGTCTTGAACTTCTCGACGTCCTCGCTCGCCTCGGTCAAGAACACTCAGGGCCAGGTGTATTCAAAGTCCGATGTCGTGGTTACGGCGCGGACCGCAGTTATCTCTCAGGATGGTGACGGTTCCGCACAGGACAAGCAGGACATTGACAAGCTGGTCACTGGCAGGGATTCGGTCGCCGATCACTTGAGGTATGACCGCGGCATGATCTTCAACGTGGGAAGCAGCACTGGTGATGATCCGGTGCACCTGTATGCAGTGGAAGGTAACTGGGATCTTCTCGGATTCAAGCGCATCGAAGGTGAGCTTCCAAGCGGGAAGAACATTGGTGTTAGCCAGAACCTCTACGACAGCCTCGCACAAGGCAACGGTGGCGGCGCTCCTGACATCACACTTGCGCTCGAGCCAGGCTTTGTTGGAAAGCAAGGCGCTGATCAGCCAGCCAAGATCACGTACAAGGCAACCGGTGTGTTCGAAGACTCGCGCATGCTCGACGCCTTCGGCCTTCCGTCGGTTTTCCTGGACCGGCAAGAAGCTGAGGCAGCAGGCTTCCTCACGGTTACTCCGGAAACGGTCTATCTGCTCAAGCTCTCCCCGGGTAGCAATCCTGCCGACGTTGTTCGTGAGATCAACGATGCCGCTATGGCGGCCGGCTACGAGGGCCTCAAGGCAGCAACCCCGGATGAGCTGCTCAACCAGTCGATGCGTTCCTTCAGCTCCGACATCGCGATCTTCACGTACGCACTCTTGGCGTTCGTAGTGCTCGCCGCCGTGGTGTGCGTGCTCGTGACCTCGAACACGTTCACTGTGATTCTGGCGCAGCGCACTCGCGAGCTCGCTTTGCTACGCACTATCGGCGCTAGCGCGAAGCAGATCAAACGCATGATGCGCACTGAAGGCTTCCTGATCGGTCTCATCGGCGGCGTGGTTGGTGTTGTGCTCGGCATCGTCTTGATCGCGGCAGGCGGGGCTCTCATGTCGTGGATCACCAAGACCACGACGTTCACGTTCGCGATCAACTGGTGGTCGATCCCTGCCGGTTTGATCTTGGCCGTCGTGATGACGTGGCTCGCTTCGATCCGCCCAGCGCAGAAGGCGTCCCGTCTCTCCCCTATCGCGGCACTTCAGCCGTTAGAAACCGTGACGGTGGGCAGCCGCAAGGGCAAAGTCCGCATCGCGATCGGAACCATCCTGATCCTGCTGGGCGTGGCTGTGATCCTCTACGGAATGCTGACCCCGATCAACGAGGACTTCGAGCTCGCCGGAATGCTGTTCCTCATGGTATTCCTTGGATGCTTGCTCGCGTTCATCGGCCTGCTCGTGATCGGCACGTTCCTTGTTCCGTTCCTCGTGGCGCTGTTCGGCAAGCTGTTCTCCAGAAAGCCAGCGGGCAAGCTCGCGGGCCTCAACGCGGTGCGCCACCCTGCCCGCACAGGCGCGGTCGGTTCGGCTCTGCTGATCGGTGTGACGCTCGTGGCGACCTGCTTGACGGGTATGTACAGCCTCAAGACGACCATGGAAAGCCAGCTCGACGAAGCGTTCCCGGTCGACGCGAAGATCACCTTCCCGGAAGACGCCCACCCGAACGCTGGAACCGTGGAAAGCGTGTCCCGAGCCGCAGGCGTCAAGGGGACCGCGCTCGTGAAGAAGGCGGATCTTCCAGTTGAGACACGCTCATCGTGGACCTGCGCTTCGCTCTATGTCGGCGATACAGGCGAACTCAGGAAGCTGATTCCATCCAACGTCCCTGTTCCGGGACTCAACGAATACGGTCCGGTGAACAGCCCGCAGAATGCGGGAACGCTCACGATCAACGGTACGGAGCTGAAACCAGTGGGGACTCCGTCCGGGGCCGATATCCCATGCCTCATCAGCACAGAGACCGCGCAGAAGCTTGACGTCAAGGTTTCGAACCAAGACACTCAGATCTGGGTCAAGCTCGACGAGAACGCCAACCTCGACACGGTCTCTGAGACTTTGGCCACCGCGGCGCACGTTTCACCTCACGATGTGGACGTGGTCGCTCAGATCAAGGATGCGCTCGGCACGTTCATGCTGACGTTCACCTACATCGTGGTGGGTCTCTTCGGTGTAGCGGTCGTGATCGCGCTCGTGGGTGTCTCGAACACGCTGACGCTTTCGATCATCGAACGCACCCGCGAGAACGCGCTGCTGCGTGCTTTGGGCCTAACCAAGAAGCAGCTGCGTTCGATGCTGTTCCTTGAGGCGTTCCTGATCTCCGGTATCACGGCTCTGACAGCGATCGTCATCGGTACGGTATTCGGATTCGTGGGCGCGTCGTCCCTGCTCCGCTCTGCCACGGCGGCCGACCTCACCATCCCGTGGATCCCACTGTTGATCCTGTGGTTCGCTACGGTGGCAATCACGATGCTGGCGACACTCATGCCGGCACGTCGCGCCGCCAAGGTCACTCCTGTCGAGGGGCTTGCCATCGAGTAAGCTCTCGCGACGCGCTGCAACAGCAAGACACAAAAGCCTGGGGCCGGTTCACATTAGTGAACCGGCCCCAGGCTTCGTCATTCTGGAGCTTTAGCTGTCCTTTGGCTCCTCATAACGAGGGAAGATCGGCTGCGGCTTCGGAAGCTCGGTTCCAGCTTCGACCGTGCTGTCGAAGGCCGCGAACGTGCGCATCGCGCCTTCCGGAACACCCAGCACATCCAGCATGCGGGTCATCGCGTCCGGCATGACAGGCTGAGCGAGCAAAGCGACTCGGCGCACAACATCCAGGGTCACTGCCAGCACTACCGACATGCGCTCAGGGTCTTCCTTCCGCAAGACCCACGGAGCCATGTCCGCGAAGTAAGCGTTCGCATCGTGCAGAACCTTCCACTGCTCCGCAAGAGCCAGCGAAAACGCCTGCTTGTCGTAGTGCGCGCGCGCCGAGTCGAGCAGGGCCTTAGCGGAATCCAGCAGCTCGGTGTCGGCGTCCGTGAGGTTCTCGAGCGCCGGCATCTTGCCTTCGAGGTTCTTAACGACCATCGAAAGCGAACGCTGCGCGAGGTTGCCGAGGTTGTTCGACAGTTCAGCATTCATACGGTTCACGATCGCCTCATGCGAATACGAACCGTCGGCACCGAACGGAACTTCGCGCAGGAAGAAGTAGCGCATCGCGTCCAAGCCGTACATGTCGATGAAGTCAGCTGGACCCACGGTGTTGCCCAGGGACTTCGACATCTTGACGCCGTTGTTGTGCAAGAAACCGTGAATCATGATGCGCTTAGGCAGCTCGATGCCAGCGGACATCAGGAACGCAGGCCAGTAGATCGCGTGGAAGCGCGAAATATCCTTGCCGATGACGTGCAGGTCGGCCGGCCAGTACTTGCTGAACTTCTCACCTTCGACGTCCGGGTAGCCGACACCCGTGAGGTAGTTGGTCAGCGCGTCAACCCACACGTACATAACGTGGCCAGGCGCATCCGGAACTGGGATACCCCAGTCGAACGTCGTGCGCGAAATCGAGAGATCCTCAAGGCCACCCTCAACAAAGCGGATGACCTCGTTGAAACGAGACTGCGGCGCCGCGAACTCCGGCTGCGCCTTATACAGCTCAAGCAACGGCTCGGTGTACTTCGAAAGCCGGAAGAAATACGACTCCTCTTCCGTCCACGTCACTTCGGTTTCGGTCGCGGTTGCATAGCGGACGCCGTCCTCACCAACGTGAGTCTCGTCCTCGTCGTAATACGCCTCGTCGCGCACCGAGTACCAACCGGAGTAATGACCCAAGTAAATGTCGCCGTTGGCCTCCATGGCCTTCCAGATCGCTTGTGCTGCGGCCTGGTGATCCGCATCGGTCGTGCGAATGAAACGGTCGTACGAAATACCCAGGGCATCCTGCGTGGCCTGGAATCGATCCGAGTTCACACGCGCCAGTTCCATCGGGGTGACGCCCTGCTTCTGCGCAGTCTGCATCATCTTCTGGCCATGCTCATCCGTACCCGTGAGCATGTACACGTCATAGCCGTCCAAACGCTTGAAGCGCGCCATCGTGTCAGAAGCTATGAACTCGTAAGCATGCCCGATGTGCGGCTCACCGTTTGGATACGAGATCGCCGTGGTCATGTAGAACGTTTTGTCTTTACCCAGATCAGTCACGCCGTGATTCTATCGAAACGACGTGTGGGATGGGTGTACATGACACCCATCCCACACTGTTACAGCTACTTTTACAGCGCCTGCTAAAGCTCCTCGCCCCTAAAACGTGACGTTGAGCGTTCCTCGATGTTTTAGCGTTCTTCGAGGTCAACCTCGCGAGCCACCGTGGCACCGATTTCCTTGCCGATGGTCTCCAAAAGACCCTCAGGCAGCGCGTCATCGATCGTGACAACCGCGGCAGACTGACCCTGCTCGTCGGCCGGGGCAACCTGCATTCCAGCGATGTTGACGTCGTGCTCGCCCAGAACGCGGCCGAGCGTACCGACCACGCCCGGGCGGTCCTCGTAACGCAGGATCAACATGTGGTCCTCGATCGGGATCTCGAGGTTCTGACCAAACACGGCGGTGAGCTTCTGAATCTGCTTCGGGCCCGTCAACGTACCCGTTACGGACAACGCCGCACCCGATGCCAACGCACCCGAAACCACGAGCTTATTGCGGTAATCCTCCGAAACCTCTGTAGTGGTCAAGCGGGTTGCAACGCCACGCTGCTCAGCGAGAACTGGCGCGTTGACGTAGGAGACGCCCTGCGAAACGACGTCGGTGAAAACACCCTTCAACGCCGCGAGCTTGAGGCTCGTGACATCCTTGGACGCGATCTCACCGGCAACCGTGAGCTCAACCGAGGTCAAACGCTCACCCTGGGCCAGAGCAGAGAAGATGCGGCCGAGCTTCTCAGCCAACGGGATACCTGGGCGCACGTTCTCGTCGATCACGCCGCCAGCAACGTTGACCGCATCCGGAACCAGTTCACCCGTAAGCGCCAAGCGCACCGATTTCGCGACAGCAACGCCAGCCTTTTCCTGAGCCTCAGCGGTCGAGGCACCCAGGTGCGGGGTCACCGAAACGTTCGGAAGCTCGATGAACTTGATGTCCCTGGCAGGCTCGGAGGTGTAAACATCGATGCCCGCGCCAGCGATCTGGCCTTCGGTCAGCGCGGTGTAGAGCGCATCCTCGTCGATCAGGCCACCGCGCGCAACGTTGAACACGAACGCGGTGTCCTTCATGAGCTTGAACTGGTCCGCGGAAATCATGCCGGTGGTTTCCGGGGTCTTCGGCATGTGGATCGTAATGAAGTCAGCCTTCTCGAGGAGCTCATCGAGCTCAACAAGCGTCACTCCAAGCTGTTGGGCGCGAGCCGGGGTCACGTACGGGTCGTATGCAACGAGCTTCATGCCGAAACCAGCCAGACGCTCCGCCACGAGAGCGCCGATGCGGCCCAAGCCGATGATGCCAGCGGTCTTCTCAAATAGCTCGACACCCGTGAACGCCTTACGGTTCCACTCCCCCGCTTTCATCGAAGCGTTCGCCGCCGGAATATTACGCGCGGCAGAGATGATGTGGCCCACCGTGAGCTCAGCGGCGGAGATGATGTTCGAGGTCGGAGCGTTGACGACCATCACGCCGTCCTGGGTTGCCGCCTTGATATCGACGTTGTCCAAGCCAACGCCGGCGCGGGCGATCACCTTGAGGTTCTTAGCGGCCGCGATCGCCTCCGCATCGACCTGGGTAGCGGACCGGACCAAGATCGCATCCACATCAGCGATGTCCGCGAGCAACCGCTCACGGTCCGCGCCGTCAGTGTGCCGGATCTCAAAGTCCGAGCGCAACGCTTCAACGGTTGCGGGCGAAAGTTCTTCTGCGAGCAGTACAACAGGCTGAGTCTGAGCCACGAACGTGATCCTCTGTTCGATCGATGGTTTATAACGCTGGGGTTTATCGAGCGCGTTTCACTGGGTGTCCGCTTGTGGCGGTCCCCCACTGAATCTAACGCTAGCTTCCGAACGGCCTACTCCGCTTCCACGTTGCGAAGGTGTGACACGCATCGGCTTCATGAAATGCAACATAACGATGCGGCACGTGCGTTGCGTGGTGACCCCGGCTCCTGACGGTGCTGGCTTAAATGCCGCTGGCGGGGAGGAACTCAATGTTCCTCCCCGCCAGCAACTAAAGCTGTCGACTACAGCGGCGCGCTAACGCCGGTCAACGTTTGAAACTTCGACTTAGCGAGCGGCAGTGCCCTCGGTGTAGTCGGAGTCGGTGTCTTCCATCCAGGAGAACAGCTTGCGCAGTTCGCGGCCGGTCGCCTCGATCGGGTGGCCTTCCTGTTCCTTACGCAGCTTCTGGAACTCTTCGGCACCGTTGTTCTGGTCGTCCATGAAGCGCTTAGCGAAGGTGCCGTCCTGGATGTCCTTGAGGACAGCCTTCATGTTCTCCTTGACCGATGGGTCGATCACGCGTGGGCCCGAGACGTAGTCGCCGAACTCAGCGGTATCGGAGATCGACCAGCGCTGCTTGGACAGGCCGCCTTCGACCATGAGGTCAACGATGAGCTTGAGCTCGTGCAGAACCTCGAAGTATGCGATCTCTGGAGCGTAGCCGGCCTCGGTCAGGGTCTCGAAACCGTACTGAACGAGCTGGGATGCGCCACCGCACAGAACAGCCTGCTCACCGAAGAGGTCGGACTCGGTTTCCTCGGTGAAGGTCGTCTCGATGACACCTGCACGGGTAGCGCCGATGGCCTTAGCCCATGCGAGTGCGATCTCCTTGGCGTCGCCGGTCGCATCGTTTTCAACTGCGATGAGCGCTGGAACACCGCGGCCAGCTTCGAATTCGCGGCGGACAACGTGGCCTGGGCCCTTAGGGGCAACCATGATCACGTTGATGTCCTTGCCTGGCTCGATGTAGCCGTAACGGATGTTGAAACCGTGTGCGAACACGAGGGTGTCGCCTGCCTTGAGGTTGTCCTTGATGGACTCCTCGTATACCTTGGCCTGGACCTGGTCTGGAACCAGGATCATGATGACGTCAGCCTCAGCCGCCGCATCGGCCACGTTCATGACCTTGAGGCCCTCTTCCTCAGCCTTCGCGCGGGACTTCGAGCCCTCAGCGAGACCAACGCGAACGTCGATGCCGGAATCACGCAGCGAAAGCGCGTGAGCATGGCCCTGCGAGCCGTAACCGATAACGGCTACCTTCTTGTCGCTCAGTTTGCTCAGGTCTGCATCTTCTTCGTAGTACATTGTGGTGCTCACGAAATCATTCCTTACAGTTTGAGATCTTTTAGGTCTATACGGTTAAAAGCTAAAAATAGGGTTTATGCCGAAATCGAATGCAATGTCCGCTGAGTCAACGACTTGCGTCCGCGTGCGATAGCCAGGGTTCCCGCCTGCACAATCTCGCGGATGCCGAACGGCTCCATAACGTCCAGTAGCGCGGCGACCTTCTCGCCCGAACCGGTCGCTTCAAGAACCACCGTCTCCGGTGAAACATCCACGACGCGGGCCCGGAAGTAATCCGCCGCCTGAGTCACCTGCGTGCGGGTCTCTGCGTCTGCATTGACCTTGATGAGCACGTGCTCACGCTGGACAGAATGTGTTTGCTCGAGTTCAACGATCTTGATGACGTTGATGAGCTTGTTCAGCTGCTTGGTCACCTGCTCCAGCAGCTTCTCATCCGCTTGAACCACAACGGTCATGCGGGAGAGCCCTGGGGTCTCGGTTGGGCCTACAGCCAAAGAATCAATATTGAATGCTCGGCGGGCGAAGAGGCCTGCGACGCGAGTCAACGCACCTGGGACATCTTCGACCAGTACCGACAAAGTATGGCGTGCCATTGATGTAGTCCTATTCCTCTTCCCACTGAGGCGTCATGCCTCGTGCCACCTGAATCTCGTTATTTGAAACACCTGAAGGGACCATCGGCCACACCATCGCGTCCTTCGAAACAATGAAGTCGATGAGCACTGGACGGTCGTTGATCGACATCGCCTTCTCGATCGCGGCGTCGATCTCGTCTTCAGACTCGACGCGGATACCAACGCAACCGTAGGCGTCGGCCATCTTCACGAAGTCCGGAACACGGATCGAATCCTTACCGGTGTTCAGCTCGGTGTTGGAGTAGCGGCCGTCGTAGAACAGCGTCTGCCACTGCCGCACCATGCCGAGCGAAGAGTTGTTGATGAGCGCGACCTTGATCGGGATCTTGTTGATCACGCACGTCGCGAGTTCCTGGTTGGTCATCTGGAAGCAGCCGTCGCCGTCGATGGCCCACACGACTCGGTCTGGGTTGCCCACCTTGGCGCCCATCGCCGCAGGGATCGAATAACCCATGGTTCCCAGGCCTGCCGAGTTGAGCCACTGGCGTGGGCGTTCGTACTTCACGAACTGTGCCGCCCACATCTGGTGCTGGCCAACGCCTGCAACGTAGATCGCTTCCGGGCCAGCGATTTCGCCGATCCGCTTGATGATGTGCTGCGGTGCGAGCGCGCCATCGGTGGTTTCGGTGTAGCCGAGCGGGTACGTATCGCGGATGCGGTTGAGGATCTCCCACCATGGCTCGAGGTCCGGAGCTTCGCCTTCGTCCTTGCGTTCGCGGTACGCCTCGGTGAGCTCAGGCAGGATGTTTTTGAGGTCACCGACGATCGGGACATCTGCGTTGCGGTTCTTGGAGATCTCCGCCGGGTCAACGTCTACGTGGATCACGCGCGCATCCGGCGCGAAAGACTCGAGGACGCCGGTCACGCGGTCATCGAAACGAGCGCCGAGCGTGATCAGCAGGTCCGCTTGCTGAAGCGAGGAAACCGCGGCAACCGAACCGTGCATGCCCGGCATGCCAAGGTGCTGCTCGTGCGAATCCGGGAACGCGCCGCGCGCCGTCAGCGTCGTGACAACCGGCGCCCCCACCAATTCAGCGAGCTCACGTAGCTCATCCGCCGCATCGGCCTTGATGACACCGCCACCTACATAAAAGACCGGGCGGATCGACGACGCAATGTACTTCGCGGCCTCGCGCACCTGCTTGACGTGGCCCTTCGAGGTCGGCTTGTAACCGGCCATGACTGGCTGCGGAGGCCACGTGAAGGTCATCATGCCTTCCTGAGCATCCTTCGTAACATCGACCAGAACCGGGCCAGGACGGCCCGTTGTCGCAAGATAGAACGCCTTAGCGAGCGTCTCCGGAACGTCCTGAGCGTCCGTAACCAAGAACGAGTGCTTGGTGATCGGCATCGTGATGCCCACGATGTCGGCTTCCTGGAACGCGTCCGTACCGATGACCTTCGAGTTGACCTGGCCGGTGATCGCGACCATGGGAACCGAATCCATATGGGCATCCGCCAGAGGCGTCACGAGGTTCGTTGCACCAGGACCCGAGGTTGCGATAGCGACACCTGGGCGGCCCGTAACCATCGCGTAACCTTGAGCCGCGTGGCCAGCGCCTTGTTCGTGACGAACCAATACGTGGTTGAGGTCCGGCGCCTCCAAAAGAGGGTCATAGGTCGGCAGAATAGCGCCACCCGGAAGACCGAATACAGACTCAATACCGAGTTCCTGAAGCGAACGCACAATAGCCTGCGCGCCCGTCATTTCGACCGGCTCTACAGTCCGATTCGGCCCCATGACGTCCACCGCGTGCCCGCGGGGGTGGTGTGTCTTACGGGCGTTATTCCCCGTAGACGCATCGGATGCAGCGTTTGCCTGCCCCATGATGCTGACCCCTCTCACCGAGTGATGTGTAAATTCTGTATTGCATGCCCGTGTCCATGCGCATGTGGAAGGTCATCCCACATCCGCTCCCCCAACGACGTTGTATCGCGGTCGAAGGTGAGTCCGGTCATACGGACTCAAACACGTCGATTTATCGTCTCAGCTGTGATCTGGGACAACCAAACCGGGCACGTAACAATCTCACATATTGGATCACAGACCACCATGTGAACATGACGTAACCGCGTCACACACCTTAAACCACACCCCATTCACGCGCCCCGCGTGTTTGACTAGAGGCATGCCAGCACTTCGTTCACGCACAGTTACACACGGCCGCAACATGGCAGGCGCACGCGCACTCATGCGCGCATCCGGCGTCGCCAACCAGGACATCGGTAAACCGATCATTGCCGTAGCCAACTCCTTTACCGAGTTCGTGCCAGGCCACACCCACCTCGCACCCGTGGGCCGCATCGTCTCCGAAGGGATCCACAAGGCAGGAGCTGTCGCACGCGAATTCAACACGATCGCAGTCGACGACGGCATCGCGATGGGCCACGGCGGCATGCTGTACTCGCTGCCAAGCCGCGACATCATCGCCGACAGCGTCGAATACATGGCCAACGCACACTGCGCCGACGCGCTCGTGTGCATCTCCAACTGCGACAAGATCACCCCGGGAATGCTGCTGGCCGCACTGCGCCTTAACATCCCAACGGTGTTTGTCTCGGGCGGTCCGATGGAATCGGGACGCGCCGTGCTGACCGACGGAACCGTCAAGAGCCTCGACCTCGTCAACGCGATCGCCGACGCCGTCGACGAATCCGTCTCCGACGCCGACATGCTCTCGATCGAAGAGAACGCGTGCCCAACCTGCGGCTCGTGCTCCGGAATGTTCACCGCTAACTCGATGAACTGCCTCACCGAAGCGATCGGCCTTGCGCTCCCAGGCAACGGCTCCGTTCTTGCAACCCACACCGCGCGCAAGGAACTCTACGAGCGCGCCGGCTCCACCATCGTCGACATCACCAAGCGTTACTACGAAGAGGACGACGAATCCGTCCTGCCACGCAACATCGCAACCCGCGAGGCCTTCGATAACGCGATGGCGCTCGATATCGCGATGGGCGGCTCGACCAACACGATCCTGCACCTGCTCGCCGCAGCACAGGAAGGCGAGGTCGACTACACGCTTCCGGACATCGACAAGAAGTCCCGCGAAGTCCCATGCCTCGCCAAGGTTGCGCCGAACGTTGCAGGCGACCGCACCTACTACATGGAAGACGTCCACCGCGCCGGCGGAATCCCGGCGCTGCTGGGTGAGCTCAACCGCGCGGGAATGCTGCACACCAACGTGCATTCCGTGCACTCCCCTGACCTCACCAGCTGGCTAGACAAGTGGGACATCCGCGGTGGCAAGGCCAGCGAGGAAGCTCACAAGCTTTGGTACGCAGCTCCTGGCGGCAAGCGTTCCTCGAGCGCATTCTCGCAGTCAGAGGTGTGGGACAGCCTTGATACCGACGCGGAGAACGGCTGCATCCGCGACGCCCAGCACGCCTACTCGGCCGACGGCGGCCTTGCAGTACTGCACGGTAACATCGCGCGCAACGGATGCGTCGTTAAGACCGCCGGCGTGGACGAATCCATTTGGACGTTCTCCGGACCAGCAGTCGTGTGCGAATCCCAGGACGATGCAGTCTTCAAGATCCTGTCCAAGGAGATCAAGGAAGGCGACGTCGTCGTGATCCGCTACGAAGGACCACGGGGCGGGCCGGGCATGCAGGAAATGCTCTACCCGACGTCCTACCTCAAGGGCCTGGGCCTGGGCGCGAAGTGCGCGCTGATCACCGACGGCCGCTTCTCCGGCGGAACCTCGGGTCTTTCGATCGGCCACGTATCCCCTGAGGCCGCCTCCGGTGGTGAGATCGCGCTCATCCAAGACGGCGACACCATCACGATCGATATCCCGAACCGCTCGATCCAACTCGAGATCTCGGATGAAGAAATGCAGAAACGCCGCACCGAGCTTGAAGCCGGCCACGGCTACCAGCCTCTCAAGCGTGAGCGTGAGGTCAGCCGGGCGTTGCGTGCCTACGCACTCATGGCTACCTCAGCCGACCGCGGCGCTGTACGCGACATCTCAGCCCTCGAGCGCATCGCGCGCCCACAAGATCTATAAGGAATCTAAGTCAATGGTCAATGCCCTACCTCACCGCAGCACGTCGGTGCGGTAGGGCATTCCCGTATGGTGGAGAATATGGACACGACAGGCCCCGCCCCTTCGAGTGAAACCGCGCTTCAAGACGAGCTTCGGTCTCGCCTGCGCGCGGTGTTCGATGCGCAAATCCCGAACTACGGCTCCTTCAACATCGCCTACGCGATGGGGCAAGCCGGTTCCGGAGGCCAGTGCCTTATCGGTTTTCGGAATCAGCCGCTTGAACTCGTCGTGGCACCCATCGACGCGAACACGTACCAAGCGTCCGAACCCGCTGTGAGCATCAACCTCACCAACTTGAGTGCGGTAGGAATCTACTCCGAAGACTCCGTCGAGCTCGAAATGTCAACCGGGCGCACATTCCGCATCACGTGTTCTGCATACCCGACACTTCTGTTGGAAACACCGCAGGCTAACAACCAGGATTCGGCGGGCACGAACATGCTTGCCGTGACCCTAGATCAAAGCGGTGAAGCGGCAGAATTCTCGGATTTCATCAACGCTTTCGCTGATGCTGTAGAGGCAGGAAGTACACCGCTTTAAAGACCGTAAATGAGCGGCTGCAAAGCGTCCTTGTTCGCGGGACTGTGTGCCCTTCCTCACAAAACAGCTAAAAGATTCTCCTCGATTTGTTGTTTCTGAAAACAGCCTGTAATGTTGAACAGGTCGCCGCGAGGAAGACACAAAATTCTTCGAGGCAAAGACAAGCGCCTTTAGCTCAATTGGTAGAGCACTTGACTCTTAATCAATAGGTTCCGGGTTCGAGTCCCGGAGGGCGCACTAGACTGAAAGGCTGAAACTGTCTCAAACAGTTTCAGCCTTTCTCGTATCAGGCGAACTTCAGTATCAAGCACCTTCAAGGAGCACGCATGAGCAACCGTCTAGAACCGGGCCAAAAAGCACCTGACTTCACCTTGACCGCAGCTGACGGAAGCACCGTGAGCCTCAAGGACCTTACGAACGGCACCAAAGCCATCGTGTACTTCTACCCCAAGGCAATGACCCCGGGATGCACTAAGCAAGCGTGCGACTTCCGCGACTCGCTCGAGTCCCTGGCCGCCCACGGCTACAAGGTCGTTGGGATTTCTCCGGACCCGGTCGAGAAACTCGCGAAGTTCGTTGAGCGTGACGAGCTAACCTTCCCGCTACTTTCTGACGAAGACCACGCCGTCGCGGAAGCCTACGGCGCGTGGGGCGTCAAGAAGAACTACGGACGCGAGTACGAAGGCCTCATCCGGTCAACCATCGTGATTGACGAGAACGGAACCATCGAGCTCGCCCAGTACAACGTCCGCGCCACAGGACACGTCGCCAAACTTCACCGAGACCTGAAT
Source organism: Pseudoglutamicibacter cumminsii (assembly GCF_003143995.1). Taxonomy (GTDB): domain Bacteria; phylum Actinomycetota; class Actinomycetes; order Actinomycetales; family Micrococcaceae; genus Pseudoglutamicibacter; species Pseudoglutamicibacter cumminsii_B. The sequence goes on along the minus strand of NZ_QFWG01000003.1, from coordinate 149,278 downwards.
CTGGTCTAATATAGATTCCCGGTGCCCACAGGGCACCCCAAGCGGGCGTGGCGGAATTGGTAGACGCGCTGGATTTAGGTTCCAGTGTCTTTGACGTGAGGGTTCAAGTCCCTCCGCCCGCACTCATTCCCTTTATGCGTTCACTCGCTTACGCGCGACTCGACGTAAGCCGCCACCCCCGGATGGTGCAACGATGCAATCCAACACACACTCCCACCGGGATCGTGGCCGTATCTCACGCGAAACCCTCGACAACGCCGGCCCGAGTCGCCGCACGGTTCTGGGTTGGGGTCTCATGACTCTCATGGCAGCAGGATGCGCCCGTGTGCCATCCGCGCCAGACAAACAGAGCCGAACCGAACTAAGCCTCCTCGCGTCGGCTCTCCCAACAGTCTGGGATCCAGCTTTCATTCACGACGTCTCTGGGCAACAAATACTTCAACAAGTCTGCCCGCCGTTGCTCAGCATCGATTCCAGCACGGGTAACCTCACGGGCATCCTCGCCAGCTCTGCAAGTCTCAACAAAGCTGGCACCCGTCTTCGCGTCACTCTCGCCAAAGGGCTCACGTTCTCCGACGGAACAAAGTTGGACGCCGACGCGCTCAAAGCCAACTTCGAGCGCTGGCAAAACATCGCGACCACACCATCTAAACCTTCTGCGATCGATACACTCCTAGCCGACTCCGCCTCGCACCCGCTCATCGAGCGCTACGAAACACCCGCACACAACGTCCTCGACGTGCACTTCACGCGCCCGTGCTTCGCATTCCCCGAAGCCCTCACCCACCCGGGCCTCGGCGTCCTCTCCCCGGCATCGTTCCGCACCAAAGCAACCGACCCCGTCACCGAAACAATCGGCGCGGGCGCCTACCGCATCGAAAACAAAGCCACAACAACCGCGGCACAGCGCGAAACAAGCAACACCACCAAACTCAAGCTACGGCTAGAGTTCATCGACGAACGCGTCGCCACCTCGAGCGAGAGCCCAAGCTCGACTACGCCAGCCCCAAGCGCGGACGCCAACGATACGATGGCGAGTTCAACCCTGCGCGCCGCGCCCGAAAAGGATCAAGCTCCCCGGACCGTGAGCTTCATCCACACCAGTGCAAAGATCTCCCCAGCCAAATGGCTTACCAGCGACCACAGCAGCGCAACCCACACAGACATCGTCGACGCCATTTCGATCAAAGAACAAAAAGAAGTCGCACAGGCGGGGCTGCGCACGCTCCACCGTGACCCACACTCCGTGGTGTTCCTCGGTTTCAATCACGACGACGAACATCTCCGCCATCGAGCGATGCGACAAGCGATCGTCCACAACATCGACGAACGCGAGCTACTCAAAGACCACTACCCAGAATCGACGCTATCCGCTAACGGATTCACTCCCGCATCACTCGGGGTGCAGCCCGAACGTCCCGTCCTTCGCGAAGAAAAACCAACCGAAGAACTGCTCGAAGCCGCCGGCTACACCGGTCAAAGCATCCCGCTCGCCTACCCAACCGGCGTACGCCTTCCCTACATGCCGCGCCCCGAAGCGACCGCTCAAAACATCCGCGAACAGCTCGCGAAAGCCAACATCACAACCCACCTCAAACCGATGCGCTGGGACACCGAGTTCCTCCCAGCACTTCTCAAAGGCGAACACACCGGACTCTGGATCTTCGGGCTTCACGGGCTCTACCGCTCGCCGCATGACATGCTCGCTCGGCTCTTCAGCGGTGCCCACCCTCTCTGCAACGCACGCCTCACCGACATCCCACAACGGCTCGACGCCGCGCTCGGCATCGAATCCCCCACCGAACGCCGCGAAACCTACAAGCGCATCCAAAAAGACCTCCTCACCGACCTGCCGCTCTATCCCCTCATATTGCCGGCATCAACCATCGCGCTCTCCCGCGACGTCACCAGCTACCCGCTCTCCCCATACCTTGAAGAACCACTCGAGTACGTAACCCTCAAATAAGCACTCGTGTAACCTCAACCACGCGACATGTGGCCAGCCACAGGAACTAACGTGGCACTCCTAACATTGCCCTCTTAAAACGGCGCCATAGGTTTCGCCTAAACAGCCGCCAGCGGTACTGTGAGACGTAGACTTATTAAGGTTTAACCGCAAACATCTCAGATGGAGCTGCATCCGTGTCTTCGACCAACCAGAAGATCTCCCTCGACGTCGCCCTGATCGGCGGCGGCATCATGAGCGCAACGCTCGGAACCTTCCTCAATCATGTGGAACCGGGGTGGAGCATCGGCGTGTTCGAAAGCCTTGACCGCGCCGGCGCCGAGTCCTCCGACCCGTGGAACAACGCCGGCACGGGCCACTCCGCACTGTGCGAGCTCAACTACTCCCCAGCCGGTGCCGATGGTTCGGTTGACCCAACCAAGGCCCTCGGCATCGCGGAACAGTTCCAGCAGTCCCGCCAGTTCTACGCGTGGCTCGTTGAACAGGGCATCGTCAAGGACCCATCGACCTTCATCAATGCGCTGCCGCATGCTTCCTTCGTGATCGGCCAAGACCACAAGCGCTACCTGCAGACCCGCTACGAAACCCTCAAGCAGAACGTCCTCTTCCAGGACTTCCAGCACACCACCGACATCGACCAGATCGCTGAGTGGGCCCCACTCGTAGCTGAAGGACGCACCAACAACGACGTCGCGATGACCCGTTCAGAAGCCGGAACCGACGTCAACTTCGGTTCGCTGACCCGCCAGCTGCTCGACGCGATGGCCGCCAAGAACTCGACCGACGTCTACTACAACCACAAGGTCACCAACATCAAGCGCTCCGGCAACGGCTGGACCGTGACCGTCAAGGACAAGGCTTCCAAGCAGACCCTCGAAGTCAACGCCAAGTTCGTGTTCGTTGGCGCCGGCGGTGGCGCACTGCCGCTGCTTCAGAAGTCCGGCATCGACGAGATCAAGGGCTACGGCGGTTTCCCTGTCTCTGGTGAATTCCTTCGTTGCACCAACGAAGAGGTCATCGCCCGCCACGAAGCCAAGGTATACGGTCAGGCATCCGTGGGTGCGCCTCCGATGTCCGTTCCGCACCTCGACACCCGTTACGTGGACGGCAAGAAGTCTCTCATGTTCGGCCCTTACGGCGGCTTCTCGCCTAAGTTCCTCAAGTCGGGCTCGTTCTTCGATCTGCCGTTCTCTGTTCGCGTGCACAACCTTGGCACGATGCTCGGCGTCGCGAAGTCCAACTTCGATCTCGTGACCTACCTCGTATCCGAGCTCGCGAAGACCCGCAACCAGCAGATGGAAGCGATGCGCGCGTACTACCCAGCAGCTCAGAAGGGCGACTGGGAAATGATCACCGCAGGCCAGCGCGTTCAGACCATGAAGAAGGGCCCGAACGGCAAGGCAGTCCTCGCATTCGGTACCGAGGTTGTCTCCTCGGCCGACGGCAGCATCGCCGGCCTGCTCGGCGCGTCCCCTGGCGCATCGACCGCGGCTCCGATCATGGTCAACCTCCTCAAGACCTGCTTCGCTGACAAGTGGGCTGGCTGGGAAGACCAGATCAAGGAGCTCATCCCAACGCTGGGCCAGAAGCTCAACAACAACGCTTCCCTCTACACCGAGGTCAAGGACCGCACCGACAAGGTTCTGCGCCTGAACTAATGAAGCACTTGGACTAATACAGTTCAGCGCAGAGAAATAGCTCATAAGATGAGGAAGGAACCGTGACATAAAGTCACGGCTCCTTCCTCTCTTTTTCGCCCTCACTTCAAGGACTTCCATGCATCACTTGGCGAAAGTCTCGCTACGCAACCGGGCACTCATCATCTTGATCACGCTGTTCGTGAGCGTTTTCGGCGTCGTCTCGATGAATCAGCTCAAGCAAGAGCTCATGCCCTCTGTTGAGTTCCCCATGATCTCGGTTGCCGCGCAGCAGCCAGGTGCATCCCCGCAAGTCATGGACGAACAGGTCGCACAGCCTTTGGAGCGTTCGTTGCAGGCTGTCGAAGGGCTCGAATCCACTAAGTCGACCTCCCGGACCGGCATAACCACAATCCAGTTGTCCCTCGATTATGGGACCAACATGGACAGGGCGCGCAACCAGGTTGAGCGCGCGATATCCAACGCCCGAGACCTTCTGCCCGATGGCGTATCCCCCACCTCTTTCGCCGGATCCTTCAGCGACTTCCCCGTGGTTTACTACGCGGTGTCAGGGGAAGGCTCGCTCTCCGCTGTCGCTGACCGCGTGACGTCCAACGTCATTCCTGAGATTGAACGCCTGGATGGCGTCCGCCAAGCCCAGCTCACGGGCGCGAGCTCTCAGTACGTCAAAGTCACCCCGGACGAAAAGAAGATGAAGGATGCCGGGCTGACCGAACAGGACCTGCAGAAAGCGATCAGCGAGGTTGGTCGCTCCGTACCACTCGGCTCGGTTGAAGAAGGCTCGCTGTCTCTTCCAGCCGAGACTAATGGCGCTCCCAAGGATCTCGACGAGTGGCGTAAACTTCCGATCGCCGCGGCGGCAAACGCGCAAGCCCCCGGTGCTGGTGATGCGGCAACCGGTGATGCGGCGGCAAACGCACAGGCATCACCGCAATCGCCAGAACTGGCACCTGGGCAGACGCAGGGGCAGGCACAGACGCAGAAGCCGAAGATCTCGCTGCTGGGTGACGTCGCTAAGGTTGAGCTTGCTGATGAGGAAAGCTTCTCGATCACGCGAACCAACGGTGAGCTCTCGCTTGCGCTCTCGATCACGAAAACCCCGGATGCGGATACGGTGAAGGTCGCCGAAGCCATCGAGGAAGCGTTGCCGCAACTACTCAAGGACGCGGATGCCGAGGGTGTTCTGATCTTCGACCAATCCGAGGCGATTACGTCAGCGGTTTCTGACCTCACCAAGGAAGGGCTGCTGGGTCTTGTCTTCGCTGTCCTGGTGATCCTGATCTTCTTGCTGTCTTTCAGAGCAACACTCGTCACCGCGATCTCGATTCCGCTGTCGCTGCTGGCCACGTTCATCGGTCTGTTCGGCTTCGGCTATTCCCTGAACATGCTGACGCTCGGCGCGCTCACGATTTCGATTGGTCGCGTGGTTGATGACGCAATCGTTGTGATCGAAAACATTCGCCGCCACCTCGCCAACGACACCGCCGGTGCCACTACTGGCGCCGCCGGCGATGGAGTTGAGCGCGACGGAACGGTCGTATCCCGCCGCAACAGCATCGTCCACGCGGTGAAGGAAGTCGCCGGAGCAATTACCGCATCGACGTTGACGACCGTCGCTGTGTTCGCGCCGATCGCGTTCGTCTCGGGACTTGCGGGTGAGTTGTTCCGTCCGTTCGCGCTCACGGTGACCATCGCGTTGCTAGCCTCGCTCGTGGTATCGCTGACGATCGTTCCGGTTCTCGCATACTGGTTCATCTCGGGTGAGAAGGGCGCCAAGAAGAGCACTAAGAAGAAGCGTGCTCGACGCAGCGCTGAGACGACAGAACAATTGCCGGCGCTTCAGCGCGCGTACCGCCCGGTTCTGCGATCCACGCAGAAGCACCCGGTGATCACGCTCGTGGCGTCCGTGGCATTGCTCGCCGGATCTATCGCACTAACTCCGTTCATCAAGACGAACATGTTCGGCGATATGGGCGAGACTTCCTTCGATGCCGAGCTCGCTTTGCCGACTGGTTCCTCATTGGCCAAAACTGAAAAGCAAGCACGCATGGTCTCGGATGAGATCGAAAAGGTCGACGGAGTCCGCGACGTACAGTACACCGTTGGCTCCGGCACGGATCAGTTGTCCGTGATGATGGGTGGGCAGGGATCCGATACCGCTCAGTTCATTGTGGTGGTCGATGGCTCGTCCAAGGTCAATGAGGCGCGCGATGCGGTTGAAAAGCAGGTGGGCGCGCTCAAGGGCCTGGATCAGAAGGCCGAGTTTGAGGTGTCCGCGCCCGGAACTGGCGGTGGTTTCAACCAGGACATCACAATCGAGGTCCAAGGCACGAGCCCTGAGGTGCTCGCTAAAGCCACGAAGAAGGTCACTGACACGATGCGGGATATCCCTGAGGTGACCGCTATCAAGAACGACCTGACGACGACCCAACCGACAGTGCTCGTTGACGTCGACCGCAAGAAGGCCGCCGAGAAGGGGCTGAGCGCACAGCAGGTGGGGGCGTTACTCAACGGCACCATCGAACCGCTTGAGGCTGGCCGCACAACGTTCGGGTTCCAGACCTACTCGATCAAGATCGGCGAAGGTAAAACGATCTCCTCGATCGAAGACCTTGAGAAGCTGACCATCCCTGCAGCTACGGGCGACGTCAAGGTTTCGGACGTCGCTAAAGTGAGTCAGCAGGATAAGGAAACCGTTGTGGTTTCGCGGAATACCGACCGCATCGCGCAGGTCACGATCTCCCCTACGGCCGCGGGTTTGGGTTCCGTGGCGGACGAGGTAGGTAAGCGGCTGGATCAGCTTGAACTGCCCGATGGCGCGCATGCCACAATCGGTGGCGCGGCGACTCAGCAGGCGGATGCTTTCATGCAGCTCGGTATCGCTGTGTTGCTCGCGATAGCGATCGTCTACATCATCATGGTCGCGACGTTCCGGTCGCTGATCCAGCCATTCATTCTGCTGATCTCTATTCCGTTCGCGTTCATCGGGTCACTGCTGGCCCTGCTGATCACGCAGATCCCGCTGGGCCTGCCCTCGCTGATCGGTATGTTAATGCTGGTCGGCATCGTTGTGACGAACGCGATTGTTCTGATCGACCTCATCAACCAGTACCGCGACGCAGCGGATCACCGTGACGCGGGCGAACGGGATGCGATGCCGCTGGATCAGGCGATCGAGCTGGGTGCGTTGCGCAGGCTCCGTCCAATCTTGATGACGGCACTCGCCACGATCGGCGCGATGGTTCCAACCGCGTTCGGGTTGACCGGCGGCACGGGTGGCTTCATTTCGCAGCCCCTCGCGGTCGTTGTGATCGGCGGTTTGATTTCCTCGACCCTGCTGACGCTCATCCTGGTTCCGGTCCTCTACCGGCTCGTAGAGGGCCGCCGCGAACGCAAGCGTCTCAAGCGTGCCGATCAACAGACGGAAGAAGATGCCGTTCCCGCATAAGGAATCACCCTAAACGCAGTGGCGCCCTGGCTGTTCGTCAGCCAGGGCGCCACAGGTTTATTGAGTTACTGAGTTAATCAGTCACGGAAGCTGCGCGTCGTCGTGCGGCGGGTCTCTTCACGCATCGCCAGAGCATCCTGTACGTGGAGGTCACGGCCAGGGCGGTCCTTGACCATCGTGACAGCGATGAAGGAGATGACCGAAACGATGATCATGTAGACACCGATCATGTTCGGTTCGCCCGTACGGTTGAGGATCATCTGCGAGATCATCGGTGCGAAAGCACCACCCAGGACGGTACCGAGTGCGTAACCGATCGAAACGCCGGAGTAGCGAACCGAGGACGGGAACATCTCTGCGTACAGGGCCGCCTGAGGGCCGTAGGACAAGCCGAGGCCGACGGTCATGATCAGAACCGCAACAACGTACATCCACAGATCATCAACGGTCTTGACCTGCTTGATCATCATCCACATCGGGATAGCCCACACAGCGAGCAGAGCATAGCCGAGCTGGAAGGTGCGGACACGGCCGATCTTGTCACCGAGCCAGCCGCCGAGGAAGGTGAACGTCAACCAGCCGAACGAGCCGATCACGGTTGCGCCGAGGACCGGGCCGAGTGGCAGTGGATCAACTTCGCGCTTAGCGAGGAAGCCGATGAAGAACGCGATGAGCAGGTAACCGATTGCGTTGTTAGCAATGAAGATGAACGCGGAGAGGAAGACCTCGCGCTTGTTGTGCTTCATGAGCTTGCCCAGCGGAGCGGAGGACTCAGCGCGGCGCTCCTGAAGCTCTTCGAAGACTGGCGACTCGGAGACCGCCATGCGGATCAGGTAACCGACGATCACGAGAACGATCGAGATCAGGAAGGTGATGCGCCAGCCCCATGCGAGGAAGGCCTCCATGCCAAGGATCTGCTGGAGCATGAAGATCACACCGGTTGCAAGGATCATGCCGATCGGCACACCGATCTGAGGGTATGCGCCGAAGAGCGAGCGGCGGCCCTTTGGTGCGTGCTCAACAGCCATGAGGGCTGCGCCACCCCACTCACCACCGGCGGAGAAACCCTGGAGGACGCGGAGAAGCATCAGCAAGAGTGGCGCTGCGACACCGATGGTTTCGTAGGTTGGCACCAGGCCGATCGCTGCGGTCGCGAAGCCCATCATCATGAGCGTCAACACGAGCATCTTCTTACGGCCGAGCTTGTCACCGAGGTGACCGGCTACGATCGCGCCGAGTGGGCGGAAGAGGAAGGAAATACCGATCGTCGCGAGCGAGATGACCTGCGCGAGGCCCGGCGCATCCTTGGCGAGCGGGTTGAAGTAGAGGTTCGCGAAGACGAGCGATGCCGCCTGCGCGTAGATGAAGAAGTCGTACCACTCAATCGAGGTGCCGACGAGGGTACCGGCAAGGACGCGACGCTCTTCCTTGCGCTTTGTTTTGGCATCGAGATGTGCCGTAGGTGCGGTTGATGTGGTCATGATGTCCTTCTTTGGCCACAGCAGGCCCCGTGATGAGGCAGGGCCTGACTTTGTTGTTGCCAACCGAACGGTCATTCGGTTGTGACGGTCACCACATCATACACGGATTTAATGCGGCGTGTGTCACATCGCCACGGTGATGTTCGAAACTTTTGCGTCATAAAGCTTTTGGCGATGTAGCTATTCCGGTTTAAAAACTGGGGCGCTCCCCCCTTTTGAGGAAGAAACGCCCCAGTTTGATGTTCTAACTCTGCACTCAGTTGCGAGCGCGACTGCAGTCTCTAGGCAGCTTCTAGGCAACCTCTAGGCTGGCAGTTTGATGACCTGACCGGCGAAGGTGAAGCCGCCGCCGAAACCGAAGAGCAGAGTGCGGCCGCCGCGTGGAAGTTCGCCCGCGTGCCATGCCTTGGAGAGGCCAAGCGGAACGGATGCCGCGGAGGTGTTTCCGGACTCCACGACGTCCTTGATCACGATCTGATCGGTTGCGCCGAGCCCCTTTGCTAGCGGTTCGATGATGCGCAGGTTGGCCTGGTGGAAGGCAAGCACGTCGATGTCCTCGATCGTGAGTCCTGCTGTTTCGAGGACGCGTTGAGCTTCTTTGACGGCACCCGTGAGTGCCCAACGCATGACGTTGCGACCGTTCTGGCTGAAGTATTCCGGCTCGCCCCCGATCACAACGGCGTCGCCGAGCTCCGGAATTGACCCCCATGCAACTGGGCTGATTTCGGGTTCTTCGGTGCGTTCGAGCACGAAAGCTCCCGCGCCGTCGGCGGTTAGGACGCATGTGGTGCGGTCGGTGTAGTCGGTGAAGTTCGTGAGCGCTTCGGAACCGATCACGAGCGCACGTTCGGATACGCCGGAAGAGACAAACTGGTCGGCTACTGCGACGGCGTATTCGAAGCCCGAGCACGCCGTGTTGATGTCGAGGACACCTGGGCGTTCCATCCCGAGGGCTTCCGCGACGCGGGATGCGACGTTCGGGGTGCGGTTCTGGGAGGTCGTGGACGCGACGACGATGAGGTCTACTGAGTCAACGTCGGCGTCTTTGAGTGCCATGCGGGCGGCTTCGACGGCCATGGTTACGACGGTGTCGTTCTCCCCGACCATGCGGCGCTCTTTGATGCCGGTGCGGGCCTGGATCCATTCGTCGTTGGTTTCGACGAGTTTTTCGAGGTCGTGATTGGTGAGGACTTTTTCAGGCTGAAAGTGGCCGAGACCGATCACGCGGGATCCCAGATAGGTGCGGTTCATCATACGTGTCACTGTATCAATTCTTTATGGCTGCTTTTGCTTATTAAGCGCGGAATACAGGCTCGCGCACGCGAGGACAACGACGGAGGCGCTGAGGGTTGCAGCTAGTGCAAGGTGGTGTCCCCCGGCGTCCGTGAGGCGTCCTGCGATGGAGTTGCCCGCTGAGGTTCCGAGTGTGATCGCGGCGGAGAGCAGGGTCATCACGAAGCCCATGCGGTGGGATGGCGTGATGCCTGATGCGAGGCTGAAGTTCGTTACAAGGATGGGCCCGATCGGAATACCGAGGAGCAGGATCGCGAGGCTCATCGATAGCGGGGTTTCAGGCAACCAGAGCACGACCACGATTGGTACGAGAGTCACGGCTGCGGTCAATAGACGCGCGGTGTGGGTGAAAGTTATAGGCCAGCGTGCCACAGAAAGTGCCGCGAGGCCTGAGGTGATGCCCATGACGGCGTAGATCAGGCCACCGGTGCCAGGGTTTCCTGTGTAGTCGGCGAAGTAGGTGAGGATTGTGGCTAGGGACCCGAAGATGGTTCCGACTCCGAGCATCCCGATGACGGTGATCGCGATGAGTGTCGCGTTCCTGCTTGAGGTCGGTTTCTTTGTCACGGTTTTGGTTTCCGTGACATTGCTTCGTGGCCCGCTGATGCGTGAGTAGGCTTCGGTGTGGTGGAGTGCGAACGCTGGGATGATCACGATGCATAGCGTCATCGCAACGTATACGGGTATGGCTGGCCCGAAGGTTGCCGCGAGGATACCGACGGATGCTGGTCCGAGGACGAATGCGAGTTCGTCCATGGTTGATTCGTAGCTTTGTGCGGCTTCGAGGGTGCGGAGTTGGTTGGGGTCGGTCCCGTATCTGTTGATCCAGCGGACGCGGGTCATGGGCTGCGGGTGGGATGGTTGCGCCGGCGAGGAACGCCACGATCATGAGTGCTGGTGTGAGGGTTACGGGCCCGTCATTGCCTGAACCGAAGTGGAGGACTCCGATGAGGGCGAGGACGTGCATGAGGCATAGCCCGAGGAGTGTTGGTCTCTGCCCGAGTTTGTCGGAGAGTGCACCGGAGATGGGGGTTCCGATTGCGGCTCCTACCCCGCCGATCGCGGTGACGAGGCCGGGGGTTGTGAAGTCTTCAGCTGAGGCGACGATGTAGGTCAGGGAGGCCATGCCGAGCATCGACATGGGTAGACGCGCTAGCAGAGAGATCGGAAAATATAGTGCGCCGGCATCGTGTGCGAGGCGGCGGAAACTCGTGGCCCCTGGTGTTGGGGCTGTGCCTTGTGCTGGTGTCATATGGTTCTCATGCTAACGCTTGGGGCCGGGCTGGTTGCCTCCTTTCAGGTTGCAGGCTGGTCGGCTGTGATGACTTTCACGCTCGAACCGTTTCGGGTTTTCTTCACATAGATCTGGTCAGGGATTTGGCTACGTAGCTCTTCGACGTGGGAGACGATGCCGATCATGCGGCCGTCTTGTCGGAGCCGGTCGATTCCGGACATCGCTTTGTCGAGGGTTTCTTTGTCGAGCGTTCCGAATCCTTCGTCGACGAACAGGGTCTCGATCGTGATGCCGCCGGTTTCTTCCTGGACGATGTCGGCGAGCCCTAAAGCCAGCGCGAGCGATACGAGGAAGGTCTCTCCCCCAGAGAGTGTCGCGGTTGGACGAACGGTGCTGTTCCAGGAGTCTTCAACTATGAGGTCGAGCCCTGCTTTTCTGTTTCGGCTTTTCGCGTCATCGTGCAGGATTCTGTACCGGCCATCGGACAATACGTTGAGCCTGTGGGTTGCTGCTTCCGCGACGGCTTCGAGCCTCGCCGCGAGGACGTAGGCTCGGATGCTCATGGATTTCAGGTTCTCGCCACCAGTTCCATTGAGTGCGGCGGCAATGCTCTTGGCTCGTTGGGCTTCCGCCCCGAGTGCACCCCGACGAGAGTCGGCTTCACACAGTTCCTGGAACATTTCCTGGATGGTTTCGTGGGCGTGTTCGGCGTCGTTATGGGCTTTGAGCGCGGCGTCTTTATGTTCTTCTAGGGATGCAAGTCGCGTGCGTTGTTCGGCGAGTTGTTCGTCACTCGGGGTGGCTTTGCCTTCGCTGATACGTTGGCTTGCGCGTTGAACCGCGCCGAGCATGGCAAGAGCCTTGCACCGTGCTTCGAGTTCTTCGCGTTGCTTGACGTCGTGCTTGAGTAGCGTCGCTTGTTCCTCGTCGAGGAGGTGGCTGGTTACCTCGGCGCGCGTGATGCCGTGTTTGCTGAGGTAGGTCTCCGCTTCAGTACGAGCCTCGTTGAGCGCGGCTTGTGATTCCACGGTTCGGGTGTGCAGATCGATACAGCGCCGCATGTATTCGCTGAACGATTCGAGGGCCGCGCGGAGTGTCTCGATGCTGTCCCAGTCGCCGAGCAGGGATTGTTGTTCTGCGCGGCGTTGTTCGTCTTCTTTCTGGGTTGCGTCGAGCTTCTCGCGGCTAGCTTTAGATTCTGTATCCGCGTATTCGAGCCGGTTTCGGCTATCGTCCACGGCCTTTTCTGCGGCGTTGACCGCATTTTCGGCACGGATGATCGTGTCTTCTTGTTGACGTACGCGTTGAAGTTTTTGCGTGAGTTCGTCAATGGATGTTTGGGCCTGCTCGAGGCTCAGCCCGCCTGCGGTGGCGCGGGCTTCGCTGAGCTGCTCGTAGCTTTGCCGTGCCTGGTTGTGTGCCTCGTCGTTGGCTCGTTCGGCGCGTTGGCGCTCATGTTGAGCTTGTTCGATATCCCGTTCACTGACCGCGGTTGTTTCTGTTGCCAGTTGCTGAGTGGCTTGAGTGTGGGTGGCTGGGGCTGGGTGTTCTGTGGCACCGCAGACGCTGCACGGCTGGCCGGGTGTGAGATCTTGGGCAAGGCTCGCTACGAGGTGAGATTCACGCCGTTTGTAGAGGTCTCTTTCGCGTGTCCGGGCTTCATCGAGCGTCTTTTGTGTGATTCCGCTGCGTTGATGCGCGGCAGTGTACGCGGCCTCCGCTTCTTCGACTTTTCGGGCTGCTTCGGCTTGTTCAGAGAGTTTTTTGAGGCGCTCTTGGAGCAGCTCGGATCCCTCTTGAGGTATTTCGCACGAGTTCTTCGTCTCGAGTGCGTCTTCGCGCCGCACTTGAGCCTCCGTCAGGCCGTTGCGCGCTAGCTCTACTTGGGCTTGGCGCTGTTCGTAGTCGGCGTGTGCGCGGCGTACAGCTAGCGCCGATGCTTTGCAGGCTTCCTGACTCGCGATGAGTTTTCTGTGCCGGTCAACGGCTTGCTCGATAGCCGCCTCCCACGACGCGAAGGCTTCTACTGGTTGAGAGATGATCTCAGTGTTCGCTTCAATTTCAATGCCGGTAGCTTCGGCTTCACTAGCTTCAGCCTCGTCAGCTTCGCCCGCTCTCAAAGCGAGTAGCGCGTAAGGATAAGCATTTCTCGGTTGCTCAACCGGTAGGGCGCCTGGTAACTCTGAGCGGGCATTCTGAAATGCCGTCCTGAGCTTGTCGACCGCTTGCGAGGCTTTCTCTTCTGCGTTCAGGAAGCGTTGCGCTTCGCTGGCCAACTCGTGTTGTTTCAGGGCTTGGTGTTTCTGCTCCGCGCTGGCTTGGGTGTCTTCAAGTTCTGTGCGGATGAGCTTGTATTTCTCGTATTCCTTGGCATCGCTCACAACCGTTTCAAGCTGAGTGAGCTGTTGTCGCGCTTCCTCATAGCGGCCGAGGGCAACCTGATGCGCTTCCTTTCGCTGCTCAACGCGTTGCAACGCGGTTCTAGTCAGGCCGCGCCCCCACGCAACGTCGTGCTCTGTGGCATCGTGTTCGGGATTCTGGCCTTCTGCTACTTCGGACTCCGCAGACTCGAGTTCGTAACGCACCGCGAGCCCTTCAAGCTTGTTGAGGGAACGCGCAAAGGCTTGTTCGGTTTCACGGGTCTGGGCTTCGAGCTGCTTCGAGTGTTCGTTCGCTACTCGTTGCAGGTTCTCATACAGGGACACGTCGAAGAGTGTCGAAAGCAGTTGGTCACGCTCGTTGGTGTTGCTCTTGAGGAACTGAGCGAATTCGCCTTGTGGGAGCATCGCCACACGCGTGAATTGATCGAGGCTCAACCCTAAGAGACCCTGGTCACCGGCGAGGAAGGTGTTAACGTCAGCAGGCTTAGCGCCGCGGCTCACCCACTCCCCGTCTATCAGCTGTTCTACGTAGGCTTTCGCATGTTCTAGGGTTGTTCCCTCGCCACGCAATTTTGGCCGGTCCCATGACGGCGACCGTTTGACACGGTACCGCTGAGCGCCGATCGAGAACTCAAGCTCAACAGATGCACCAACAGAGTCAGGTGCGTAGCTACTCCTGACTGGTGGATTGGCACCGAGCTCACCTCTAACGCCGGGTAGTTTGCCATAGAGCGCGAAACATACAGCATCAAGAATTGTCGTCTTGCCGGCGCCAGTGTCCCCTTGTAGCAAGAACAGGCCGGTGCCTGCGAGTTCGTCAAAGTTGATGGTTTTGGTATCGGCGAAGGGTCCGAATGCCGTGATCGTGAGGCTGTGGAGTTTCATGCCCGACCCTTCTGCATGTGTGCTTCTACGCGTGCTTGATCAATCAGGTTTTCCAGGAGCTTCGATTCGTCATCATTCGGTGTCCGCTGACGCACGAATTCGAGGAAACCTTCCGCCACTTCTTGAGGATTCTCGGCGTTTTTGATGCGCTCCCTATACGTTTGCGGGTTCTGCGAGTTGCCGCTGTTTTCGTGCTGAAGCACGAGGGCTTTAGGGAATCTCTCTCGTAAACGTTCCATAGGGCGTTCGGGGCGTTGCTCATCGGTCAACGTGACTTGGCAATAAGCCTTCTCAGCCCACGCGTGTTCATCGCCGCTCAGCAGCTCCTCGAGCGTGCCTTTGAGGATGGCAAGCGGAACCGCAGGTGGCCACGAAACCCATGTGGTGGCCACGTCTTCGCCCGGGTTGATGTCGACGATCCAGGCGCCCTTTTCTTGCTTCGCCTCAGAGAACGAGTATGGAACCGGCGAACCACTGTATTTCACATACGGCAATGGGCTTTGCGGCCCGTGCAGGTGCCCCAATGCCGTGTAGTCAGCCCACCCGAACAGGTCAGCTGATACCCGGTCCAGCTGCCCTACAGACAGTACGGCTTCAGACTCGCTAGGCGTGCCTCCTGCCGCGAAAAGGTGCGCCATGGCCACCGTTCGGACGGGAACATCCCCCGCCTCTTGCGCACGCTGTTCAGCAACGTTGCGGATCCGTTCCACAGCGGCCGCAACCACATCCTGGTGTGTCAGCTTTTCAACACCCAGTTCGGCAGCAACGACGCGCGGCTCCAAATACGGAAGCCCGTACACGTCGACGTGTTGCACGGCCCTTCCATCGTCCTCTCGATCCCACTCCGTGAAGCGAACCGGTTCAACGCTCTCTGCAACACTCGTCCGAAAATGCACACCCGCTGCAGACATGAATCGGCTACCGAAAGACATCCTGCGCGGGGAGTCATGGTTCCCGCTCGTGACCACAACGCTGATGCCCAGACGCACCAGCTCTTCAAGCGTCTCCTCGAACATCGTCACCGCGCGTTCGGGAGGCACCGTGCGGTCGTACACATCCCCCGCGATCAGCACCGCATCCACCGCGTGTTCACGCGCGGCATCGACCACATCGCGCATTGCTTTCGCCTGAGTATCTTCAAGCGATTCGCCATGAAAACTGCGCCCTAAATGCCAGTCCGATGTGTGCAGAAACTTCATAGCTTCACCCTACCCAGACCCCTGACACTTTGAATCTCCGCTTGGCTGGGTGCATATGAGAGCCCCGGATGCATCGCATCTATTACTGCTCGCCGCTAGGCTACAGATATGAGCAACATCAACGGTGAGTCCTCGTCCACGCCCATCCCCCGCGCCAACGACAAAACGGCCTACAGCGAGCTGATCTACGCTGTCCTGAGCGCGGCCGCAGAAGTTGAACGCACCAACTCAACCGATATCGAACAGCTCGGCCCTGAGTCGATGCTGATGCTCTCGATCGGCGACGGGCTCACTGAAGCACTCGAATGGGCCCACGAAGGAGTCGCATCCGACGAACCGGCATGCATGTGGCTCGGTTCCCTACGCTGGATCCGGGCGGTAGATCACGAACTCCCCGCCGGCGCGCCTACCCCACCATCGCGACCTTTCGCAGACCATATGCTCGCACGCGGGGTCGATAAAGGCGGCGATCCGCAGAACATCGCCGGCCTTCGCTCGCCTGAAATGAGCCTTCCGCACCGGCCTTTCAACCGTCCTGCGGCGAGCGTTCCAGAACTCGCAGCAACAGACGGCCCCGGCGTGCTGGCTCGCGCAATCGCAATCGGCGTGGTTCCTTACCTGCCGGTAGAACAGACCCGCTCTTTCGCGACCGCCTCCGCCGCGCTCTCCCACGGTTCGCCCCAGGCCCACGCCGCGTGCGCCGATGCCGCCGAACTCATCGTGTGGGCCACGCACCAGATGCCTAACGATGCCGATGACAACGCGTTCATTCAGATGCTGGAAAAGATCGCTGACGTTGGCGATGACGCTCCGCAGGCAACGGATAACGACGCGGGGCCGGCCCGCATGAGCTTGTCACTTGCCGCTGGAGTCGCTTTGAATACGCTCGGTACCGATGCGGCGCAGGCTAACGCTACGGATGTCGGAACCGCGCTGGCCGATGAAGGTTACCTCCAGGCGGGCATGTTTGCTGCCGCGCTCATCGCCGCGGTTACGGGCAAGTCTGGGACGCGACACCACTTCCCGATCGTCGAGGAGTACTCCCAAAAGCTCGCCGAGCTGATGTTCTGAGACGCCGGTTCAAACCCCATGTGGCCAGTGGCCACCTACGGCCTGGAGGAATTCGGCTTCGGACATCACTGAAATTTCTTGGCCCATGTCGCGGCGCGCCAGCGCGTGGCGTGCCTTGCGCGTCATGCGCCCGGATGTGAGATCTTCAGCGACGAAGCCGTCGCCAACCACCAGCACGCTCGTCTGAGTCGTCACGCGGTCCGCGGTATGTGCACCAACCGCGGCCGCGCGCTCTTTCGCGTCGCTTCGCGGAATGCCCAGCTCACCCGTGAACACAACACGCTGCCCGTAGAGCGGATTGGCGGGGTCGGCGTCCATGTTCGGCTCTGGGTTCGGGCCTTCGATCGGCCATGGCTCACTAAACTGTTGCGGCACTGTGTGCCCAGCCGCCCGCCATCCGCGGGCATCACGCAACGCTTTACATTCGGGGTCGCCGGGCTTGAAGCTCGCCATCGTGGATACTTGCAAACCTGCCCGGGCCACTGCCTCCTGAATACTTCCGGCACCCAGGCGGTGCGCCGCATCCACCCCGATGGCCGCACATGCACGCGCATCGGCCAGAGCATCGTGATGCTCTGTGAGATCAAAGCCTGCGGCATGAGCCGCAAACGGCAGCGAATAGGACATGAGGTCATAAACCTTGCGAGCCAGCTGAACTGTGCACGCATACGCCAGCCTGGAAGCCCCGACCTCTGAAGCCTGCAGACCCGCCCGGATCACACCGATATCGAAAGCGGCATTATGCGCAAGAACAACATCGGAACCAATGAACTCGGCAATGTCCGGATAAGCTGCAGCAAAACGCGGGGCCGCGGCAACGTCTTCAGGCCGGATCCCGTGGATCGAAACGTTGCGGGGATCGAAATGGTCGAAACCTTGAGGCGGCTGAAGCAAGGAGGAATACGTGTCAACAACCGCGCCATCGCGGACCTTCACGAGCCCCACCGCGCACGCGGACCCTCGAAATCCGTTCGCGGTCTCAAAATCGATTGCAACAAAATCCACAGCCACGTGTCCTAAGTCTAGCCAGTCGTAACGCGGCTTCCTCGGTGTCCCCACGTAGAATTCTGTTCATGCTTAGCAACCTCCTCAACGGTTTAGCCGCCTCAGACGCGGTGTCCCACATGATCAACGTCGGCGCCGCTTTCCTGCCTGACTGGCTGAACCCAGACGTTTTCCTGCGCGATTCGCCCCTGGGCCCGTGGGTCATCGCACTCGTGGTCGGCATCGTTTTCGCCGAGACAGGCTTGTTGCTGGGCTTCTTCTTGCCAGGCGACTCGATGCTATTCACGGCCGGCATGCTCATGGCAACTGGCGCGATCTCTACCCCGTTGTGGATTGCGGTTCCTGCCATCATCATCGCGGCGATCGTCGGTAATCAGCTGGGCTACTACATCGGCGAAAAAACTGGGCCTACGCTCTACAGCCGCGAAGATTCAAAGGTTTTCAAACGCGAGCACGTCGTCAAGGCCCACGACTTCTTCGAACGCCACGGCGGTAAGGCACTGATCCTGGCGCGTTTCGTCCCGATTGTTCGCACGTTTGTTCCGGTCATCATCGGTGTCGCCGGGATGAATAAGGCGAAGTACTTCCTCTACAACGTGATCGGTGCGGTCTTGTGGGGCGGCGGCGTAACCCTGTTGGGTGCGTGGCTCGGCCGTTTCCAGTGGGTTGGCAACAACATCGACATCATCTTCATCGCGATCGTTCTGCTCTCGATCATGCCGATCGTCATTGAGGCCGTGCGTCACCGCATCAACGCGAAGAAGAAGAAGCCAGCGCCTGAAGAGGCTAACTAGCTAGCGCCCTGCTGAGGCTCTAGCGGCACTAACATCAGCAGGAACATCACGATGGGCCGGTTACGTTGGTACGTAACCGGCCCATCTACGTGTCAGGCACAAACCGTCAGATAGAAAAGCGTTCCGACGCGGCGGCTTAGTTATTGCCGCATGCCGCGATGATCGATGGCAGCAGGGCCTCGATCGCTTTCTTGCGGTGGCTGATGCTGTTCTTCTGCTCAGGCGTGTGTTCGGCGAGCGACTTGCTGGAACCGAGTGGCTGCATGATCGGGTCGTAACCGAAGCCGCCGTCACCTTGTGGTTCGGTCAGCAAGGTTCCTTCGAGCTCGCCGCGTTCGACAACTTCAAACCCGTCAGGGGTTGCTACCGCCGCGGCGCACACAAACGATGCGTGACGCTGCACCGGATCAGTGATGTCCGCCATCTGCGCGAGAAGCAAGCGGTTGTTCGCTTCGTCGTCGCCGTGGACTCCTGCCCAGCGGGCCGAGAGGAAACCTGGCGAACCACCCATGACGTCGACAGCCAAGCCGGAGTCATCGGCGATCGCGATCAGCCCGGTCTCACGCGCCACCGTGCGTGCCTTGAGCAGTGCGTTGTCTTCGAACGTCACGCCGGTTTCCACGATGTCAGGTGCGCCTGCCGCGCCCGCATCGATGACCTGCGTGTCCACGTCAAGCCCTTCGACCTTGCCACGTAAGAGCTCGCGCAGCTCAGCTAGTTTGCCCTGGTTATGGGAAGCCAGCACGATACGCGGAGTTGCCTCGCCCGCTGAAGTTTCTGTGTTTGTAGGGTTTTCGTTCATCGCTGCCATCCCAAGGTTTCGCATTGCATTGCGGCGAGTTCTGACGCGCCGGTCACTGCCAAGTCAAGCAGCGCATCGAGCTCCGCACGGTTGAACGGGGCGCCTTCAGCGGTGCCCTGCACCTCAACGAAGTCACCCGAACCGCGGACCACGACGTTCATGTCGGTCTCAGCCCGCACATCCTCGACGTACGGCAGATCCAAAACAGGCGTTCCATCGATGATGCCCACGGAAACCGCGGCGACCGTGTCAGTCAGGACCTCGGCCTGCTCCGCGACCAAGCCTTCCTTGCGGGCCCATTCGACCGCGTCCGCGAGCGCGACGAAAGCCCCCGTGATCGCTGCGGTGCGGGTTCCGCCGTCGGCCTGCAGGACGTCGCAGTCCAGCACGATGGTGTTTTCGCCAAGCTGGTTCGTGTCAATCACGGAACGCAGAGAGCGGCCGATGAGGCGCGAGATCTCGTGGGTGCGGCCACCGATCTTCCCTTTGACGGATTCGCGCTGGTTACGGGTGTTGGTTGCGCGTGGGAGCATCGCGTATTCGGCGGTGACCCAGCCGCGGCCTTCGCCCTTGAGCCAGCGTGGCACGCCTTCCGTGAAGGAGGCGGTGCACAGGACCCGGGTGTTGCCGAATTCGATGAGTGCAGAACCTTCAGCGTTCTTGGACCACGCTCGCGTGATGGTTACGGGGCGTAGCTGGTCTGGGCGGCGTCCGTCGGCGCGTGTTTGTGTTGTTCCCATGCGGTCATCGTATCCGTTCTTGTGTGCTGTCACGCGGTTGTGTGATCAGCCTGATATTGGTTCTCGTTGAGTGGGGGCGGGTTATGGCGATGGGTCGTGTGGCCCTGGCTGGACGGGGTTCTCTGCGGTTCCGCGGTGGCCTGGGATGGGTCGGAGGCGTACGCCAGCTTCTTGAAGTGCGCGCGCTAAGGATTCAGGGATGCGCGCCATCGATGCGGTGCGTGGGTCGCCGATGCGTTCACCTGAGCGCACGCCGTATGTCACTCCGGCTACAGCGACGGCTAGGTTGCCATCGTATTCGGCGCGGGCTTCTTCCAAGAGGGTTGCGTGGTCCGTCCAGACGGGGATGTGCGTCAACAGGAGGCGCTCGACTCCAGCTGCCTTCGCGACTTCGCCGGCTCGTTTACCGGTGAGGTGTACGCCCTTGATGTGATCGTCGCGTCCCTCCTGGAATGCGGCTTCGCACAAGAAGAGGTCGGCGTCACGTGCCGATTCGATGAGTTCTGGGCATTCGTCGGTGTCGCCCGAATACGTGAGGATCGAGTGGACCGGCCGGCCGTCGAGGATCTCGTTGCCTTCGATGCGGAAGGCGTAGGCTTCGTCGACGGGGTGGACCACTGGGTATGGGGTCACGGTGAGCGGCCCGATCGTGACGGGTTCGTTGGCTTTCCAGGAGCGGAAGTCGAAGTCTTCTCGCATCCCCGGGTCGCGGGGCAGGCCGTAGGCGTCCGCCATGCGGTCAGCGGTGTCGGCTGGCCCGTAAACACGTACGCGATCACGACCCCACCCTTCAGGGTCCCAGTGCACGGCGACGTGCAGGCCGCACAAGTCCATGCAGTGATCCGGGTGCAAGTGCGAAATCAGTACCGCATCGATATCTTTGAGGTCCATGTAGCGCTGCAGGACGCCGAGGGACCCAGAACCAAAGTCCAGCAGCACGCGCCATGGACGGGTCCCGTCGTGGGCTGTCAAGAGGTAGCACGATGCGGGTGAGCCTGGGCCGGGGAACGATCCCGTGCAGCCGATGATCGTCAGTTTCATGTCATGAGCTCCTTCATGCCATCGGCTCTGGTCGGGAGTTCTTGTTCGTCCGAATCTGCATGTGGGTCACGCCAGTGACTTCCGGCCCGAGGAACCGCTGAGCCATCGCAGAGAAATGGTCGGTGTCCCCAGTAGCCATGAACGTGTATTGCCCAGTGGCATCCGGCGGCGCGATGAGCCCCTCTTCCGTCAGCGAGCGGAAAACATCCTTCGCGGTCTCATCTGCCGAAGACACGAGGCTCACGTTCTCCCCCATCACATACGAGACGACACCCGTCAGCAACGGATAGTGGGTGCATCCTAAAACGAGCGTGTCCACGTTCTGTTCTTTAAGAGGCTGTAAGTATTCTTGCGCAAGGTTCAAAAGCTCCGGGCCCGAGGTCTCGCCACGTTCCACGAACTCAACGAAACGCGGGCACGCGGCAGTGCTGACCTCAATGTGCGGGGCAGCCGCAAAAGCATCCTCATAGGCACCCGAACGTATCGTCGCTTGCGTGCCGATCACGCCGATACGGCCGGTATGAGTAGCACGCACAGCGGCTCGAACCGCCGGCTTGATCACCTCAACCACGGGAATACCGTGGCCCACCGTGTAGCGTTCCCGCGCATCGTGCAGGACCGCCGCCGACGCCGTATTGCATGCGATCACCAGCTGCTTGACCCCGGCCTCAACCAGCTGGTCCATGATGTCCAGCGCGTTCGCGCGAACCTCCGCAAGTTGCAGCGGCCCATACGGTCCGCGCGCGGTATCCCCCACGTAGAGGATCGATTCCTGAGGGAGCTGGTCGATGATTGCACGAGCCACGGTCAAACCACCCACCCCGGAATCGAACACGCCGATGGGCGCCAACGTCGGATCGCTTGCTAGCGATTCCGCACGTAGCGCGGCTTGGATTCCTGACTGCCCAGCGTCATCAGCTACATCGGCAGAGGTAGGTACGGGTTCCATAGTCTCCTGTGAGGCACCAACAAGACGAGTACTGTTGCCTCTCTAGGCTAAGCCTTTCCGCGCAACAACGCATGCATGAGTGAGTCCTGCAACCACGACGTGAAGCCGTACAGAACCGCTATCCCCTGATCCGGGTCCTCAGTTACCCCGTGTTCCATGGCTTCTTGGACGAGGTCGGCGTCTTCTTGGTTTTCGATCCCAAGGCGGGAAGCCAGCACGAGCCGCATCACGTTGAGGGTCGAAGCCGCCTGCCCGGCCTTCTCAGGCGGGATCAGGAACGGGTCTTTCATCACAGCGCGGGCGAGCCATTGGAGGCCTTCACGCTTGCTACTGACGAGCCCTGGCTCGGTTCGTGCACGCATCGCGTCATCAGCGCCGTCGAGCGCGCCCACTGCATCGGTGCTGTGAATTGAGCGCGGCAGAATTGCCAAAAGCGCCGGGTCCTCCGGGTCGGCTAACGTATGTGCCTCGCCCAGTAGCGAGGAGTCAGGGTCTGCGATGTCGTTGCTGAGCCCTAGCTCCTCCCACCACGCGCCGGCAACGCCGGCGTTGGTGCCGCCAGCCGAGTCCTTAGCGTTCGATGCTGGCTTGAGTCCCGCATCGATATGTTCCGCTTCGCGAGCCGCTAGCATCTGATCGATATCGCGGGCCAGCATCGCGAGCAGTTGCGCTTCCGCATACTCAAGCTCAGCGGCATAGCCCTTACGGGTTGGCCTGAAGGGGCGCGCCATTAAACGCCACCCTCGCGCATCGTGGCCTGCAAACCGTAGCCGTGCATCGCTTCAACGTCGGTTTCGATCTTTTCGCGCGGACCGCGAGCCACCACAGCCTGCCCCGAGTGATGCACTTCAAGCATGAGTTTCTGCGCAACCTCGTCTGAATAACCGAAGTATGTTCGAAACACATAGGAAACATAGGACATCAGGTTGACCGGATCGTCCCACACAACAAGCTCGAAAGGGCGCGCGGCACTTGGTGCTAGCGCGCTCTCTTTCTCTACTTGATGCCTCGTTGAGGTTGCGACAGCCATAATCGCCATTGTAGTAGTACGCCGCGTAGTCGCTATGAGCTCAAACACAAGAGGTGCCGCATCTGCCGGGCTCTCCGTAATAAGCTGGGGGTTATGTCAACGAGCACGTCACTGATGACCGACCGCTACGAGCTGACCATGATCGAGGCCGCGTTGGCTTCCGGTACAGCCAACCGTAAGAGTGTTTTTGAAGTTTTCGCACGCCGCCTGCCCGAAGGCCGCCGCTACGGTCTGGTAGCCGGAACGGGACGATTCCTCGAAGGCCTCAAGGACTTCCGATTCACGACCGAAGACCTCGACTACCTCGCCAACAACAATGTGGTTGGCGAAAAGATGCTCAACTGGCTCGCAGATTTCCGTTTCTCAGGGACGATCACCGGCTACGCCGAAGGCGAGATCTACTTCCCGAACTCCCCGATCATCCAGGTGGAATCCACGTTCGCTGAGGCCGTCATCCTGGAGACCTATCTGCTTTCCGTGCTCAACTACGACACCGCAGTAGCCTCCGCGGCATCCCGCATGATCGCTGTAGCTGGCGACCGCCCATGCATCGAGATGGGCTCGCGCCGCACCAACGAAGAGTCCGCCGTCGCCGCAGCCCGCGCCGCCGCCATCGCCGGTTTCGCAAGCACCTCAAACCTCGAAGCCGGTCGCCGCTACGGCCTCACCACTGCCGGAACCGCGGCGCACTCTTTTACGTTGCTCCACGATTCGGAACGTGAAGCGTTCGAGGCCCAGATCAAGTCGATGGGCGTGGATACGACCCTGCTGGTCGACACCTACGACGTCGAGAAGGCTGTCCGTACTGCGGTTGAGATCGCCGGCCCACAGCTCGGTGGTGTCCGTCTGGACTCGGGTGACCTCGTTTCCCAGGCCGCGTGGGTGCGCGAACTTCTCGATGACCTCGGCAACCCCAACACCAAGATCATCGTGACCTCCGACCTCGACGAGTACGCGATCGCAGCGCTGCGCTCCGCGCCCGTTGACGGTTACGGTGTGGGCACTCAGCTCGTGACCGGCTCCGGCGCACCGACTGCGTCGATGGTGTACAAGCTGGTTGCACGCCAAGGCAACGACGGCGAATGGGTTCCCGTAGCGAAGTCAGCATCCGGCAAGAAGTCCGTGGGCGGCAAGAAGTACGCGTACCGTCAGATCAACGAACGCGGACGTGCGACCGCCGAACTCGTGGGCGTCAACCGGATCCCTGCCGAGGTCACCGACAATGACCGCCCGCTTCAGATCCCGCTCGTGGTCGACGGCGAGATTCAGCCTGGCCTGACCGGCGCAACTGGTGTCGAGGCAGCCATCGAACGCCGCAAAGCGTCCATCGAGGAAATGCCGGGCCGAGCGCGTCAGCTCATGCGCGGCGAACCAGTGATCCCAACACTTATCGAAGAATAAATCTTCGCTACATACAGCACGCGGGGTTCCCACTGTGAACAGTGGGAACCCCGCGTGCTTTGCAGATCTATATTGTCCTGTTTGAAGCGTCCTGGCTTGCCTATTTCTGGCCTACGAACCACTTCTGGAGCACCGAGATGCGGTTGCGCAGTTGCTTTTCGGAGGCCTGAGCTACGGGTGGTCCGCCGCTGATCGCGCGTAGCTTGTTGTGGATCTGGCCGTGAGGGATCCCGGTCTTGTTCGCATAGGCTGCAACTGACTTAGCCAGCTGCGTGCGCAGGTCCATGAGCTGCCGGTGATCCACCACTCCAGGCGCTTGTTGTTGCCCCGTCGACTTCCGCTTGCTCAGATGCTTGGCCTGCCGCTGACGCAGCAGCTCGCCGACCTGCTCGGCGTCCAGAAGCCCGGGGATGCCCAGGAAGTCGAGTTCTTCCTCGGAACCGACGCCTGCCCCCAATCCGAATTCGCCGCCGTCGTAGAGCACGCGGTCAAAGCTCGCATCCGATTCCAGAGCCTGGAACGTGCCGCGGTTCAGCTCGTTCGAGGCGCGCTCTTCACGGTTCGCGGCGGCAAGTTCTTCCTCGATTTCCTGCATCGTCTGGTCTTCGCCGCTCGTTGGGCGGTCGAGAGCGTGGTCTCGTTCGACCTCCATCTCGTTAGCGAGCAGCGTCAGAACAGGCACCGACGGCAAGAAAACACTCGCGACTTCGCCGCGTTTACGCGAACGCACAAAACGGCCGATCGCCTGAGCAAAGAACAGCGGCGTCGAGGTGCTCGTCGCGTAGACCCCGACCGCCAACCGCGGAACGTCAACACCCTCGGACACCATCCGGACCGCGACCATCCAGCGCTTTGTGTTCTCGGTGAAGTCCTCGATGCGTTTCGAGGCACCCGCATCATCGGAAAGCACAACCGTGGTCTTCTCGCCCGTGATCCGATCCAGGATCGCGGCATACGCCCGCGCAGTGTCCTGATCCGTCGCAATCACCAAGCCGCCCGCGTCTGGCACGCTACGGCGCACCTCCGTCAGGCGCTGGTCCGCGGCGCGAAGAACCTTCGGGATCCACTCCCCCTCAGGGTTCAACGCCGTACGCCACGCCGACTGCGTGATGTCCTTCGTCGCGGCCTCACCCAGCTGGGCTTCCATCTCTTCACCCGTTGAGGTGCGCCACCGCATCGACCCCGAATAGGCCATGAACATCACGGGGCGAACAACGTGATCCTTGAGCGCTTCGCCGTAACCATACGTGTAGTCGGCCTTCGAGCGGCGAATGCCCTCGTCGTCTTCGACGTATTCAACGAACGGGATCTGCGCGGTATCGGAACGGAACGGCGTACCCGTGAGCGAAAGCCTACGCACCGCGGGCTCGAACGCCTCCCGAATGCCGTCGCCCCAGCTCAGGGCGTCGCCAGCGTGGTGAACCTCGTCCAGGATCACGAGCGTCTTTCCCGCCTCAGTCCGCGCACGATGCAGCAGCGGCTTATTCGCGACCTGCGCGTACGTGACGGCAACACCAATGAAACCCCGGCCGTGGCGGCCATCGGAGTTTTTGAAGTTCGGGTCAATAGAAAGCCCGATGCGGCCCGCGGCGTCTGCCCACTGCGTCTTCAGATGCTCGGTTGGCGCTACCACGGTGATGCGGTTGATGGTGCCGCGCTCAACCAGCGTCTTGGCGACACGTAGCGCAAACGTCGTTTTACCAGCGCCGGGGGTCGCGACGGCCAGGAAATCCTTGTTCGGACTGTTGAAGAACGCTTCGAGAGCCTCAGCCTGCCACTGGCGCAGCTTCGGTGCCGTACCCCACGCCGCCCGTTCCGGGTACGCAGGTGGCATGTCCTCGCCCACGGAAAATAGGGCATCGGACATAAAAGCATCCCTCCACAATCACTTTTCGATCAAACACTTGCACTGCGCGAGCAAATACTTGCACTGAGTCATCAATCACGTGCACTGCGCTGTTAAACACTTGCTGGCACAACAGAGGCAACCGTGGCCCAGGGGCGCACGGTTGCCCGCGATGGGGTTGATTAGTCACCCATCATTGAATCGTAGACTTCCTTGCACTCTGGGCACACAGGGAACTTCTGCGGATCCCGGCCAGGAACCCAGACCTTACCGCACAACGCGATCACAGGCTCGCCCGTCATAGCGGACTCCATGATCTTGTCCTTCTGAACATAGTGCGCGAAGCGCTCGTGATCGCCCGGCTCCGACAACTGCTCCTGCAGCTGCCGATCCATGACGGCGGTACCGCCCGCCGACGGGGAACCACCCGTGGACGCAGGGTCGTTGGCAAAAGGATCGTTGATCGAACTCATGCCATCCATTCTAAGCCGAGCCGGCGGAGTCGCTCATGCGCGACTCCGCCGGCTCGGATGATTCATGCCACGTTCGGCGGCATCACGCGTTACGGATCACGGTCTGCATGAGCTCCGGAGTTGAACGGTCAAACCACTTGCCGCCCAGCCAGATGCCCAGCACGCAGACCCCAATGCCCCAGACGAGGTTGAACAGTGCCGAGACCACGGGCGGAACCACCGGCGTCCCATTCCACGAAGTGAGGAAGAACACCAACGTTGGCGCGAGCAGAACCAGAACCGCAGCGAGGTACAGCGTCTGCGTGATGAAGATCCGCATACCTGCGCCCTGCGGGGTTTGGAACGGCGATTCCCCTGGCTGCGGGACGGCGTAAACCCAACGCGCCGAAACGATCGACGAAAGCCCCAAAGCCACACCCAGGGCTGCGATGCCTGCCAGCAACGTCTCCACGATCATCTCTGGCCGCCCCATGATCGCCAGAGGCACAACCGCACCCACAACCACGGCGATCAACGACAACGGCGCAGCCGCGGCAACTCGCCCCAATCGATCCTGCCAACCACGCACACCCGTCAGAACGTGCGTGTGGAAGGCCGTCGAATCGTACGAAACATCTGCAGAAATGCTGAAGCCCATAATCGCCCCGACGAAAATAGCGGTGAGGTGCCCGCCAATCCCGGTCTCGACCTTCGTCAAAGGCATCACAACGCCAAAGATGACAATGATGACCGGTAGGAAAATGAGCGAAGCAGAATAGCGAGCGTCCCGCGTCCAATACACCAAAGCGCGGCCTGCGATAGCGCCCCACGGCGTCGCCGGCATCCGGCCGATCCAGCCAAGCCCCTTAGTCTCCTTGGCTGCCACGATCCGTGGTGGAGACACCGTCGCCTTCTCAACCACGCGAACATAGAGGACCCAGCACACGATGAGGCTTGCAAGCCCGATCACAGTAGAGATAACGCCGTGCACCACGTTGCCCGATGCGAACGCCCACACAGCTCCAAAGAACGCACCGAACGGCGTATACGAGCTCACCTCGGCCACAGTATTGAACATATCGAGCAAGCGCCCCGGATCTTCATCCGGTTTCAGCGTCGCGAGCGCCGGACCAATGAACATCACCGGAACGAACAGCACCACAGTGCCCAGCTCACGCACACCACGCTTAACTCCCACCGAGCTGAACCACGCCATAAAGGTTCGGCCATACAGCTGAGCCGCGAGCGCCGACAGAACACCAGCAACAAGCCCGGCCACGAGCCAGCCAACGCTCACTTTGAAAGCAAACGCGGCGATCAGCATGCACACCAGCGTGGCTAGGCCCGGAACGCCAATGAAACCAGCCAACAGCAAGCCCGGAGCGAGCGTTCGCGCTTTGATCGGAAACAACGCGAACCGTTGCGGATCCATCGAACCATCCATACCCGTGAAGAACGCGGGAACAACAGTCCACCCCAGAACCACGAGCGCGCCCAGGACCACCACGATCATCTGGGCGATCGGAAGCGCCCAGGGCTCCAACGAGGCCAGTGCCAACGCACCCATCACCAGCAGGAAACCCACATATAGAGCGCCCAGAATCACGCCCACTAACTGCCACTTATTGCGGACCAGGCCGTTGACGAACAGCCTCCACCGCAACTTAATCAGTTGTGCAACCAAGACAAACCCCCGTGCTCGCCTCGGCCACCCACCAGATCAACAAAGCGATCCTCAAGCGACATACCGCCACGCACATCGTCCACCGTGCCCGCAGCCTTCAACTCGCCCTGAGCAATCACCGCAACGTGCGAGCACATCCGCTGAACCAAATCCATAACGTGGCTCGAAATCAGAACCGTGCCGCCCTGCTCGACGTACGTGTTCAGAATGTCGCGAATGTTCGCGCTCGAAACCGGATCAACGGCCTCGAACGGCTCATCCAGAACCAAAACCTGCGGCGCATGAACCATCGCGCACGCCAACGCAACCTTCTTATGCATACCGGCCGAATAATCAACGACCTGCTTGTCAGCCGCGCCCTGCAGATCCATGACCCGCAGAAGGTCCTCAACCCGCTCATCGACCACCGCGGCATCCATGCCACGCAGACGACCCGTATACGTGATCAGCTGACGACCTGAAAGACGATCGAAAAGACGCATGCCATCCGCGAGAACACCCAGCTTCTGCTTAGCCACAAGCGGCTGCTCCCACACATCAACGCCGTGCACGTACGCATGGCCCATATCCGGGCGCAACAAGCCCGTCAGCATCGACAGCGTCGTCGTCTTACCGGCACCATTCGGGCCGACCAAACCGTAGAACGAGCCGCGTGGGACATCAAACGCGAATGGGTATACAGCGACCTTGTCCCCGAACGTCTTGCCTAAACCGCGGAAGCTCACCGCCGCCGTAGACGGATCGGCCAGCTGTTGCATGTGGTGGCTTTCAGGAGGGTTCTCCTGTGCTCTGTAATTCTGCGGTGTGTCGTTCTGATAGCTCTGGGGAGCTTGTTCGTTTCGGTCGTGGTTATGCGCGGGTTCGCTCGCGTTATGTGTCATAGAAAAATCCAAACACGCACGCTTAAACGATGCAAGCACCACGCCGTTGAGGGTGGTGCTTGCATCACGTAGCTGGCAGGATGCCGCGGTTCTCCTAAAACAAGCTCATCTAGAACAAGCTCATCGCGAGCTTGCGGCGGCCAGCTGCAACACGCGGATCGTTCTGTCCCACCGCGCTAAACAGCTCAACCAAATGCACGCGCGCGGTCTCCCTGTCATCGCCGTGGTGCGCACCGATGAAGCGGATCAAACGCAAGAAGGCGTCATCCACGTGCCCACCCACAACATCAAGATCAGCAACGTCGATCTGAGCCTGAACATCATCCGGACGGGAGGCTGCAGCGTCACGCACCGCCTGCGCATCAAAAGCAGAGACACGCTTCAACAGATCCACCCGATGCACGCCAGCCTCGGCCTCAGCATCAGCCGGGTTCTCCTCAACCGCACGCTCGTACAGAGCCCGCGCCGCATCGTACTCCCCCTGCGCAACCAGCGCATCAGCCTCAGCGAACCGCCCACCGGTGGCTTCAGCGCCGGCAGTGTTGATCGGAGGAACAGTGGACGCCATGCCCTGCTGAACAGCGACCTGCTGCAATTCCTGAAGAGCCGCAGCCATCTGCTCAGCATCGACCGGGCCAGCGAACAACGGCATCGGTCGGCCACCCAAGATCGCTAGCACCATCGGGACCTGCTGAATCTGCAGCGCCTGGGCAACCCGTGGCTGCTCATCGACATCCACAACACCCAGGATGAACTTGCCGGCCTGAGCCTCAACCGCATCGTCGACAACGCGAACCACCGCGTCAGCCGACTCGGAACGGGCCGAATACGCGACCATGAACGCCGGAACACGCGCGCTTAGCTGCGCGAACTCCTGAAGCGATTGCTCAGTAATGACCGTGGCCCACTGCCCCAGCGTCGCTTCCATGCCCGATGTGGCGGTGGCCTGATCAGACGCGGTTGCGTTTGCTGCATGCTGGGCCTGCTGACTTAAAGCCGACAGATCCACCGCACCAGCCGAAGACGCCGGAACAGCAGGCTCAACCTGACGCTCAGGTGCGCCCTGATCCTGGCCCATGCCTTGCGGCTCAAACGATGAGGAACTCATAGACAAGACGGAATCATCCTCTCAACGACACCCCGAAAGCACTGCATTCAACGGCTACGGAGCCCAGACAACTACTTCAGCTCAGCGCCAACCGGTACGTACGACATACCAACGATCTCTGCCGGCTTACCGTTCTTAATATTGATGACAACAGGGATCGTCAACCGGGCCTCGATCGGCTTCTCGGTTTCCTTCTCCCCAATAAACTCACGAATGAATCCGGCCAACGTCGTCTTGCCGCCGTCCTCTTCCGGAGTCATCGTCATGGTCTCCGTGATCGAACCGGAAACCATGACGCTGCCGTCAGGAAGCTTCACGGCGTTCGCGGACTTGGCATCAACCTTGTAGGACGTCGTGAACTTACCCTTGCCGTCGTCCTCGTAGCTCTTCTTCGTGTCCGCATTCGCTTTACGGAGCTGGTCCACCATCGACGACTTTGCAAACTTCTTCGCAGATCCGACTTCTCCTTCGCGAGCGCGGCAGCGAACTGCTTCAAAGCCTCGTCGGGCGACATCAGGCCATCCTTAGAATCGCCCGGAGCAACCACACTCACTTGCGGATCTCCTACAGCGATGCCTGGGAACGTTGCCTTTTCGACCATCGGAACGGCAGAGACAACCTTGTACTGCTCACGCGCGCTCGCCTGCTTGAGCGTCACGACGACCGGCAGATCCTTGTTGCTGTCTGTCGTCACCGCCATCACGGTGCGAGGGAACTCACGATCAACCGGAACAGCGGCTGTCACAACCTTGCTCGAAATCGGCGGAACAAGATTGTCATTCAGCTTGACCTTCTTCTTGAGCGCCGAGTACAGGTCTTTACGCAAGGTCAATGCCGCGCCATCGAAGCGATCCTCAAGCTTCTTAGCGTCGCGGTCCTTGTCACCCGTGGCGCCAACCTCGCTAGCATCCTTGATGATGCGCTCAAGCTGCGACGTAACCAAGACCGAGTAGGCCTCATCGTCAGAAGATTCCACCTCTGAAGGTGTCGACAACGCGACGGTATCCGATGACGGATCCGCCCAAGCCAACTGCGCAGGAACTGCAACACCCAAAGCAGCGCCGGCAGCAGCCAGACGCTTCCACAAACGTTGGCGAGGGGCCTGGCCACGGCGGCGGGCACCTGGCGCTTGGTCACCGTTATCGGCTACGGACTGCATACGCTGATCATCTTCAGGCTTCACAGCGCCACCCTCCTGCTGGGCCTCATCATCGACGGCCTCAACATCGATGACTTCCGTGTCATCGCCGTACGACTGCACGACAGGCATTCCGCCATCGAAATCGTTGTCGTTCGAGTCATCGTCGTTCGAGTCAGCGTCGTTCGATACATCCGCAACGTCATGCTCGGCCGCGGACTCCCCTGCGTCCGCAGGAACGGTCTCGTCCTCAGCCTCGACGTCCTCAGCTTCGGCATCGGCTTCCTCAGCTTCAGCGGGAGCTACGACCCCATGCATACGGTTCGAAACGATCGTGTCATCCGACTGCGGGACATACGGCTCGGTACCACCAAAATTAGGCAAACCAGCATGTTGCTCTTCCCCGCGAACGTCCTCTACCGCGTTCTCTTCGGATGCGTCGACGTCATCAGTACGCGCATTCTCTGGAGCAACCGCATCCGCAGTCACAACACCCGCGGCAGCGGCGCCAGAACCTGCTGCGGCCTGGCGTCCTTGGCGCGGACGCCTCTCGCCTACACCACTCTCACGCCGAGCCGCAGCGGCACGACGCGGAGACTCAGCTACGCGCCGCCCAGTGCGCTTCTTAGGACGCGACATCGCCAGAATCAGCGCAAGACCAAACAAGATGACGGCTGCAACGAACCACGGAGTCGCTTTAGACCACTTGACCGACGTCTCAGCCTCCGGGTTGTCCCACGTCACCACAAGATCCTTAGGAGCAGGCTCAGAGCCGTCCTTCATGACCATCAAAGCAATCGGCCCACGGATCTCCTCAGGCCAGGTCACATCCCAACGGCCGTCCTGCTCCGATTCTGAGATCCACAGATCAGAGCCTTTCGGGTTCGGCGCCTTCGCCTCGCCCTTTCTGTGCTCAACCTTGAACGTACGCTCATCAGTATCCACAGATTCGATGACGTTCACCGCCGAGGAGCCAGCCCAAGCATCGATATCCCACGGACGGGCAACAACAACAGTGAATTTGCTGCCCTCACCCAACTTGACCTCGGGATTCGATTCAGGAGCCAGATGAAGATCCGAAGAGATCATCGTGATAGGCGCGTCCGGGGTGTCCTGCGGAACTTCCGCGCTGAGGCGATCCTCGGGCGACCACCACGTCATAAGTCCAATACCGATGATGAGGCACACCACGCCTATCACCAGGGCTACCGTGCTGATAATTTTTCGCACTATAGGTCAATCATCCTCGTATCAGCCGCGGCGAAGCACGCCGCAGTTCGGTCAAGTCACATACGCAGACACAGCCGCGCATAGAAAGAGTCTAACGAGTCGATCTAGAGCCTGTCCGAAAATCACTTGAAACTTGGGTAATCTAGCCCACATGACGCCGCATCAAGACGAGACCTCACCCTCGGAGTCTGAAACCGTAAACATGCGCCCGCCTGGGATGCAACCCGATGATCTCCCGGAAGAAGTGCGTCTAGCTTCAGATGCCCGCGACGGAGACGCTGACGATGCGGATGAGGAATCAGCTGAAAGCGCAACGCTACACGCGGATAGCCGGGATGCATCCGACGGCGCATCATCTGTACAGGACACACATAAGCCCGCTGCGGCGTCTACGCCTGTAGCAACACGCTTCCGCAAGTTCGTACCTTCGTGGCTTGGCCGCGCCCTCACGACAACAGAAGCGCCCGATCGCCATATGCAAGAACCTGCGGGCGGCTTCACCGTCGATACGGATGCAACACTGCAGTCAGACCTTGACGACGCAGACGGGAAGCCAGCTGGTTCAGCTGTGGCTAGCACCCCCGTCAAAACGGGTTTCGGCCTTGCGGTAGGCGTAGCCATCGCAGTCATCGCTTGGCTCGTCCTCGCCGAACTGTCACAACTATTGACCTGGATCGCGTTGGCGATGTTCATCGCGCTCGGCCTCAACCCCATCGTTCGCTTCTTCGAATCGCGCGGTTGGCGTAGGTGGATCGGCGTGCTTGTGGTCGCCCTCGGCATGGTCGCGTTCATCGGCGGGTTCTTGAGCTTGCTGATCCCGGCGCTTATAACTCAGATCACCGAGCTGGCCCGCCGGGCTCCCACGATCCTCGATGGTGTCACGAACCATCCACTGGTCGAAAAACTCGATGCGCAGTTCCACGTCATCGACAAAGCTAATGAAGAAGTCAGGGCCTTCATCAATAGCCCCGACACACTCGCGAACGTGATCAACGCCGGCAACTTTGTGGGCCAGTTCTTCTTCGGAGCACTCATCGTCTTCGTTCTCGCGACCTATTTCCTGGCCTCGATGCCTCAGCTGAAACTGTTCGTCTACTCGTTCGCGCCGGCATCCAAGCGGGAACGCGTTGCTGTCCTGTCAGAGAACATCACCCGCTCCGTTGGTAACTACGTCATGGGGCAAGCCACGGTCGCTATCATCAACGCTTGTTTCTCATTCATTCTGATGACGATCTTCGGCGTCCCCTATTCGCTGTTGCTTGCGCTGTGTGTCGCGATGCTCGCGTTCATCCCGCTCGTCGGTGGCGTGACAGCGGGTGCGCTCGTCGTAATCGTAGATCTGTTCTCGTTGTCGTGGCAGTCGACTCTGCTGTACGCGATCCTCTACATCGTTTATCTACAGGTCGAGGCGTACTTCATCTCGCCAAAGATCATGTCGCGTGCAGTGAAGGTACCAGGTGCCGTGGTCGTGATTGCCGTGATCGCTGGTGGTGCGTTGTTCGGTGTCCTGGGTGCTCTGATGGCGATCCCGGTTGCGGCAGCGGCGATCACGCTGATCAAGGAAGTGTTCTTCCGCCGCCAAGATGCACGTTGACAACACAGATGCACGCTGATGGATGCAGAAACACGCTAGTGGAGTATCACGCCCGCTGATACGCGGTTTTAACGGCAACGCGGCGCGTGGTTATCCCAGCATTTGTTGTGCCAGTGGCGGCGGTCCGCTTCCACGTCTGCATCTGAGCGGGAGCCGTCGGCGCGCCATGCAACGACGTGAGCTACCCCGGGCGGGATCAGCTGGTCACAGCCTGGGCAGCGGTAGTGTTTCCCAGCACCGTAGCCAGGTACTGCTCGGACGTGCCATAGCCCGTCGCTGAACTCTTGGAGGGGTTCGTGGCCGTAGTGGAGCCATCCGGCACCCGCATCCAGATCCCATGCTCTCGTACGGACCGGGCGCGAACCCCGGGACGGCGCCGACTGACACGATCCCCCGCCGCGACGACTTGGCCCGCGTCCTTGCGGGGCACGGCGGTTCTTGCGTCCCAAGGTTCCCTTCCCTTCACGAGGCCCATCAAACAGTTAACACCCTACCCAGCTCCACGCATGCGCACCGGCTGGAGCTAAACTAGCCTGGATGCGACTTCTGATTGCTACATGCGCTGTTGATTACACTGGTCGGCTCAACGCCCACCTGCCGAAAGCCAAGCGGCTCATCATGGTCAAGGCTGATGGTTCGGTCCTGATTCATAACGATGGCGGCTCCTATAAGCCTCTCAACTGGATGAGCGCGCCGGTCACTACTCACGTGCAGGAACCCGATGACGTCGATGCTGCAGAAGGCGTCGAGTCGATGTGGATCGTCCGTAACGCTAAAACCGGAGATACGCTGACTATCCGCATCTATGAGGTCTTTTCTGATGAGTCGCACGAGTTCGGTGTGGACCCAGGGCTCATCAAGGATGGCGTCGAGGCTGATTTGCAGCGCCTTTTGGCTGAGCAGATCCACTTGATTGGCGAGGGCGCGGCTCTGGTGCGGCGTGAGTACATGACCGCTATCGGGCCGGTGGATATCCTCGCTCGCGATGCGAATGGCGGCTACGTTGCGATTGAGCTCAAGCGTCGCGGTGAGATCGATGGCGTGGAGCAGTTGACCCGCTATCTTGAGTTGATGAACCGCGACCCTCATTTGGCGCCTGTGCGCGGTATTTTCGCGGCGCAACTCATTAAGCCGCAGGCTCGTACGCTCGCTGAGGATCGGGACATTGAATGCTTGGTTCTTGATTACGAGGCGATGCGCGGCGTGGATGACGTCGAGTCACGGCTGTTCTAGACGTTAGGACTAGAACATAGGGCTTTAAACTGTTGGGGCTCCTCACCGGATTCGGTGAGGAGCCCCAACAGTTACGAGCAATCAGTTCGATGGCGATTGACGCCACGTCCCCATGCCAGCTACCGGCCCGGCTTCGACCCACGAGGCGAGGCCGGTGTAGTCTCCGTAGCTCATCGCGAGACGAAGTGATTCTTCCCGGTTTTTCAGGTTGACCACAACCCAGTCTGCCGGTAAACGGCCCCCAACGTTCTCGGATGGTTCCCAACCCAGAACTTCAATGTCCGGCCGTTGCAGCTTCATCACTGGGATGGGGCTCACCGAGAACAGGCGCAGTACGTCGAGCCTGTGGTCGCCGTACCTGCAGATGACTTTCGTCCATCGGTTCTGGTGGTTTTCCAGTGCACTCTTAAACGTGCCGAGGGTACGCCGCAACTGGTTGCGGCGTACCCCCATAGCAACGAAGTAGGCGCCGATCACCACAAGAACAAGAACTCCCAACAGGAGTAGCCCCTGTGCTATCGACATGGTGAATCAGGCTACGGTCGAGTCCACGAGCGACGCACGGTCAGCGACAATGGTGACTCGGTTCGAATCGACCGAGAAGAAGCCCCCAGCGGCCTGAATGTGGATGCGAGCGCCATCGACGGGCTCTACCTCCACGTCGCCGCTGGCAAGCAGAGCCATGAGTGGCGAGTGGGACGGCATGACACCGATCTCACCTTCCACCGTGGTTGCTTTCACGAAACGTGCCTCACCAGACCACACGTGGCGGTCTGCTGCGACAACTTCCACATCCAACGTAGCCATAATTACTTAGTGGCCTTTTCGATCTCGGCTGCCTGGCGGTGTACGTCTTCCATGTCACCACAGTTGAAGAACGCCTGCTCTGGCAGGTGGTCAACGTCGCCGTCTGCGATCATCTTGAAGCCTTCGATGGTGTCCTTGATTGGAACCGTCGAGCCTTCAACACCGGTGAACTGCAGAGCGGTGTAGGTGTTCTGGGACAGGAACTGCTGGATGCGACGTGCACGCGAAACGACGATCTTGTCCTCTTCGGAAAGCTCGTCGACACCGAGGATCGCGATGATGTCCTGGAGCTCCTTGTTCTTCTGGAGGATCTGCTTGACGCGGACTGCCGTGTCGTAGTGATCCTGACCCACGTACTGTGGGTCCAGAATGCGGGAGGTCGAGGTCAGCGGATCCACTGCTGGGTACAGACCACGGGAAGCAATCTCACGGGAGAGCTCGGTGGTTGCATCCAAGTGCGCGAACGTGGTTGCTGGCGCAGGGTCGGTGTAGTCATCCGCAGGGACGTAAATTGCCTGCATCGACGTAATCGAGTGACCGCGGGTCGAGGTAATGCGTTCCTGCAGCAGACCCATCTCGTCAGCGAGGTTCGGCTGGTAACCCACTGCGGAAGGCATACGACCGAGAAGGGTCGAAACCTCGGAACCTGCCTGGGTGAAGCGGAAGATGTTGTCGATGAAGAGCAGAACGTCCTGGTTCTGAACGTCACGGAAGTACTCCGCCATGGTCAGGCCGGTCAGCGCGACGCGCAGACGCGTGCCTGGTGGCTCGTCCATCTGGCCGAATACGAGGGCGGTGTCCTTGAGAACGCCTGCTTCCTCCATTTCGACCCAGAGGTCGTTACCCTCACGGGTACGCTCACCAACACCGGCGAATACCGAGGTACCACCGAAGTTGCGAGCAACACGGGTAATCATTTCCTGAATCAGAACGGTCTTACCAACACCAGCGCCACCGAACAGACCAATCTTTCCACCCTTGATGTAAGGGGTCAGAAGGTCAATAACCTTAATACCGGTTTCCAGCATCTCGGTTGCACCTTCAAGCTCTGCGAAGTGCGGAGGCTTGCGGTGGATCGGCCAGTGGGCGTCGGCCTTGATTTCGTCCTGTTCAACGTCGAGGGCTTCACCCAGAACGTTGAAGATGTGTCCCTTGACGCCGTCACCTACTGGGACGGAGATCGGAGCACCGGTGTCCTGAACGGTGGTGCCACGAACCAGACCATCGGTAGTCTGCAGGGAGATTGCACGTACGAGGTTGTCGCCCAGGTGCTGGGAGGTCTCGAACGTGATCTTGCGGGTTTCGCCTGCGAGGGTGACCTCACAGGTCAGTGCGTTGTAGATCGCTGGGATCGCGTCGGCCGGGAACTCGACGTCCACGACCGGACCGATCACGCGAGCGATGCGGCCGGTTGCGCCCGGCGTCGCGGTCGCTGCCGCTTCGGTAACTTGAGCAGTCATGTCTCTCACTTCGCTGTTATAGCTGGGGTGGTCTTCGGTTGAGGGGTCTTAGCCGCCGAGGGAATCGGCGCCTGCGACGATCTCCGTGAGCTCCTGCGTAATTTCTGCCTGGCGGGCGTTGTTACGCAGTCGCGTGTACTTCTCAATCAGTTCTTCTGCGTTGTCGCCTGCGTTCTTCATTGCACGCTGGCGAGCTGCAAGCTCGGACGCTGCAGCCTGCAACATGGCTGCGAAGATTCGAGAGTCGAGGTAGCGCGGGAGCAGTGCGTCGAGCACCTGCTCTGGTTCTGGCTCGTAGTCGTAGAGCGGAAGCAGCTCGGATTCGTCCTGAACTTCTTCTTCGACAACTTCGAGTGGAAGCAAACGCGTCACGTTTGGTTCCTGCGTCACCATCGACTTGAACTGGGTGTACACGAGGTGGATCTCGTCTACCCCACCGTTTTCGTATTCACGCTCGAAGGCCTCGAGCACGGCGGCGCCAATTTCCTGAGCAGTATCGAATACGGGTGCGTCAGTGTTACCTGTCCACACTCGCTTGTACTCGCGTCCGCGGAAGTCGTAGTACTGCTGCGCCTTGCGACCCACCAGGTACGCGTCCACTTCCTTGCCTTCTTCCTTGAGAGCCGTGATGAGCTCTTCCGCTTCCTTCATGATGGTTGCGGAGTAGGAACCGGCGAGACCGCGGTCGGAGGTGAAAACCACTACAGCGGAACGCTTAGCGGTCGCCTTCTCACGGGTCAGGACGTGGTCGATTTCGGACTGCGAGGATACGGCAGATACAGCGCGAGTGATCGCATTGGCATAAGGCAGGGCTGCGGTAACGGCGTTACGCGCCTTGGTAATGCGCGAGGTCGCGATCAGCTCCATCGCCTTGAAGATCTTCTTCATCGAAGATGTCGATGCGATCTTCTGGCGGTAAACCCGGATTTGGGCTCCCATGGATGTCCTTTCATGCCCCGCTGGTGGCGGGCGGCGAACCTTCGATGTCTCGGTGGTCCGCCGCCACCTTCAGCGGATGTGCGATCAGCGCTTCTGCTTGACGATCTGCTCCTGGTTGACGTCCTCGGCTGAGAGAGCATCGTGCTCTTCGTGCCCGGCAGTCACCAGGGTGTCGTGGCCTTCACCGAAGAAGCCACGCTTGAACTCACCGATAGCAGATTCGAGCTCTGCAACGGTGGAGTCCTCGAGCTTGCCAGTCTCAGCGATCGTGGTCAGGATCGAGGTGCGGTGGCGCAGGCTCTCCAGGAACTCAGACTCGAAGCGGTTGACGTCTTCGACTGGAACGTCGT
This sequence comes from Pseudoglutamicibacter cumminsii, assembly GCF_003143995.1. Classification (GTDB taxonomy): domain Bacteria; phylum Actinomycetota; class Actinomycetes; order Actinomycetales; family Micrococcaceae; genus Pseudoglutamicibacter; species Pseudoglutamicibacter cumminsii_B. Next base: position 110,178 of record NZ_QFWG01000003.1, on the reverse strand, counting down.
CGAGGTAACCGTTGGTACCAGCCCAGATGGAGGCAACCTGCTCTGGCACGGAGTACGGCTTGTACTGGCCCTGCTTGAGCAGCTCCATGAGGCGTGCACCGCGGGTCAGCTGCTGGCGGGATGCAGCATCGAGGTCCGATGCGAACATCGCGAACGCCTGCATGTCGCGGTACTGTGCCAGGTCGAGCTTCAAGGTACCGGAAACCTTCTTCATTGCCTTGACCTGTGCCGCACCACCAACGCGGGAAACGGAAACACCCACGTCGACAGCTGGACGCTGGTTAGCGTTGAAGAGGTCGGACTGCAAGAAGATCTGACCGTCGGTAATGGAAATAACGTTCGTTGGAATGAACGCGGAGACGTCGTTTGCCTTGGTCTCAATGATCGGCAGACCGGTCATCGAGCCGGCACCCATCTCGTCCGAGAGCTTCGCGCAGCGCTCGAGGAGGCGGGAGTGCAGGTAGAAGACGTCACCTGGGTATGCTTCACGGCCCGGTGGGCGGCGCAGCAAGAGGGAAACGGAGCGGTATGCCTCAGCCTGCTTCGACAGGTCGTCGAAGATGATGAGGACGTGCTTGCCGCCGTACATCCAGTGCTGACCGATTGCGGAGCCAGCGTATGGTGCGAGGTACTTGAAACCTGCGGAGTCGGATGCTGGCGAAGCAACGATGGTGGTGTACTCCATCGCGCCATGCTCTTCTAGGGTCGACTTGACTGCTGCAATCGTGGATGCCTTCTGGCCGATTGCGACGTAGATGCAGCGAACCTGCTTGGTGACGTCACCCGATGCCCAGTTTTCCTTCTGGTTCAGGATGGTGTCGATCGCAATAGCGGTCTTACCGGTCTGGCGGTCACCAATGATCAGCTGACGCTGGCCACGGCCAACAGGGATCATTGCGTCGATCGCCTTGAGGCCGGTCTGCAGCGGCTCGTTAACCGACTGACGCTGGGTCACGGTTGGGGCCTGCAGCTCGAGTGCGCGGCGGCCTTCAGCCTTGATCTCGCCCTGATCGTCAATTGGCTGACCCAGCGGGTCAACTACGCGGCCGAGGAATTCGTCACCGACTGGTACGGAGAGAATCTCTCCGGTGCGGTGGACCTCCTGACCCTCTTCAATACCTTCAAAGTCACCCAGGACAACAACACCGATTTCGCGGCGGTCCAGGTTCTGGGCCAGGCCCAGGGTTCCGTCTTCAAAACGAACCAGTTCGTTCGCCATCACGGAGGGAAGACCCTCTACGTGGGCAATGCCGTCAGCTGCCGAGACAACGTGTCCGACCTCTACACGCTCTGCGGAATCCGGGGTGTAGGACTCTGCGAAGGTGTTGAGTGCGTTACGGACTTCCTCGGCATTGATGGTCAGCTCGGCCATCTGCCTCTCCCTGCTCTCTAGATTGGTGGTCCCTACCGGTTTCCTGCCGGTCGAAGGGACGTCATGCTTTTAAAACTACTCGGTTGCGGACTTAGCTTGCGAGCTTGCGGCGCAAATCTGCCAGGCGGCTAGCAGCGGTTGCGTCAACCACTTCATCGCCTACGACAATGCGAACGCCACCTACAACGGCCGGGTCGATCACTTCGTTGAGTCGAAGTTCGCGACCGTACATTGAGTTCAGCCCTGCCTGCAGTCGTTCGCGCTGCGAATCGGTCAGCGGACGGGTCACACTCACCGTAGCGATGAAACGCTGCTGCCGGTGTGCCGCGATTTCAGCGAAGCGCTCTACCAGTGCTGTAGGTCGCAAGCCGCGAGGGTGAGATACCGCCTGCGCCAGCAGTGTGCGGGTCACGTCAGATGCCTGTGGAACAAGCTTCTGCGCGAGCTCAACCTTCGCATCGACTGGCGCCTGCGGATCAGTGAGAGCCCATTGGAGCTCGTGATCGGAAGCGACCAGGTCAACGAAACCGAGCAGCTCGGTCTGGAGTTTGTCCAGTCCAGCGGCGCCGTCTGCCTTTTCGGCAACGGTCGTCGCGGTGATGGCGGCGACGAGTTCGAGGGTGTCGCCTAGGTCCCGCTCGGTGGAGAAGCGCGAGCGCGCCAGCCCCTCGAGGACCTCACGAGCCTTATCACCGATGCGCTCTCCGAAGAGGGTGCGCACCAGGCCAGCTCGGGCTTCCGGTTCCCGCGATGGGTCCGTCAGCGCACGGCGCAAAGCTGCATTCTCGTCGATGACGTTCAGAGCGCCGAAAAGGTCGGTCGCCCAGGAAAGCTCGGCGGTAGCGGCCGAAGACTCGAGTGCTGCCAGCGCGTTCGCCAGCGCCTCGTTCGTCGCAGTTGCCATTAGTTCGACGCCCCCTGCTGCTGTGCTTCGAGGTCAGCGAGGAAGCGGTCAACAACGCGCTGCGAGCGTGCGTCGTCTTCGAGTGCTTCACCGACGATCTTCGAAGCGAGGTCGGTTGCCAACGTGCCAACCTCAGTGCGGAGGGAGGCCTGAGCAGCAACGCGCTCTGCCTGGATGCTGGCGTGTGCCTGCTCGGTGATGCGTGCTGCATCTTCGGCGGCCTTAGCTTCATCTCAGCAAGGATCTGTGCACCCTCAGCGCGCGCTTCCTCACGGATGCGGTTTGCTTCGGTGCGGGCTTCCTGCAGCTGCTGCTGGTATTCAGCCTTTGCAGCCTCGGCTTCAGCCTGTGCAGCTTCTGCCTTCTGGATGCCACCTTCGATAGCTGCGGTGCGCTCTTCGAAGGTCTTCTCGAACATCGGGGTGGCTACCTTGCCGACGATGATCAGCAGAACCAGGAAGCCGACGAGGGTGACGAGCACCTCCCACCAGTTCGGCAGCAGCGGATTAGCGGCGCCGGCCGCGAGGATCACTGCGTTATCCATGTTTCACCCGTCTTTCTTGCGTAATGGTGCATCAGCGTGGTTTTCCCTTGTGCCTTGATAGCCCAAGGAGAAGTCACGCGATTAGTTCCAGACGAACGCGAAGACGAGACCCAGAATTGCAAGTGCCTCGGTAAATGCCAGGCCCATGAAGGCGAGTGGCTGCAGCTTGTTCTGGAGTTCCGGCTGGCGTGCGACACCCTGGATGAAGGCAGCGAACACGAGGCCCACGCCAATACCACCACCGATGGCGGAGAGACCGTAGCCGATGGCGTTGAGGTTTCCGGAGATCTGCATGATTTTCCTTTCACGGTGTCCGCGGTTTGTGAACTGGTTTAGGGATCCGCGGACAAGGGCGGATGGTCTTCCTTATAACGTCTCGCTATAAGGCAGTTTGTTGGTTGATGCTAGTGGGCTTCCGCGATCGAGCTCTGGATGTACACCGCGGTCAGCAGGGCAAAGACGTATGCCTGCAGAACCATGATGAAGATCTCGAAGAGGAACATACCTACTGCACCGATGAAGACGAGCACACCGAGTGGATATCCGTACCACTCACCCATCTTCAGGAACATGAAGTTCATCGCTGAGCCAGCAAGCGCAACGATCATGTGACCCGAAAGCATGGTCGCGAACAGACGCAGCGAGTGCGTCATTGGACGAACCAAGAACGTCGAAACGATCTCGATCGGGATCACAAGGAAATAGAAAGGCCACGGCACACCCGATGGCATGAGTGCGACCTTGAAGTAGCCAATCCCGTGGGTCTTGAAGCCCAGGTAAATCCAGTAGAGGTACACGATGCCGGCTAGCGCGTACGCTGTGCCGACGTGTGACGTGGTGGGCAGTTGGATGAAGGGCACAGCGCCCATCAGGTTGCTGACAAGGACAAACGCAAACAACGCCACGAGGAGTGGTGTGTACTTGCGGAATTCCTTTTCGCCGAGCATGTCACGGCCCACTGAGTTCCGGACGAAGGAGTAGAAGCCTTCACCGAAGAACTGGAAGCGGCCTGGAATCATCTGCCGCTTGCGTGCTGCAGCGACAAAGAACCACGAGAGGAGCAAAACAGTTAGCAGAACAACAAGCATCTGCTTACCAAAACCGGTGCCGTATTCGGCGCCCCACGGGATAATCTCCGGAAGGTGGAGGTCATCGATGGTTGGTGGGGTGAAACCGTCGGAACCGGCGGCTGTGGAAAGCGCAAGCGCGATCAACGCGTTTCCTCTCTAGAAGCTGTACGGCTGTCTCCGCACGAAACTCATCAGCGATGACATCGTGATGTTCGGAGACTCGTGCTGGGGTTTGGGTCTATTTCAGGCGTCCGGCTTCCCGGCGACGGTCCACGTGGTGACGCCATGCGATATAGAGCCCTGCCACGGCACCGAATCCGGCTCCTGCGAACAGCAACCAAGAACGGCCCAGGGCCATACCCGCGAACCATCCTATCAAACCAAAGGCGATGATCCCGCCCAAGAGGTAGGTGATGTATTCGCGTACTGGATGTTCCGCGGCATCTTGCGGCCCATAGCCGCGTTGTGTCGAATTGAGTTTCTTTTTTGCCATGTTTTCCACTCGCTAGTTGTAGACCCTTTGGCGGACTTTCATGAGCGTGACCATCTCTGCGGCCTGCCAGGCGATGAACGCCCCTACAGCGCCGGCGACAGCCCATCCACGTGAGAACCAGCTTTCATCCGGCTGGATGAGCAGCAGGAACCCGAATGCGATGACTTTGATGACGTACGTGATCATGAAGGCCGCGAGAACGGCGTCTGGTTTGGTTTTGCTGACAACGTGCGCCACAAGCAGTGAGATCGCGAAAAACACCATGACGACGACGGCCGCAGCGAACGCTGAAAAGCCACCTGGAAGGCCCGCGAAGATAGCGCCAAGAATCACGATGAGAACCGCTACCCCACCACCGGCTACCGCGGAATAACCCAGGACTTTGAGCCATGGGAACGAGGTCGAGTCCGAAGCTTCGGTAATGAGGTTCGGCTGAGGCTTCGTCATCTAGACGCGTCCCTTCCGTCGAATGTGTAGCTTCTTGTGTTCGGCTTCGGTCCGATGTGCGAGGCGGCGTCTAATCCACGGGTGGATCGTCAAGGTTCCTGCTCCAAGCAACAAGACAGCCCATATCGGCAACATAATGCCGGCCGGCAGACGGTTGATCAGGATCGCACCGAATGCGACGATCGCGCTCCACAAATACAGAAGCAAGACTGCGCCGCGGTGGGTGTAGCCACCGTCGATGAGGCGGTGGTGCAGATGGCCGCGGTCGGCTGTAAACGGTGAGCGGCCTCGTGCGGCACGCCGCAAAACCGAGAGGAACAAGTCAACCAGCGGTAGTGCGATCACCGCGATCGGCAACACGATCGGCATGTAGGCCGGGATGTTGCGGAACCGTTCACCGTCGAGCGCACGCAGGTCAGCGGTGACCACGATCGTCGCGACCGACATGACAAGGCCGATCATCATCGCGCCCGACTCACCCATGAAGATCTTGGCGGGGTTGAAGTTGTGGATCAAGAACCCTAGCGATGATCCGAGCAGGATCGCCATCAAGAGGGCGCCGAGGTTCGCGTGATCGTATTGGTTGACCTGCCGCGCAAGCATGTAGCAATAGACGAAGAAAGCACTCGCACCGATCGCCGCGGTTCCAGCGGCCAGACCGTCGAGGCCATCAACAAAGTTGATCGCGTTCATCGTCATGATCATCAGGAACATCGCGGCACCGATCTGCCACACGACCGAGTCGATCTGAACCCATCCGACAGGCAGGACCTCAAGCCGAACACCTGAAACCGCCATGATGAGCGAGGCCGCGAGCTGACCGATCAGCTTGTAATACCAGCGCAGCTCGTAGAGGTCGTCTGCGACCCCTACGATCAAGATCACGATGAAAGCTAAAGCCAACCCGGCGACCACATCGGGCCGGATGAAAACGCCGGTCAGAAACGGTGCTTGAGTCGAAGCCGCCAGCGCAACCAGGAACGCGACGATCATCGAAACGCCGCCGAGTTTAGGGATTTTCTCGGAGTGGACGTCGCGGGCACGCACCGGGATGTCCGCCATGGTGCGTTTACCTATCGCGCGTAAAATTGGTGTGAGCGTCGCGGAAGTCACGAACGCTAGCGCAGCGAGCAGAAGGTAGACCCTCATTGTTCGAGCGTCTCCCCTGGTTCGTGTTCGCCCGCATCTGGCGTGTCCGGCTCGGTTTGCGGAGCAGGGTTGCCGTCGATGTCGAGGATGGTCTGGTCGGCTTCTCGTAGCTTCTCGACGCTGATGGCTCCTGCACGGACGACGCGCGGCGGCGTCACGGTGTAGTCAACGATGGTCGACGGCGGAGCCGGCTCGCTAGGTGCAGCATCAGTGGATGCTGGCTCGGTTTCGGTCTGCGGGGCACCTTCGAGGTAGACGGCAACCGAATCTCCAAGCATGTCGTGTGCTTGGTGTGCGCTCATCGCGGCAGGCATCCCGGAGCGGTTGGCGCTCGAAACAGCGAGCGGGCCCGTCTGTGACAAAAGTTCAAGGGCATCTGGATGGTCCGGCATGCGCAGCGCGACGGTCCCCCGGGTTTCACCGAGGTCCCACGTCAGCGAGGGTTGCGCCATCAAAATCAAAGTCAGCGCTCCGGGCCAAAACGTCTCGGCGAGAGCCACGGCGCCTTCGGGGACCTCCGTTGCGAGCCCCTGGAGGGTTTCTGGACGCGGGATGAGAACAGGTGGCGGCATGTGCCGACCTCGGCCTTTTGCCGCCAGAAGGGTCGCGACCGCTTGCGGGCTGAACGCGTCTGCCGCGACACCGTAGACCGTGTCAGTGGGCATGACGACCAGACCCCTAGCACCGAGCGTTTCGGTTGCTCGCGCGATACCGTCAGCGCGCTCTTGAGGGTCAGTCAGATCGTATGTAGTGCTCACGCTTCCTATTCTTTCATTCCCGCGGCTTATTCGTTCAGATGTTGCTTCCGCCTCGGTGCGCCACATGATGGTGATGCGGTCCCGGCCCGTGAGGTCGGCTAGTGTCTGCGTGCGGTTGAAGGCTCCAGTCGCGATAGCGGCAGACCTCAGCTGGGCGCCTTGTTCTTCAGCGTGTTCCATGATCACCACACCTCCACCGCGTACAGCGCGGGCCGCAAGCTGGATCACTGCGAATGGGAAGCTCAACCCGTCTCCCCCTCCCCCATATAACGCGGTGTGGGGGTCGAAGTGTTGTGTTTCGACGTCGCTGATCGGTGATGCATCAGGAACATATGGCGGATTGACACACACCATGTCCAGGGATGCCGGCTTGTCTGCGTAGTGCTCGAAAACATCGGCTTCTATGAGCTCAACACCTGTTCCCGCCAGGTTCCTGCGGGCGTAGGTCGCAGCTTCAGCGCTCGCTTCCACCGCTTCAATGCTGAAGAGCGTTTCGGAATCCACTGACGAACCACGTACCGCATCGGCCGCATTGACCGCATCGGCCGCGTGAGTAGCCAACGCCGCAGCGATCGCTCCCGACCCTGTGCACCAGTCGGCAATCCGAACCCGTTGCGAAGCGCACGTCGCAGCCACCGCCGGCAACAGCTTCAACGCGTGTTCGACCAACACTTCGGTCTCCGGGCGAGGAACGAAAACACCCGGACCCACTTCCAGATCGAGCCCATAAAAGCCTGCGGAACCCACAATGTGTTGCAACGGTTCGCGGCTACAACGCCGCTCAACCAACTGCTCAAATCCTGCCGGTGTAGGAGCTCCGCGAAGCGAAGCGGCCATCAGCTCGCCACGCGAAACACCGATCGCGTGCGCGGCGAGCCACTGCGCATCGACAGCTGGCAACGACACCCCGGCCTCTGCGAGCCGGGCACTCGCCCACCCGAGCGCAGCGCGCAGATCCAAAGGCGCAGCTCCCACATCGGGAGGAACAGCCCCCGCGTCGGAAGGAACAGGCATATCGGCAGGCTCCGGGCTTTTTATTTACCTTCGCCCACGTGGGCTAGGCGTTCGGCTTCATCCATTTCAATGCAGGAATCGATGACGGCCTGCAGCTCGCCATCGAGCACAGCATCGAGGTTGTAGGCCTTGTAGCCGGTGCGGTGGTCCGCGATGCGGTTCTCCGGGAAGTTGTAGGTGCGGATGCGCTCGGAACGGTCCATGGTGCGGACCTGGGAACGGCGCTGATCGGCTTGTTCGGCTTCGATCTGCTCCTGCTGGTGCGCAAGCAGGCGCGAACGCAGAACACGCATCGCGGCGGCGCGGTTCTGGATCTGCGACTTCTCGTTCTGCATCGCAACCACGATGCCGGTTGGCAAGTGCGTGATGCGTACGGCGGAGTCGGTCGTGTTAACGGACTGACCGCCCGGGCCGGAGGAACGGTAGACGTCGATCTTGAGATCGTTATCGTGGATCTCGATCTCTTCAGGTTCATCGACTTCCGGGAACACCAGAACGCCTGCCGCCGAGGTGTGAACACGGCCCTGAGATTCGGTCACAGGAACGCGCTGAACGCGGTGAACGCCACCTTCGAACTTGAGTGCGGCGTACACACCTTCGGCTGGCTCGCTGCCGGTGCCCTTGATCGCAACCTGCGCGTCTTTATAGCCGCCCAGATCGGATTCGGTAGCTGAGAGCATTTCGGTCTTCCAGCCACGGTTTTCCGCATAACGGATGTACATGCGCAGCAAGTCGCCAGCGAACAGAGCGGCTTCCTCGCCGCCTTCGCCGCCCTTGACCTCGAGGATCGCGTCACGGCCATCGTTAGGGTCACGCGGGATCAACAAACGACGCAACTTCTCTTCGAGCTCCGGGATCTGCGCCTCGAGCTCTTTCGCCTCCGCCGCGAACTCTTCGTCAAGTTCAGCCATCTCGGCAGCGGCCTCGTGGTCTTCACGAGCCTGCTCAAGCTTGTTGTGGGTCTCGACGATGGGGCGCAGCTCAGCCGAACGGCGGCCTAGCTTACGCGCCATCCCCTGATCCGAATACACGTCCGGGTCAGAAAGCCGCTTCTGCAACTGCTCATATTCGTCCAGGATCGCTTGGATCGGGTCGTTCGTTTCACTCATCTTGTTTCCTACGTTCGTCGGCTCGCGGTGGTCGGCTCTAAAACACCAGGTCTCAGAACACCAGGTCTTTGTACACCAGGGTAGAACAAACGCTCCTTGTGGGAGGCACGTCGGGTGCCTCCCACAAGGAGCGTTGTTATGCGGCTACTTGCCGTCCAGAGTGGTGCGGTTGACCACCATCAGGAATTCCGCGTTCGATGCGGTTTCCTTGATCTTGGTCGTCAGAAGTTCGAGTGCCTGCTGCGGTTCGAGGCTCGAAAGCACGCGGCGCAGACGCCACATGATCTTGAGTTCCTCAGGCGAAAGCAGGTTCTCTTCGCGGCGGGTCGAGGAAGCGTTGACGTCCACGGCTGGGAAGATGCGCTTCTCGGCGAGGCTGCGCGAGAGACGCAGCTCCATGTTGCCGGTTCCCTTGAACTCTTCGAAAATGACCTCGTCCATCTTGGAGCCGGTCTCGACCAGGGCGGTCGCGAGGATCGTGAGCGATCCACCGTTTTCGATGTTGCGTGCGGCACCGAAGAAACGCTTCGGCGGGTACAGCGCTGCCGCGTCGACACCACCGGAGAGGATACGGCCCGATGCTGGTGCGGCCTGGTTGTAGGCGCGGCCCAAGCGGGTCATCGAGTCCAGAAGAACCACGACGTCGCGACCCTGCTCAACGAGACGCTTGGCACGCTCGATCGCGAGTTCAGCAACGGTCGTGTGGTCTTCAGCAGGGCGGTCGAACGTCGAAGCGATCACTTCGCCGTCCACGGTGCGCTGCATGTCGGTCACTTCTTCAGGGCGCTCGTCAACAAGAACCATCATGAGGTGAACCTCAGGGTTGTTCTTCTTGATCGAGTCAGCGATCGACTGAAGGATCATCGTCTTACCGGCCTTCGGCGGGGAAACGATGAGGCCACGCTGGCCCTTACCGATCGGTGCAACGAGGTCAATGATGCGCGGACCAACCGACTTGGCGCCGGATTCGAGACGCAGGCGCTCCTCCGGGTAGAGAGGAACGAGCTTGTTGAAGTTCACGCGCTCCTTGTTCTCATCAGCTGGCACACCGTTGACGGTCGCGAGCTTGATGAGCGGCGTGTAGCGGTTGCGCCGGTTGTTGCCGTTGTTGCCCTCGTTGCTGTTTTCATCGTCACGTGGGGCACGGATAGCGCCGACGACGGCGTCACCCTTGCGCAGGTTGTACTGGCGGACCTGCTTCATGGTCACGTACACATCGTTCGGGCCAGGCAGGTAGCCGGAGGTCCGGATGAACGCGTAGTTGTCCAGGACGTCGAGGATGCCCGCGACTGGCGCGAGAACGTCGTCCTCGGTCAGCTCGGTGTCCTCAACCTCGATCTGGTTGCGGCCACGGTTACGACGGTTGTTGCGCTGGCGGTCACGGCGGTTGTTGCGCTGATCGTCGTTGTTGTTGTCGCGGTTACGGTTGCGACGGTTGCGCTGGTTACGGAAACCGCGGTCATCAGATTCCTCGTTGGAATCGTCTTGGCCGTCGTTGTGTTCGCGGTCGCGGTCGCGGTCGCGTCCGCGGCGGTTGCGGCGGTTGCGCTGATTGCGGGTTTCGCGGCGGTTACGGCCGCCCTCGTTGTTCGAGTCCTCGGACGAACCGTCACCAGATTCGTTCTCGTTCTGGTGCTTCTCGGAGTGGCTCTTCTCGTCACGAGGCTTGTCCCCGTCGCGGGACTTGTCACCGTCGCGGGATGAGGAGTCCTCGCCAGCGTGCTTCTCCCCCTTCGAAGGGGCGCCAGCTGGAGCCGCAGACGAGCGGCGACGACGGCCACGACCAGAACGTGCGGACTCATCAGCAGAGTCGGCGTCCTGAGCTGAAGCATCGGACTTCTTTGCGGAAGTGGACTCACCCTCAGAAGCGTCAGCCTTGGCGGCGCGATCCTTCTCGGAGTCCTTCTTCTGAGTCTCGTTCTTAGCTTCCTGCCCGGCCTTTTGAGCCTTCTGGGCTTCTTCCTTCTTCTTAGCGGCCTCACGGTCAGCTACGGCACCGCCGCGCTGATGATCCTGAATCTTGGCCACCAGGTCAGCCTTACGGAGGCGACGAGCACCAGTGATACCCAGCTGCGAAGCCAATTCTTGAAGCTGAGCCAACTTCAAGGAAGCAAGACCTCCAGAAGCCTTCTTCGCTGGAGCCTTAGCTTTCGTTTCAGTCTGCTCAACAGATGCGCCGGTGTTCTCGGCGGTGGTTTGGGACACGAAGGTTCCTTCCCCTCGTCACATGCACACTTCACGCAGTTCGCTTTTCGAAGCTGTGCTTATTGGGAAAAATGTGGTCATACTGGACCCCAGAAATGAAGGTCACAGCAAAGGGAATCACACAAGACACATCACCGGTAGCTACGCCGGGACGGAGGAGGATCCCCATCCACCCGATGAACGTTCCTTTCACGCGTCAGCGCGCACGCTTATGACGCCGGAACTTCGGTGGATCATGTATCTCATACGCTCATCAAGCGTTCCGATACACCTCAACCATAACACCTCGCTCGTCAAGACCAGGCATAAACACGTCCCAGCCCCCGCCCGAGGTGACCTCTTTCAAAACCTTTAACGCTGCGTCTGCATGGATTTCACCATGCGCCAGCACCAAGACCGTTGGCCCGGCCCCGGAAATCACGGCGGCGCACCCTGCGGCTCGCGCGGCGCGCACCAGCTGCGCCGATTCTGGCATCGCTTCCTCGCGATAACGCTGATGCAACCAATCTCGAGTAGCCCTCATCAGATGACGCGGATCCTGCGTGATCGCATACGTCAAAAGCGAGGCACGCCCAGCGTCAGCAGCCGCATCGGCATGATCCACAACTGCCGGCAACAAACTGCGGGCAGCATCCGTGGACAACGTCATTTCCGGAACCGCAACCACAGGCGTCAACTGCGCGTGAACTCGCGCCGCCACCGTGGAAAACTCGCCTCCCGCTACGGGACTTAACGTCGCCCCGCACGCTACTGCCGCATCGGAATCCTCACCGGCCCCGCTGGCTTCGTCAACAGTCCGCGGCTCAGAAACATCGACCGCGTCCTCAGCGAACGACATCGTATAGCCGCCGTACACTGCCGGCGCGACGTTGTCCGGATGTCCCTCATAATGCGCCGCGAGTTGGAACAAAACGTCACGTTCCCGGTCAGTATCCAGCCCCAACAGGCCGGCCGCCGCGAAAACAGCGCTCACGATCGCCGCAGCGGAAGAACCTTGGCCGCGTCCATGCGGGATCCGGTTCTCAGCAATCAGTTCAAGACCAACCGCATCCATCACATCGGCGGATACACCAAGATCAGTCCACGTGCGGCGCATCGTCTTCACAACAAGGTGAGACTCATCCCGCGGCAACGTGTCGGAGCCCTCGCCGTTGATCTCAACCGAAACGCCCGCCTCCTGACGCGTGCGCACCATCAAGCGGTCGCCGTAGCCGAGCGCAAGCCCCAGGCTGTCATATCCGGGCCCGAGATTCGCGCTGGTAGCGGGGACGCGTACCGTCACGGCGCGCCCCGCCACCAGCATCAAACGGCCGTGCTCATCACGAACCGGCTCAACGTCACACATCATGGCTACGCGTCGCCGCCAGCCTCGCCTGCAGAAACCAAGCCCAGAGCCTCAGCAACCGTATGCACATCGAACGGCAACTGACGTGGGGCGGCTTCCTCAGCCGGCGCGGACTTCACGGCCCACTCCGGATCCTTCAAGCCATGGCCCGTCACGGTGATCACGATGGTCTTGCCCTGCGGCGCCTTGCCTGCACGGTGCATCTTCAAAAGGCCAGCAGCGCCCGATGCGGAAGCCGGCTCAACAAAGACACCTTCACGCGAAGAAAGCCAGCGGTGGGCCTCAAGAATCTGCTCATCGGTCACGGAGTCGATCAGGCCGCCAGACTCATCGCGGGCCGCTTCAGCCTGCTTCCACGACGCCGGGTTACCGATGCGGATCGCGGTCGCCACTGTCTCTGGCTCAAGCACAGGGTGGCCCTTGACGATCGGGGCTGCACCCTCAGCCTGGAAGCCCCACATGATCGGGGTCTTGCTCGCTACCGGCTCGAGGACCTCACCGTGATGGTTCTCGGTCTTGTTCGCGTACTCCTTGTAGCCCTTCCAGTACGCGGTGATGTTGCCCGCATTACCGACTGGCAAGAAGTGATAATCCGGAGCGTCGCCCAAGAAGTCCACGACCTCGAACGCACCCGTCTTCTGGCCCTCAATGCGGTTCGGGTTGACCGAGTTCACGAGGAACACCGGATACGACTCCGAAAGCTTTCGCGCAACGTCGAGGCAGTTATCGAAGTTGCCGTCAATCTGGATGATCTGCGCGCCGTGAGCGATCGCCTGCGAGAGCTTACCCATCGAGATCTTGCCGTCCGGAACCAAAACCGCACACGTCAGACCAGCCTGCTTCGCGTAAGCCGCCGCGGAAGCCGACGTGTTACCCGTCGAGGCACACACAACAGCCTTGGCGCCGTCGTTTACGGCGGCCGTGATCGCCATCGTCATGCCGCGGTCCTTAAACGAACCGGTCGGGTTCATGCCCTCGACCTTGAGGTAGACCTCGTTACCGGTCTCTTCCGACAAAGCCGGCGCATACACCAGCGGTGTGCCACCTTCGCCGAGCGTAACGATGCGATCGTCCTTGCTGATCGGTAGGCGGTCTGCGTATTCGCGGATCACGCCGCGCCACTGGTGAGCCATTTAGGCTTCTCCTCCTTCAACGCGCAGAACCGAGGAGATGCCCCGGACCACGTCCAATTTCTTAAGGTCTTCAACGGTCGCCGCGAAACCGGATTCCTGGGCGGCGTGAGTGATGAGGCGCAGCAGAGCGCGAGGCTCACCGGCTTGTTCCGCGTCCTCAACCGCGAGCGACTCCTGCTTCATCGATTCGATCGAAACGCCGTGCTGAGCGAACGTCTGGGCGATCTGAGCGAGAACACCCGTGGTGTCGTCAGCCTCGATGCCGATCGCGTAGCGGGTCACGGTGTCGTCAATCGTGAGGGCTGGCAGGCCTTCCGGCAGGGTGAACGGCTGGACGGCGGTTCCGCTGATGCGTTGACGCACGGCGGTCACGACGTCGCCCATGACGGCCGATGCGGTTGGGGCCCCGCCAGCGCCGGCGCCGTAGAACATGAGTTGGCCAGCGTTTTCGGCTTCGACGAACACCGCGTTGAACGCGCCGTGTACGGCAGCGAGCGGGTGTTCGCGTGAGATGAGCGCTGGGTGGACGCGCATGCTCACGCCGGTCTCGGTCTTGTTGACGATCGCGAGTAGCTTGATGACCTGGTTGTTCTCTTGCGCGGCCTTGACGTCCCCCGCCGTGACGGAGCGGATGCCTTCCGTGTAGACCTGGTCGATCGTGTACGGCGTTCCGAACGCGTAGGTCGCAAGTATCGCGGCCTTGGCGGCTGCGTCGTGGCCGTCGACGTCGGCCGAAGGGTCCGCTTCGAGGTAACCGAGAGCGGAAGCTTCTTCCATGACCGCATCGAGGGACGCACCTTCGCGGTCCATCTTGTCGAGGATGTAGTTGGTTGAGCCGTTGACGATTCCCATGACCGAGGTGATGTTGTCGCCGGCAAGCGACTCGTAGATCGGGCGCAGGATCGGGATCGCACCAGCCACGGCGGCTTCATAGAACAGCTGCGCGCCCTTTTCGCGTGCGAGCGCGTTGAGTTCCGCGCCGGATTCCGCGATGAGTGCCTTGTTACCCGTCACCACATCCTTGCCGGCGGACAGCGCTTCAACGATGTAGCTCTTAGCCGGTTCGATGCCGCCCATGAGTTCGATGACGACATCCGCATCGGCGATAGCAGCCGAGGCGTCGGCGGAGATAATGCCGCGGTCAATCCACGGGCCGCGGTCGGCCTCAGTATTGCGAACGACCACGTGGGTCAGCTCAAGCGAAGCCCCGGTCTTTTCCCGCAGAACGTCCTGATCTTGACGCAGAATTCGGGCAACCTCGGCCCCAACAGTTCCGGCGCCCAGCAAGGCTACTTTCAATGTGGTGGTCATAGGTTGTTGATTCCTCAATTCCTCGTCTGCTGACTCATCCGCTGATGACTCATCTGCTGAGTTCTCGGCCTGCTCCGTGCGCTGGCGGGCCGATGGTGGTCGTGGCTTTAGCTTCCGTGGCTTTGGACGCCTAGCTAGCCCTGAAGCCCCAGATCCTGAAGCCCCAGGTCGCGCGCGTAGAGATCATCGACTGTTTCGCCGCGCACGATGAGCCGGTGCTTACCGTCCTTAACAGCAACAATGCCAGGACGTGTGAGCATGTTGTAGTTCGATGACAAAACGAAGCAATATGCGCCGGTGGCTGGTACGGCCAGGATGTCGCCCCGCATGACGTCGTTAGGCAGGTACACGTCGCGGACCACGATGTCGCCAGATTCGCAGTGTTTCCCAACAACCCGCGAGAGAACACCCGGCGCGTGAGATGTGCGCGAGGCGAGGATCGCGGAGTAGTCGGCGTCGTACAGCACCGGGCGCGCGTTGTCTGACATGCCGCCGTCCACGGAGACGTAGCGGCGGGCGGCGGACTCCCCTGCTTCAGTTTCCACGGTGACGTCTTTGATGGTCCCGACGCTGTAGAGGGTTACGCCGGCGGGGCCTGCAATGGAGCGGCCCGGTTCGATCGAGATGCGCGGGCACGTGATGCCGAGGCGTTCGGTTTCTTCGCGGATCACTGCCGCGATTCCGGTGGCGATCTCGTGTGGTTCGCGTGGGCTATCGGCTTCCGTGTAGGCGATGCCGTAGCCGCCGCCAAGGTCGAGTTCGCCGAGTTCAACGCCATGGGTTTCCTTGACCCATGCGATGAAGCCGAGCAAGCGCCGGGCCGCTTCCTCGAAACCTGCGGATTCGAAGATCTGCGAGCCGATGTGGCAGTGCAGGCCGATGAGCTCGACGTTCTCGGCTTCGAGGGCCTGCGCAACTGCTTGCGCGGCGGCCGAGAGCTCTGCGCCTGGTCGCGGCGTCATCGAGAGCCCGAACTTTTGGTCCTCGTGCGCGGTCGCGATGAACTCGTGGGTCGATGCGTGAACACCGGGGGTCAACCGCAACATGACGGGCGCGGTCGCTCCCCGGCTTCCAGCGATCTGATTGATGCGTTCGATCTCCTCAAGCGAATCCGCGATGATGCGGCCCACGCCGGCGTCGATAGCGCGGCGCAACTCCGCATCGGACTTGTTGTTGCCGTGCAGACCGATGTGCGCCGGATCAGCTCCAGCGGCAAGCGCGAGCCCCATCTCCCCGCCGGAAGCGGTGTCGATGCGCAAGCCCTCTTCGGTGACCCAGCGGACCACGTCGCTCGTCAGCAGAACTTTGCCCGCATAGTAGACGTCCGCGCCACCACACAGATCACTAAAGGCCGCATCGTACGCTTCTTTGAACGCACGGGCACGGGTGCGCAGTTCGTCCTCGTCGATCACATAGATCGGCGTCCCATACGTCCGTGCAAGAGTCTCCACGGAAACCCCACCCAGCACGAGCTGGCCGGAAGGGTCACGACGAGCTGACCGCGGAAACAGGCGCGGCGTGTTGGGGCGTTCGAGGTCGCTGAAGTTCTCTGGGACCGTCAACCAGTCAGGCGCCAACGGCGATGCGTGTGTTGTGCTCATCAGGGTCCTTCACAGTCCTTCACGTTGCGTCTTTCGCAGTGATGCTAGTTCGCCCGTGTCGATTCGTACCGCCTTGTTACGGGAGGTGTCGCATCTTTTCTGTGTCACATCTTTTCTATGTCACATGTTTTCTGTGTCACATCTTCTCTGGCGCGCTTACGCCGAGCAGTTCGAGGCCGTTGGCGATGACCGTGGTGGTGGCGTCGTTGAGCCACAAGCGGGTGCGGTGGACATCCTCGACCGCTTCGTCACCGACTGGGGTGATGCGGCATGCGGCGTACCACGTGTGGTAGGCAGCGGCCACGGATTCGATGTGGCGAGCAACGCGGTGTGGTTCGCGGCGCTGGGCTGCTGCCGCGACTGCCGATGGGTAGGCGGTGAGCGCCGCGAGCAGGTCGTTTTCTGCCGGATGGTTCAGCAGGCTCGCGTCGAACACGGAGCGATCGACGCCGCGGTCGGCTGCCGCACGGGCCGCTTGGCGGGAGCGTGCGTGGGCGTACTGGATGTAGAAAACAGGGTTTTCGTTGGTTGCGGTGCGCAGAACCTCAGGGTCGAGGTCGATCGGCGAGTCCGCTGGGACGCGCTCAAGCGAGTAGCGCAGCGCGTCGGTTCCGAGCCATTCGATGAGGTCCTTGAGCTCGATGATGTTGCCGGCACGCTTGGACAAGCGCGCGCCGTTGACGCTCATGAGCTGGCCGATCAGGATTTCGATGTTGGCTGCGGCATCGTCGCCGGCTGCGGCTGCGATGGCTTTGAGGCGGCCGATATAGCCGTGGTGGTCTGCACCGAGCAGGTAGATCTTCTCGGCGAAGCCGCGGTCTCGCTTGTTGAGGTAGTACGCGGCGTCTGCGGCGAAGTAGGTTGGAGCTCCGTTGGCTCGGATCAGGACGCGGTCCTTGTCGTCACCGAATTCGGAGGTGCGTAGCCAGATGGCGCCGTCCTCTTCGTAGACGTGCCCCTGTTCCTTGAGGCGTGCCACGGCTTCTTCGATTTTGCCCTGGTTGTGCAGGTCGGATTCGGAGAAGTAGACATCGAAGTGCACGCCGAAGTCGGCGAGGGTGTCTTTGATGTCTTTCATCTGCAGGGCGTAGCCGCGTTCACGCAGAACTGGCAGGGCCTCGGCTTCGCTGAGGTCCTTGACGCTCGGGTCGTCAGCGAGGATCTGCTCGGCCATGTCGGCAATGTACTGGCCCGGGTAGCCGCCCTCTTGGACTTCGAGGCCGTGCATGCGCCGGTAGATCGAGGTCGCGAACACGTCCATCTGGGAGCCGGCGTCGTTGATGTAGTACTCGGCGGTGACGTCGGCGCCGGATGCGCGCAGCATGCGCACGATCGAATCGCCGAGCGCCGCCCAGCGGGTGTGGCCGATGTGGAGCGGGCCGGTTGGGTTCGCGGACACGAACTCCATGTTGATGTTGTGGCCGGCGAGCGCATCGTTGTTGCCGTAGGTTGCACCGGCTTCGACGATGGTGCGCGCGATCTCGGCGGCGGCCGCGGTGTCGAGGGTCACGTTGATGAACCCTGGGCCCGCGATGTCCACGGAGGCGACACCTGGTGTTGCGGTGAGCTTCTCGGCGATCATCTCAGCGAGCTCGCGTGGTGCGAGCCCGGCTCGCTTACCGAGTTGGAGGGCGATGTTGGTAGCCCAGTCCCCGTGGTCACGGTTCTTTGGTCGCTCTACCTTGACGGTTTCTGGCAGGTCGACGTTGAGCCGCCCCTCGTTGCTGAGGGCGTTGAGGATCTCGGTGAGGTGCGCGGAAAGCTGTTCTGGAGTCACAAGGCTTCATCCTACCGAGGCTGAGCCCGTGATGCATCGCGGATTGCAGATGTGTCACAGCGCGGCAGTTGTGACGGTTCCGGATGGGGTGCATTCGCTCACGCGCGGGCTGGGGTGCTATTGTCTAGGACGGCCGTACACTTTGTGTGGCTGTGCCCCCGTAGCTCAGTGGATAGAGCGTCCGCCTCCGGAGCGGAAGGTCGAAGGTTCGAATCCTTTCGGGGGCGCTTTTTCGTTTAAGCATGGGTTTCGTTGTTTGTGCAGGTGGTTTCGTGACGACGGTTGCGTTGTTAGGTTCTGGGTTTGCGGCTCAGGAGTTGGCTCCTTTGTGCGCGCGGGCTTTGGCGACCACTGGGGCAGGCATTGGGGCGGGGCGTGGCCGCTTGGTGGTGTGGTCGCGTAACTCTGAGACGCTGGGCTGGGTCATCGATGACGCCCGCGATGCGGTTGCGAACGATGCGGTGGTTGCCGACGATGTGGTGGTTGCGGCCCCCGACGCCGCGTCAGCTGTAGGCGGCTTCATTAAAGGCGGCTCTGAGATCCCGCCGGCTGATGTTGTGATTCTTGCGTTGCCGTTTGGCTCGGCGATCAACGATGTTGTTGCCGGCTTGGGTGACGCATTGGCCGGCACAGCGGTCGTGGACATTTCGAATCCGGTCGAGATGACTGCGTTGGGTCCTAAACAGGCGATGTATGTTCCGGCGGGTTCCGCCGGGCAGGAGCTTGCTCAACGCTTGCCTGCCGGCTGTGTGCATGTTCACGGTTTGACGCATCTTGACGCGTCGGTGTGGGCCGAGGCCGCCGCGCTCGGCGCTGACGGCTCGGTTCCGGCCGCACTGCCTCTCGTGGCATCCGCGCCAGCGAGCGATCCCCGGCTCCAAACCGTGCTGGACCTGTTCACCCGCATGGGTTTCGCCCCGCGCATCATCGGCGGGGTCGAGGATTCCTCACTGATCGAGGTGGGTGGCCCGTGGGCTCTCGCGTATGCCCGCCGCTCCCCTATCTCGTCTGATTTCACGTGGGAAGCCGCAGCCGAGGCCTCCCTGCCCGGCGCCTAGCCGCCGGCCTTACGCACAGCACGAAACTCCACACACCTAGACCCTCAGACAAACCAAAGAACCGCAGACACACCTTAGAACCGCAGACTTTAGAATGGGCTCACCATGTCGATGACCATTTCGTATCCTCCAGAGCTTCCGGTTTCAGCCGCGCGTGACGAGATCGTTGACGCGCTGAACCGTCACCAAGTGATCGTGGTTGCGGGTGAAACGGGTTCGGGTAAGACGACCCAGCTCCCTAAGATGCTCGCCGAGGTTTTAGGCGTTGCTGACGCTGAGCCTGGCGAGCGCGGCATGATCGCGCACACTCAGCCGCGCCGTATCGCGGCGCGTTCGGTGGCTGAGCGTTTGGCAGAGGAGCTGGGCACCACCATCGGCGATGATGTGGGCTATCAGGTCCGGTTCACGGATGAGTCGTCGAAGAAGACCCGCATCAAGCTCATGACGGACGGCATTCTGCTCGCGGAGATCGCGGGCGATCCGCAGCTGTCCCGCTACTCCGGCATCATCATTGACGAGGCGCACGAGCGTTCCCTCAACATCGATGTTCTCTTGGGGCACGTCGCGCGTCTTCTCCCCCAGCGGCCGGACCTCAAGGTTGTCATCACGTCGGCGACGATCGACCCGGAGTCTTTCGCCCGCCACTTCGCGACCAAGAACGTCGAAGGCGAGCTCGTTCCGGCGCCGATCATCGAGGTTTCGGGCCGTACGTACCCGGTCGAGATCCGCTACCGCCCCGTGGGTGAGGACCCGAACGATGGCGCAGATGAGCTGGATCCGGCGTCGATTCCCGCTGATGTGGATATGACCTCGGCGGTGGTCGATGCGGTCAAAGAGTTGGCCTCGGAAGGTCCCGGGGATATTTTGGTGTTCTTCTCCGGCGAGCGCGAGATCCGCGATGCTCAGCAGGCGCTCAACGGGGTCATTAGTTCGACGCCGCGGTTGCGTAACAGCGAGGTCTTGCCGCTGTTTGGTCGGTTGTCGATGGCGGAGCAGCATCGTATTTTCGCGCCGGGTTCGAAGCGGCGGATCGTGTTGGCGACCAACGTCGCGGAGACTTCGCTGACGGTTCCGGGGATCCGGTACGTGGTGGATACGGGGCTTGCGCGTATTTCTCGGTATTCGACCCGGACCAAGGTTCAGCGGTTGCCGATCGAGCGGATTTCGCAGGCTTCCGCCCGACAGCGTTCGGGCCGTTCGGGCCGTGTTGCTGACGGTATCGCTATCCGTTTGTATTCGGAAGAGGACTTCGAATCCCGCCCGGAGTTCACTGATCCGGAGATTCTGCGCACCAACCTCGCGTCTGTGATTTTGCAGATGGCCGCGATGAAGGTCATCCAGACCCCGGACGATATCGCTGACTTCCCGTTCGTTCAGGCTCCGCCGGCGCGTGCTGTGCGCGACGGCGTGACGCTGCTGCGTGAGCTTGGCGCGCTCACCGAGCCAACTCAGCACAACACAGGCCAGCAGCAACAGCGCCAGCAACAACAGGGCAAGCCACGCGGCCGCCGCGGACGACGTGACCGCGGGCCTCAGCAACCGCGCGGTCCGTTGACCCGCATCGGGCGCGATCTTGCTCGTCTACCGGTGGATGTGCGCTTGGGACGCATGATCCTTGAGGCCGCGAAGCATTCGGCGGCTACCGAGGTTTTGGTGATCGCCGCGGCACTGTCGATTCAAGACCCACGGGAGCGCCCATCGGAGGAATCCGGTAACCGCGCCAAGGCGGCGGAGTTGCATTCACGCTTTGCTGACAAGAAATCCGACTTCACGGGCCTGCTCAACCTGTGGCGGTACCTGCAGGAGCAACAGCGGGAGCTCTCGTCCTCGGCCTTCCGGCGTATGTGCCGCGCGGAGTTCATCAACTATCTGCGGGTACGCGAATGGCAGGACCTGTTCGAGCAGCTACGCAAGCTCGTCAAGCCGTTACGCATCGCAGTACCGAACCGCGATGTCGATCCGGTCAACAAGCACGACGCGATCCACATGGCGTTGCTGAGCGGCCTGCTTTCGCACATCGGTTCGTGGGACGAACGCAAGCGCGAGTACGCGGGCGCGCGAGGCACGCGTTTCTCGATCTTCCCGGGCTCGGCGCTGGCTCAGCGCAAGCCTGAGTTCGCGATGGCCGCCGAGCTTGTGGAGACCTCGCGCCTGTGGGCGCGCACCGTCGCTGAGTTCAATCCGGACTGGGTCGAGAAGGTCGCCCCGCACCTGATCAAGGTTTCGCATTCGGAGCCGCACTGGTCGCGCAAGCAGGGGGCGGCGTTGATCTATGAGAAGGTCACGCTGTTCGGTGTCACGGTGGTCCCACGGCGCCGCGCTCAGTTGTCGCGTTTGGACCGGGCGCTTGCACGCGAGCTGTTCATCCGTCACGCGCTGGTTGAAGGTGATTGGGACACGCATCACGCGTTCTTCCGCCGCAACCTCAAGCGTTTGCGTGAGGTCGAGGAGATGCAGACCCGCATGCGTCGGCACGACCTGCTCGCCGACGACCACGCCCTCTTCGACTTCTACGATCAGCGCATCCCCGAGCACGTGACCGATCAGCGTGCTTTGGACCGCTGGTGGAAGGGCGCCCGCAGCGAGAACCCCCACCTGCTGGACTTCGACCCGGAGAAGCTCCTTCAGGCCGACGGCGAAGAGCTTGATCACGACGCCTACCCACAGCAGTGGCGCGTGGACGATGACCTCTCGCTTGAGCTGCGTTACGCGTTCGACCCCACGGGTGCCGGCCGCGACGGCGTGTATGTTCGCGTTCCGATCGTGTTCCTCAACCAGCTCAGCCCCGAGCCGTTCCAGTGGCATGTCCCGGGGTTCCGCGTCGAGTTGATCACGGCCTTGATCCGTTCCTTGCCTAAGCAGGTGCGTAAGGCTTTCGTCCCAGCGCCCGATGTGGCCCAGGCCGCCGCTGATGCGCTGGCTGAAGACTTTGATCCGGCAACCGATGCGTTGCTTCCTAGCCTCGAACTTGCGTTGCGCAGGCTCCGCGGCGAGGTGATCCCGCCTGGGTCTTGGGATCTGGAACGCGTTCCTGACTATCTCAAGCCGACGTTTCAGGTCATCGGTGCGCGCGGCAAGATCCTCGGGGATTCGAAGGATCTGCGAGCTCTGCAGGCGCAGCTTGCGAGCCAAAACCGTGCCGCGATCGCGTCCGAGCTCGGAGTTTCCGCCGAGCAGCTTGGCGAGGCCAAGCGGCGCGCTGGCGGCAAGCAGGCAGCAACGACCTCCGGGAAGCCGGGCGGAAAATCAGCACCTAAGCCAGCACCTAAGCCGGGCCCTAAAGCGAATGCGGCCACCGCATCGGGCGTTGATACAGCATCCAGCGTGTGGGAGCAGCGCGGGCTCACTCAGTGGCCGCCCGATCTCCCGGAGCAACGCTTCCCGCAGGAGGTTTCAGCAACCGTGCGTGGCCGTGACATTACCGGCTACCCGGGGCTGACCGACCTCAAAGACACGGCGGGCATCACGATCTACCGGTCGGTTGCGGAACGCACCGTGGGCCACCGCCGCGGGACCATCCGCCTACTTGCGCTCACGGTCCCGTCTCCTCAGCGCTACGTCATGGATCACCTGACCAGCCGCGAGAAGATCGCGTTCGCTCGGACACCGCACGGGGACGTGGACACGTTCGTCAAAGACGCGGTCTATGCCGCGATCGACCAGCTGACCCCGCCTCAAACGCCGCTGGATGAGGCCGGGTTCAAGGCCCTCTTCAATCACGCCCGTGGCGAGCTCACCGAAACCACGTTGGGGCTCATCAAGAGCCTCGAAAAGACGCTTGCAAGCGCCAACCGGATCCAGGCGCGGCTCGATTCGATCACCTCGAACGCGCTGGCCGATACGGTCTCGGATATCCGTTCCCAACTGCGCGGGCTGCTATATCCGGGCTTCGTGGCCGCGGCAGGCGGGCACAACGTCATGCACTTGCCGCGCTACATGGAAGCGATCGAGAAACGTCTCGACAAGGTTGAAGCCGGAGCGCTGACCCGCGACCTCGAAAACACTGACATCATCCAAGATCTCGAAGACGCCTACGACGACGCCCTCGACGCCGTCCCGCAGGGCGCCGCCCCTTCGGAGAAGCTCCTGGACATCAAGTGGCTACTCGAAGAACAGCGGGTGTCATTGTTCGCCCAAGAATTGGGAACAGCGCGGTCCGTATCCCCTAAACGGATCCGAACCGCGCTGCGAGAAGCCCAGCACTAGCTGCTACTGAGGAAGGTTGGCCCCGTGGCCGGCTTCCTTGAGCGCATCGAGGATCTTGCGTTGCGCTTCGTCGAAAAGCTCAGCCGCCACGTCGTTCTGGACGTTATCGAGGTTGTAGTCCTCAAGCGAGTTGGTTGGCCACACGTGAACGTGCAGGTGATCGACCTCGAAGCCAGCGACCATGAGGCCGGCACGCTCGGCGCCGAAGGCCTTGAGCTGAGCCTGGCCGATCGTCTGAGCCACCGTGGAAAGATGCGCAACCAGCTCAGGGGATGCGTCCGTCCACTTATCGACTTCCTCACGCGGAACAACGAGCGTGTGGCCCTGCGTGATCGGGCCGATCGACAAGAACGCTACACACGTGTCATCCGTCCACACGAAGCGGCCCGGAAGCTCACCGTCGATAATTCGGGTAAACAACGTTGCCACGGAACATCCTCTCCACAAGCCCGCACCCGCGGGCGATCTAACTACTGGTTATGCGTTCAGATGCGAATCCAAACTACCGATATCCAATACACCACGGTAGTGGAGTTCGCCCGCGACCATCCGGTCCCATGCCTCATTCATGTCAGCGGCGGTCACAATCTCGATGTCGGGAACAACACCGTGGTCAGCACAGAACTCGAGCATGCGCTGAGTCTGTTCGATCCCACCGATCTTGGTTCCAGCCAACCGCAGGCCCCGGTTCACCAGGGTGCGCGGATCAACCAGCGGCATCTCTGAACCATCCGCATCTGCCGGCAGACCCGCAAGCACCACAGTGCCTCGCGGAGCCAACAGATCCAGAAGAGCATTCACATCGTGAGGCGCGGAAATCGCGTCCACGAGCACCGTGAAGCGACCACGAGCCGCTGCCATCGAGCCTTCATCCGTCGTGAGCACGACGTCGTGGGCACCTAGCCGGCGTGCATCCTCGGCTTTCGCTTGCGTCCGGGTCAGCGCGGTGACCTCGGCGCCCATCGCGGCGGCAAGCTTGACCGCCATATGCCCCAATCCGCCGATACCGGCTACAGCAACCTTGTCCCCCGGCCCAACACGTAGGTCCTCGAGCGGCGCGTACATCGTGATGCCGGCGCATAGCAACGGCGCGGCGTGCGCGGGACCAATCTTCTCTGGAATGCGCAAGACGAAATCCTCGGGAACCACGATGCTCGTCGCATAACCACCTTGGGTGCGTTCCGAATGCGGCTCATCCCACGTACCGTAGGTTCCCACGGCGTTGTGGATGCAGAACTGCTCGTCCTGGCGCTTACACGGTTCGCACACGCGGCACGAACCCACCATGCAGCCCACGCCCACGCGCTCGCCGACCTGCCAGCTTTGCACCTCGGAACCAACCGCGCACACGCGCCCCACCATCTCATGCCCCGTCACGAGCGGAACCGCGCGAGAGCCCCATTCGCCGCGGGCAGTGTGCACATCCGAATGGCACAAGCCGCAGTATTCAAGGTCGATGACGATATCCCTCGGCCCGGCAGCACGGCGCGGGATCGCGAGCTCTTCCAGCGGCGCACCTAGCTCCCGCACGCCCACGGCGAGCGCTTCGTGAGCCTTACCCTGGAACGCCGCGAGACGCTGGGCTTCCCATTCTTCTGCGGTGAAGAGGTCCTCGCCGTCTTGAGGGAAACGCGCTGGCAGAACTTTGTCTTTACGCCCGACGCGCGGGTCAGGTTGGCCGGGCGCCTCCCCTTCCGTTGCTGTTGTGTCGTCTGCTTGTTTCTCCGCGTTGGAGGTTTTGGCTTCCTGGGCGGCTTGTTCGGCGCGTCGGCGCGCCTCGGCGAGAACGGTGACGGAAGGAATCTTCGCAGGTGTCATGTCTCTACTTTACGCACGCCCGTCGCACCCGCACACTAAACTGGTGGGACGCGTGGTTACGTGTTCGTGCCGTAACCCTGACCCGGTTGTGAGTTGAGGAGAACGTATGTCGAATAAACCGGCAACACCTGTGCGCCGCAACACTCGTCAGCGTGCACTTCTTGAAGAAGAACTCGACCGCCACGATGATTTCCGAACCGCGCAAGAGATCCACCAGTGCATGCTCAGCCACGGAGACACGGTTTCACTCGCGACCATCTACAGGTCGCTCACCCAGATGCATGAGGACGGTCTTGTAGACCAGGTTCGCACTGAAAGCGGAGAGATGGCTTTCCGCCGCTGCACCGACGAAGGGCATCACCATCACCTCGTGTGCCGCCAGTGCGGCGCTGCAGAAGAAATCGACGCCCCCGAATTTGAAGAATGGGCCGACCAACTCGCTGCCGCTTACGGCTTCACGGGTATCGACCATAACCTCGAGATCAACGGCTACTGCCCGGACTGTTCCCGCAGCCGGTAGCCGTTCAGCGTTACTGTTTCCACGCCATCGTGCGCGACCCTATGGCCCGCGCGATCAACCAGATCACAAACGAGATCGTCGTGATGTAAGGGCTCACGGGAAGCGATCCGGCGAGGGAGAGCAGAAGCCCGCCCACGAGCGAGATTTCGGCGAAAATAACCGACAGAACAACAACCTTGCCGGGGCTCGCTGTCAACCGCATCGCCGCAGCCGCTGGCGTGATCAGCAACGCCAAAACCAACAGCGCACCCACGATGTGGATCGACAACGCAACCGCGATGCCCAGAACGATCATGAACGCGGTCGATAGTCCTGCCACTGGAACGCCACGAGCGCTAGCGACCCACGGGTCGGTCGAAGCGAACATGAGCGGCCGCCACATGAACGCCAGCAACGCTAGAACAAGAGCGGTGCCGATCGCGATCGAGCTCAAGCGGGAATCATCCACCGCGACGATCTGGCCGGTCAGCAGACCAAACTTGTTTGCGCTCCGGCCCTGATACAAGGACAACGCCAGGATGCCCAAGCCGAGCCCGAAAGGCATCATGACGCCCGTGATTGCGTTCCTTTCACGCGCACCGGATCCTAGAAGCCCCATGATGAGGGCGGCGAGAATCGAACCGACCATCGAGCCCGTCACGACGTCATAACCAAGCAACAGCGCGATCGAGGCGCCTGCGAAGCTCAGCTCCGCGATGCCGTGGACCGCGAAGCCCATGTCGCGGGTCATGACCATGACGCCAACGACGCCGCCCATGACCGCGAGCAGCGCGCCCGCGATAATGCTCGGCCACACGAGAGCAAGGAGCTCACCGTAATCCTCAAACGAGAAGATCCGTTCCCAAATCTCAGGCCCCACGGCGCACCTCCTCACCGTAGCCGTCATGGTCGTGAGCGTGATCGTGATGGGCGTGATCTTCACTGCCCAGAATCGCGACGCGTCCGCCCAAGCGAACAACGTCAATCCGACGCCCGAACAGCTCCGAGAGCGTGTGGGTGTTGATGACGTCTTCAGGAGCACCGATGCGGTGCTGCCCCTCGACCAAGTAGAGGACCCTGTCCACGTACGGCAAGATCGGGTTGATCTCGTGGGTCACGAAAATGATCGCCGAATCCTCAACCCGAGCCTGCTCGGCGATGAGCTTAGTGACTTCCTGCTGACGTGCAACATCCAAGGACAGCAACGGCTCGTCGCACAACAGCAATGCTGGGTTGCTCGCCAACGCTTGCGCGGCACGCAACCTCTGCTGCTCGCCACCAGAAAGCTGCCACACAGGCCGCATCGCATACGACGTTGCGTCGACTCGCTCAATGAGCTCGTCCACGCGCTTCTTCAAGCGGCGGCGACGCGGATCGAAAAGCCGAGGACCCCATCGTTCGCCATCTAATCCCTGCGCAACCATGTCCCACCCCCGAAGAGGGGTCCCCTCGGGGATGGGACGTTGCTGAGGGATCACGGAAACATCATGTTCCTTAGTGCTCACACCATGCCCGGCGATGCGCGCCTCACCACTCGTGAGGTTCTGCATACCCAGCAGAACCTTCAACAACGTGGTCTTCCCGGCACCATTCGGCCCCAGGACGGCGACGAACTCACCTGGTTCGATCGTGAGATTCAGGCGATCGAAGATAACGCGGTCCCCAAAACGCAGATGAGCGTCAATCAGCTCAACCGCGGGGGCTTTAGCGTGTTCAGACATGTGTGAGGTGTACTCCAAAAATTGATCAGGACTACTTCGCGTCTACAGCCTTAGCGATAGCGGCGACGTTGTCCTTCATCCATTCAACGAACGACTTACCTTCCGGAATCGTCTCAGTGACGTCGACCGTCGGGACGCCCGCCTTCTTAGCCGACTCGTACAGCTTCTTAGTCTGCGGGTCAGCAGTCTGCGAGTTGAAAGCGAACAGCTGAACTTTACCCTGCTTGAGTGAATCCTCAGCACGCTTGATGACGAGCGCAGGGATCTCCTGGCCAGCCTCGACCGCCGACGAAAGGCCTTCCGGCGTGCCGTCCTCCATGCCGAGCTCGTCGAGCAATGCTTCCGGAACCGGCTCCGTCATCATGAACGACTTACCCTTGAGCTTCTTCTCAGCTGCCTTGAAGTCCTCGGAGTCAGTCACGTCCGAGATCTCCTTGGCGAGTTTGGAAGCGTTCTCCTCGTAGGTCTTCGCGTTGTCCGGGTCGGCCTTTGCGAGTGCCTCGCCGACTTCACCTACGAACTCCTCCATGTGGTCCAAGTCGTACCACACGTGCTCGTTTTCGCCGTGCTCGTGGCTGTGACCCTCGTGGCCGTGGTCGTGGCCCTCCTCGTCATGATCATGGCCGTGGTCGTGGCCCTCTTCACCGTGCTCGTGGTCGTGGTCATGACCTTCTTCACCGTGCTCGTGGTCGTGGTCATGACCTTCTTCACCATGATCGTGATCGTGGCCCTCTTCACCATGATCATGGCCATGATCGTGGCTGTGGCCTTCGCCCTCGAAGGACTTCACTACGGTCGGAGCCTTGTCACCGAGGTCCTCGATGATTTGTTCGGCGAAGTAGTCGTAACCGCCACCGTTGATGATGACGACGTCGGCCTTGCTGATCGCAAGCTTGTCTTTGGCCGTGGCTTCATACGAGTGCGGGTCCTGAGCCGCGTTGCTAATAATGCTCGAGACCTTGCCGTGTTCCCCAGCAACGCTCGAGGCGATATCGCCGTAAACGTTGGTCGTCGCAACGATGTTCAGCTGCTCAGTCGCGCTTCCTTCCTTGCCCTTGCCGTCCTCTGCTGCCGAGCAGCCGGTGACGGCCAAGCCAAAGCTGAGTGCAGTGGCCAAGCCGAGCAAGCCTTTGACCTTAGCGGCCCGAGGGCGCGAGGTGGTTGCGAATGCCATCTTTGGAACCTTCCATGTTTACGCGATGGACACCACGAGGCCCCACATCGCTATTGCAAACTATTCTCAGTAACAATAGCGTATGGGGCTCACGCATCATCACACAGACAGAAGTGAGATCCCTTACTCGGTAGACACGTTGAGTCGGCGTTGCCCCTGCTGCTGGGTCGCGTCCCGGATCTCACCCACGAGGGTCTCCAAGACATCCTCGAAGAAGAGAATCCCGATCGTCTCCCCGGCGTCATCCAAAACGCGTGCCACGTGAGAACCCGTCCGTTGCATCACAGCAAGAGCCTTCTCAACATCAACATCCGCGCCAAGGTTGACCAGCGATCGAACACGGGTGATAGGCATCGGGCGGTGCGAGTCCTCGAGCGGAACCCCCATGACGTCCTTCAGGTGGAGGTACCCCATCAGGTCGCCATCCTCGTCGACCATCACAAACCGCGAAAAGCCAGTGCGCCCAACTGCACGCTCAAACTCCTCAGGAGTGATGTCGACATCCAGCGTCACAACATCGTCGATCGGAACAGCGATGTCACGCACCACCTGATCCGAGAACTCAAATGCAGACGAGAGCAGTCCGGCCTCGTCGTCGACCAAACCCGTACGAGTGGATTCCTCGACGATCTGCTGAACTTCATCCACGGTAAACGACGACGCAACCTCATCCTTCGGTTCCAGCCCCAAGGCCCGGACCGCGTGGTTAGCGATCCAGTTCAACGCGACCACAATCGGACGCATCGCCTTAGAAATGAGCATGAGCGGCGGCGCCAAGATCAGAACAGCCTTGTCAGCCATCGAAACCGAGAAGTTCTTCGGAACCATCTCACCGACCGTCACATGCAGGAACGTCACCACGATCAGCGTTGCGGCGAGCGCGACAATCGAAATGACCGATTCCGGAACGCCAATCGCGTGCAGCGGAATCTCAAACAAGTGATGCACCGCAGGCTCAGCGACGATCAAGATCAACAGCGAACACACTGTGATACCGAGCTGACACACCGACAAGACAATCGTGACATGCTCCATCGCCTGAAGCGCCGTCTTCGCACTCTTTTGCCCTGCCTGAGCTTTCGGCTCAATCTGAGCACGACGAGCCGACATCACCGCGAACTCACTCGCAACGAAAAACGCGTTAGCAGCCAAAAGGACAACAAGCCATACAAGACCCCACCAGTCCATTACGCCTGCACCCCCTCAGCCTCAGCGGAGGCATCGGCACCGTCCTGTTCCGGAGCCGGAACAAACTCGAGACGATCAACACGCCGCTTCTCCATACGCGTCACACGCAACATGCCACCTGTGACCTTCAGCGTGTCACCCACGACAGGCAATCGACCCAGCGCGGACATCACAAAACCACCCAACGTCTCATACGCGTGACCCTCCGGAACCTTCAACCGAGGAATCTGATCCGTAGCCTCATCCGGACGCAACAAGCCAGGCACGAACCAGCGGCCATCGGCAGTCTGCAAAACACCAGGAGACGTGCGGTCATGCTCATCAGCGACCTCACCCACGATCTCCTCGACCAAATCCTCCAAGGTGACCATGCCAGCGGTACCGCCATACTCATCGACCACAACAGCCATCTGCAGCGGTGCTTCACGCAACTCACCGATCAGATCATCCAACTGCACGGTCTCCGGAACCCGGATCACATCCTGCATGATCGTGCCGGCAACCAGCTCATCGCGCTTCTCACGCGGAACCGAAACAGCCTTCTTGACGTGCACGGCACCCAGAACGTCATCCGAGTCCTCACCGAACACAAGGAAACGCGAGAAACCAGTGCGACGAGCCTGATCAATCAGAGCAGGCAGCGGAGCCTCATCCTCGATCATCTCGACCTTGATGCGAGGCGTCATGACATCCGCGGCCGTACGCTCCGAAAAGGCCAACGTTCGCGCCAAAAACTTAGCAGTCTTCGCATCCATGGTCCCCTGCTGCGCCGAACGCGCAAGCAAACTCTGAAGCTCAGCCGGAGTACGCGCCCCCGACAACTCTTCCTTAGCCTCAATGCCGAACAGGCCGAGAACCCAGTTAGAGAAACCATTCAGCCCGATCACGACCGGCTTGAAAACGGCCGTGAAGATCAACTGCGGGCGGGCCAGAGCGCGGCCAATCCGGTACGGATCGGCGATCGCCATATTCTTAGGGATCAGCTCACCCAGAATCATCGACAACAGGGTCGCGACCACCATCGCAACCACCAGGGACACCGCACCCGCGGCCGCCTCTGGAACACCCCATCCAACCAAGACCGGACCCAGCAACGCGCTGAACGCAGGTTCGATGACGTAACCCGTCAACAACGTCGTAATCGTGATGCCCAGCTGAACCGCAGACAACTGCGTAGAAAGCGACTTCAACGCCTTATACAGCGGGCGGGCCTTAGTGTCACCCTCGTCGATGGCCTTTTTAACTGACGTCGAATCCAACGCCACAAGCGAAAACTCAACCGCAACAAAAAACGCAGTCCCCAAAACCAAAAGGAGACCTAATACAAGCATGAGCCACGACATCAGAGGTCGGCTCCGCGGTGAGCGTTAAAGGAGAAATATCCGAAGACCGGACTAGAAGGCTCCGATCGCTGGGCCGCGCGGGCATGAGTAGCGCGCGCGCCCGTGTAACAGTGATGTGTCATAGTGGCACCACTATACAGGAACCACCCCCACCGAGCTCATGGAAGAAGCTCAAAATTCGCTCACAAAATGCGTTCAAGATTTCCATCGCAACGAGTGTCGATCCTCACTGTGCTCCCCCGCGCTGTTCGGTATGATGTTGAGTCGAATAATCATGCTCCTGAACTGTGTGTACGGAACACACGCGCACACAGTCTCGGAAGCACCATCAAACACTCCGAGACAAAACATCGGAAAGAGGCGTATCCCTAGTGTCTGACGTGTCTATCGACCAGCTGAAAGAGGAGTTCGGGGGAAACGAGTGGCTCGTTGACGAGCTCTACCAAAAATTCCTCGCAGACCCATCATCGGTCGATGAGAAATGGCGTTCGCTCTTCGAACAAGTAAAACCCTCGAACGACGAGAAGCCCGCAGCTCCAACTGCTAACAAGCCAGCCGCACCAGCCGCCGCAAAGGAACCAGCCAAGCCGGCTTCCTCTCCAAAGCACGCGGCACCAGCCGCCAAGCAAGAGAAGCCAGCGGCAACCCCAGCGCAGGCATCCCCAGCAGTGCGACCATCGCGTCAGAAGAGCCAGCTGCCAGCGCAGCCAGCCAAGAAGGAAGACGCCCCAAGCGATCCAAGCGCAAGCAAGGTTGAGCGCCTCCGCGGCCCGGCCCGCGCAATCGCTAAGAACATGGACGAGTCCCTGACCGTTCCAACCGCAACCACGGTCCGCGCCGTCCCAGCCAAGCTGCTGATCGACAACCGCATCGTGATCAACAACCACCTGCGTCGGGCACGCGGCGGCAAGGTCTCCTTCACCCACCTCATCGGATACGCGATCTGCCGAGCACTCAAGCTCAACCCGTCGATGAACGTCAGCTACGACGAAGAAGACGGCAAGCCAGTCGCAATCCATAACGCCCAGGTCAACTTCGGTATCGCAATCGACCTGCCACGCCCTGACGGTTCGCGTCTGCTCGTTGTACCGAACATCAAGGGCGCCGAGAACATGACGTTCTCGACCTTCTGGGAAACCTACGAAGACATCGTCAAGCGCGGCCGCGAAGGCAAGCTCACCGCGGAAGACTACGCCGGAACCACGGTCTCCCTGACCAACCCGGGCGGCCTCGGAACCGTCCATTCCGTGCCACGCCTCTCCAAGGGCCAGGCAACCATCATCGGTGTCGGCGCGCTCGACTACCCAGCCGAATACCGCGGCACCAGCGAAAAGGTCAAGGCCCGCAACGCCGTCGGCAAGATCATCACCCTGACCTCGACGTACGACCACCGCGTCATCCAGGGTGCAGCATCCGGCGAATTCCTGCGCGAAATCGAAAACCAGTTGCTCTCAGACGAGTTCTGGGACGACGTATTCGAGCAGCTGCGCATCCCATACGTGCCGGTCCGCTGGGCCGTCGACAACCAGGTTGATGCCGACTTCCAGATCAACAAGGTTGCTCGCATCCAGCAGCTCATCGAGTCCTACCGCTCGTCTGGCCACCTCATCGCGGACACCAACCCGCTGACCTACCAGATGCGCTTCCACCCAGACCTTGACGTCCAGACCTACGGCCTGACGCTGTGGGATCTTGACCGCGAATGGGTCACCGGCGGGCTCGGCGGCCACGACCGTCTCCCGTTGCGCGACATCCTGGGTATCCTGCGTGACGCTTACTGCCGCACCACCGGCATCGAGTACATGCACATCCAGAACCCAGAAGAGCGCGAATGGTTCCAGTCCAAGCTTGAGCGCCCATACGAGAAGCCGACCCGCGACGAACAGGTTCGCATCCTCGGTAAGCTCAACCAGGCTGAAGCGTTCGAAACCTTCCTGCAGACCAAGTACATCGGTCAGAAGCGCTTCTCGCTCGAGGGTGGCGAATCCCTGATCCCACTGCTTGACGCGATCATCTCCGACGCCGCAGATGCAGGCCTCGACGAAGCCGCCATCGGTATGGCTCACCGCGGCCGCCTCAACGTGCTCACCAACATCGCAGGCAAGACCTACGGACAGGTTTTCCGCGAGTTCGAAGGCACCGTTGACGCATCGACCGTCCAGGGTTCCGGTGACGTGAAGTACCACCTCGGCACCGAAGGCTCGTTCACTTCCGAGTCCGGCAACACGACCAAGATCTACTTGGCCGCTAACCCGTCCCACCTCGAAGCTGTAGACCCAGTCCTCGAAGGCATCGTCCGCGCTAAGCAGGACATCATCGACCGCGGCCCAGACGGCTTCACGGTCCTGCCGATCCTCGTCCACGGTGACGCCGCAATGATCGGTCAGGGTGTTGTTGCTGAAACCCTCAACCTCTCGCAGCTGCGCGGCTACCGCACCGGCGGTACCATCCACGTGGTTGTCAACAACCAGGTTGGTTTCACGACCCCACCAAGCTCCTCGCGTAGCTCGGTCTACCCGACCGACTTCGCCAAGGCCATCCAGGCTCCGATCTTCCACGTCAACGGCGACGACCCAGAGGCAGTTGTGCACGTTGGTCGCCTAGCGTTCGAATACCGTGAGAAGTTCAACCGCGACGTCGTGATCGATCTGGTCTGCTACCGCCGCCGTGGTCACAACGAGGGCGATGACCCATCGATGACCCAGCCGCTCATGTACAACCTGATCGACGGTAAGCGTTCGACCCGCAAGCTCTACACCGAAGCGCTCGTGGGCCGTGGCGACCTCACACAGGAAGAAGCAGACGGCGCACTCAAGGAATACCAGTCGCTGCTCGAGGCCGCGTTCTCTGAGACCCACAAGGCTCAGACGACCCCGATGCCTGCAGTCGGCGCGAACGGTGCGCTTGGCATGCCAAAGGCTCAGGCTGAGGACGCCGATGTATCCGATCCACGTGCAGACAACACCGCGATCACCCCTGAGTTCATCAAGGCCGTCGGTGACGCTCACACGGAAATCCCTGAGGGCTTCCACGTTCACCCGAAGCTCAAGACCCTGCTCGAACGCCGTGCAGATATGTCCGTCAACGGCGGCATCGACTGGGGCTTCGCGGAACTCACCGCGTTCGCTTCGCTGACCTCTGAGGGCATTCCTGTTCGCATCACCGGCCAGGACTCCCGCCGCGGTACGTTCGTTCAGCGCCACGCGGTCTTCCACGACCGCACCAACGACGACGAATGGACCCCACTGCACCAGGTCAAGGAGAACGCTGCGAAGTTCATGATCCACGACTCCTCGCTTTCGGAGTACGCGGTTCTGGGCTTCGAGTACGGCTACTCGGTTGAGCGCACTGACGCTTTGGTCCTGTGGGAAGCCCAGTTCGGTGACTTCGTCAACGGTGCGCAGACCATCATCGACGAGTTCATCTCCTCCGGTGAACAGAAGTGGGGCCAGCGCTCCTCCGTCGTGATGCTGTTGCCTCACGGCTACGAAGGCCAGGGCCCAGACCACTCCTCGGCACGCATCGAACGCTTCCTGCAGCTGTGC
The DNA here is from genome assembly GCF_003143995.1 of Pseudoglutamicibacter cumminsii. Lineage (GTDB taxonomy): Bacteria > Actinomycetota > Actinomycetes > Actinomycetales > Micrococcaceae > Pseudoglutamicibacter > Pseudoglutamicibacter cumminsii_B. Next base: position 75,394 of record NZ_QFWG01000003.1, on the reverse strand, counting down.
GCGGAAGACAACATGCGAGTAATCAACCCGACCACGGGTGCGAACTACTTCCACGCACTGCGTCGCCAGGCCTACCTGCGCCCACGCAAACCGATGGTTGTGTTCACGCCTAAGCAGCTGCTCCGCTTGAAGGCGGCAGCTCAGCCAATCGAGGCATTCACCCAGCAGACGTTCCAGCCGGTCATCCCGGACAACGATGTTGACGCATCGAAGGTCAAGCGTGTCATGCTGGTCTCGGGTCGTCTGTACTACGATCTGCTTGCACGCCGTAAGAAGGACAAGGACGAGACCACCGCGATCGTCCGCGTTGAGCAGCTGTACCCGCTGCCTCAGGAACAGATCGCAGCTGAGCTCGCTAAGTACCCGAACGCTGATATCCGTTGGGTTCAGGACGAGCCAGAGAACCAGGGCCCATGGCCGTTCATGGCAATCAACCTTGTGCCGACTCTGGACCGCGAGGTCACCGTCGTGTCCCGCCCAGCTGCGGCGGCACCATCGACTGGTTCCTCCAAGGTTCACGCCCAGGAGAACGCGGACCTGTTGGACCGCGCGTTCAACTAAACGGCCGCGTTCAACTAAACCGCGTGTGGTGCTTCACGCGCCACCAGGCTGGTAGGCCCGCCACATCCTTTCGAGGATGTGGCGGGCCTACCGCTTTAAACCACTACTGGCCGTTTTCTTGTGTGGAATAACCGCGCCGCTACGCGTTTGCGGGTGTATACGCCGGTAGAGTGAACACGGCGCACTATATTGTTGCGTTCCGTGATGTTGCGCTCCGTGAGGTAGGCGGAACATATCCCCCGTCGAAAGGATATTGGCGTGGATTCGCGAGCCATCCGTTTGGTCGCTATTGGCGACGAGTTGTTGGCCGGCCATGGCGACCCCCGTGCACTGGGTTGGTTCGGGCGTGTTCTGGCTGGGACTTCGAGCGATTCAGCGCAGATCACCTCGTTTGCTTTGCCTGCCCCGGCAGAGACCACTGAGGAGCTCGCTGAACGCTGGTTGGGTGAGGCTCAGCGTCGTTTCGCTAAAGACGGCGAGAACCGTTTGGTCCTTGCGCTATCCGATGCGGATGCTACCTACGGGGTCACGACGGCTCGGTCGCGTTTGAACTTGGCCAACATCTTAGATGCTGCAACTCAGCTGGGGTTGAGCACGTTTGTGGTGGGCCCTCCCCCGCGGCTTGAGGCCGACCGCAACCAGGAGATCGCCCGTTTGTCTGCCGCATTCGCGGATGTGACGACGCGTCGCAACCATTTCTACGTGGATGCTTTCCGCCCGCTTGAGAAACATGAGCAGTACCGCGCGGATTTGGCATCGAATAACGGTGTTCCTGGGCAACAGGGCCACGGTTTGATGGCGTGGCTTGTGATGCATCGCGGCTGGTATACCTGGCTTGGTATCCCTGAGCCAACTCGCTGACTTTCATTCTCATGCCCGTCGCATGCGATAATAGACGGAAGTGCTCGGTGCGAGACACCCGAGTATCACGAATTGTTCATAGATTTATGACGTTGTAAGGAGGACGCGATGAGCAGCAAGCGTGCACGTAAGCGCAAGGATCGCCGCCGGAACAAGGCGAACCACGGCAAGAAGCCAAACACCTGATCGTTTGATCGTTTAAAAGCTGGTGGGTCTGCACTATCCACGAATTGTGGAGTGCAGACCCACCAGCGTTTAACCACACGCACTGTGCTGTGTTTATTGTGGCTCCCTTATTGTGCGCTAGGTCGGATCCGTCAGCGCTACGGCCAGAGCTACGTCAGAACGGCCACCTTCCATCGACGCTACTGAGGCGTGTGCCGCGTCAAGCGCTTTCGGGCATCGAGTCTTTGATTTCCTCTAGCCGGTCAAGGATCTTGAATTTGAGTTGTTCCGGTGCGGCATCGTGGCAGCTGCGGCGTACGACGTTGCGGATGATGCATTCCAAGTCGTAGACGCTGCGGCATTCTTCACAGCCTTCGAGGTGGGCGCGCACTGCGTCGACGCCGTCGGCTTCCAGCACACCATCGAGGTATTCGTAGATGCGTTCAAGCCGGGCTTCAGTGCAACCACCGAGTTCGTTGCAGCCCTGAGTCATGATTGCTCCTTCTTCGAGACCTTCTTGGTCGACTTCTTTTCTTTCTTCTTTGCCCCTGTGGATGTTTCGGTACGTTCTACTGCGTAGTCGCTGAGCATGTCGCGCAACTGCCGGCGTCCGCGGTGTAGGCGGGACATGATGGTCCCGATCGGTACGCCCAGGATGTCTGCTGCTTCTTTGTAGGGGAAACCTTCGACATCCACGAAATACACCGCTAAGCGGAACTCTTCCGGGATGTCTTGGAGAGCTCGCTTGACTTCTGAATCTGGCAACGCGTCCAGGGCTTGTGCTTCGGCGGAGCGCAGAGCCTTGTCGCCACGTTCGATCTGAGCTCCGAGCTGCCAGTCCTCAACCTGGTCAGTTCCGGAGCGCATCGGTTCACGTTGCCGCTTCCGGTAAAGGTTGATGTACGTGTTTGTCAGGATGCGGTAGAGCCAGGCACGCAGGTTGGTGCCCGGTTTGTACTGGTGGAATGAGGCGTACGCCTTAGCGAAGGCTTCCTGGACGAGGTCTTCCGCATCGGCTGGGTGACGCGCCATCCGCAGAGCAGCTGAGTAGAGCTGGTCGACGTAAGGAAGGGCGTCGCGTTCGAAGCGCTGACGTCGATCTTCAGCTGTCTCGTGCTCGAGGTCAACTGGCCCGGAGTCTGTTGCAGCCGCGTTCGCATGCACGTCAGCTTCAGACTCCACGTTATCTTTGAGCTCGATATTCTCGGCGTCGTAGCCGTCAAGCTCTTCGTGTTTGTGTGTGGTTGCCATCTCGGCCAATGTTACTTGCTTTGCGCTTGATACGGAGTTGGATAGCGCTGTGGTGGCAGGTGTTTCCACGGTTGAAACCATCAGCACTTCCCTTCCTGCGACACTCACACGTTCTTGGATGTCAATAGGTTCAACGGAAACGTGGCGCGAAGTATTCCCTAACGCTTGGTGGCTCCTCCAAAGTTGCGGGCATTATGCGTGGTTTAGATGCTTTGGATGCCCTGCTCGTGTAAGGATGGAAGACATAACTACCCCGCGGGTGTTGGGCTCGTGACGCATGCGTTGCCTGGCGCCTGAGTATTGGAGGAAAAATGAGCCTTGTACGTCGTGTAGCTCGCCCGCTGTTGGCGGCACCGTTTATTACCGCTGGTGTTGCCCATCTCCGTTCGCCGGAGCGCACGGGCAATGGTTTGCGCCCGCTTTTGGACAAGGTTTCCGATGTTGTTCCACAGGCTCAGTCGGTAGCTGAGAAGCCTGAGCTGGCTGCTCGTGTTCTGGGCGGTGTTCAGGTGGGTGCTGGCGCGTTGTTAGCTTTGGGCAAGATGCCTCGTCTTGCGTCTGCTTTGATCGTTGCGGCGCAGTCGGCGACCTTGCTTGCTGATGGTGTTCCGCAGCATAAGGATGGTTCGCGTGCGCTGGCAGTTACGACGCAGCTCGGCCTGACTGGTGGCGCGTTGCTGGCTGTGGTGGATACTGATGGCAAGCCGTCGTTGGCTTACCGCACTCAGAAGGCTTCTAAGAAGGCGTCGAAGAAGGCGAAGAAGCAGGCGAAGAAGGCCGCTAACGCCGCCGGTTTGTCGTCCTAGTGATGGGGTGTCCCCTCGGCTGGCGGTTTGCTGGTTGAGGGGACACTTTTTATTTTCGAAGGGTTTTGTTTCGCTTCCATGTCGTCGATGTTGTGGTCGGCCCCTGTTGCTGATGGCCCGTTGGATGCTGTTGTTGAGATCCCTGGGTCTAAGTCGCTGACGAATCGTCACCTTGTGGTGGCGGCGTTGGCTGATGCCCGTACTCGTGTGGTGGGGGCTTTGCGTTCGCGTGATACCGATTTGATGGTTGAGGCGCTGTCTGCGTTGGGGGTCGGCTTCGAGTGGATTGATTCGTCGACGTTGTTGGTGACGCCGCTGGCTGAGGAGGCGTTGCGGGAAGAGGCCCCGGTATCGATTGATTGCGGCCTTGCGGGTACGGTGATGCGTTTTGTCCCGTATGTTGCAGCGTTGTTGCGTAGGCCTGTGACGTTTGATGGCGATGCGGCTGCTCGTGTGCGCCCGATGGGTGCGGTGATTGCGGGCTTGCGTGCGTTGGGTGCCGATGTTGTGGGTGGCGAGGATGGTTTCCTTCCGTTCACGGTGACGGGTTCTGACCGGGTTGCCGGTGGCGAGATTTCGTTGGATGCGTCGGGATCTAGCCAGTTTGTGTCTGGCCCGTTGTTGGTGGGTGCGCGGTTGCCGCGTGGTTTGGTGGTTCGGCATTCCGGTGGCGCGGTTCCGTCGCCTCAGCATGTTGAGATGACGGTTGAGACGTTGCGTGCCGCTGGCGTGGATGCCGCGGTGGGTTCCGATGGTGTTTCGTGGTCGGTTGCGGCGGGGCCATTGCAACCGGGCGATGTTGTGGTTGAGCCTGATTTGTCGAATGCTGGCCCGTTCCTGGCCGCGGCCTTGGTGTGTGGTGGCCGAGTTGCTATTCCTCGGTGGCCGTCTTCCACGACTCAGATTGGTGCTGAGTGGGAGCGGCTTCTTCCGCGTTTTGGTGCGCGGGTGCACCGGGAGCCGGACGCGTTTGGCACTGAGCAGCTCGTGGTGACTGGTGACGGCCGGATTTCAGGGGTTGAGGCCGATGGCTTGGCTGAGTTGGCGCCTACGGCAGCGGCTTTGTGTGCGTTGGCGGATGGCCCGAGCACTTTGACGGGGATCGCTCACTTGCGCGGACATGAGACGGATCGGTTGGCTGCGTTGGCCACGGAGCTCTCCGCGGTGGGTTCCCCAACTGTTGAGACTGAGGATGGGCTGGTGATCAGCCCGTCAGGCGAGCTCCGCCCGACGGTGTTCGGTTCGTATGAGGATCACCGGATGGCTACCGCCGGCGCGATCATCGGTTTGGCGGTTGAGGGTCTCAAGGTTGAGAACATCGAGACCACGTCGAAGACCATGCCTGATTTCCCTGCAATGTGGGCGGACATGTTGTCGCAGAAAGCTTCCGTCGCCGGGGCAGCTGACACTCAAACTCCTGACCAGGCAGGCGGTGTCGCCTGATGGCGCGGCGTGAGTGGTCTGAGGCGGATGTTCGGATCCGCCCGAATAAGCGCGGCACCCGTCCCCGGACGAAGGACCGACCGGCGCATGCTGATGCGGTGCTCGCGATGGTTGTGGGCGTTGATCGCGGCCGCTACCGTTGTGTTTTGCTCGATGAACCCGGCACCGGTTCGAAGGGCGCAGGTTCTAAAGGTTCGGGCTCTAAGAAGGCTCAGCGCCTGCGTCAGAAGCAGGCTGAGACTGGCCGTGAGCAGCGGATCGTCACGGCGATGCGTGCTCGCGAGTTGCGGCGTCAGGCGATTGTGGTGGGCGATCGCGTGCGGCTCGTAGGCGATGTGTCCGGCGCTGAGGGTTCGCTCGCACGCCTGGTGCGCGTCGAGGAGCGCTCCTCGCTGCTGCGCCGCAGCGCGGACGATACAGATCAGGTTGAGCGCGTGATTGTTGCCAACGCCGATCAGCTGGTGATCGTCGTGGCGGCGGCGAATCCTGAGCCGCGCACGGGTTTCATTGACCGCGCCCTGGTTGCGGCCTCGGATGCCGGCATTGATGCCGCCCTAGTCATCACCAAGACGGACCTGGCTAGCCCAGCACAGGTGGTTGAGACGTATGAGGGGTTGGGCGTCCGCGTTGTCACGTCCGGCTCGGCGGAGCATCCGGAAGACGTCGCGTCGCGTCCCGTGGATGAGACGAGCCAGAAACGCCTCCATGAGCTCTTGGATGGCCGGCTTTCCGCGCTCATCGGGCATTCGGGCGTGGGTAAGTCCACGCTGATCAACGCACTGACCGACGCCGAACGCGAGACCGGGGCAACAAACGCTGTGACTGGCCGCGGCCGTCATACGTCATCCTCTGCGGTGGCCGCGCATTTGCGCGGCGGCGGCCCGGGTTCATGGATTGTTGACACGCCGGGGATCCGTTCGTTCGGGATGGGCCATGTGGACGACGAGAACATCGTGAACGCGTTCACTGACCTTGTTCCTGCCACAGCGGATTGCCCTCGCGGTTGCACGCACGCGGCCGACGAACCGGGGTGTGCCTTGGACGCGTGGGTCGCCGATGGGAAGGCCGGCCCGAGCGGTGAAGTCCGGTTGGCGTCGATGCGCCGCTTGCTGGCTTCGCGTCAAAGCGACGTCAACGATGAAGACCTCAAGACGTTGGGTGGCTAGGGTTGTGAGTATGACCCACTTGAGTGATGACCTTGCTTTGGCGCATGAACTTGCCGATGCTGTCGATGCTTTGACGATGGAGCGTTTCGGCGCCGCGGATCTGTATGTTGAGACGAAGCCTGACGCCACGCCTGTCACGGAGGCTGACCGGCAGGCTGAGCAGCTTATTCGTGCACGTTTGGGGGAAGCTCGCCCGGATGATGCGGTGTTCGGCGAGGAGTTTGGTTCCACTGGGGATTCGAACCGCGTGTGGATCATCGACCCGATCGACGGCACCAAGAACTTCATGCGTGGCGTTCCTGTGTGGGCTACGTTGATCGCGTTGGTTGAGGACGGCGAGGTCGTGGTGGGCCTAGTCTCTGCGCCAGCTTTGGGCCGCCGATGGTGGGCTTCCGTGGGGCACGGAGCGTTCACTGGTGCTTCGCTGGATGATGCTCGCCGCATCGGGGTTTCGGGTGTCGCTGAGCTGGAGGATTCATCGTTCTCGTATTCTTCGCTCACGGGCTGGAAGGCCCGCGGTTGGCTCGATGGCGTGCTGGCGATCAGCGATACCGTGTGGCGCACGCGCGCGTATGGTGATTTCTTCTCGTACTGCCTCGTCGCGGAGGGCGCGGTGGATTTCGCGGCTGAGCCTGAGTTGAACCTCTATGACATGGCGGCGCTAGTACCGATTGTGCGCGAGGCCGGCGGCGTATTCACGTCTCTGCAGGCTGAGGATGGCCCGTGGGGCGGAAACGCAATCGCTTCGAATGGTCTGCTGCACGATGCGGCCTTGGGCCTGCTAGGGACCCGCGAGGCAGAGCGCACCCCTACTCCCCTGCCAACCCATCAGCACGGTTCCAACTAAGCGCTTCCGGTCGGCCCCGTTCAGCCCACCCCAGCATCGTTCGTTTTATGAGTTCTCTACGTCGCGTCATTTCACCTGCATGGCCGATCTATACGGCCGTGTTCGTGGGCGGTGCGCTCGGTGCTGCGGTGCGCGAGTCTCTGGTTCTACTCGGGGATGCGTGGCGGTGGCCAGAGAACCTGATGATTCTCCTCGTGAATGGCGTAGCTTCGCTGTTTCTGGGGTGGGTTGTCGGCATGTGGGATCGCGGCCGAGGCTTGGGCGGGAACTCTGCGGCCGTGAAGTGGCGTTCGTTTGTCAGCCCGGGTTTTGTGGGTGGTTTCGGATCGGTTTCCGCGGTGACGCTGCTTGCTTCAGACATCGTGGGCGATCTCGCTGTGCTGTCAGTGCACGTCGGGGTGGCGCTGGCGTGTGCAGGAGTGGGTTTCGGACTCGCCCGGTTGTGGAAGCCGGGTTCCTCGTTTACTCAGCCTGATCTTGCTTCCGGCGGTGATGAACGATGAGCGCGTTGCTGACGGTGCTGACGGTGAGCTTGGCAGGTGGGTTGGGTTCCGTTGCGAGAGTGTGGTTGATTCGGCGCGAGGAGAATGCGCGGGCTGAGGGAAGGCTCTCTTCAAAGTTCCCGTGGGGTATGTCGATTGCCAACACGCTGTCGTGTTTCATCTTTGGCGTGTTCACGGGTGGGTTCGCGGATCAAGCGTGGGCTGTGCCTGTTCTGGCTGGGTTCTGTGGTGGGTTCTCTACGATCGCTTCCGTCGCGACCACCGCTATTTCCGCGGCGAGGGAGAAGGCATGGCTACGTAGTACAGCGATTCTTGCCGCGATCCTTGCGCTGGCTGTTCCGGCGGCCTACCTCGGCTTGCTGATCGGTAAGGCGCTGTTCCTCTAGGTAGCTGCATCGCGGTCGGAAGCTCGTATAACGCAAGGGCGGAACGTGTTCATACACGTCCCGCCCTTGCGTTTTAGCGTGCGGATCTAGCGGGAGCTAGTGGGCCGCTTAGTCGATGCGCAGTTCGCCCATCTTGTCCCAGCCTTCGCCTTCGACCATGCGAGAGACGATGTCTGGGGTTTCAACGAGGAAAGGCTTCATCGACTCGAGACCCTTAGCGAAGTGGTCGGAGTTCACGTGGGCTTCGCCCGCGTCGTCCTTGAACGCTTCGATCAGCAGGAACACCGTTGGGTCCTGCGGGTCGCGGTACCACTCGAACCAGAGGTTTCCTGGCTCGTTACGGGTTGCCTTGGTGAACTCCTCAACGGCGTTGAGGAACTCTTCGGCCTTCTCCGGCTTCACTTTGTATTTCACATTGATAAGGATCATGGTTCCTATGCTTTCATGCCGGGGCCACGATGGCCGGCGTCACCAGTCGAACCGGCGCCTGCGGCCTGGACGATCGGCACAGCCTGCGTTGGGGCTTCCATGTGGTGGAAGCCTGCGAGCTCCTTTTCACCAGGTGCTGGAGTGAGCAGGGAAACCACTACCGCGAGTACGAGGCAGGTCAGGAAGCCTGGAACGATCTCGTACAGCGGCTCGGAGAGTGCACCACCCAGGGTGGAGAGCGTTGTGCTCTTGCTCCAGACGAACGCGACGGTCGCGCCACCAACGATGCCCGCCATCGCGCCCCAGTTGGTGAGGCGCTTCCAGTAGAGGCTGAGCACCACAACAGGACCGAATGCGGAACCGAAGCCGGCCCATGCGAATGCGACGAGGCCGAGCACGGTCGCGTTTTCTTCCAGCGCGAGGAATGCAGCGATGATCGCGACGATCAGAACGGCGACGCGGCCCAGCCACAGCTTCGTGGTCTTGGACATGCCTGGCTTGAACACCAGTGCGAGGTCCTCAACGAGCGCCGAGGAGGTCACCACGAGCTGGGAGGAGATGGTCGACATGATCGCGGCGAGAACCGCTGCGAGCACGAAACCTGCCAGCAGTGACGGCATGAGGTTCTGAGCGAGGTCGAGGACCACGGTCTCAGCGCTCTTGGCGTCAGTGAGCTGCTTGTCCTGGTTGAGGTTGAAGTATGCGATACCGGCCATCGAGGTCACGATGACGCCGATCACGGAGAGCACCATCCAGCCGACACCGATTGCGGCACCCCAGCGGGCGTCGCGGGAAGAACGCAGAGCCATGAAGCGGATGATGATGTGTGGCTGGCCGAAGTAGCCGAGGCCCCATGCGGCCGCGGATACGGCGCCGACGATGGTGCCGCCCTTCATGAGGGAGCCGAAGTCTGGGTTGACGCTGAGAACACCGTCGATGACCTGCTGTGGGCCGCCAACGGAGATCACGGCGAGAACTGGGACGATGAGGAGGGCCGCAAGCATGATGAGGCCCTGGACGGTGTCGGTGTAGGTTGCGCCGAGGAAGCCGCCGAACATCGTGTAGGCGAGCGTGATGCCTGCGACGAGCAGCATACCGGTCAGGTAGCTGCCGTTGAACGCAGACTGGAAGAACTTACCGCCAGCAGTCATGCCGGAGGATACGTAGAAGGTGAAGAACACCAGGATCACGATGCCGGAGACGATACGCAGGATGCGGGACTTATCGCCGAGGCGGTTTTCGAAGTAGCTCGGGATGGTGATGGAGTCGTTGGTGACTTCGGTGAAGCGGCGCAGGCGTGGCGCTACGAAGATCCAGTTGAGTGCCGCACCGATGGTGAGGCCGATCGCCATCCATGCCTGGAACATACCCATCATGTACAGGGCGCCAGGCAAGCCCATCATGAGCCAGCCGGACATGTCAGACGCGCCGGCGCTGAGTGCCGCGGTGAATGGGTGCAGGCGGCGGCCGCCGAGCATGTAGTCGTCGCCGTCGTCAGTTTTCTTGAAAGCGTAGTAGCCGATCAAGAGCATCGCTATGAAGTAAATGATGACGGCGATGAGTTTATATGAGCCGTCAGGACCCAATCCGAATAAGTCCATGTGTTCCTCCGGTTTATCCTCTCGTCATGCTTGATGCATCGGGTTTTATTCCGTTGGTGACTGGACAGACGAGTCATCGTTTCCGGACAACCGTCCAGCAGCCTTTGACAATATTTCCAATGTTCAGTTCTCAGCGTCCGCACTTGAAGAAGCACTTGTGCTGAGGCCAATGAGCTACCTTACAGTCATTGCGTTAATGATGCACGCTCATCGGCAGTATTTGATCCTGACATTCCTCAATCGTTGAGAGATAGACTTTAGTTTTGATGAATCTTGCTATCCACTGATCTTGTTTAGTAGGTCTTTAATCCCCGCTTTAGATAGACCTCGCCTTCCTGAATAATTTTCGTGATATGCGACACACTACCGCTATTCTGGGCACTTTCGAGTGTTGCCCCCGCGTTGCGAGATGCTTTATCCCTCGGAAACTTGTACAAGTCCGGATTGTTTCATCAGCTTCTCGGAGTTCCTGCTCTTCATGCCTATGGTCCCCTTATGAAGAAAACTGGATCAGTGGCAGCATTTTCCACTTTCGTAGCATTTTCCCTTGTACTGGACCTGTCCGCTTGCAGCTCCGAGAGCAAACAAGGGCACTCCCCCGACACTCCAGCTCCAGAAAACTCGGCCACTGAAACTTCAGCTTGGAATGACCGATTCTTTAGTGTTTCACCGGAGAATCCAGCTTCTGACTTTAACAACCCCTTTGCGACCTATTCATTTGAGGACTCCGCTACAGATTCTGCAGACGATTTTGCTGATCTAGCGCAAGAGGACGACAACAGGGTCGAAACACACAACGTCGGAGTTGTAATCAAATCGCCGTCTGCCAACATCAGCGTGAAGAAAATCGAAAGCCGCAAATCGATTCAAGGCACCTATGGGCGCACTATCAAAAAAAGAAAGGCAAGAAACTGTGGCTCCTGGAAATCAAGTGGAAAAACAATCTAAATGAAGCCGCGCGAAGCGCATGCGGTGGGCCGCGCTATGTCTCCCTTCGCGTCTACGACATCAACGGTGTCGAAATGCTGAGAGATGATGACTCTACTTTCATTAGTGGAAACGACTGTTCAACTGGCCTCATGAAGGATGAATCCGGCACCTGGCTCACGGCTTGTCACGGTAGGGACGAAAAGTTTGGCTGGGCAACATTCATCGATCGTAACGGCGAGGAATCGTATGTCACCCTCGACCCAGATCTTAAACTGCAATGAGTGACGGATGAATGATCGTTCGGCGAACACCATTTAATTAGCACTTCATAGGAGGAAGCGAGCGTAGGTCGAAGGCTAGGTTCGGTTCGGACTCTTTTCAGAGGCCACGAATTACGGAGCCTAGAACGCTCCAGGGTAAACAGCACTCCGGACCCGGTGTTAAATCCGGCGCATTAGAATTGAGATTCATGACCCCAGCTTCCAATCTGCCGCTCTCCCAGTTGCGTGATGAGTGTCAGCAGTTCATCGAGGATCGTTTTCCTGCAGACCAGCCCTATATGGGGGCGGCCGCCATGCTGCTAGCAGATGGCACTGTTTTGGCCGGGACAGCGCCTGAGGTCGCCAACTCTGGGGTTGCGTTATGTCATGAGACGGAACCATATTGCGCCGCCTACCGTTTGGATCAGCGCATCGTCGCGTCAATTTGTCTTTCACGCCTCGTCGATGGCCGCTATCTCGTACTGAGTCCCTGCGGCATCTGCCGCGAACGCTTGGCTGTCCACGGACCCGATGTGATGGTTGCTACGGCAGACCCTGCCGACCCCACGGTTCCCGTGTGGAAGAAATTGAAGGACGTTCATCTCGCCTACTGGCCTACCCCGTTCATGAAACCGGGCGAGGCAGCCGGCTGGCTGCAGCACGGCTGAGAGTAAAGATGTTCGAAGCTGATACGAGGCCTTTAGAAGTGTATTGCTGGGCAGACGGTAGCGGGTTTGGATGGAAGTCCCCCGGGGCTGCTTTATTTCCCGAGACCGGTTATTTCGATGAGTGCCCTTTTCTCACAGTGGATGTCGATGTCGCTGGCAGGATCGTCGATGTTGGCTTCGCGCTGGACCTAACTGACGGGGAACCCGTGAAAGACATCCGGTGCCGTATTGAACGGCACTGCAACGACGCGGCGATGAGCTGGGAGATGACTTTCCCACAAGGAACTCTTCTGACCTGTCATGCCGACGAGACCTGGAAAGCCGCGGGCTCGTTGGCAGAAACCTTGAGCGCCAGCCTGACCCCACACGGCGACATGCTGACAGTCGCCATCACGTCACGAAAACTTCAGGCATTAAAAAGGGCATAGAAAAGGGACCTGGTGAACTCTCCTGCGTCAAGGCACAAGAGAGTTCACCAGGTCCCACAATGGTGGAGGCGGCGAGAATCGAACTCGCGTCCGATGTGGTGTTGCCAGGACTTCTCCGGGCGCAGCACTGTTTCAGGGCTTCTCAGTCCCAGAGACCATCACCAGTGCAAGTGGCCTGTGGTTACCCTGTGGACTCAGCCGCTAAAAGTGTCGCGGACACGCTCACGGCAAGCGTGCCCACCAGTGGCTATCTAGCTGACGTCAGACAACCGGAGCGATAGCAACCCCGGGCTGACGGACTCGGTCACTGCAATTAGGCAGCGAGAGCGAAGTCAGTGCGCTTAGATTCGGCACTTATTAGTTTGCAGAGAACGTTAACGAGATGACTCTACATTCTCGGCCCGCTTCCCCTGTCGCGACTCACATCGTCGAAACCAAGTCGCCCCCGTATTCAGTTGTCCCACCCACACAACTGACGGAACCCGCAAGCATCAGATACTCGCGTGTCAGTTGCCTCAGTGGGCTGAACGATGCACTCACCGCAATGAGTGCAGATAACCATGTTACACGACGCCCGCACGGCGGTTACGCGAACGCAACGCACGCAATGCCTCACGGTTGTCCTGCTTCTCCTTTAAGGCGTGGCGCTTATCCCACTCCTTCTTACCGCGAGCCAACGCGATCTCAAGCTTGGCGCGGCCCTCCTTGAAATACAGGCTCAACGGCACGATCGTGAACCCAGCCTCATCGACGCGGCGCTCAAGCTTCACAAGCTCCTTACGGTGCAACAAAAGCTTGCGGCGGCGGCGTGCAGCGTGGTTGGTCCACGAACCGTTCAGGTACTCCGGGATGTAGAGCATCTCTGCCCACAGCTCACCCCGGTAAAAGGTGCAGAAACCCTCCGCGAGAGACGCTTTCCCCTCGCGCAAAGACTTAACCTCAGTACCCGTCAAAACCATCCCGGCTTCATAGGTATCCAGGATCTCGTAATCATGCCGCGCCTTACGGTTGGTCGCGACCACGTGATTACGTTGATCTTTAGTCTTCTTCTTATTGGCCATGATTGATCAAGCTTAGCGAATGACGAACGCCACCGCTTCCACGGTGGCGTTCGTCATCTATCTTTTGGTGCGCATCCTGCGCTGGCTATCAACTACCAGAGCAGACCCGCCGGGTTGCGGTGCTTACCGTTCACGATCGTTTCAAAGTGCAAGTGGCACCCTGTCGAGTTACCCGTCGTTCCGACGTACCCGATAACCTGTCCCCTCTTGACCTTCTGGCCCACGCTTACCGCCGTGCGCGTCATGTGGTGATAGTTAGTCGTCAACGCATGCCCGTTAACGATGTTGTGATCAACGGACACGACGATGCCACTCATGCCCTTCCAGCCGGCATGCATCACACGGCCGTCAGCCGCGGCGATGATAGGAGCGCCACAGCGGGAACCCCAGTCGATACCAGCGTGGACATAGCCGCCCATTCCGCCGTAGTCAATCGTGCCCGCAGGCGTTGGCCGCCAGCCGTAACCCGAGGTGATAGGACCAGACGTCGCCGGAACAACCAAGCCCCATGTGCCCTTCGAAACCGTCTTAGACACCTTCGTGTTGTTCGTCGCGGTCGTAGCCTTCTTCTGCGCAGCCTGCGCCTTAGCACGCAGAGCCGCGGCATTCTTAGCGCGACGACGCTCGGCAGCTTCAGCCTCACGCTGAGCCTTCGCTGCTGCCTCACGCGCCTTCCGAGCGCGCTCCTCAGCCTCACGCTTCAAGCGCTCCTGGCGTTCCTTAATCTCCTGATTGACCTTCGCCTGCTCAGCCTTCTGCTCTTCAAGCTGCTGACGCGCCTTAGATTTCGCGTCCTCGAGCTCAGCCTGAGCCTTCTCGGTCTCATCCAGTAACTGATCCAGATCAGCCTTCGCCGCATCGGCCGCCTCGCGAGCCTGAGTCTGACGCGCCAACGCGGCATCAGCCTGCTGCTTCAAACCACTGATCTCGTCTTCAACAGCGCTCAAACGAGCCGTCGCGTTACGCTGCTCAGCGCCGCGGCCCAACAACTGGTTCAGCTCGCGATTCTGGGCACGCGCAAGGCGCGAAGAAACCTCAACCGAGCTAGCCCACGAATTCAAATCCGAACCATTCATCAACAACGCAAGATCCGAACCCTCGAAACCACCAGACTGGTATGCACGCGCTGCAAGCTGACCCGTGAGCTTACGCTGCTCAGCCGTCAAAGCCTTCGTCTCATCCTGCGCCTGAACCATCTCTGCGCGTGACTGCTCCGCAGCAGCCAAACGTCCCTGAAGCTGTTCAGCCTCGGAACGAGCAACCGACTCCGCAGCCTCCGCTTCCCGGACAGCGGCCTCAGCCGCTGGAAGCTTGTCCTGGAATTCACGAAGCTTCGCTCCGTTCTTTTCCAGCATCGCGTTCACACTCTCGAGGTCCTTCTCGGTGCCTGCGATCTGCTTCTCGATGCGGTCCTTGCGGTCATCAAGCTTGTCAGCGTTGGCCGGGAAAATACCCAGAGTCAACGTCAAACCAGCGACTACACCCGCAGAAACAACAGCCGCAAGCTTTCCACGCACACCACCACGCTGCGCACCAGCATTCGCGGCCGCGTCACCGCGACCAGAGAACGAAGTAGCTTCATGTACCACGAGGGCTAACGTCCTTCCATAAAAAACGCCCCAAGAAGGAGAAGACATTGACGCAAACGACATCAACACAAACACAGCGCTATCTGCACAAACACAGTGTTACCTGTTCGTGACCTTACTAAACCTTTAAGTACCGGCGCAAGGTTATGAGCGAGCTGAGACCCGCCAGAACAACACCCAACAGAACCAAGAGTGGCCCCAACCACAGCATGACCGACGCATCAATAAACGCGATCGTAGGGTTAGCCACTGCCAAACGGTCCTGAATCACAAACTGAACGACCGCCCACAACACACCTGAGGCCAGCAGACCACCGAAAGCCGCCGCGATCATGCCCTCAAGCACAAACGGCAACTGAATCAGTGTCTTCGAAGCACCCACGAGGCGCATAATGCCCGTCTCGCGGCGCCGTGTAAACGCCGAAAGTCGAATCGTCGTAGCGATCAACAGCACCGCAGTCACAATCATCACGATCGCAATCACAATAGCCACGATCGACGCGCCATTCATCAAAGAGAAAACGCGCTCCAGAATCTGCCGCTGATCCGCAACCGAATCCACGCCAGGCACCGTCGAGAACCGCTCGTTGATGACCTCATACTTCTCAGGATCAGTCAGCTTGATCCGGTACGAGCTTGGAAGCTGATCCGCCGTGACGTTCTCAGCCAGCGCCGTGCCGTCGTACTGCTCCTTGAAGTGCTTCAGCGCCTCTTCCTGAGACTCGAAATAAAACTCGTCAACGTACGGCTTCATGTCAGGCGACTTCAGCGCCGCCTCAATGCTCTCCCGCTGAGCATCCGTGACTGAAGCGACATTGCCGTCGCCATCCACGGCACAGTTACGGGAATCCGACGACGAGTTACACAGGTAAACAGCGACCTGCACCTTGTCGTACCAGTAGCCCTTCATCTTCGAAACCTGGGACTGCAACAGAACCGCAGAACCCACGAACGTCAAAGACACAAGGGTCACCAAGACGACCGAGACGATCATCGTCACGTTACGACGAAGACCAGAGAAAATCTCACCGAGAACGAATGACAACCTCACAGATCGTCCTCCTCAGAATCAAACGGTGCGAACGCCTGCGAAGCCTGGGCCGAGATCTTCGGCGCCTCATCGCCCTTAGCGTGGTAGACACCGCCGTGCTCGTCACGGATCACTTCGCCGTTGGACAGCTCGATCACACGGCGACGCATCTGGTTCACGATCTCGTCGTCGTGCGTAGCCATCACGATGGTCGTGCCGTTCTGGTTAATCTTGTCCAAAATATCCACGATGCCGCGGCTGGTTTCCGGGTCGAGGTTACCCGTCGGCTCGTCAGCCAAAAGGATCGCCGGACGGTTCACGACCGCACGCGCAATCGCAACGCGCTGCTGCTCACCACCAGAAAGCTCATGCGGCAGACGGTTCGCTTTGCCCTCGAGGCCCACCATCTTCAAAACTTCAGGCACCGTCTGACGGATCATGCCGCGCGAACGGCCAATCACCTGCATCGCGAACGCGACATTCTGGAACACCGTCTTATTCGGCAGCAGACGGAAGTCCTGGAACACCACACCAATATTGCGGCGCAACTTAGGGACCTTCCACTGCGGAAGACGATCAACATTGACACCGGCGACGTGAACAGATCCGCGAGTAGCGCGCTCTTCACGCATCACCAAACGAATAAACGTGGATTTACCGGAACCCGAAGCACCCACCAAAAACGCGAAATCACCGCGGTCGATCTCCAGATCGACATCACGCAACGCAGGATTGTCAGGTGCGTCGTAGACCTTAGTCACATGGTCAAAACGAATCATTAAAGGCTCGCAACCGGAACCGGCCGCCGGCGCGCGGCCCTCATGGTCCGGCGATAGGTCGGGGAAGCTCACGCCGAGCTTCAATCATAGATCGAAACCGTAACCATTTCGTGACCCTGCCGCGCGTGTTGAAGCTAGAGCCTAACCGGCCGTTGCTTGTCCGGTTCAGCGACACTCGCCTGCCGCATCGACATCTTGCTGAAATCCTGACGCGCATTCTCACGCACACACGTCGAAATAGCCTTCGCCGCAAGCTTCGGGGCAGTCGTCATGACACGAACCACCTGCTCACGTCCCTCGTACACAGGTTCTTCAACCGTGCCCAAGCCACGCCATGCAAGATGGCCACGCAACGCATCGGCAACCTGCTCGCCACGCGTCTTCTCACGTGCACCCGGTTCGGCGGCCTTCAGCGGAAAGCACACCAGAACATAGAACTGCTCATTCTCCGGGACCTCCCGGTAGCCGTCCTCCGCACACTGCTGTTCAAATGCGGCAAGCAGCCGCTCCCCTTCCTCAGGCTCCACATTGTCCTGAACGATCGGGGTATCCGACTGAAAACCAACCTCGCCAGCGTTCACCACAAACTGGCCGGTCGCTTCGTCCCACCACGCCTCACGGAACGTCTGCGGGCCAGACTCCGGAATGTTGTAAGCACGAATAATAGGCATGACTCTCTACTTTCCTTCAGCCTCGACCATGGCCCGCCCTTGCGCGAACCGTTCCTCAACACGCCCATCGAACGGAGCCAACTTCTGCCCCACCCGCCCAAGCAGCTCAGAAGCCTCACGCGACATCGCCGCAATCAACTCCTGCGGATACCCCATGCTCACCTGATGCTCGGCGAACTCATCTTCATCATCAAGATACACGCCAGTCGTGGAGCGGTCGATGACATCCAAATCCATATCAATGGAGTTCATCTCCCAGCCGCCGTCCCCAAGGCGACGCCACCCGATGCCAGTTGAAACATCGATATACAGCTTCAAGCCACGACGATGCCCGCCCGGGTAAAACGTCGCGACCCACTCGCCCACGCGCGGAACCAAAACTACCGCGTCCTCGCGCGCGAAAAACGCAACCCCTGGACGCGACACGAAGATGCCTTGAGGCTGATAAACCCACACCCCATCGGCATCCTGGCCCAAACACAGTCCGTAGGTGACCCAGTGCGGGGAACCATCGAATTTCCACGCCCGCGTCACGATCGGCTCGCCTACAACCACATCTTCAGGGTTGCGCGCTAGCCCTTCCGGGATCCCAGCCTTCACCCGTGGGCCTCAGCAGCTGCCGCAACGGTGTCTGCAGCATCGGCGCCATCTGTAGCACCGGCCTCGCGGGCACGCGGCACGCGCTCGCCCCGCATCGACTCCAGAACCTGGTTCACAACCGCGTCCACCGTGATTCCAGCATCCTCAAGGATCTCGGCACGGGTGCCATGAGCCAAGAACTCGTCGGGAACACCGACCTCGTTCAGGCCCGTATCGACACCCAGAGCACGCATCTCCTGCCGGTAACGCGAGCCCACACCACCAGCGCGGATGCCGTCTTCAAGCGTGACCACCAGCCGATGCTCAGCCGCCATGTCAGCGATGCTACGAGCAAACGGAAGAACCCACCGCGGATCAACCACGGTCGCGCCAACCCCGTGCGAGCGGAGCCGCTGCGCAACCTCAACCGCCATCGGAGCCAACGCGCCGATGCCAACCAACAGCACATCGCGCTGGCCGTCCGCTGGCTCAACCAAAACATCGACGCCGTCCTCGGTACGACGCACGGGCGTGAGCTCTTCAGCCACCGCGCCCTTAGCGAAACGCACCACGCTCGGCGCATCCGGCACCGCAACCGCTTCACGCAACTGCTCACGCAGACTCGACGCATCGCGCGGAGCGGCTAGCCGCAAGCCTGGAATCGACTGAACCAACGCCATGTCCCACACGCCGTGGTGGCTCGCACCGTCCGGGCCAGTCACGCCTGAACGGTCAAGCGTGATCGTCACGCCAGCCTTATGCAGGGCGACGTCCATCAACAGCTGGTCATAGGCCCGGTTCATGAATGTCGAATACAACGCAACCACAGGATGCGCACCACCGTACGCAAGCCCCGCGGCACTAGCGATCGCGTGCTGCTCGGCAATCCCCACATCGATCACACGATCAGGGAATTCCTGCTGCATCGCACCCAAACCAACCGGCTGAAGCATCGCCGCCGTGATCGCCACGATGTCATCACGCTCACGCGCTAACGCGAGCATCTCAGCGCCAAACACATCCGTGAAGCTCTGCGAATCCGATTTCTTAACCGGCAGGCCCGTCTCCGGATCAATCACACCCACCGTGTGGAACTGATCCGCCTCGTCCTCGCGCGCCGGAGCATAGCCGCGCCCCTTCTGAGTCAAAGCGTGAACCAAAACCGGACCGTTGAAAGCCTTCGCGGCCTTCAGCGCATCCTCAAGATCCTGGATCGAATGCCCATCTACCGGACCGATGTACTTCAGACCCAAATCGGCGAACATCGGCTGCGCAGCCCAGTAATCCTTGAAAGACTCCTTGATAGCGTGCAACGACTTATACGTGCCGCGCTGGAACGCGTTGCCGTGCTTGAGCTTCTCTTTCATGAAGCGCATCGTCTGCACGTATTTGCGCGACACACGTACCTGGTCGATCTTCTTTCGTACCTGGGACGTCACGCCGTCCATCGTCTTCGCGAGCCCACCCACGGTAGGCGCATACGAGCGGCCGTTGTCGTTGACCACGATGATCGCCTTGCGGTGTTCATCGCCCGCGATGTTGTTGAGGGCTTCCCACGCCATACCGCCGGTTAGCGCGCCGTCACCGATCACACCCACGGTCCAACGGTCATCTTCCCCCGCTAGTACGCGGGCACGGGAGATCCCATCGACCCACGACAATGAGCTCGATGCGTGCGAAGACTCCACGACATCGTGCTCAGATTCTTCACGCGAGGGGTAACCAGCCAAGCCACCCTTTTGACGCAACCGATCGAATTCCTGCCGCCCCGTCAGAATCTTGTGGACATAGCTCTGGTGCCCCGTGTCGAAGACGAGGGTGTCATGCGGCGAATCGAAGACCCGGTGCAACGCCATCGTCAGCTCGACAACACCAAGGTTCGGGCCCAGGTGCCCACCCGTCTTTGCGACATGCGTGATGAGGAACTGCCGAATCTGTTCCGCGACATCAATCAGCTCTTCCTGATCCAAAGCCCGCAGATCTTCAGGCGAGGTGATGCTGTTGAGGTGTGGCACCCGGCTCGTCCTCCACTTCTGTTGTCTGATGTAGCCGTCACAGTCGACTCTGCACAGCAGGCGGCGCGGCTGAGTGGCATCCGTACTAGTCTATCCCGCCGGTAGCGTGAAGGTGGCCGGCGTTTGAACGTGACAGTAAAACGGAGGATGGCCCCAACACTCGGTTGAGGCCATCCTCTGTTGTTTGCTGTACCCAGCGCGGCTACCAGCTGTGCTGTAGTGAGCTCACTTGCTTTTAGCTCGCTACAGCACCCGCCGGTTGCGCCGTCTCAGGTGACTTACTTGTTAGCGGCGATGTTGCGCAGAACGTACTGCAGGATACCGCCGTTACGGTAGTAGTCAGCTTCACCTGGGGTATCGATGCGCACCACTGCATCGAAGGTGGTTTCCTTGCCGTCTTCGCCGGTAGCGGTAACCTTCACGGTCTTTGGCGTCGAGCCGTTGTTGAGCTCGTTGATGCCCTCAATCTTGAAGGTCTCAGTGCCGGTCAAGCCCAGCGAGTCTGCGGACTCGCCTTCTGGGAATTGGAGCGGCAGAACGCCCATACCGATCAGGTTGGAACGGTGGATGCGCTCGTAGGAGACGGCGATGACTGCCTTGACGCCCAGCAGAGCGGTACCCTTTGCAGCCCAGTCACGGGACGAACCGGAGCCGTATTCGGCGCCTGCCAGAACAACGAGCGGGGTGCCCTGCTCCTTGTAGTTCATAGCTGCGTCGTAAACGGTGGACTGTGGGCCCTCAGCCTGGGTGAAGTCGCGGGTGAAGCCACCCTCGACGTTGTCCAGCAGCTGGTTGCGGAGGCGGATGTTCGCGAAGGTACCGCGAATCATGACCTCGTGGTTACCACGGCGGGAGCCGTAGGAGTTGAAGTCCTTACGCTCAACACCGTTCTCGAGCAGGTACTTACCTGCTGGGGTGTCGGACTTGAAGGAACCTGCTGGGGAGATGTGGTCGGTCGTGACCGAATCGCCCAGCTTGAGCAGAACGCGAGCGCCGTCGATGTCCTCGACTGGCTCTGGCTTCTCGCCCATGCCTTCGAAGTAAGGAGGCTTACGCACGTAGGTGGACTCTGCATCCCACTCGAAGGTGTTGCCTTCTGGGGTGTCGAGGGACTTCCAGCGCTCGTCGCCGTCGAAGACGGATGCGTAGTCGCTCTTGAACATCTCGGAGTCGATCGACTCGGAAATGACCTTCTCAACCTCGGTTGGGTTTGGCCAGATGTCCTTGAGGAAGACGTCGTTGCCGTCCTTGTCCTGACCCAGGGCTTCGTTCTCGAAGTCGAAGTCCATGGTGCCTGCCAGCGCGTAAGCGATCACGAGTGGAGGCGAAGCCAGGTAGTTCATCTTCACGTCAGGGTTGATGCGGCCTTCGAAGTTACGGTTACCGGAGAGAACCGAAACTGCGGTGAGGTCGTTGTCCTGAACTGCCTTGGAGATCTCTGGCTCGAGTGGGCCGGAGTTACCGATGCAGGTCGTGCAGCCGTAGCCGACCACGAAGAAGCCGAGCTTCTCGAGGTATGGGATGAGGCCGGACTTCTCGTAGTAGTTGGTGACAACCTTGGAGCCTGGAGCCACGGAGGTCTTGACCCATGGCTTGGAGGTCAGGCCCTTTTCAACCGCGTTGCGTGCCAGCAGTGCTGCCGCGAGCATCACGGATGGGTTGGAGGTGTTGGTGCAGGACGTGATCGATGCGATCGAAACGAAGCCGTGGTCGAGGGTGAACTCGCGGCCGTCTTCCATCTTGACGTCGACTGCAGCGGATGGGCGGCCCTTGCCTGCCTGGTCGCGGCCGTCGGAGTAGTTCTCGATGTCCTTGCGGAACTGGTCCTTCGCGCTGGTGAGCTCGATGCGGTCCTGTGGACGCTTCGGGCCAGCGATAGATGGGACAACGGTCGAGAGGTCGAGCTCGAGGTACTCGGAGTACTCGGCTTCGTTCTCTGGGTCGTGCCACAGGCCCTGTTCCTTGGCGTATGCCTCAACCAGGTCGATGTTCTCCTGTGGGCGGCCGGTCAGGCGCAGGTAGTCGAGGGTGACTTCGTCGATCGGGAACATTGCCGCGGTCGAACCGAACTCTGGCGACATGTTACCGATGGTTGCGCGGTTCGCGAGTGGCACAGCGGATACGCCCTTGCCGTAGAACTCAACGAACTTACCGACAACGCCGTGCTGACGCAGCATCTCGGTGATGGTCAGAACGACGTCGGTTGCGGTTGCGCCAGCTGGGATCTCGCCCGAGAGCTTGAAGCCAACAACGCGTGGGATGAGCATCGAAACTGGCTGTCCGAGCATCGCTGCCTCAGCCTCGATACCGCCAACGCCCCAACCGAGAACACCGAGGCCGTTGACCATGGTGGTGTGGGAGTCGGTACCGACACAGGTGTCTGGGTATGCGCGCAGAACGCCGTCGACTTCGCGGGTCATGACGGTGCGTGCCAAGTATTCGATGTTGACCTGGTGGACAATACCGGTGCCTGGAGGAACGACCTTGAAGTCGTCGAATGCGGTCTGGCCCCAGCGGAGGAACTGGTAGCGCTCGCCGTTGCGCTCGTACTCGATCTCCATGTTGCGCTCGAGTGCGGCTTCGGTACCGAACTTGTCGATCTGAACCGAGTGGTCAATAACCAGCTCAGCTGGTGCGAGAGGGTTGACTCGCTTGGCGTCGCCACCCAGGTCCTGGATGGCTTCACGCATGGTTGCCAGGTCGACGATGCAAGGAACACCGGTGAAGTCCTGCATGATGACGCGGGCTGGAGTGAACTGGATCTCGGTGTTTGGCTGTGCCTTTGGATCCCAGTTGCCAAGGGCTTCGATGTGCTCCTTGGTGATGTTGGCGCCGTCTTCGGTGCGCAGCAGGTTCTCGAGCAGCACCTTGAGGCTAAATGGAAGACGCTCGGAGCCCTTTACGGCGTCCAGGCGAAAAATTTCGTATTCGGTGCCCTTGACGTTGAGTACGTCCTTAGCGCCGAAGCTGTCCACGGTTGTCATGGATCTCCTCTCGCAAGTGATCTGTCCTGAGCAGTGACGCTGGTGTCGGCGCCGTTTGGCTCAGCGCAGTTATGTCTAATCCTACCGGGTACCTCGGACTGTTTGGCGTCTATGACACAAGCAGACCGGGTGGCGAATCCCACGTTTACGGCTTGTTTTATGGCTTTGGCGTGAAGAGCGCGATGGTTTCGATGTGGTGGGTGTGGGGGTAAAGATCGCGCCCGGTGAGTGATGTGAGCTGGTATCCGCTACGCACGAGTTGGCGGGCGTCGCGGGCGAACGCGGCAGGGTCGCATGCAACGTAGACGATGCGGTTCGGAGCGAGGCTCACGATGCGGTTGATGGCTACCTTCCCCGCTCCTGCACGTGGCGGGTCAAGCACGATGCCGTCGATGGCGGCGTGGCGTTGGTTTCGGTTTCTTACTCCGCGTGGCTTGTGGCCCAGTTGAGCGAGCGCACCCTCGACTCGGTCTTGCACGATGCGGGCTTGCGGCGCGTCTTTAAGGTTGCGTTTTGCGTCGCGGTGGGTTCCAGGCGCACCTTCAATCGAGACGACTTCACCGCTCTCCCCCACAGCGTCGGCGAGCGCAGCCGTGAACAGTCCGGCGCCTGCATAGAGGTCGAGCCAGCGTTGGCCGGGCTGGGCCTCGGCGTAGGTCATGACGTCGTGCATGAGGGTTTCCGGGGCTGAGCTGTGGATCTGCCAGAAGCCTTCGCCTGTAACCCGATAACTGTAGCCGTTGGCGGTTTGTGTAAGCCATGTTCGGCCGGTAACGCGTTCGACGCGGCCGAGGCCGTCGCTGGCCGCCCCGCTGATCTGGTTGAGGATCGCGATCGAGGCGGCTGGCGCATCGTTGGCCGGACCATCATTGTGGGTGAGGCCTGCGACATGTTGGCTGAGCCGTTTGATCGAGCCGCGTGCCGCACGCGTCGTTTCCCCCGTTTCGGTCACGGTCGGGACTGCAAGAATGAGCGGCGGCTCGTCAGTGTTGGAGACCGCGAGTTCGATCTTCTCGAGGCCTGTCAGATCAACCTCACCGAGCCGTAGCGCTTCAAGCCGGGGATGTTGCAGCGGCATGCGTGGGGTTGGGATGAGTGTGTGGCTACGGGCTTGGCGCATCGAGATCCGGCCCTGTTCATCGATCGCGTACGCCATGCGGGTTCGCCAGCCGAGCCCGCCGTCGGTGTCCGTGAGCGGCGGCAGGACGCCGCGGTAGTCGGTTTCGTTGACGTCGATGCCGCCGATGCGGGCTAGCTGTTCCGCTACGATGCGGGTCTTGAGTTCGCGCTGGTGGCTCAGCTCGATGTGCCCGAAGTCCGCTCCACCCGGCACTTCCTGACCATGTTTCAGCGGATCTGCGCTATCCCACACGTGCGGAACGCGATGCGCAGATGCTTCGTGGACTGCGATGACGTCGCCTCGCCACATCCGGGCATCCGGCGCGGGGTCATCCACGCGTACAGTGACCTGCTCCCCTGGGATGCCGTAACGGGCGAAAACCACGCGACCGTCCTCAGCCCGGCCCACAGATTCGCCGCCGTGGGCGATCCCGGTCAGCTGCAGCTCAAACTCCACGGGTGTCAGCACGTTGTCAGTTTGAGTCACGCTTACGAACCTTCCTGTGAAACACGACCACCCTGTGAACCACGACCCCCTGCCGCGTCGGCCCCACCCGCGTTCGAATCATCGATGTCTTGTTCCAAACCGATCTGCCACGGGACGGTAGCGATCACAATCCCCGGCTCAAGCCTCAGATGCGAATGCAATCTCGCAACCACCTGGTTGTGAACGAGCCGCTCCCAAGCGTGCTCAACAACGTATTCCGGAACGAACACCGCGACGATCTCGCGAGGCTTCTCGGCCCTGATCCGTCGGATGTGGTCCACGAGCGGACCCGCGACGTCGCGGTATGGCGAAGCCAGAACTGTCAACGGAACGGGAAGCTCAGCTTTGTCCCAGCTGTTCAAGAATCTGGCTGTGCGTTCGGGTTCCGTATCCACCAGAACACACTCGAGCCGTGCTGGCCGCATCCCCCGCGCATACGCGATCGCGCGACGCACGGGCCGATTGGTATTCGACGCCAGAACCAACGCATGAACGCGGCTCGGCAAAACATCGTCCGCACAGGCAAGCTCCCCAGGCTTATGTTGCGGAGCCTTCAGCCGTCGGTCAACACGCTGATAGTGCCTGCGTATCGAAAGCATCCAGGCAGCACCCAGAGCAATCAAGAGGAAAGCTATGAAAGCGCCATAGGCCAGGCGCGTCGCAACAATGCTGATCAGCACCAGGAAAGAAAGTCCCGACGTAAAACCGGCCAACAGCAAGTGCCGAACATCGCGACGACGGGTAGCGCGCACCGCGTGGCGGCGATGCTTATTCGCACGCCGAGCAAGCCCCAACTGGCCGAGCCCAAACGCCATGAAAATACCCACGACGTAGAGCTGAATCAGATCCGTAACCCGCGAACCAAACGCGACTACCAGAATGCCCGCAAAACCACCGAGCAACAGAATGCCGTTCGAAAACACCAAGCGCTCGCCGCGGGTACGCATCTGGCGTGGCAGCAGGTCATCTTGAGCAAGTTGATATGCAAGACGCGGGAAAGACGCGAACGCGGACACGCCCGCTCCAAGCAGGATCATGAACGTCACGATCGCCACGACGATCGCCGGCCAGTGAGCGCCGATGATGGACTGCGAAAGCAAAACTGTAACCGGGGTTGGCCACGTGCCCGGCTCGACAGCTCGCTGCGCATCCGTTCCTGAACCAGTCAGTCCGCTCGCCGCGGGCGCGAGACCCGAGATGTGGGCAAGAACCAGGATCCCCACCATTCCGAGCGCCGAAACCACACCGATGAACAACAGCGTTCGGCCAGCGGTCTTGGCACGAGGCGACCGGATCGAGGACGCGTTCGTAACCGGCGTCTCAAGACCAGTCACAGCGGCCGAGCCCGTGGAAAACGCACGCAAAACCAAGATCACGGCAGCCCACCCTTCAGCGGGTGCCGGTACGCGGGCTGGCCCGTTAGCCGCCGACGCGCCCTCGAACGGCTCCAGTTGGCCTGAAACCATGACCATGACGCCGCCTGCCACCAAGATCAGCAACAGCATCGCAAGAAACAGGTACACGCTCACGATGCGGACCCGGACCGAACGTGCCCACCCACGCAGGCTCAGGAGCGTCAAAAGGGCAACTCCACCCAACGCGATCCACGGCTGAACCGGTTCAAGCGACGGGAACGCGATCACAACATAGCTCGCCGCGACCGCCATCGAAACCGCAACAGTCAACGTCAAGTCCAACAGCAACGCAGCACCCACCGCGGCACCGGCGCGCACCCCAAGCTCAGTGCGTGCAATCTGGTAATCGCCCTGCCCCGGAGCCCGGCGAACCGTCATCCGATACGCCGCAACCAGAATCAGCGTGAGCAGCGCAACCGCGATGCCCACCCACGGAGCGAACACGAGCGCCGCGACACCGCCAGCAGCCAATGTGAAAAGAATCTCATCCGGCGCATACGCCAAAGACGAGATCGCATTAGTGGAAAGCGCAGGCACAGCATCCTTCGGGGCAAGGCGAGTCTCCGGGCTTTTACCCGTCGCAACCGCCCGCCCAACAAAGGCGCGTTTCACCGCATCAAAAAACGTCACCCATCCAGAGTAGCCCCGAACGTGGCACACTGAGATGAGTCAAGAAACGAGGCACTCAAACCATGGCTCACTTTGTCATCATGGGTTGCGGGCGCGTTGGCGCCCTCCTAGCCCAAACGCTTGAAGACGGCGGCCATTCCGTGGCTGTCATCGATAAGAACCCCAACGCATTCCGCCGGCTCCCTGTCGGCTTCAACGGCCAGCGCGTCACCGGCGTCGGATTTGACCTGGAAGTCCTCAAAGAAGCGCGGGTCTCAGAGGCCTATGCGTTCGCCGCGGTATCTTCAGGCGATAACTCGAACATGCTCGCAACCCGCGTTGCACGCGAAGAGTTCAACGTCCCCCACGTAGTGGCTCGCATCTATGACCCAGGCCGCGCCGAAGTGTTCCAACGCCTCGGCATCCCCACAGTCGCGAGCGTGCGGTGGAGCGCAGACCAAGTCTTGCGCCGCATCCTCCCCTCCCACACGCTCTACGGCGACTACCGCGACTCAACCGGCACCATCATGCTGCGCGAACTCAACGTCGCCTCGGCTTGGCGTGGCCAGCCGCTCACCCGCATCGAAGAGCTCGCCAGCGTGCGCATCGCGTACATCACCCGCTTCGGGGAAAGCATCATCCCGAACGCCGGGATGCTGTTCCAAGAAACCGACACGCTGCACGCGACGATGCGCGTCGATGCCGTGGCTGACGTCGACCGGATCTTGTCGGAAACCCCGCAGCGGGCTGAGAAACTTGCCGAAGAACTCACTGAAGACGTCACGGACGAGGTAGAGGAATGAGAGTCATCATCGCCGGTGGAGGGTCGGTTGGTCAGTCGATCGCGTCGGAACTTTTGGGCCGTCAGCATCAGGTGTGCATCATCGACGAAGATCCTGACAACCGCGAAGCCGTCACTTCAGGCGCGCTCGATGGGGTCGAATGGCTCATCGGGGACGCGTGCGAACTTTCGACGTTGCGCCGCGCCCGGCCAGAAACCGCCGATGTGGTGGTTTCCGCTACCGGCGACGATAAGGCGAACCTCGTGGTGTCGTTGCTCGCGAAGTCTGAGTTCGGCGTGCTGCGAACCGTGGGCCGCGTGAATAATCCGCGCAACGAGTGGATGTTTACTCAGGCGTGGGGCGTGGACGTTGCGGTTTCGACGCCGCGTTTGCTCACGGCTCTGGTCGAGGAAGCCGTTGAAGAGGGCGACCTCGTACGGCTCATGTCTTTGCGTTCGGATTCCGCGGATATCGTCGCGTTCACCGTGCCCGCGGATTCGCCGATGGTGGGCTTGCGTTTCGCTGAGGTTCCGTGGCCTTTGCGTACGGTTCCGGTGGCGTTGCTACGCGATGACGCCCCGATGGCGCCAACTGCTGACGACACTCTCGAAGCCGCCGATGAGGTCATCTTCCTCGCCGCACCTGCCGCAGAAGACGAGCTGCGGACTTTGTTGCGGGAAGGCTGGGACCAGGCCGAGTCCCCTGCTTAGGGGCCTCCTGTTTAGGGTTCCTCCGTCTGGTCCGCCACGCCCTGAGCTTGCTGCGCAACGCTCTGCTCCTGCTGCGCGACGTTGGTGCGTGGCCGGGTAATGAGCCACGCCAAAACGAGCACACCCACGTAGAGCGGGACGCCCATCACGAGCCGGGCGGCGCCGAGTGCGTTGACCTGGTCCGTGAAGTACAGCGGGACCTGAACCGCGAGACGGAAAATAAACAGGCCGAGGACCAGAAGGTTAGCTACTTGGTACACCCGCATGCGGCTACGGCTCGCACGCCAGCGGGTCTCCTCACCATGGAGGAAACCAAACACGACGCCGACCAGCGGCCAACGCACGAGAGCCGAAATACCAAGCACCACAGCGGAGACGATGTTGGTGATGAACCCTGGGACGTAATAGTCGCGTGCGTTGCCGCCCGCTTTAGCGAAAACCGCGCACAGCGCAATACCCAACAAACCCGTTACCGCGGGCGTGACTTGGGAGCGCGTCACAACACGGGCCACGATGAACACGAGCCCAGCCGCAAGTGAGGCGATCAACGCGGTGTCCAGCTGTTGCGTAAACGCGAAGATCATCATGAACAGGAAACCCGGAACCGTGGATTCCGCTAAACCGCGGATGCCGCCGATCGAGGCTAACGGGTCGATGTTCCCGTCGTCTTTACGCTTGATCGAACTACCTAATGATCCCGCAACGGCTGCCGCGGCCTGCTTCCGTTCGGTAGCTTCCGCCGCAGAGTCTGAGGACTCAGAGGTAGCGGACATCGGTTCAGGTTTCTCTGGGTTAGTGCTGGACATGCCTAGGATTCCTTATCTGACCGGTCCGGAGCCGCTTCGATGACCTCATACCTCGGGTTGAAGATCACGTCTCGTCCCTCGCGCCGGCTCACTGGCCCAGAAAACCGCAGGGTCGCGCCCGGGTGTATTCCAGCTACACGGTGCTGACCGAGCCAAATCAGGACAACGAGCTCACCGGCTTTAGACGACTCCAGACGCTGCCCTGGGCTCGGCCGGTCCGGAACGACAACCGCCTCAAAGCTCGCAGAATGGCCGGGCGCAGGGCGTGTGGTTGCCGTGATCCATCCAGTCAATTGGATGTGCTGACCAGTGACCCGCTGCGGCCATTCGGCACCAGCTTGGCGTTGGCTTGTTGGCACTCTTTAGCCGACCTGGGTGATTTCAGGGCCACGACGAGGGTCGTGGTTATCTTTATTAGCTTCCGCATCGTGCTGCGCCTGTGCAGACTCAGCCGCCGTCTCCGACCCTTCCGGGACACGCAACGGCAAAAGCTCCGTTGGCGACATCGGCTCCGAGCCACGATCCACAATGACACCCGCAACGAACGCTTCGAGTTCCTGTGCGGCTTCGTCATTGATCGCTGCCGGGCCACCAAAGACCGCGCGCAGGAACCAGCGCGGGCCGTCGATACCTACGAAGCGAGCCACCATGTGGCCCTGCTCGCCGTTCGGTCCAGTGGCCTGAACGCGCGCCAAAAGCTCCGGACCAAAACGGCCATCACGACGGTCGGTGCGGCCGCCCTGCTGCGTGATCGCATCGTCGATCTCTGACGAGATGCCATCCCACAGGCTTCCAGATTTCGATGCGGCGAAAGCCTGCAACTGGACGCGCGACTCCCCGTGCTCAACGGCCGCCGAAACCACGGCGCCGGAGCTTTCCTCGACCTCGAGGTTGAGGCTCATGCCCTGGATCGCAGGGATCTTCAACGAGCCGAGGTCAATATAGGACTCAGTCGGGGTGCGCTCTGAAATGTCGAACGGCCCCCCGGGGCGTTCAGGTTTGCCCTCAGGAACCTCCGGAGTCGACTCAGCGACAGCTTCCTGTTCCGCTGCGGCTTCAGCCTCCTGTTTCCTACGCTTGCGGCGCGAGAACAGACCCATCGAAATACACGTCCTTCCACATCACTGACCGTTACGTGGCCAGCGACCTATCGTCGATCACATCGATCTCTACACCGAGTCTAATGCCGTAGGCCACACAAACCAGAACCTTGCGACTCTAGCCCGGAACATTAGCCGCGCAAGCCGCCTGTGCTTCCGTGACCTCCAACGCCGCGCTCCGATTCGCCCAGCTCATCCGCCTCAACGAAACGGGCGTGGCTCACCTGCTGGATGACCAACTGGCCAATCCGATCCCTCGGGTTCACGGTCACGGCGTTCGCTGGGTCAAGGTTGATGAGGTTCACTTTGATCTCACCGCGATAGCCCGCATCGATCGTTCCTGGCGCATTCACAATGCTCACACCATGCTTATGAGCCAACCCGGAGCGCGGGTGAACAAAGCATGCATAGCCTTCTGGAAGTTCGATCGCGATCCCCGTAGACACAAGCCTGCGCTCACCTGGCTGCAACGTGACCGTCTCCGACGCGGCAACATCAGCCCCCGCATCGTCATGATGTGCATACGTTGGCACCACGGCTGAAGGGTCCAGACGCTTTATTTTCACAACAGGGCGATCAACACCGGCCCCACGTGCACCTTCAGAGCTGACCTGATTCTGCTCCACGAAAACTCCCACAACACTCGGTGACATCGTCAAATCAGTCACATTCTAGACGGCGCGCGCCAGCCAGCGACCCCGACCCACCCCAACGGTGCCGCTCGATAGAATGACAGCATGTCCCAGTCTGTTCCTTCCGAACCACACGACCCTGCCGCGAACGCAACCGCAGCCGAGACTGCATCGGCAAGCACCGCATCGGCCGTAGCAGGCAAACCGATCTTCGAAGAAAAGCTTCCCTACCCATGGTGGATGTGGATCGTAGCCGCCGCGTTCTCTGTAGCGATCGGCTTGACGCTGTCGCCCACCAACATGGCGCTACTCGCCCTCATCGCGGTGATCATCTTCGTTATCGCGGCTGTACTCATGATCAGCACAACCCCTAAAACGGTCGTTACCGATGACGTTCTGCGCGTGGGGCGCGCCGCAATCGAACGCCGTTACCTCGGTGAAGTCACCGGCTACCGCGGCTACAAGGCTCGCTATCAGCGCGGCCCAGGGCTCAACGGACTGGCATACATGAGCTTCCGCGGATGGGTTGACCCGGTCGTCAAGGTCATCATCACGGACGAACGCGACCAAACCCCCTACTGGCTGTTTTCCACCAAGCGCCCCGAGGAACTCGTAGCAGCGCTGGGCGGTTCGATGGCCGGCGACGACGCACCAGAAATCTAGGCGGTACCAGAGATCTAGGTGTGATGTCCAGGGACGTTGTTCTGGCCCCCGCCCGTAATGACACCGTGCCGATTCAAGAAGTATCTGTCCAGACCGCTCGCCATTGAAGGCATGTTAGAGTTTGGGGCATGTCGAGTCCCGAATCAGACAGGTCAGGGGTTGTCGGTCACACCGCCAGCCCCTTGAACCACTAGTTACGACGCCCACGATCTGTGTGGGCGTATGTCTGGCGTACCCGGGGCGCTGGCCGTGGTGACAAGAAGAACCATTTCTTGATCTCACACCTCGGAGTACTCGATGCCTTTTGCCCTCTACATGCTTGCCCTGGCGGTCTTCGTCATGGGCACTTCAGAATTCATGCTCGCGGGATTGCTCCCCGCGATCGCGACCGAACTTGACGTCTCGGTCGGCACTGCGGGCCTGCTGACCTCCGCATTCGCAGTCGGTATGGTCGTCGGCGCGCCAGTGATGGCGGCATTCGCTCGCCGTTGGCCACCGCGGCTCACATTGATCGTTTGCCTTCTCGTGTTCGCGGGAAGCCACGTCATCGGAGCGATGACACCAGTGTTCTCTCTCCTGCTCATCACCCGGGTGCTCAGCGCTCTCGCAAACGCAGGATTCCTCGCCGTAGCACTGAGCACGGCCACTACCCTCGTGCCAGCGAACCAGAAGGGGCGTGCACTGTCGATCCTGCTCTCCGGCACGACGATCGCAACCGTCGTGGGCGTCCCCGCCGGGGCACTGCTCGGCACAGCGCTGGGCTGGCGAACGACGTTCTGGGCGATCGCCATCCTCTGTATTCCCGCGGCCGTTGGAGTCATTCGTGGCGTCACGAACAATGTTGGTCGGAGCGAGACTAGCGCGACCTCACCAAGGCTCCGTGTCGAGCTCAGCCAGTTGGCGACGCCGCGGCTCATCCTGGCCATGGTACTCGGAGCGCTGATCAACGGAGGGACCTTTGCGGCATTCACCTTCCTGGCACCCATCGTGACCGAGACCGCGGGCTTGGCCGAAGCGTGGGTGTCCGTCGCGCTGGTGATGTTCGGCATCGGATCGTTCCTTGGCGTCACGATCGCAGGACGACTATCAGATCAACGACCTGGCCTCGTGCTCGCAGTCGGCGGACCGCTATTGCTGACAGGCTGGATCGTGTTGGCAGTGGTCGCATCTCATCCCGTCGCGCTTATCGTCCTCGTCCTCGTTCAGGGATTCCTGTCGTTCGGCGTCGGCAGTACTCTGATCACGCGTGTGCTGTATGCAGCATCGGGTGCGCCAACGATGGGCGGTTCGTACGCAACCGCAGCATTGAATATCGGAGCTGCAGCGGGGCCCGTGCTTGGTGCGCTCGGGCTCGCGACCGGGCTGGGGCTGCTCGCGCCGGTTTGGGTCGCTTCGGTGCTGACAGCGATCGCTCTCGTCATCATGCTTCTCACCAGACGCGCGCTTACGAAGACCGCGGCGGAGGCCAATTGATGACCCATCCGAACGCTCTTCTCACTCCTCGTGCCCGTCTCCGGTTAGCCCGGCTGATTGTCGAAGACGGCTATCCGGCCACGATCGCCGCAAAGATGTTCATGGTCTCCCCGATCACTGCCCGGAAATGGGCAGGCCGCTACCGGGAAGAGGGTGAGTTTGGGATGCAGGATCGCTCCAGCAAGCCGCACCGGATCCCAGGCAGGACGCCCGAGCATGTCAAGAAGAAGATCATCAACCTGCGCTGGCGGCTTCGACTGGGGCCAGCCCAGATCGCTGCGCGACTTGGTCTCTCGACGTCGACTGTTCACGCGGTCCTCGTCCGTTGCCGCGTGAACCGCCTCTCGCATATCGATCGTGTCACTGGCGAGCCATTGCGGCGATATGAGCATCCTCATCCGGGATCGTTGATTCATGTCGATGTCACGAAGTTCGGCAACATCCCCGACGGCGGTGGACATCGTTACGTAGGTCGGCAGCAAGGCGCACGGAACAAGCTCGCGACTCCGGGATTACCACGAGGAAAAGATCACAAGCCGCGCACCGGGACGGCGTTCGTTCACACAGTCATCGACGACCACTCCCGCGTCGCATACGCAGAAATCTGGTCGGATGAGCAGGCGAGCACAGCGGTGGGAGTTCTCGAACGCGCCGTGGCCTGGTTCGCCGAACGAGGCGTGACCGTCGAGCGAGTCCTATCCGACAACGGGTCGGCATACAGATCCCACGCATGGAGGGACTTCTGCGCTCGGCTCGGCATCCGACACAAGCGGACACGCCCCTACCGGCCGCAGACGAACGGGAAGATCGAGCGATTCCACCGCACGCTCGGGGACGGCTGGGCCTATGCCAGGTTTTACGGTTCAGAGGCCGAACGACGCCTGGCGCTGCCCGGCTGGCTCCACTTCTACAACCACCACCGACACCACTCTGCGATTGGCGGCGTACCCTTCGACCGACTCAACAACGTCCCTGGACATCACATCTAGGCGGCGGAAACTGAGCCGGTTCCGGCATTGCCCTTAACCGCGCGCCTCTTAAACCGCGTGTGGGGAGCAGCTCACAATTGTGAACTGCTCCCCACACACGTTAAAGCTTGAACGTTTAGCCCGCGCAATCCTTGCAATACAGCAGGCCGTCTTCTTCCTCGGCAATCTGGGAACGGTGGCGCACCAAGAAGCACGAGCTACACGTGAACTCGTCCGACTGAGCCGGGAGAACCGTCACGTTGAGCTCTTCCTCGGACAGGTCAGCACCCGGAAGCTCAAAACCTTCCGCCGCTTCGGTCTCGTCCTCGTCAACTACCGCCGACTGGCTGTCGTTACGGCGACCCTTGAGTTCCTCAATGGAATCTTCGCGGTTGCCTTCCTCGTTCTTGCGAGGTGCATCGTAATCAGTGGCCACTTCTCACCTTAATTCTCGGACGGGTCTCTGACAGCGACATATGAGCCGATATACAGAGGATCTGTGCATCTCCTACTTCGCACGTATCTAACACCATCAGACCCCTTCTTGGCAACACCTGCTATCGGGGCGTTGTCAAACACGATGCGATAGCACCATACAAAGCGGCGCGCCGCAACGCAATATGGCGGCATTGTAGCTGAGACATGAAAGACTAGGCCGAGACAAGGCTCACCCTAAATATGAGCGACTGAGGTAAAACTCGGTTCGAACAATCCGTTCATGATCGGCTCGACGGGCACCGACCGGGAGGAAACATGCGTAACCTTCGCGTGATTCGCGTTGATGAAACGAGCGCGACTCTGTATCTCAGCGACTCCGACGGACGCGAGTACAGCCTCCCCATTGACGACGAACTCCTCAAAGCTGTCACTGAGCTCACCTCACCTGACGCTGACAAGACCAACGCCTCCGATAGCACTGGCGAGACTGGCCGCGGAGACGACCAGCCTCAGGCCGGGCCGCAAGCAAGCGAGGACCCCGCAACCGCCGCATCGCGCACTGCACCTCAAGGCCGGCCACTTAAGCCGAGCGAAATCCAGGCGCGCATCCGTGAAGGCGCAACAGCTCAGCAGCTCGTGGAAGAAACCGGGACCGACCTCAAGCTCATTCAAAGCTACGAGGGCCCCATCCTTGCTGAACGCCACTACCGTGCGCAGCAAGCCCAAAACATCGAGGTCTCCGCGCCACAAAACAACGAGGGCTACCGCGCCGCTTTCGGCGATAACCCAGCCAATCTCGGCGACATGGTGCGCGCCCGCTTGCGCGCCAACGGTGTAGACCTCGAAACCCTGCGCTGGGATTCGTGGAAGGTCAACGCCGGCGCGTGGACCGTCATCGCAGACTTCGAACTCCCCGAAGGTGCCGTCACGGTTGGTGGCGAACCACCAGCGGAATGGACGTTCCACCCAACCCGCCGCCACCTCGAAAACCGCAACCGTTGGGCCCAGGTGCTCTCCGAATGGGAGCCGTGGGACTTCTCCGCTCCACCGCGGCGCCTTGTGCCGGTCGCTGACGAACCTGACCAGCCGTTCAACGTTGAAGACGGCGGCGAAAACGGCAACACCGCACCTGCAGATTCCGCGCCTGCAAACGAACCGGGCCATGATGATTCGGACCACGAACTGCTCGATGTTCTGACCCGCCGCCGCGGAACCCGCGTAGGTGAAGACGCCGAAGGTGACGATGCGCTCGCCCACCTCATCGCGCAAAGCCACCAGGATCGCGAACGCTCAGGTGCGAACACGGAAGCCCCAGACCGTACCGACGGCCAGCACCTCCCGGACGTCCAGAACGTCTCGTTCCCACCGCTGCGCCGCGTCCCAGACCCAGTCCCGGCCAGCTCCCACACCGGAAACGACGCAGACGACCGCAAGGGCCGCGACAACGCCTCCCAGCCACTCTGGGGTGACTCGCATAACTCTGACCGAGAAACCGAATCCGGCTCCAACCACGGCCGCCATGCTGGTTCTGAGCACGAGAACGACGGTGAATCGAACCATAAGAAGCGCCGCTCCAAGATGCCGTCCTGGGACGAAATCGTGTTCGGCCGCGGCGCCCGCCACCCCGACGAGGACTAAGCCGGCGGCTTGTTAGGGTTGGGCACTAGGCCTGTGCGAGCACGGCGAACGGGATCCGCCTCTCGGCCTCGGTGAGCGAGCCGTGCTGTCCGATCATCTCGAAAGCGTGAGGAGAAACCCGGCGACCGTCATACAACGCAATCGGGCCGTGCGCGGCGATCACGACATCGCCCGCACGCTCGAGCACGCCGTCGCGGAACGACGCACCAAACCAACCGAGCTCCACGTACTCCTCCCGCGTGAGAATCCACGCGTCCGCCCCGAAGCGTTCTTTCCATGCCGCAACCACCGCATCGCGCTGTGACTGTGGCACATCCGCGGCAAAGTGCAACTGAACCGCGCGCGGCTCCCCCGCCGTGAGCTCGACGCCGTCAATCAGCTCGGGGAACTGCGAATAATCAATGCGCCCCTCACGCGGGATATCAACCATCCCGTGGTCAGCGGTCAAAACCACCGCAGTGTCCGGCGGAAGCTTAGCGATGAGCCGGCCCATCGCGGCGTCGAGCTCCTCGAGCTCATGCAGCCACTGCTTCGACGCGACACCGTGCGCGTGCCCGGCTTTATCCAGGTCATCCCAGTACAGGTACACAAACACATCTTTGTGTTTGAGCTCGGTGAGCGTTGCACCCACGCGGGCGTGCGGCGTCGTGACGCCAACGAACTCTCCACCACGCAAACTCGAACGGGTCAGCGCGGAATCCTCGAACTTATCCCGCGACACCGTGACCACCCGCCGCACCGCCTCCATGCGTTCAAAGCACGTCGGGTTCGGTTGCCACTCACGCGGTTCAAGATCGCTCGGCCAGCTGCCGAGCTGGTTCACCATGCGGCGGCCGCCAGCAGGGTCCGGTGCCACCGCGTCATAGCCCACGATGCCGTGCTCAGCTGGCGCAAGACCCGTACCCATCGCTGTCAGGGCTGCCGCTGTGGTTGTCGGGAACACCGTGGAGAGGACCTGAGAGTTTTGGCCTTTCATCGCCTGGCGGATCACCGGAGCGTGCCCGCCATAGCGATCGATCAGCTCGGACCCCAGGCCATCCACCATGACCATGACTGCACGCCGGGCTGGCCCAATCCCCGGAATGAGCTCAGCCGCATCGATCCCCGTGCCCGGCCCCGAACACACAGGCGCGACGCCGTGCCACTCGGCGAGCGCCGCATCGAGCGTTGGCACCACCATGTTCAGCGTGCCCTGGCCGTAATCCGGAGCCGTCGGCAACTTAGCGCCAGCCGCGCGGTCACCAAGCTCTGGTGCGGCTGCGCTTTGGGCATCTGCACGGAAACCAAACTGAGGCATCGAAAACTCAGACACAGCGCCTACCACGCACGCCCGTCTGCCGCGGCAGAGCACGCACGCCGCACGTCCCTTGCGAACTGGCGTGCCGCGTCGAGCGCTTTCTGGCCGTCCGCATCCGCTGAAACACGCATCGCAAGGTCCTCCTTGCTCACCTGACCAGTGAGCCCGTGGTCGGCGATGCATTCAGGGTCGCCACACTGCGCCGGCGCGAACTCAGCGCGGGCGCTACCCGACCACGAAAGCGAGAACGTGAGCTCCCGCGGCGACTGCCCCGGCGTGTACTCAGCAGGCCGCGCAACAACACCCGAAAGCACCACGGTATGCAAACGCTGCAGAGGCACGGATTCGACGGAGAACGTCGCGATCGGCTGGCCATCAGCCGCGTACTGCGCGTCATCGATATGCAGAATGATGAGCTCCGCGTCAGTCAGCACCAAAACGATCGCATGCCGGTGAACCTCAACCGCCTCAACGTGCGTCTCAAGATGCAGATAATGACGACGCGGCACGGTGCCTTCGAGCTCCTCGTTGAGGATGTCCAAGGTCAGGTCCGGGTAGAACCCTGCGCGTTCGAGCTCAAGACGCAACGCGTACGCTGCCGACGGTGTAGAGGAAGTTTCAGACATAGCGTCCAGTCTAGTGCCGGGCTAGAAAATTAGTGCCGGGCTAGAAAATTGGTGCCGGGCTGGGATTTGAGTGCCGGCTGGGAATGTAGTGCCGGGTTGGGAACCAAGTGCTGGGGCGCATCGGATGCGGCTGCCGCCGTGGCCCACGCGTGAATACGCCGCGGCTAGCGTTGCGGGATGCTCATGGAACGGCGAGCCGAGTCGGTGCGCTGATCCGGGTTCCCCACATAGATCGCCGCCGAGAGCACCGCGACGCCCTCTTCCATGACCTGGAGCGGGATGAACTCCATGCGTACAACCTCTGGATGCTGTTCTTTGAGCTCAGAGATGCGATGCAGAACGTCCTTGAGTGCTTCGGTATCGAAGTGTGGGAGGCCGTGATAGCCCGTGAGTTTCTGCGCCGTCTTGGGGCGCGAAACCATGTCTTCGAGGATCCCTGGCGAAAGTGGAGGTGTCGCGTGCGCCCAGTCGTCGAGCAAGTCCACGGCATCCCCGCTCAGGCCGAATGACACGACCGGGCCCATGAGCGGGTCCTCGATCGAAATCACGGTGCATGCCTGGCCGCGGTCCACCATCGGCTGGATATCAAGCCGCGTTTCACGCGTCACTGCCATATCTTCACGCATCTGCTCGATCGCCTGCCGCAGCTCCTCCTCGGAACCGATGCCGAGACGCACGCCGCCCATGTCCATGCGGTGACGCAAGTGCCCCGAGGCGACCTTCAACGCGACCGGATAGCCGTACTCGTTGGCGGCGGCAACGGCGTCCTCAACGTCCTCGAAGGTGGTCGACGGAACCACCGTCAAACCGTAGTGGCCCAGCAGTTCAGCGGTCTGCTCGTGCGAAAGCCGGCCCATGCCCGTGCCCTCGATGCCTTCAACGGCCTGCTCAACCAATGCACGGGCCGCCGCAACGTTGATGCCCTCCGGAGGCTCCGGGACACCCCAGTCACGTTGCTGCCACGCCGCGTATTCCGCGCCGTGCCCCAGCGCTCGGAACATCGTGGACAACGTCGCGAAAACCGTGACGCGCCCACCACGGTCAGTACCCGGGGTCTCCGCGCCAGAAACACCCACGAGGCACGCAACCACAGGCTTCTCCGTCGCCCCAAGGCGCTCCGCGACCTGCTCAGCAAGCACCTCGTGGTCAACGCCAACAGCGGGAAGCAACACGACAGCGACGGCATCCGCCTCATCGTTCTCCAGGGCCTTCGTGACCGCGTCCGTCACGGTCGCGGCAGGATCCTCAGTCCCCGCCAGCAGCAGGGAGGCATCCGTACTCACAGCTTCGAGGCCATTCTGGCCGGCCAGATCAGCGGCTGTCATCGCAAGGGCCGAGGAATTAGAAACCAACGCAACCTTAGGGCCCTGCGGAACCCCCGCCGTCGAAAACAACAGCGCCGTGTCCATAAGCTCATCCTGCGTCGAAACACGCACCACGCCCGCCTGACGCAACATCGCATCCACCACGCCAACCGGCGCACCCAACTGACGCACAGCATGCCCCGGAGGAAGAACCAAGCCCATCGTCTCCGACTTCGCGACAATCACCGGCTTCGAAGCCGAAAGACGGCGAGCCAAGCGCGTGAACTTACGCGGATTACCGAAGCTCTCGAGGTACATAGCGACCACGCTCGTGGCCTCGTCGTCTTCCCAGTACTGCATCAGGTCGTTACCCGAAACATCCGCACGGTTACCGGAGTTGACCCATGAAGAAATACCGACGCCGCGACGCTGCGCCGCCGCTTCAAGCATGATTCCCGACGCCGCGGAATGGCTGAACAAGCCGACGCCACCGGCCGGAGAGGTTACCGCAGAAACAGAGGCGTGCAGGCGCACATCGGCCGCGTTATTGCCGTAACCGAGCG
The DNA here is from genome assembly GCF_003143995.1 of Pseudoglutamicibacter cumminsii. Lineage (GTDB taxonomy): Bacteria > Actinomycetota > Actinomycetes > Actinomycetales > Micrococcaceae > Pseudoglutamicibacter > Pseudoglutamicibacter cumminsii_B. The sequence continues at coordinate 35,751 of NZ_QFWG01000003.1, read as the reverse complement.
ATGCCGGGCCGATGACACGCATACCGTAATTGCGGGCCACCTGAACCAGCTGACGCTGAATCTCGAAGGCCTCCGGCGTGTCGAAGCCAGAGGAAATCACCACAAGACCGCGAGCGTTCACGACCGCGGCGTCATCCGCTGTCTTCATCACATCGGCCGGCCGCTGTACCGCAACCACCACATCGACCGATGCGTCCACCTCACGCAGCGATGCAACACAGCCCGAAGCCTCGGCTTCCTCCGCGCTGAGCTTCGCAAGATAGGGGTCAACGCAATGCAGAGTTCCAGTGAAACCAGCGGCACGGATGTTCTTAACCACGGCACCTGCCACCGAGCCTGGCTTGTTGATCGCACCCACCACGGCCACCGATTCAGCCCGCATCAACGCATCCAGCGACAACGCCTCAGCGCGGTGTTCGCGTGCCTCCATGACCTCACGCGAACGATCCGTTGGGTCAATCGGGAACTCAACCATCACAACGCCGTCTTCAAAACGACGCGAAACATCGAAGCCAGCCTGCTGGAATACCGTGAGCATCGCGCGGTTCTCAGGCAAAACCTCGGCCGTGAAACGCTCAATGCCCAGCTCCCGGCCCGCAGTCACGAGGTGCTCAAGCAGAATCGAGCCCAAGCCCCGGCCGTGGAAGTCGTCGCGGATATTGAACGCGACCTCGGCCTCCGCATCGCTGCCGCCAAACTTTCCACCGAGCCGATCAAAACGGCCAATGCCCACAATCTCGTTGCGCCGCTCCACCACGAGGCACACGCGGTTCTGGTGATCGACTTCCGTGAAGTTCCGCAGCTCTTTATCCGTGAGCTTCGACTTATACGTGAAGTACCGCAAATAGATCGAACGTTCCGACTGCTGCGAGTGCATTTTCTGCAGGCCGTCGGCATCCGCAGGCGTCACCGGACGCACGTGAGCGGTCGAGCCATCGCGGAGCACCACATCGGCTTCCCAATGCGATGGATACGTCGACGGAGTGTCAGATCCCGGATTCTGCGCTAAGGAGGCCATAAAGTGAATATAGCGCGATCATCTGAATGTTGGGTGAAGGTTTCCTCTTGATATGGGGCCGCACCTCATGCTTCAAGATTGCGGGCAGGTATTCGAGACAAGAAACGTTGAGTGAAGGGCAGCATGGCGACCTCGTCGAAAGGTTCCAAGGGCACAGCGGGTTCCAAGGGCACAGCAGTTGCTAAGGCACCGGTGGCTTGGGAGGACGTTGAGGAACACATCATCGATGTGGATGTCACCAGTGAGATGGAGGCGTCCTTCCTCGAGTACGCGTATTCGGTGATTTATTCGCGTGCGTTGCCGGATGCGCGTGATGGTCTCAAGCCGGTTCAGCGCCGCATTCTGTACATGATGCGGCAGATGGGGCTCGCACCGAATAAGGGGCACGTCAAGAGTGCGCGTGTGACCGGTGAGGTCATGGGTAAGCTGCACCCGCACGGTGACGCCGCGATTTACGATGCGATGGTGCGCATGGCGCAGTCGTTCTCGTTGCGTTTGCCGCTGGTTGATGGGCACGGCAACTTCGGTTCGCTCGATGACGGCCCTGCGGCGGCGCGTTATACGGAGGCGCGGCTCGCTGATTCTGCGATTGATATGACGGATGACCTCGATGAGGACGTCGTCGATTTTGTTCCGAACTACGATTCGCGGCTTCTGCAGCCTGAGGTTTTGCCGGCCGCGTTCCCGAACCTTTTGGTCAACGGTTCGTCGGGTATTGCGGTGGGTATGGCGACCAACATCGCCCCGCACAACCCGGATGAGGTGATCGCGGGTGCTCGGCATTTGATCGAGAACCCGGATGCGTCCCTCAAGGACATCATGAAGTTCATCCCTGGCCCTGACCTGCCATCTGGTGGCACCATCGTGGGCTTGGATGGCGTGAAGCAGGCCTATGAGACGGGTCGTGGCGTGTTCCGTACGCGCGCCAAGGTTGAGCTTGAGAAGGTGACCGCGCGCAAGCAGGCGTTGGTGGTCACGGAGCTCCCGTATGGTGTGGGGCCCGAGAAGGTTATCGAGAAGATCAAGGACGCCGCGGACGCGAAGAAGCTCACGGGCGTATCCGATGTTGTTGATCTGACGGACCGCCACCACGGTTTGCGCCTGGTGATTGAACTTAAGACTGGCTTCAATCCGAACGCTGTGCTTGCGGCTTTGTATAAGCACACGCCGATGGAGGACTCTTTCGGCATCAATAATGTCGCTTTGGTGGATGGCCGGCCGCAGCAGCTCGGTTTGTTGGAGATGCTGCAGGTGTATGTGGACCACCGTTTGGATGTGGTTCGCCGCCGTACGCAGTTCCGTCACGGTAAGCGCAAGGATCGTCTGCACCTGGTTGAGGGTTTGCTGATTGCGATCCTCGATATCGATGAGGTCATCCGGATTGTGCGGGACTCTGAGGACACGGCCACGGCGCGGGCCGCGTTGCGTGAGCGGTTCTCGCTTTCTGAGCCGCAGGCTGATCACATCCTTGAGCTACGACTGCGTCAGTTGACCAAGTTCTCGCAAGTTGAGCTTGAGGCAGAGAAGAAGAACCTCGAAGAGGAGATCGCATACCTCGAGGGGATCCTGGGCTCGGATGCGAAGCTGCGCGAACTGGTTTCGAGTGAGCTTGCCGAGGTTGCTGAGCGGCACCACTCCCCTCGTCGCACGGTTTTGATGGCTAAGCCGAAGGACGTCCCGCTGGCCGGCACTGTGATGCCTGAGCCGGATGCGGGCGCGGGTTCGGCGAAGAAGCCGCTGTCGATGCAGGTCGCTGACACCGAATGCTTCGTTGTGCTGTCCGCGACGGGCAAGCTGGTGCGCACGCACGGCCGGGACGAGGTTTTGGGTGACCGGCGTTCCCGCCACGACGTGATCGCCTCGATCGTTCCGACGACGGCGCGAGGCCACATCGGTTTGCTCACGAACACGGGCCGCATGGCGCGCATTAGCGTGGTCGAGATTCCACAGGTTCTGCCGGGTTCGAACGGTGTTCCGCTGGGCGACGGCGTCGCGGCGACCGAATTTATGCCGGTCGAGCGCCGCGAGCGGATCATCGCCGCGGTTCCACTGGACGAGGTATTCGCTGTGGGTACGGCCCAGGGCGTTGTGAAGCGCGTGAACCCGGATTATCCTGTCACGACCGATGAGTGGCCTGCCATCACGCTGAAGGCCGGCGATGAGGTGGTTGGCGCCGCCACATGCCCTGACTCTGCGGAGCTTGTGTTTGTTTCGCGTGAGGCTCAGCTGTTGCGTTTCGGCGCAGATAAGGTGCGTCCTCAGGGCCGCACGGGCGGCGGTGTTGCTGGCATCAAGTTGGGTGCGAAGGACTCGGTCGTGTTCTTCGGTGTTGTCTTGAATGAGGCCGATGCGGTGGCTGTCACGATCGCGGACGGCCCCGAGCCTCTCCCGGGCGCTGAGGGCGGTTCCGCGAAGGTCACCCCGCTGGCTGAGTTCCCTGCGAAGGGCCGCGGCACGATGGGTGTCCGCGCGCATCGTTTCTTGAAGGGCGAGGATCACCTCGTGGCCGCGTGGGTTGGTGCGGGTCCGGCTCGTGGCGCATCGAAGGGCGGCATGGCCCGTGCGCTGCCGCTCGAATACGGCCGCCGCGACGGCTCCGGCGTCCCGCTGACGCAGGCCGTCGAGATCATGGGCCCTGTGAGTTCCGTTGCGGCTCTCAGGCCAGCCGACGATGCGGTTGCGGCTAGCGCTGAAACCGCGGCTGGCACCGCAGCGGCTGACACTGAGGCGGCTGAGACTGAGGCGGCAGATCCTGCGACGCCTGCCAAGACAGCGGCATCGAAACAGGCTGCTCCGAAGCAACCAGCAAAGCCCGCGTCGCAGCGTGCGACCCCTCCTCAGCGCCGTGCGCCGGTCCAGCCAGAGATGGATTCGTTGCCGTTCGATGACGACGCGGTCTCGATCGAGCCCGGCAACCGGGTCGACCTTCGAGGCAACGACAAAAAGTAGCGCATCCACGTTGAAACGACTCTGGGGCCTGCCAGCACTCACGTGTTGGCAGGCCCCAGAACTATGTGTGTTCGCTAGAGCCGCGTGATGCTGTCGGCTTGGGCCGCTAGCTCCTGGTCGTGTGTCACCAGTACCAAGGCGACGTCCTGGGCGCCCGAACGGACGTCGTCGATGAGGTCTTGGCCCTCATCCGCACCGAGGTGCGCGGTTGGTTCGTCGAGGATGATCGCACGTGCCCCTGCGAGCAGCGTACGTGCCACCGCGAGCCGCTGCCGCTGACCGCCAGACATGAACCTGCCGCCAGCGCCCGTGCGAGTGTCCAGGCCCTCCGGCAGCTGAGCCGCCCACGGTCCTAGGCCGACGCGATCCAGCGCGGCATACATTTCCTCTTCCGTCACCGGGTTGTTCTTGTCGCGGCCGAGTGCGAGGTTACCCCGAACCGTGGAATCGAATACGTACCCGTCCTGAGGGCACCACGCGAGGCCCGCCAAAGCCGCCGCGGAATCGCTCCCTGGGGAGCCAGCCGCCGCATCGGGCGCTGTGGCCACGGTGACCCACGTGCCATCCGCACGCACCTGGACCGACCCCTCGCGCGGGGCGAGGAAGCCGAGCATCACAGCGATCATCGTTGACTTACCGGAACCGGACGGCCCCGTGACCGCCCACATCTCGCCCTGCTCGACCTCGCCGCTGACCGGCCCGAACACCGTCGGGTCCTCCGGCGCGTACGCCGCGCTCAACTCGCGCACGCGCACACCGTCGACCTGCAACGGCGCGGCATCGGATGGCGCTTCCTCACCGTCGAGCGGCTCAACCTCAATTTCAGAGACCGAGCGGTTCTCCAGATACGGTGCAACGGAGGCGAGCATCGAGCTCAAAACCGGGACCTGCCGCAACGCGTCAGCGAGCTGGCCGAGCGGCTCATCGACGGCGAGGAGCAGCAGAACCGCAAGCGCGAGCAGACGCGGATCAACGCCAGCCGCAGCACCGACAACCAGCGCGGCAAGCGCGGCGACCCCGCCAAGGATCGATGCGAGGCCCTCCCCCACACCGGACCCGAGCGCTTCGCGTCGTACAGCACGGCTGACCGCGCCGTCGCTGTTCCTAAACCACGCCACGTGGCGGGCTACCGCGTTGTGAGCCGCGATGTCCGGGGCGGCTCCCATGACGCGGCCGGTCTGTTCGGCGACCTGAACGCGATGCTCGGCCATGACGGCAGTAGCGCGCCGTTCCACGGCAAGCGTGATGAGCGGGGCAACCCCGAGCCCCAGCACCAGGAGCGCGATGAGCATCCAGCCGAGCGACGGAATGAAAATCCACGAAACCAGGCACGTCGCGAGCACAGCCGCGATCGCCGCAGGGATCGGCACGATGACGCGCGGCACGGTGTCGCGGACCTCATCGACCTCGGCGATCAATGTGCCCGCCGCGCCTCCTGGCCGGTTGAGCTTCTGCCAGCCCAGAATGTTGGAGCCCAGAGCGTCCCACACCGCTACACGCAGCCGCGACGCCCACGCGAGCACCGCATTATGGGTCACGTTGCGTTCCGCATAGCGGAGGGTCGATCGCGTAAGCCCGAAGAAGCGCACGCCCACGATCGCAACCATGAGGTACATCATCGGTGGCTGTTGGGACGCGTAGACGATGAGCCAGCCCGAGACCGCCGTGAGCGCTCCGCCCGAGAGCACAGACAAAGCACCAAGCGCCGCCGCACCCCACAGCGCCGCCTTACCCCACGGCAGAATCCGCCACGGAAGCTTACGGCGTGGGCGAGGGGCCCGATGTTCGTGTTCGCTGGCCTGTTCCGCTTCGTTTGGCTCCGGCTCAGCCTGCGCTGAATTGGCTTCGACAGCGGCGGTCCGGCTCTGATGGGTTGTGCTCGGTGTTGAACGGCTCGGATTGGAACGCAGCGGGAACACGGTGTCCGGGCGGGACGTCGTGTGAGCGGGTGCCTGCCCCCCGCCTTCCCACACGACGAACGCATCGCAGATCTCTGCCAGCTCGGGGTCGTGTGTAGCGATGACCACGATGCTGCCGGCGTCTACTTCTGCACGGATCAGTTCCCGCACGCGCTGAGCCGAAACCGGGTCAAGGTGGGCCGTCGGCTCATCCAAGATCAGCAGGCCCTCGGCGGCGGTTACACCTTCGTTTGCAGTGGCGCGCGCCGCCCGCAGGTTCGTCACGGCACGCATGATCGCGAGCCGACGCTTCTCCCCGGGTGAAAGCTCCGAGATCGGACGATCCCACGCTTCCTCCGGCAAAAGAGCCGCAACCTCCTCTGCGACCAAGAGCTTCCGAGGGTCTCCGGCATCCGCGGCCAAAGTCAGCTCAGCCCGCGGCGTCTCTTGCGAGAAGTTCGGGGCCTGAAACGCAACGCCACGCGGCCGCGACACCACCACATCGGGCACCACCACATCGGGCACCGCTGCATCGTGAGCCACCGCATCCTGCCCGGCGGAGTCCGTCGTGTCCGCCACCGAGAGACCCGCCACAGTTCCCTCGATGGTCGTTGCCGGTTGTGCATGCGCAACCCCAGCCAAAACTGCAAGCACTGACGACTTACCGCAACCAGAAGGCCCGGCCAGCGCAGTCACGGTGCCCGGCAGAGCCTCGAACGTCACCGGCCCCACCGATTCGCGCCCACCACCGCGAGTCACGTGGACGTCGGTCACCGCAACGCCCGCATCGGCCGTCCCAGGCACGCTCTGCAGACCGCGAGGCGCCTCGGCCGCAGCAGTATCAGCGGGATCTGCGTCGAGGATCGCGTTGACCCGCTTGAGCGCCGCAACTCCGTCTTCGGACGCGTGGAACCCCGCACCCACAGCGCGCAAAGCCAAGTAGGCCTCCGGTGCGAGCATCAACGCGATCAGGCCGTCCTCAAGGCTCAGCTGGCCCCACACGAGGCGCACACCGATGAACACCGCGACCAGGGCAACCGAGATCGTCGCGATCAGTTCGAGCGCGAACGAAGACATGAAAGCCGCCCGCAACGTCTTAGCCGTGCTGAGACGGTACTTCTCCGATACCTCGAACAACGCACGCCGCTGAGCATCAGCTCGCCGCAACCCCACCAGTACGGGCAGGCCGCGCGCGAGCTCGCTTAAATGGTGTGACAACCGGTCGAGGCCCTCTTGAGCCTCCTGGATGCGTTCCTCGGTGTGCCACCCGATAAGCGCCATGAACACCGGCACGAGCGGGATCGTCAACACGATGATGAGCGCGGAAACCCAGTCGGCCCACAGCACACGCGCGAGCACAGCGAGCGGAATCACCGCAGTTGAGACGAGGGCGGGCAGGTAGTCGCGGAAGAACGCGTCGAGACCGTCTAGGCCGCGCGAAGCGACGACGGTCGCTGAAGACTCGCTGTGCGTTGCCGCTGGATCAGGACCGCTTGCTCCCGCATTACTCAGATGATGCTCGACAAGCCGCGCACGCAGTGACTCTTTGACATCCACTGCCGCGCGCACGGCGATGACGCGGGAAGCCCACGTCGCGACCGCGCGGAGGATAGCGCCACCGACGCCGTAAAGCAGAAGGCTCGTGCTGTCGAGTTGCTGGCCTGCGGCCACCTGCGCGATGCCCGCCGCGAGTGCGGACATCAACGCGATCAACCCAACGGCACGAGCCGCTGCTACGGCCCCGAGCGCCAGAAGAGCACCGCGAGAGGTACCTTGAGGCAATTCAGGGCGCAAGAATCACACCACGCTCGTCACAAAGTGCTGAGGCGGAATGTGGTGCGCCGAGATGCGCTTGCGGAACACCCAGTAGGTGTAGCTCTGGTACGCGAGCGTGATCGGAACACCAATCGCTGCGACGATCGACATGATCAAAAGCGTGTTCTCAGTGGATGATGCGTTGTAGATCGTGAGGTTGAATGCCGAATCGATCGTGGATGGCAAGACGTTCGGGAACATGCTGCCGAAGATCGCCGCAACACCCGTTACCAACGTCAGGCCAAGCGCGATGAAGGTCCAGCCTTCGCGACGCTTGAGCGCAAAATAGGTTGCGGCGAGTGCAGCCAGAACCGCGAGCACCAGCGGAGCCCAAGCCCACGCGGTACCGGTACCGATCACAACAACAACTGCCCATGCAGCCACAGGGATCAGAGCCCATGGGAGCATGCGTGCAAGGCGCTCTTCTGCACGGCGGCGGATATCGCCGTCCGTCTTGAGTGCAACGAAGGTCAAGCCGTGGACGTAGGAGAACAGCACCACTGCGATACCGCCGAGCACGGCGTACCAGTTGAGCCATACGAATGCGTGGCCCACGCGGTTGCCCTGAGCGTCGAGCGGCAGACCGGTCGAGGTCAGCGCGAGCATCGCACCAACACAGAACGCTGCGAGGAACGAGCCTCCAGCCATGCACCAGTCCCAGAAGGCCCGGCCGCTGGCCGAGTTCGTCTTACCGCGGTACTCAATCGAGACACCGCGCAGAATCAGCGCGAGCAACGCCAGCGTCAGAGGCAGGTAAAGGCCGGAGAACAGTGCTGCGTACCAGTTCGGGAACGCCGCGAAGGTCGCACCACCAGCAGTGAGCAGCCACACTTCGTTACCGTCCCAGACTGGGCCGATCGTGTTGAGCATGACGCGGCGGTCGCGCTCGTTCTTAGCGAAGGACTTGAAGAGCATGCCGACGCCGAGGTCGAAGCCTTCAAGGAACAGGTAACCGATCCATAGGACCGCAATCAGGATGAACCAGAGAGTTGGTAAAAATTCCATGGTGTTTATTCCTCAGTGTCCTAGTGATCAGTACGCGAACGCGAGGACGTCGTCGTCGGCGTTGCGCTTCGATGCGTCGCCGTTGCCATCGTGCTCGTCGTCATGCGGATCGTAGTTGTGGTCGTTTTCCGGCATCGCGGACGGTGTGCCGCCGCGTGCGTAACGGAACAGGAACACACATTCAACGACCGCGAGCACACCGTAGACGGCGGTCAGCAGGATCGTCGATGTCAAGAGCTCGCCCCCGCTTACACCTGGCGACAGCGCGGCGGCGGTGAACATGAACACACCATCGTTGCCGTCTGGAGCTGGCGCTACGACGAACGGCTGGCGACCCATCTCGGTGAAGATCCAGCCCGCGCTGTTAGCTGCGAACGGAGCACCGATGGACAGCACAGCCAGGCGCGAGAGCCACTTGTTGTCCGGAACCGTACCCTTGCGGCCGATAAACAGGCCAATCGCAGCGGCGAGTGCGGCGAGACCACCAAAGGTGATCATGAGGCGGAAGCCCCAGTAGGTCACTGCCATGATCGGTTGGTAGTCGATCTCGGTGCCCGCGTACTTGCCGTACATCGGGTCATCCGGCAGGTGGGTTCCGTACTTTTCCTGGTATTCAGGGATCAACGTGTTGACGCCCTTGACCGGGGTATCGAAGTTGTCGTGTGCCAGGAAGGACAGCAGGCCAGGGATTTCGAGGGTCGTGGTGACGTCGTCACACGTGGTCTTGCCGCCGGAACGCAGGTCGCCGAAGGACAGCACGGAGAAGCCGGTGCCGTCGTGGCATGCGGCTTCCGCGGAAGCCATCTTCATTGGCTGCTGGTAGATCATGAGCTGGGCTTGAGCGTGGCCGGAGAACGCGACACCCAGAAACGCAACGAGAGCGACCCAGCCGCCGAGGCGGAAGGAACCGCGCCATACCTTGTAGTCGGTCTTATCGCGGCCAGCACCCTTGGCAGGGTCTTCACCAACCACGACGTAGCCCTTGGCATCCACGGTGTCGATGCCGTCGCGGCGGCGACGGTAGAGGTGGAACCACGAGATACCGAGCAGGAAGCCACCGGCGACCGCGAGCGAACCGAAGATCGTGTGGATCAGGGTCACGATGGCGGTGTTGTTCGTGAAGACCGCGAGAGGGTCCGTCATGACTGCTCGGCCATCGATCAGCTCAACACCAACCGGGTGCTGCATGAAGGAGTTAGCGACGAGGATGAAGTAAGCGGACAGCCACGTGGCGAGTGCCGCGATCCAGATGGTCGCGAGGTGGAAGCCCTTTGGCAAACGCTTCCAACCGAAGATCCACAAGCCAAGAAACGTGGATTCAACGAAGAACGCCAGCAAGGCCTCCATGGCGAGAGGTGCACCGAATACGTCACCCACGAACTTGGAGTATTCGCTCCACGCCATACCGAACTGGAATTCCTGAACGATACCGGTGACGACACCCATGATGAAGTTAATGAGGAACAGCTTGCCCCAGAACTTCGTGGAACGCAGGTACTGTTCCTTGCCCGTCTTGTACCAGAGGGTCTGAAGTGTTGCGACCAGAACACCCAGACCAATGGTCAACGGAACCATCAAGAAGTGATAAACGGTGGTGATACCGAATTGCCAGCGGCCGATCAAGACCGGGTCTAATACTGGGTCCATAGCGGAGCCCGTCCTCTCGCATGAAGGTGCGGTTTAACTAATAGAAAAACCTGTTCATCCAGACACTTCCACGCTAATGACCACAGTCGATTTCTACAAGTTGTAGAACCACAGCCAGCGAGTCGCGCCGGATGCACTATTAATAGGTAATTATATGGTTTTTCTCAGCTTCTGTCGCCTTATAACAGGCCTCTCGAGCAGTCGTGATACACGCCATACGAAACCCGTGTTCAGTCACCGCTCAAAGCCAAAAGTTCACATACCTTTCACATCGATCTGAAGCCCCCGAAACCTGGCTCCGCAAACATTAAAAACGTGCGGATTTGTATCATCACCGAGTCCTATCCACCCCACGTCAACGGCGTATCCAACACAGCCAGACGAGCAGCCCACCACGCTCGCAACGCCGGCCACGACGTCCTCGTGATCGCCCCATCACCTCAGCCCGCATGGATCGGCAGATACACCCGCATCGAAGGCATCGATGTGTACCAGGTCCCCGCACTCGCCGTCCCTGGCTACAGCAGCTTCACCGCATCGACCGTCACGTACCTCTCGCTGAGGCCCATCATTTCCCGTTTCAACCCCGACGTGATCCACGCCGCCTCTCCGCTGTGGCTCGGACATGCTGGAACATCTGCCGCCAAGAGCCTCGGGATCCCTATCGTCGCGGCGTATCAAACTGACATTCCGGCCTACCTCGGCCGCTACGGGGTCGATGCGCTGCGCACGCTGGCGCTGGCACAGTTGCGTCGAATTCATTCGCGTGCGCACACCAACCTTGTACCGAGTTCGGTCTCGGCTCAGCAGCTGAGCGAACTCGGCGTCGGCCGCTTGCGTATGTGGGGTCGCGGGGTCGATCACACGAACTTCTCCCCTGCTCGCCGCGCAGAGGGGCGAGCATGGTGGAACAGACACGGCGTCGGTCTTGGCGGGCGCCGCATTGTGGGGTTCGTGGGGCGGCTTGCGCCTGAGAAGCAGGTTGAAGACCTCTCAGTCCTTCTTGGTGGCGGGCACGGACTTCCAGCGGTCGATGCGGATGTTGCGGTGATCGGTGACGGCCCGGCTCGCGCTTCGGTTGCCGCGGCCCTGCCCGGCGCGCACATGATGGGCCTGCAGCAAGCACCCACGGTTGGTGCGGCTATCGCTGGGCTCGATGTTCTGGTCCACACAGGCCCGCATGAAACCTATTGTCAGGTGGTCCAGGAGGGTCAGGCGGCCGGGGTTCCGGTCGTTTCAGTTGCAGCGGGCGGCCCGCTCGATCTGATCGAGGACGGAATCACCGGCCTGTTGTATGAGCCGGGGAATCTGCGGCAGCTACGGCATCACGTCGAAGAGCTTTTGGCTCGCCCCGAGTGGGCCGTGAAAATCGCAGAAGCCGGCGCCGAAGCGGTCGCGGACCGCACGTGGGATGCGATCAACGATCAACTTCTAGGCCACTGGTCCACTGCGGCCTCGACGGGTAAACGGCTCAAGTCCTGGACGGTCTAGCCCTGACTTAGGCTCTGGGCTATTAGGCTCCTGAGTCCGTAGGTTCTGTGGCGTCTGTAGGCTCCGTCGACTTAGGCTCTGCCGCTTGGGTCTGCAAGCTCAGATTTCCGTGCGCCGTCGAGTACACGCGCCTCCGTCCCGACTGGACAGGAAGTTCTGCTTCCCCCACCGCGATGCGCGGCTGATACAGCCGTCGTCCCGTACGGAAAACGACGTTGAAGTCGACGTACCCTTTCGGCAAGTCCGCGAACGTTCCGGCTGGGATCGTTGCAATGACGGTGTTTCCCTCGAGTCGCGCCGGAACCCGGCGATAGAGGGTTGTACCCCGCAAGGTCCACGCGAGTGAAAGGTCCTGCAGGTCAGGAAGCTCTACGGGTTCGCCCTTCTCGGTAGCCTCCAGCTTGACCTTCAGCTCTAGCGTTCCTTCGGGTCCTTCCCCAGCGTCGTTACGAAACTCAGCGGAGACGGCTTGGGCTTTGAACGAGGCCCGGCTGATCTCACCGAATTCCAGCTCGCCGAGCACACGACCCCATTCACGCACGATATTCGGCTCGAAAAACTCTTTGGCCCGCTCACGTGCCGCCCGCCGCATCACTGTGAGCTCCTGAGGGCTCATTGTCGCGACCTTGACGATCGTCTCTGCCAACGCATCTACGTCACCCGATGGCACGAGGAAGCCGTCGACGCCATGCGTGATGATCTCCGCAGGTCCGTAATCGACGTCGTAGACGATCGGGATGCAACCTGCAGACATGCTCTCCATGGTTACAAGTCCTTGCCCCTCATAGAGACTTGAGACAAGGCTGAACGAGGCATCCAGATAAACCTGTTTCGCTTTCTGATCGTGGCCCTTCAACTGAATCGAGGCCGATGCGTCCAAGCCGTGAATCAGTTCTGCGAGCGTCTCAGATTCAGGGCCCTCGCCGTAGATGTCGAGCCTCAACCCCGGAACCTCACGACCCGCTTGTGCGAACGCACGAATCGTGTGGTCAACGCGTTTAGCCGGAACAAGCCGCGCCAAGCTAGCGCCAAAATGCGGGTCCCGTTGCTTTTCCGGGTCACCCGCGAGGTCTTCCGTCGGATTCGATATGCGGCGCATACTCGCGGCAGGAAAACCCAGATCGATCAGGTCAGCACGCTGCTTCTGCGTCAAGGTGATCATGGCGTCGTACGCACCAAGATTCTTCAACATCGGGAGCTTGCCCTTGACCAGTTCCCCTTCGACCGTAGGGTTCTGCCTGACGTGCGAGCTGTGCATCACGTTCGTCACGACCACGTTTTTGCGGCGGTAACGATGAAACAGGTTCGCGGCGAATGCCGAATCCACGTTGATGTAGCTCCGCTTGCCGCCCAACACGACGTCCATCCACGCCATGTACATGTCCGTAGCGCTACCCCACTGCGCGATGACACCACCGTCACTACCGAACAAGGTCAAGCGGCGGCCACCGGCTTCACCTCTCACCTTCATATCGAGTCGATCAGTGAGCACGATCTTGCCGCGAGACGAATACACATCGCGTTGCAAGACCTTACCCGCGGAATCGCTCCGAGTCGCCTCTATATTGCGCCGCTCCCGTTTACTCCGAGGGGCGTCGAGGATATCTTCTGTAGCTGATTCATCAACGTGAAGCGTCCCGGTCATCCGGCGAAGCATCTCGTCTGGCCACGTCCGCATGTCATGCCACACGTTCCGGATACGCACACGCTCATCGAGGAACCCTTGGGAACGCAACCGCTTAGTTCGCTCCACAGGGTCTTGCTCGTGCGCAAAAGTCAGGATCGTGACGCGACGGTTATCTTGGCGCGCGAACGCGCTCGTGCGTTCAAGCGATACGGTCGTCATACCGCCATAGGAGTCCGCGATCCCCCATAGAACCGTGTAGTACTCGCCCTCGGGAAGAACGCCGTTCGGTGTCAGCGGTTCCGGCTTCGGCTCCTCATGCTTGTTCAAGAGCTTGCCAAAAAAAGTACCCAACGGGCTCATGCGTCGATCTGCTCCTTCTCGAGTCGGTCTGCCGACTCGATCAAAAATTCCTTACGTGGTGCAACGTCCGACCCCATGAGTAGATCAAAAATCCGCTCCGCCGAAGAGGCCTCTTCGAGGCGAACCCGGCGCAGAGTGCGGGTCTGACGGTCCATCGTCGTCTCAGCGAGCTGTTCAGCATCCATCTCGCCGAGGCCCTTGTAGCGCTGGATCGGTTCCTTATAGGACAAGCCTTCTTCTTCGATCCGCTTCAGAACCTGGTGCAGCTCGGCTTCCGAGTACGTGTACACAACCTCGTTCGGATTCGAACCGCGATGCACAATCTCGATCCGGTGCAACGGCGGAACCGCAGCGTACACGCGGCCGTCCTCGACCATCGGGCGCATGTAACGGTAGAACAGCGTCAACAGCAACGTGCGGATGTGGGCGCCATCGACGTCGGCATCCGTCATGATGATGACCTTCTGGTACCGGGCCTGGTCGAGCTCGAACGTGCGGCCCGAACCCGCGCCGACAACCTGGATGATCGCGGCGCACTCGGCGTTAGACAGCATGTCCGCGACCGAGGCCTTCTGGACGTTGAGAATCTTGCCGCGGATCGGCAAAAGCGCTTGGAACTCGGAGGACCGCGCCAAGCGCGCGGTACCGAGCGCGGAGTCACCCTCGACGATGAACAGCTCGGAACGGTCAACTTCCTTGGTCCGGCAGTCCAGGAGTTTGGCTGGCAGAGCCGAGGACTCGAGCGCGGTTTTCCGGCGTTGAGTTTCCTTGTGTTTACGCGCCGAGATGCGGGACTTCATCTCGTTGACGATCTTCTCCATCACGGCGGTCGCTTGTGCTTTGTCCTGGCGGCCGCGTGCGGAAAGCTTTTCCTTGATCCCCTGCGTCACCACACGCGAAACAATCTGTCGCACCGCAGACGTGCCGAGCACTTCCTTGGTCTGCCCTTCAAACTGTGGCTCAGCCAAGCGGACCGTGACGACCGCCGTCAGGCCGGCCATGACGTCGTCCTTTTCAGGCTTATCTTCGCCCGCTTTGAGGCGGCGCGCGTTGGCTTTGATCGCGTCGCGCACGGCGCGTGTGAGGCCGTTTTCGAAACCGGCCAGGTGCGTACCGCCTTTAGGGGTCGCGATGATGTTGACAAAGGAACGCACCGTGGTGTCGTAGCCGATGCCCCAGCGCAGGGCGATGTCGACGTCGCAGGTCCGCTCGACGTCTTGCATGGTCGCGTGCCCCTGATCGTCCAGGACCGGGACTGACTCCGTGAAGGTTCCGCTACCCTGGAGCTTCCACGTGTCGGTTACGGACGCGTCGAGGGCCAGATGGTCGACGAACTCAGTGAGCCCGCCGTCATACTGCATGACTTCTTCGGTGATCTCCGCGCGGGTTCCGTCGGCTTGCTTGCGGCGGCGTTCGTCACGGATCACGATGCGCAGGCCAGGAACCAGGAACGCGGTCTGGCGGGCACGGCGTTCAAGGGCGGTCGCATCGAATTGGGCGTCCGGAGTGAAGATCTGAGGGTCAGCCCAGTAGCGGACGCGGGTTCCGGTGACGCCGCGCTTGGCTTTACCGATGACTTCCGGCTGTTGAGGCTCTTTATATGCGCTGAATGCGGCGTCTGGCTTCGGTTGCCCCTTATCGGTGAAGGTTCCGGGTTCACCACGCCGGAACTGCATGCGGTAGGTCTTGCCGCCGCGGTCGACTTCGACATCGAGACGGGAGGACAGCGCGTTGACGACGGACGCGCCGACGCCGTGCAGACCACCGGAAGCCGTATAGGAACCGCCGCCGAACTTACCGCCCGCGTGCAACTTGGTGAATACGACTTCGAGGCCGGAGAGCCCCGTGCGAGGCTCGACGTCGACCGGGATGCCACGGCCGTCATCGGACACTTCGACCGAGCCGTCCGAGTGCATCGTGATGGTGATAGTGGAGGCGTAATCAGCGAGGGCCTCGTCGACCGAGTTGTCGATGATCTCCCACAGGCAGTGCATGAGGCCCCGCGAATCGGTTGAGCCGATATACATACCCGGGCGTTTACGAACCGCCTCAAGTCCTTCAAGGACCGACAGGTGGCGGGCCGAATACTCGGATCGCTTGGACACGGTGATGCCTTTCTCCGGGATCTGCGGTGATGTTTCGAACTATGCAGCAGACGTTTTCTGGGCTTCGATCGAGAGAAGCTCTTCCATTAAGAATAGGGTTCACCTGCGTTAAAGATGCGGAACCAGGCTTCAAGGCCATGTCACATTCCGCGTTGGCGTACGCCGGTGGTGAAATTGGGGGCGTCTCGGGACTGTGTGCCTCGCGCGCGTGGTTACATTGATAGCTACAGATTCTGCGTTAGGTATAGGAGGATCTCATGAACGCGACTGCTACTCGTGAGCTGACTGCAGCTGATCGTTGCGATAAGTGTGGCGCTCAGGCGTATGTCCGCGCTACATTGACTTCTGGTGGGCAGCTTTTGTTCTGCGCGCACCACGCGCGCGCCGTTGAAGAGTCGCTTCGTCCGCAAACCAGCGAATGGCTGGATGAGTCGGACCAACTGACTCTTAACGCCTAACCGTTTTCTCCCCGTGAGGTGATATCCGTGGTGACGTCTTCTTTGTTCGTTGAGACTGAACGTCCTGAGCGTTATGTGAAACAGCTTCTGTCCCATTTGACTCGGGTCAAGCCTGATCCTGAGGGCGGGCCGGATCGCGCTCGTTTCGTAAGTTCCGATGTCGAGGCTGGCACGCAGCTGGCTTTCACTGATGACGGTACGACCCCGGATGAGTCGAATTACACGCTTCTTGTGTGTGAGCCGGAACGCGGCGTGGCGGTGACTCACAACGCGTCGAGCGAGGAGAAGCTTGAACGTCTGGAGAAGGTTGTGACCGGCCATTTGTGGCGTTTCATTCACGGCCGTGAAGCGCAGTATCCGGATCACGAACGTAACGCCGGCTGACTCTTCCAGCTTTCTGTAAAAGCACAGCCTTTATAAACGCCTCGGGGCGGACATCCGAAAGGATGTCCGCCCCGAGGCGTTTGTGTCTGTTGCTTAGTCGAGGTAGTCGCGCAGCACCTGGGAGCGCGATGGGTGACGCAGCTTGGACATGGTCTTGGATTCGATCTGGCGGATGCGTTCGCGGGTCACGCCGTAGACCTTGCCGATTTCGTCGAGGGTTTTCGGCTGGCCGTCGGTGAGACCGAAACGCATCGCAACAACGCCTGCTTCACGTTCGGAGAGCGTGTCGAGCACCGTGTGGAGCTGCTCTTGGAGCAGGGTGAACGATACGGCGTCGGCTGGGACGATCGCTTCGGAGTCTTCGATGAGGTCACCGAATTCGGAGTCGCCGTCTTCGCCGAGTGGCGTGTGGAGCGAGATTGGTTCGCGACCGTACTTCTGAACTTCAACGACGCGTTCGGGCGTCATGTCGAGTTCCTTAGCGAGCTCTTCCGGGGTTGGTTCGCGACCGAGGTCTTGCAGCATCTGACGCTGTACGCGTGCGAGCTTGTTGATGACTTCGACCATGTGCACCGGAATACGGATGGTGCGGGCTTGGTCTGCCATGGCACGGGTGATGGCCTGGCGGATCCACCAGGTTGCGTAGGTCGAGAACTTGAAGCCCTTGGTGTAGTCGAACTTCTCTACCGCACGGATCAGGCCAAGGTTGCCTTCCTGGATGAGGTCAAGGAACAGCATGCCGCGGCCCGTGTAGCGCTTAGCGAGCGATACGACGAGGCGGAGGTTCGCTTCCAGAAGGTGGTTCTTGGCGATGCGGCCGTCGTGAACGATCTGTTCGTAGTCGTAGCGCAGGCGCCTGTCCATGCGCTTGCCTTTTTCTTTCGCTTCTTCGAGCTTGTGCTGGGCGAAAAGGCCCGCTTCGATGCGTAGCGCGAGGTCGACCTCTTCCGCTGCGGTGAGCAGCGCGACTTTACCGATCTGCTTGAGGTAGTCCTTGACCGGGTCAGCGGTTGCTCCGGCGACAGTCACCTGCTGCTGTGGAGCGTCGTCTTCGTCGTTCGAGGAAAGAGTAAAGCCCTTGGACTCTTCGCTTTCCTTCTTACCGGACTTGGATTCGCCCTGCTTCTCCTGGCCGTGACGCTGTTCAGGCTCGTCGTCCTCGTCTTCGTCGTCGACGTCCTCGTCGTCGCGATCCTCGCGGTCGTCGTCTTCGTCCTCGTCGACGTCCTCGAGATCTTCGTCTTCGAACTCGTCTGGCTCTTCTTCGTCTTCGTCTTTTGGCTTCGCTGCCTTCTTCGTTGCGGCTGCAGTCGTTGCCTTCTTAGCCGCAGGCTTGCGCGTGGTCGTCTTCTTGGCAGTCGCTTTCTTAGCGGCCGGAGCCGCTTCTTCCTCAGTCTCTTCTGCCTCTGCGGCTGCTTCCTCGGCTGCTGCCTTGCTCTTGGCAGCGGTCGAGGTCTTCTTAGCCGTTGCGGTCGCCTTAGCGGCGGTGCTCTTCGCAGCCGTAGTCTTCTTCGCGGCAGTAGTCTTCTTTGCAGCAGTGGTGCTCTTGGCTGCGGTCGACTTGGTAGCCGTAGTCTTCTTGGCTGCGGCAGTCTTGGTTGAAGTGGTCTTCTTCGCAGTCGTGGACTTCGTTGCCGCGCTTGACTTAGCCGCAGTGCTCTTAGTGGTTGCGGTCTTCTTCGTTGCAGTCTTGGACGCAGCGCTCTTGGCGGTCGCAGTCTTTGATGCGCTCGCCTTGGTGGTAGCGGCCTTGGTGGCGGTCGTCTTCGATGCGGCCTTCTTGGCAGGTGCCTTCTTTGCCGCGGTCGAGGTGGTCGCCTTTGGCTCCGCTGTTGCGGTGTCCTTCGACTTCGAGGAGGTCTTCGCTGGCACGAGTTCCCTTTCTGGTCAGCAAAATCCGAGCGTGGCTAAGGGATGCTCACGCTACTATGACCCTGTCAAGTCCCAGGTGAATCGGCACACGCGTCGTGCTTTTGTGCCCCTGAGTTTGAAGGGTCGTTAAGGTTCAACGACGTAACGATCGCTTTTGTTCCCAATCTCCTGAAAAATTTTTCTTCATCTTTTAGGGACTTCAACCCACCGGGGGTAAGGCCGCGTATCCAATACATCCTTGACCTGCGCAACAAACGTGTTCAGAGGCTGCTGGCCGGCCTCATTGGAGCCGGCTTTACGCGCCTCAATATCGGCGAGCCCTTCTTTCTCCAGCAGGAGCGCTTGTTCGATTTCACGTGTGGCTTGTTCGTGGTTTCCCATCGCCCACTCAATCCACGCGAGCATTGCCCGCGCCGTCGAACGCGGCCCCTTCCCCGCTGCTTGGGTCATCGCACACGCGTATTCAGTGATGTTTCGGTGAGCTCTCAGACCATCTACTGACATCGGGCCGCCCCACTCCCCTGTAAAAACTTCTCTGTATTCGACTGTCGAGGCGAGTCTGCAAGGGACAGTGATCTGTTGAATCATTCGTTCGCGTTCAGTTGCTATGTCCAACTGTGCGCATACCGCCGCCACGACGTGAACAAGAGAATGAGTCCAGGGGCCAACATACTGATTACTCGTGTGTGTATGCGGCCCAGGCTCCGACTCGTGAAGCTCATGCTGTCTGAGAACCCACTCCCAAACATCGACCATGTGCCATAAACCGTTGTTGACCAGCGCCCGGTCACGTTCCCGCTGCGCCGAGTCATATGCGGCATGGAAAAGCTCCTGCGCGCACTCAGGTATTGCTTGATGATGGTTACGTGGCAGACCCTCCCCTAGGTGCGCCGGTTCGCTTGAGCGCACGTTGCTGTGGTGAGTGGCCCACTCGCCGCCTTCGTGGATGGTGGCGTTGGAGAACCATCTAGACTCTTCAACCGCGTACGCCATGACAATGTTGGGCCACCGCTGGGCACACTTCTCAACCCAACGGCGTCCTGCAACGCCGGTGTCGTAGAGCCCCACGATGACCCGGTGCGATTCACGTGCACTCCGCTCTACAACACGTTCACACTGTTTGAGGTCCTGCTGGGTCCAGGCGTCACACCGAACCGTTCCTGTCCATACATCGTTCTCATCGGTCAGGATGAGAACTACCGCGTGGTGCGGCTGCTGTTCGCAATGTTGCTCTACGTAACGAAGTACATGCCGGAAATGTCCGATGCGCTTGTGGCTAACGCTGTTTGGTCCACGGAATTTGTTTGGTCCACTGTGGTCACTACGGCCGGTGGGATCTGGAGAAAGTTCAGAGATGCTCATAGACCGATTTCATCCGGTCAAAGAACGCCTCGGTGGGCCTCACAAGAAATAGTGGATATCAAGCCGTGGATCACCCGGCTGTGGATTCCCGAACCGGCCTCTATTTGACCCTGCGGCGAGCACGAATCTGTTGCATGAAAACATGCCTGAGCGGCGCGTAATCCGGATACCGCTTGCGTACGAGCCGCAGTGAGACGAAGAACCCGATGTAACCGATCACATACATCGCCAGCACGACGGTGAATGCAAGCTGGAAGCCTTCCAACGTATACAAAGCCCCGCCAGACGTCGCCGCACCTGCGCTCGGGTGCCCAGCCACCGCATCGAGCACAAACCCCACGCCGCCGATCGCGATCAAGCCGCCGGAGAACGAACCCACGTTCGCAACACCGGTCGCAGTGCCAGCAAGATGCGGAGGGTTCTCGGTGCGAGTGAAATCGAACGCGATCATCGATGCGGGGCCACCGCACGCCAAAACCGTGACGGCCACGAAGTTCATCCACAACGGAGCCCCGCCCGGCCACACAACCAACGCGACCCAACAGGCCAGCCCAGCCATCGAAACCAGGATCACCAAAAGGGAACGCCGGTACGGGTAGCGTGCGACCAAAACACCCAAAATAGGGCCGAAAACCATCGCAACGAACACGAACATGCTCATCAACACACTCGCTCGAGCCGGTGCGTAACCCATGCCCGAAACAAGGTACGGGTACCCCCACACGAGCAGATACACGTTGACGGAAAACGCACCCAACCAGTGCGTCCAAAACCCAAGCCACGTACCCGGGCTCACGCCAACCGCCTTGATCTGGCTCAGCAACGACAACCGTTGCCCGCCAGAATGAGACGGCCGTTTACCGCCCGGGAAATCCTTGACAGCTATAACCGTTAGCGCAAACGCCAAGACACTCATCGCCGCCAAAGAAACGAACGTTGTGGTCCAGCCGCGCCAACCCAAAAGCCACGCAACCGGGAACAGCGACATCAGCTGACCAACTTGCCCCAGCGTTCCCGTCAGCTGCGACATCACAGGGTTCAGACGCGGCGCAAACCACGCAGGCACCAGGCGCATCACGGACACGAACGTCATCGCATCGCCGGCGCCCACCAGGACGCGCCCCACATAGCCCTGGACCACGTCGGTGGCTAGCGCCAAAACGAACTGCCCCGCCGCCATCAGAACCGCACCGATAGCGATCATCCACCGCGAACCAATCCGGTCCACGAGCGTCCCCACCGGAATCTGCAAAGCCGCGTACACGACCAACTGCACGACGCCGAACGTGCCCAGCACTGCAGCCGTTGCGTTGAAACGCTCGGTAGCATCCAGACCGGCAACGCCGAATGAGGTACGTTGCGTCACCGAAACCATGTACGCGAATACGGCGACGCCCCACACGAGCCACGCGCCGCGGCTCGTTTTATTTGTCATTAGCTTTATTCTTCATCGTCTCGTTCGTCTGCTTGATCGCCTTCAGCCTGTGGCTTGGCCTCAATCTGGCCCCACATTTCGGCGTCCTCAGCGAACGTATCAGATACGTTGCTCAAGAACTTTTGCGCAGCGGCCGCGATCTGCTCACCATCGGGAAGTTCGGACTCGTCGTCGGCGAGCGCCGCAGACGAACGCAGCAGCGGGGTTTCCATGTCGTAGCGCTTCTCAAGACCTTCAAGCATCGAAGCCGCTTCAGGGGTCGACTGAAGTTGCTCCTCAATCTGGGCGTCCACGGCCCGGCCGAGTTCGCGTAACTGCTCGCTCGGAACAGAGATACCGGCATGCGCGGCGATCGCGTCCAAACCTGCAACAGCAGCCGCTGGATAGTCGGAGTCCGCGATGTAGTGCGGAACTTGGACCGTCATGCCAGTCACGTTAAAGCCATGTTCAGTGAGCCGGGCCTCAAGCAAATGCGAGAACGAGGCCGGCAAGTTGAACGGCCCGCTTTCAAGGCCACCGGAGTCGCCATGCTCTCGCACCACGATCGGGCGCGTATGCGGAACCGGAAGCGGCATCGAATGAACAATGGAAACCTCGTTCGAGCCCACCGAGTCCAGTAGCTCGGTCACCGCCATCACGATGCGCTCCCACGCGATCACCGGCTCGGCACCAGACACGAGGATCGCCTGGTTCCCGAGCTCATCCGTGACGATGTCGGCTCCCAGACGCGGCGCACGGTAATCCTTGAACGTCCCGTCTTCGAACGTGATGCGTGGGCGGCGAGCACGGTGGTCGATTAGGAGGTCGGAGTCGAACTCCGCCAACGGTGTCAGCGTCATCTCGCCGCGGATAGCGCGGCGCATCATGCGCACGCCGGACCCCGCATCGAAGGCACCATCCACAAGAACAACAACGGGCAGGTTCGCTTCTGCGATCTGCCGTTGCGCTCTCCCGTGCACATCGATGATGTCATCTCCCAACACCGTGGTCAGACGCTCCTTCCATGCCGCTTGATCGCGTATTGCCGCTCCGCTCACACGCGTAACTGCTTCTATAACACCGCTAGAACACCATTTGTTCCCGCCCGTTCCACAGCGTGATCCGGCCTGTTCCACAGTTTTGTCAGGTCTGTTCCACAGCGTGATCGGGTCTGTTCCACAGAGGATGCGCATATGCTGGAGATAGTGGCCTCGCTCACGCGCGGCTGTATTGCGGCCGACATCCCTCGGCCTCTTCAATTCGTACAAGTTCGATTCGTACTCGATTAGTACAAGGAGATTTCACGCCAGTGCACGCCATTGATGAATTCACCCTTTCTGTCATTGCCCCTGACGAGTCCGGCCTCAAGCCTGACGCAACCGTTTGGGTTGCACGCGCTGAGAACGATGCGGCAGTAGTTCTCGGTGACGCTCCAGAGGGTCTCGCTGAGGCTCTTGAAGATTTGGCTTTTGGCGCCGATGCCGGCCAGGTCGCGCAGGTTCCGGGCGCCGGCGACAACGGATCGCTCGCCGTCGTTGTGGGCTTGGGTTCTGTTGTTGACCCAACGCCAGAAGATCTGCGCCGTGCAGCAGGCGTTGCAACCCGTGCCCTGGCTGGTCGTGAAACCGCGCTGTTGCGCTTCCCAGCTGAAGAGCCAGAGCTTTTGAGCGCAACGCTTGAAGGTGCGTCGCTCGGTGCATGGGCTTTCCGTGCTTACAAGTCCTCCAAGCCAGCCAAGGGCAACCCGCTTGAGCAGGCCGTCGTAGCAACGGGTCTCGCCAAGGACAAGGCAACAAAACAGATCGTTGAGCACGCAGCTATCGTGACCCGCCACGCCAAGCAGGTCCGTGCACTCGTCAACACCTCCCCTGCTGACCTCTTCCCAGAGACCTTCGCCGAATACGCACAAGAGCAGGCTTCCGGAACCAAGGTCAAGGTCGAGGTGTGGGACGAAAAGCGCCTCGCTAAGGAAGGCTTCGGCGGCATCATCGGCGTTGGTCGCGGCTCCGAACGCGGCCCGCGCCTCGTCAAGCTCTCCTACGAGCCATCCAAGAAGGCTAAGCACCTCTCTATCGTCGGTAAGGGCATCACGTTCGACACCGGCGGTATCTCGCTCAAGCCAGCCGGCGGCATGGAAGAAATGAAGTCCGACATGACCGGTGCAGCCACTACCCTGCACGCTGTTTTGGCCGCCGCTGAGCTCGGCCTCAACACCCGCGTCACCGGCTGGCTGTGCCTCGCAGAGAACATGCCGTCCGGTTCCGCAACCCGCCCAGGCGACGTCCTCACCATGTACAAGGGCACGACCGTCGAGGTCACCAACACCGACGCCGAAGGCCGCTTGGTCCTGGGTGACGGCCTCACCAAGGCCTCGGAAGAAAACCCAGACCTGCTGCTCGACATCGCAACCCTGACCGGTGCGCAGCTTGTCGCACTGGGTGCCCGCACCGCAGGCATCATGGGCGACGACGAAGCCACCGCCGCGATCGAGGCCGCAGCAGAAACCACCGGCGAACTGCTGTGGAGCATGCCGATCCCAGAAGAGATCCGCAAGGACCTCGACTCCGTGACCGCAGACCTGCGCAACTCGGGCGACCGCAACGGAGGCATGCTCAAGGCAGCCGCATTCCTGCGCGAATTCGTTGGCACCAAGGACGACGACAACAAGCCAACCTGGGGCCACATCGACATCGCAGGCCCATCCTTCAACAACAGCGCACCGTGGGGCCACACGCCAAAGGAAGGCACCGGCTACGCACTGCGCACGCTCGTTGAAGTTGCAGCCAACCTCGGCGACAACTAACCCACAAGCCCTTGCGGAAAGCTGAGGGCTTATACAACCGAGCAACACAACTGAATAATGCAGAGGGCCTGGCGGCCACAACCCGCCGAAACCAGTCAGAGAACGGTCTGGGAACGGCACGAAATCGGCTCATGATCATCCAGAAATCGGCTCATGGCTTATTTCGACGGCCGCCAGGCCCTCTGCTGTCCACAAACCCGCCCGCAGGGGCTAACATAAAGAGAAGCATCTCAACACCGACCTAAGGGAGCATTCCGTGGCCGAATCGGCAACGACAGAATTTGACGTGTTGGTCCTCGGCGGAGGTTCCGCCGGCTACTCAGCGGCTCTTCGCTCCGCACAGCTGGGCATGAAGGTTGGCCTGGTTGAGCGCAGCAAGCTGGGCGGCACCTGCCTGCACACCGGCTGTATTCCAACCAAGGCGTACCTGCACTCCGCAGAGCTCGCAGACGAAGCACGCACCGCATCCAAGTACGGCGTCAACACGACTCTTGACTCCATCGACATGGCTGCCGTCAAGAAGAACAAGGACACCATCGTCCAGGGCAAGTTCCGTGGCTTGTCCGGCCTGATCAAGATGCGCAAGATCGAGGTCATCGAAGGTGAAGGTAAGCTCACCGGCCCTGACACCGTGACTGTGGACGGCACCGAGTACAAGGGCAAGAACATCGTCCTGGCTACCGGTTCCAAGACCAAGACCATGGGCATCGACATCACCGGCCGAGTCATCACCTCGACCGAAGCCCTCGAAATGGACTACCTGCCTGAGTCCGCGATCGTTCTCGGCGGCGGTGTCATCGGCGTCGAGTTCGCATCCATGTGGAATTCCTTCGGCGTTGACGTGACCGTCGTTGAGGGCCTGCCGTCGCTGGTTCCAAACGAGGACCCATCGATCATCAAGGTCCTTGAGCGCGAGTTCAAGAAGAAGGGCATCAAGTCCAAGACTGGCGTCTTCTTCGAAGAAGTCACCCAGGACGATGACAAGGCAACCGTGAAGCTTGCCGACGGCACCTCGCTCGAAGCAGACCTCGTGCTGGTCGCTGTTGGTCGCGCACCTGTCACCGAAGGCTTCGGCTACGAAGAGCAGGGCATCGAAGTCGACCGCGGCTTCGTCATCACGAACGAGCGTCTCCACACCGGCGTAGGCAACATCTACGCGATCGGCGACATCGTCCCAGGCGTCCAGCTCGCACACCGCGGCTACCAGCACGGCATCTTCGTCGCAGAAGAGATCGCTGGCAAGAACCCGGTCATCGTTGAAGACATCAACATTCCGAAGGTCACCTTCTGCGAGCCAGAGATCATGTCCGTGGGCTACTCGCAGCCAAAGGCTGAAGAGAAGTTCGGTAAGGACAACATCGAGGTCGCTGAATACAACCTCGCCGGCAACGGTAAGTCCTCGATCCTCGGCACCGGCGGCATCGTCAAGATGATCCGCGTCAAGGAAGGCCCGATCGTAGGCGTCACCGGCATCGGCGGCCGCTTCGGCGAGCAGATCGGTGAGGCACAGCTGATTGTGAACTGGGAAGCATACCCAGAAGACGTCGCACACCTCGTCCACGCCCACCCAACCCAGAATGAGTCCCTGGGCGAGGTTGCTCTGGCACTGGCCGGCAAGCCTCTCCACGGCTAACTCTTATCGATAAGCCGCCGGTGAGTTCGAACACATGAGCACATCGCAGGTGCGTTCGAGCTCGCCGGCGTCTTAGGCTTATACGTAATAGCGTTATCACTACAAGCATTAACGGCCCGGGGACATCACAGTTTCTTGGGTAACGTGAGGAAGACAGCTCCGCCGGTTGCAGAATTTGCGGGGCAAAGAACAGGAGTGAGTTCCGATGTCTGAGACCGTGAACCTGCCCGAACTGGGCGAATCAGTTACCGAAGGAACCGTGACCCGCTGGCTCAAGTCCGTCGGCGATTCGGTAGAAGTCGACGAACCGTTGGTGGAAGTGTCCACCGATAAGGTCGACACCGAAATCCCATCGCCTGTCGCCGGCGTCATCGAGGAGATCCTCGTTGACGAAGACGAAGACATCGAGGTTGGCGCTCCGCTGGTCGTCATCGGCGACGGCTCCGGCAGCTCCGATGGTGGCTCTGATGATTCCGCTGACGAAGCTGAAGAGGAAGAAGCCCCAGCTGAAGAGGCTGCCGAAGAGACCGCTGAAGCTGAAGAAAGCCAGGACTCCGGTTCCGAGGAATCGGGTTCTGAGGACTCCGGCGCGTCGGATTCCGGTTCGGACGACTCGGGCGAGAAAACCGAGATCAAGTTGCCTGAGCTCGGTGAATCCGTGACCGAAGGCACCGTGACCCGCTGGCTCAAGGAAGTCGGCGATTCCGTCGATGTTGACGAGCCACTCATCGAGGTTTCGACCGACAAGGTCGACACCGAGGTCCCATCCCCTGTCGCTGGTACTCTGCTTGAGATCAAGGTTGAGGAAGACGAAGACGTCGAGGTCGGCCAGGTCTTGGCTATCGTCGGCTCGGGTTCCGCATCCTCTTCTTCCGAGGCACCAAAGGAAGAGCCGAAGGAAGAAACTAAGGAAGAAGCTAAGGAAGACGCCCCTGCAGAGGAGCCAGCTGAGGAACCGGCTGAAGAGTCCAAGCCAGAGCCTAAGGAAGAGCCTAAGCAAGAGGCTAAATCGGAGCCTGCTCCAAAGGCAGAGTCCGCATCTGCCGGTGCAGATAAGTCTGCCGCTGGCTACGTGACCCCGATCGTCCGCAAGCTCGCTAACGACAACGGCGTTGACTTGAACTCGATCGAAGGCACCGGCGTTGGAGGCCGCATCCGTAAGCAGGACGTCGAGGCCGCTATTGAGAAGCAGAAGTCCGCTTCCGCTTCCCAGCCAGCTGCCGCATCGGCACCTGCCTCGTCCGCACCAGCTGCGAAGGCACCTTCGAACGTTCCGTCGCCTGAGGCTCTCAAGGTTCGTGGCACGACCGTCAAGGCTCCACGCATCCGCCAGGTCATCGCTTCCCGCATGCGTGAGTCGCTGGACATCTCGACCCAGCTGACCCAGGTTCAGGAAGTCGACATGACCCGCATCGTCGCGCTGCGCAAGCAGGCTAAGGCCTCCTTCCAGCAGACCCACGGCGTCAACCTGACCTACCTGCCGTTCATCACTAAGGCCGTTACGCACGCTCTGACTCAGATCCCTGCGTTCAACGCTTCCTACGATGAAGAGAAGCAGGAGATCACCTACCACGACGCCGAGCACATCGGCATGGCTGTCGACACTGAGCGCGGCCTGCTGGTACCGGTGATCTCGGATGCTGGCGACTTGTCGCTGGCTGGCGTTGCTAAGAAGATCGCGGAAGCCGCTGACAAGGCACGCACCAACAAGCTCAGCCCGTCTGACTTGTCCGGTTCGACCTTCTCGATCACCAACATTGGTTCGGTTGGCGCGCTGTTCGATACCCCGATCATCAACCAGCCGAACGTCGGCATCTTGGGTACGGGCATCATCGAGAAGCGTCCACGCGTTGTGACCGACGAGTTCGGCAATGACGCGATCGCTATCCGCCACATGATGTACCTGTCGCTGACCTACGATCACCGCCTCGTTGACGGCGCTGACGCAGGTCGCTTCCTGCAGACCGTCAAGGCGCAGCTCGAGAACGCCGAGTTCGCTTCTGAGCTCGGCCTCTAAGGCAGCTGCTCGACGCATATATGCATAGGTCCGGGGCCGCAACCGTGAGGTAGCGGCCCCGGAGCCATATGCAGCGGATCATCTGCAGCGGACGCTGTAGACACCAGATTTCATTTACGCCCAAAATAACAAGGACGTTTTCATGCCCGTACTGCAAGATATTCTCCTGGCCCTGCACATGGTGGGCCTCGCCGCGATTGTTGGTAGCTGGCTCACTCATTTCAAGCCAGCAACCGTGACCGTTTGGCAGGTTTACGGCGCTATCATCCAGGTCGTCACTGGCCTTGGCATGTTCGGCACCATGATGGCCCTCGGCGGTCAGATCAACCACATGTGGTTCGGTATCAAGTTCGCGCTGGGTCTCATCATCCTGGTCTGCGCGCTCATCGGCTACAGCAAGGCTAAGAAGGGCCAGGAAGTTCCAACTGGTCTAGCCCACGGTGTAGGTGGCCTCGGCTTCCTCACGATCTTCTTCGCCGTGTTGGGTCGCTAACCACTACCCTTTCCGCTTGGCCGCAGCTGAGATAGTGTCTATCTTCCAGCTGCGGCCAACGCGTTTAAACCCAACCTCGAGAGCCTCCGTGCGCTCAGGCTCACGCGCCACGACACGTCCGGACTCCGTTTCAACCGTGTGGGCATTCAAGGTCAACTCAACAACCGCTGACGCCGATGCGGTATCTGCTTGCCGGGTTCCGATGCTGACGCGTTGCAGGCGCATTTCAACCCCTGAGAACCTGTGCTTCTGAGAACGCATGTTCTCGATCATCGTCCGGTCACTTTTCAGCCCTTCAGCGCGCTCCGTATACACCTTCTCAAGCGCAACGGCATCACGTCGGTTGAGCGCATCGATCCGTGATTCGAGCTGCCGTTCAACTTCTTTCTCGCTCAGCTCCTCCTGCCAGGATGCTTCAGGCGATGGCGGGGACGCCGGGCCAGATTCCTTAACAGACGTTGTAGGTTGAGTTGGTTCATCGATACGTGAAGCCTGAGCCTCACCCTGCGAACGGGGCGAGAGGAAAAGTAGGAGGCTCGCAACGGTGAGCATCCCTAAAACCGCCACTGTGACAATCATGGATTGCGGCGTACCCCTCACCGAGTTCAGCAATGTTCCCAGCCGAAAACTTGGCCGTTCCCGGCCGCGTCTCGAAGCTCTCCTTGATTCTTTCCTCCGGCTCGCTGCCTTCGTTGGGCGATGTTGAGTCAACATCAAGGCCCGGCCCTCGGCACGAATCGCTT
Organism: Pseudoglutamicibacter cumminsii; assembly: GCF_003143995.1. GTDB lineage: Bacteria > Actinomycetota > Actinomycetes > Actinomycetales > Micrococcaceae > Pseudoglutamicibacter > Pseudoglutamicibacter cumminsii_B. The sequence goes on along the minus strand of NZ_QFWG01000003.1, from coordinate 6,657 downwards.
GATCGATGTTCAGCGGTTCGGGTTCCTGCACGGCTAATACCTCGGCCGCGATTTCAGAGGCCGCCGGCCGCTCCCCCGGATCCGATGCTAGACAGTCGTCGATTAGCTGAGCGAAGCGCTCATCGATGCCCTCTACCAATAGCGGCAACGGTATTCGGCTCTTAGCTTCCCCTGGAGACTCCCCCGTCAGAACAAACCACGCGAGAGCACCCCACCCCCACACGTCGCGGGTTTGCGTTGCTTCCTCCTCATCCGGCGCAAACCCGGCCGTCATGCTGTGACCGGGAGCCGCGCCTAATGCGCGCGCGTTCCCCGGATCGATCAACACGGGAGCGCCGTCGGCCCTAAACATGACGTTCTGCGGGCTCACATCCCCGTGCAGCGCCCCATGGGCATGAAGATGCGCCAAGGCTTGCGCGATCGGCACGAGCAACGTCACAGCTTCACCTACCGGAAGCACACCGCGCGCTTCGAGAAGGCCTGCCGCGGAACCGCCTGGGACGGCCTCCATAACAAGCTGTCGTGCGTCCTCGGCGCCCAATGTCGGACCATCAGTTTCCCGAATACCGGACAGTTCCCTTGAATAGATTTTCACGAGGTGCGGATGATCCCATGCCGCGGGTACGGTCTGGTCTGGTTCTTGACTCGACTGCCGCGTACGCCGGACGGCTACTGTATGCCCACCTCGAGTTTCAAAATGTACGTCAGCTTCCCCGCCTGAGCGCAAATAACTCCGGATATCACGGCTCACATCCCTCTCCAGAACTTCGGGTTGCTGATCTTCAGGTTCGTAAGGCATCCGGCTCTCGCTCCTTCGAGTCACAAAACTCAATACGTGGACGTTCTGAAAATCAGTGTGCATTATTCAGCACCACTGCCGCTGAGTTGTCCACAGGTAGCCCTTGCCAGCGCAAATATTCCGTTATTCACAGCAACCTCTAATGGGTCAGCTTTCCCCAACGACTCTCATCAGAGCGATCTTCATCGCATGTGGACACTATGCTGTTACGCATGGACATCACCGTGCTGGAACCTGGATACGGCTCAGAGGCCGTCGAATATATGGAGGCATGGAGCCTCCAGCAACGCATCCATGACGACGTTGTGGAGGGCAACGCCCAACCAACGTTGATTCTCCTCGAGCACCCGCCAACGTATACGGCCGGCGTCGCACACAGGACTCAGATCGTCCGACCGACGGAACCCCCGTCATTGACGTCGACCGCGGTGGCCTCCTCACCTGGCACGGCCCTGGCCAGCTTGTGGCCTACCCCATCGTTCCGCTCAAGGACCGCGCCGCCATCAAACCTTTCGTGTGGGCGCTCGAAGAGGCCATCATCAAAACTGTGGCCGACTACGGGATCACCGCGCAGCGCGTAGATAAGCGCGCGGGAGTCTGGGTCATCAAGGAAGGGGTGCAAGACGAGAAGATCGCGGCGATCGGCCTGCACATCGAAAACGGTGTCTCGATGCACGGACTCGCGCTCAACGTCAGCAACAGCCTGGACCCCTACAACGTGATCGTCCCGTGTGGCATCCAGGATGCCGGAGTCACTACGATGGCGTTGCAGACCGGGCGGAACATTACAGTGACCGATGTTGTTGAGACTTTACGTAAGCACCTCTTGGAAGAGCTTGCGCCCGTCATCGCGACCCCAGAAAACTTTTCCGCGAATCAGAACACCAAGGAGAAGACCCGAGCATGAGCGCCCCAGCACCTGAAGGCCGCCGACTTTTGCGCGTCGAGGCACGCAACGCAGCAGTCCCTGTGGATCGGAAGCCTGAGTGGATCCGCGCCGAACTCAATATCGGCCCGGAATACGTCAGCCTCAAGAAAGATGTGCACGCGAAAGGCCTTCACACGGTGTGTGAAGAAGCCGGTTGCCCTAACATCTTTGAATGCTGGGAAGACCGCGAAGCCTCGTTCCTGATCGGCGGTTCCCAGTGCACCCGCCGTTGCGACTTCTGCCAGATCGACACCGGTAAGCCACAGCCGCTCGACCCAACCGAACCGCTCAAGGTTGCAGAATCCATCCGCGAAATGCAGTTGCGTTACGCAACCGTCACGGGTGTTGCACGCGACGACCTCGAAGACGGCGGTGCGTGGCTGTACGCCGAGACCGTGCGCAAGGTTCACGAGCTCAACCCGAACACCGGCATCGAGCTGCTCATCCCAGACTTCAACGGCGAGCCAGATGCGCTTGACCAGATCGTTGAATCGGCGCCAGAGGTCTACGCGCACAACGTGGAGACCGTTCCGCGCATCTTCAAGCGCATCCGCCCGGCTTTCCGTTACGAGCGTTCCCTCGACGTGATCCGTTACGCGAAGGATCGCGGGCTCATCACCAAGTCCAACCTGATCCTCGGCATGGGTGAAACCCGTGAGGAAATCTCAGAGGCGCTGCGTGACCTGCACGAGGCAGGCACCGACATCATCACGCTGACCCAGTACCTGCGGCCAACGCAGCTTCACTTGCCAGTTGATCGCTGGGTCACGCCAGCGGAGTTTGTTGAGCTCAGCGAAGAAGCAGAAGAGATCGGTTTCGGCGCCGTCATGGCTGGTCCTCTGGTTCGCTCGTCCTACCGTTCGGGCCGTTTGTGGGCACGTGCAATGAAGAACACGGGACGGGAAATCCCAGCCCACCTCAGCCACATCGACGACAGCGGCTCCGCACGTCAAGAAGCGGCGTCCCTAGTCTAACAGGCCTACCGACGGGGTGGATACAGCCATGCCTCACAAACCGAGAACACAGCGCAAACCGCGGGCAATAATTGCCGCTGCGGTAAGCATGCTCGCCCTCGCAACGTTGAGCGCATGCGGCGACGGCAAGACGCCAGAGCCAAGTGACCCTGCCCCGTCGGTTAGCCCCACCGAAACGACGAGCCCCTCACCATCAGAGGACCCCGATCCAAAGGATCCCGGTACCGACCTCGACGCGTGGCCGAACGACCTCACCCCAGTGACTGTGAAAACCCTCAAGGACCCGGTGCTTGAGCACAGCTTCACGGTGAAGCAGGTCCTCGTGAACCCGAAAGGTTTGCCAGATCCACCCGAGAAAACCGGGTGGCTGCTCGCCCAAGTCGAGGTCACTGCAGGGGCTTCCATGATGAACGAGCCACGGTGTTCCTTCATCCAGGTTTCAAGAGAGTCAACCTACTCACCTGAAGCCTCGCACCAGGTCATCGCAAACTATGCCGCGGCCCTCAACAAGGTTGATGAGTACATAGATCTAGACATCAGTCCCCTCTCGGTCCTTGAATCCGGAACCCCTGTGACGGGTTGGTGCCTCTACCAGGTCAAGAACCTCAACCCTGAGAAACCCGAATCTGAAAAGCCAGAAAGCGTCGATGGCGCATTGCTATGGATGCATGTGCATCGCCCAGCGATGAAAGACCCAGGGAAGAACAGCTTCCCTGAATACGTCGAGTCCGCAAGAATACGCTTCGCTCAAGATCAGCCCACACCGGAGGCTGAACAGGACAGTAGCTAAACAGAACAGCGAACGGTAACGTTCCGTTTCGTCGCTAGCTCCAGCATCCTCAGCTCGACCGTCTAGAATGATTCATTATGGCCAGACTTGATCAGAACGCCCGCGAACAAATCGCGAAGCTGCGTGAACAACAAAAAGCGGAAAAGCAGGCTCAAAAAGACGCCAAGAAACGTGCGCGTGCCGAACGGAAAGAAAACGGACGCGGCGGACAGATCCGTGAAATCTTCCGCATGACCCGCGAAGCGAAACCAGCCCTGCCATGGATCATGCTGGGTATCGTGCTCGGCTCGGGTGCGATTGGTTTCGGTATCGGTTGGTTGCTGAAGAACTGGATCACGTTCCTCATCATCGGCCTCGTCGTCGGCCTCATGCTCGCGATGCTCTACATGTCGCGTAGCGGTGAGAAGGTCGCATTCCAGAAGATTGAGGGCCGCCCAGGTGCCGCCGGTGCCGCGATGTCGATTCTGCGCCGCGGCTGGATTCTCAAGGAAGAGCCTGTTGCGGTTTCCCCTCGCACTCAGGACCTCGTGTTCATGGCCATTGGTCGTCCTGGTGTAGTTCTGGTGACTGAGGGCCCTAACGGTCGTGTCCGTTCCCTGGTTGAAGGTGTTCGCCGCGACGTCGAGCGTGCAGTTCGCGGTGTCCCGGTAACGATCGTCAACGCTGGCTCCGGTAAGAACCAGACCCCTCTGCCTGAGGTCTCCAAGACGATGAAGAGCCTGCCGAAGGCGATTTCGCGTCAGGAAGTCCGCGCCGTGGACCAGCGCCTTTCGACTCTGCGTTTGTCCAAGCCGCCGATCCCTAAGGGCATGGACCCTAACCGCCCGCCACGCATGTCGCGCCGTGCGCTTCGCGGTAACTAGTAACGCTTTTCGTTAGATACGCCGATGGCGGTGGAGATCATGTCTCCACCGCCATCGGCGTCTTTATGGTCAGTTGAAGGCCGCTTATTTGCGGACGATGCGGCCGCTGGATCCGCCGCGAACCACGGTCAGTACAAGGCCGCGGAGGCGGTCGTGGACACCACGCTGGTCGGCGTCCATCACGACAGGCGGGATCACGAGCAACAGCAAGACGGTGCGGATCAAGGCGTCCAGGGGCGAGATCGGGCTGCCGTCTAGACGTTGAACCTGTAGGCCTAGGATCCAGTGGCCGATCGTGCGACCGAAGATCGTCAACATCACGAGTGTCATGACTGCGAACGCTACGAGGTTAAGCCACGGCAGCACGTCCCGACTGATGAGCCACGAAACACCCATCGCGAGACCCCAGTCGATCAGCAACGCCAAGATACGTGGGCCCATACGGCCCACTGATCCCGGCCCAGACTCTGGGCGGTCGAGTCCCGCACCGGGATATTCGCTGTTATGGGTTTGAGGAGGTCCGCTAATCCACGAGCCAATATCGGCTCGTGTGACGCGTGTCTCGCGCTCGTTGTCACGTTTTTGGGCCATGAGCCTCATTCTACGTGGGGAGCCGGCCGAGACTTTTTCTGTACGGCACGCAGTTTCTTAACAAGACGGGCACAGTGCTTCTCAAGAATGCGAACGCAATGCATCTAAAGAAGACGAACACAGCGCAGACAAAAACCAACATGCTTGGGAACTTTTTGACTAAACTAGAACGCAAGGCCCGCCGTATCTCAACGGGCCACACACCATGCCTAGGAGGCTACAGACGTGTTTACGTCACCGGAAGAAGTACTGTCCTTCATCGAAAAAGAGGAGGTGCAGTTCGTCGACATACGGTTCACTGACTTGCCTGGCATGCAGCACCACTTCAACGTGCCAGCCTCGACGGTCGACGAGGATTTCTTCGTCAACGGCCAGCTGTTCGACGCTTCCTCGATCCGCGGTTTCGAGGGCATCGCTAACTCCGACATGCAGCTGATCCCGGACATCAAGACGGCTTTCGTTGACCCGTTCCGCGCAGCGAAGACCCTTGTCATGACGTTCTCCGTGGTCAACCCTCGTACGGGCGAGCCATACGGCCGTGACCCACGCGGCGTAGCGGAACGCGCTGAGGCTTACCTCGCATCGACCGGCATCGCTGACACGGCCTTCTTCGCATCTGAAGCCGAATTTTTCATCTTCGACGACGTGACCTACTCGACCGAGCCACACAACAGCGGTTTCAGCGTCGACTCCGTCGAAGCCCCATGGAACACCTCCGCGATCGAGGTTGCAGGCAACCTGGGCCACAAGATGCGCCTCAAGGGCGGCTACTTCCCGGTCTCCCCTAACGACAAGCAGGCAGACCTTCGCGACGACATCTCTCTGCGGTTGACCGAGGTTGGCCTGAAGGTCGAGCGTGCACACCACGAAGTTGGTGCAGCCGGCCAGGCGGAAATCAACTACGAGTTCAACACGCTCGTACACGCGGCTGACGACCTCATGAAGTTCAAGTACGTCGTCAAGAACGTCGCTGAAGAATGGGGCAAGTCCGCAACGTTCATGCCGAAGCCGCTCCAGAACGACAACGGCTCCGGTATGCACTGCCACCAGTCCCTCTGGAATGACGGCAAGCCGCTGTTCTACGACGAGCTCGGCTACGCGAACCTGTCCGACACCGCCCGCTGGTACATCGGCGGCCTGCTGCACCACGCATCGGCTGTCATGGCGTTCACCAACCCGACCGTGAACTCCTACCGCCGCCTCGTCAAGGGCTTCGAAGCACCAGTCAACATGGTGTACTCGCAGGGTAACCGCTCGGCCGGCATTCGTATCCCAATCACCGGTTCGAACCCGAAGGCCAAGCGCCTCGAGTTCCGCGCGCCGGATGGCTCCTCCAACCCGTACCTCGCGTTCGCTGCACAGCTCATGGCGGGCCTGGACGGCATCCGCAACCGCATCGAACCGGCCGACCCGATCGATAAGGACCTCTACGAGCTCCCACCAGAGGAAGCCGCAGACATTCAGAAGGCGCCAGAAACCCTCTCCGAGGCGCTCGAGGCGCTGCGTGAGGATCACGAGTTCCTGCTCGCAGGCGACGTGTTCACCGAGGACCTCATCGAAACCTGGATCGAGGACAAGTACGAGAACGAAGTGCGCCCGATGATGGCCGCTGTCACCGCACTGGAATACGAGCTCTACTACTCGCTCTAAGCCGCGGGCTAGCTGAGCACACTAAACCATACAGTCGGAGGGGCTGGGAACCACACGGTTCC
>NZ_QFWG01000002.1 GCF_003143995.1 Pseudoglutamicibacter cumminsii | reverse complement strand
CATTCTTCACGTATACCTCCGAAATGAATGGCTTCAGGACACAAGCCTTTGGTTCAGCCTGCCTCTGAGGCGCGTGTTAATGACGAGTTGTGTCGGCCACAATTCTATGGCCGTGTTCACTCATCTTATAGGGAGGAAGTGTATGTGAGCCAACCGAACAGGTTCGACTTAGGAGCTCCGGTGTGAGGTAACTAATAGGCGCGGCCCCTGTTCTGGGGCTTATTCCTGGGTTGAATGAGCCTTGTGAACGCTGGGAACCGCGCCTATTTTTCTTGAATTTTCTTTAGTCCGAGATTTCGATTAGCCGAGTTTCAAACGTGCACGGCGGCGTTCCGCCTGCAGGTCTGGGTCCGGAACTGGAGCGGCTGCGAGCAGTTCACGCGTGTATTCTTCGCGTGGGTAGTGCAGCACGAGGTCCGCTGGGCCTTGTTCGACGACCTTACCGGAGCGCATCACAACGACGTCGTCGGCGAGGTGGTCAACGACTGCGAGGTCGTGGGAGACGAACAGGCATGCGAACCCGAACTCTTTCTGCAGTTCGGTCAGCATTTCCAGAACCACGGCCTGAACCGACACGTCGAGCGCGGAGGTCGGTTCGTCTGCGATGAGCAGGGTTGGGTCCAGCGACAGTGCGCGTGCGATGCCGACGCGCTGCTTCTGACCACCGGAGAGCTCGTGCGGGTAGCGGTTGATGACGTCGGAAGGAAGCTTGACGGCGTCGAGCAGGGTTTTAGCCCGCTCGATGCGTGACTTCTTGTCCCCTACCTTGTGCACAACCATCGGTTCGGTGATGCATTCGCCGATCGGGAAGCGTGGGTCCAGCGATGCCGCTGGGTCCTGGAATATGACGCCCATCTTCTTACGCATCGCCTTGGCTTCGCGGCCACGTAGCTTGGTGAGGTCCTTGCCTTCGATGTGGAGCTCGCCTTCAGCGATCGGCAAGAGGCCAAGCACGGCTTTCGCGAGGGTGGATTTACCGGAGCCGGACTCCCCCACGAGCGCTGTGGTGCGGCCTTTGGAGACGTTGAAGTTGGCGCCTTCAACGGCGCGGAACTTGCCGCGGCGCACTTTGTACTCGACGGCAACGTCGCGCACGGAGACCACAACTTCGTCGTTGGCGCGTTCTTGTTCGATGCGGGCCGTGACTTGAGCGATTTCGTCGCCGAGGTCGGTGCTGTCGATGTTGACGTCTTCGAGACGTGGAACTGCGGCGAGGAGGCGCTGCGTGTATGGGTGTTGCGGGTTCGTCAGCAGTGAACGCGCTTCGCCTTGTTCGACGAGTTCACCCATGAACATGACTGCGACGCGGTCTGCGAGGTCTGCGACGACACCCATGTTGTGGGTGATGAGCAGGATCGCGACGTCGAGGGTGTCTTTGAGTTCACGCAACAGGTCGAGGACCTCTGCCTGAACGGTCACGTCGAGTGCGGTGGTCGGCTCGTCAGCGATGATGACTTCCGGGTCGCACGCGAGCGCCATCGCGATGACGATGCGCTGACGCTGACCGCCCGAGAACTGGTGCGGGTACTGGTTGATGCGCTTGGCGGCATCTGGGATACCTACGCGGTCGAGCAGTTCGATCGCTTTTTCGCGGGCAGCTTGGCCGTATGCGACGTGGTGTACTTCCATCGCTTCGGTGAGCTGTTTTTCGATTGTCAACACGGGGTTGAGCGCGGTCATTGGTTCCTGGAAGACCATCGCGACTTTGGTTGCGCGCATGCGGCGCATCTTTTCGCTTGGCAGGCCGATGACCTGGGTTCCGGCGACGTGCACCTTGCCTTGGATCTCTGCGGTGTCTGCGAGCAGGCCCATCGCGGAGAGGCTGGTCACGGATTTACCGGAGCCGGATTCACCCACGAGCGCGAGCACTTCGCCACGGCGTACATCGAGCGTTACGCCTTTGACGGCTTTGACGTGGGATTCGGTGGTAACGAAGTCAACTTTGAGGTTATCGAATGACAAGACGACTTCGTGCTTGCTTGGCGACGTCACTGTTTTGGTCGTGTCCGTGGCCGTTGCGCTAGCGTGTGCTGGCGTTCCGGAGACGTCAGTGTTGTCCACGGGCTTGTTTGGATCCGCGTGCTTGCTCACTTTTTGTCTCCTTCTGGGGTCTCTGGCTTGATGTCGTCCACGGTTGGGGTTCCTTGGTCAGGCTCCTGTGCGATCGGGACAGCGGAGACCTCATCGACGGTTTCCTTGTCGGTTGCGCCTGCGGTTGCGGTTTCTGCTTCCCAAGCGCCGCGGCGGTTTGCGCTGCCTGGGAAGATGAAGGACCACAGGGAACGCTTGCGGCGGCCTGCACCCTGGCGTGGGTCGAATGCGTCGCGGAGGCCGTCACCGATGAAGTTGATGGTCAGGGCGATCGTGAGGATCATGAGACCTGGCCACCAGAACAGCCATGGGCGGGTCGTGAACGAGTTCTGGTAGGTCGAGATGAGCAGACCCAGCGAGGACTGTGGTGGGCGCACACCGTACCCGAGGTAGGACAGCGAGGTTTCGAGCAACACGGCCGCAGCGATCGCGAGGGTCGCGTTGACGAGGATGGTGCCGATGGTGTTCGGGATGAGGTGCTTCATCACGATGCGGTTGGTCGAGGCACCCATGGCGCGGGCCGCGTCGATGAATTCGCGTTCGCGCAGTGAGAGCACCTGGGAGCGGACCAGACGTGAGAGGCCTGCCCAGGACACGGTGCCGAGCAGGAGGCCGAGGAACCATGGGGAGTTCACTGCGGATCCTGCGATGCGGCCGACGATCGCGGCGATCAGCAGCAGCGGGACAACGAAGAAGATGTCCGCGATACGCATGATGAGACCGTCGATGAATCCGCGGAAGTAACCGGAGATTGCGCCGAGGAGGGTTCCGAGAGCGGTTGAGACGACGCCGACGAGGACCGCGATGATGAGCGAGACCTGGGTTCCGCGCATCACGAGTGCGAAGTAGTCAACGCCGAGTGCGTCTTGCCCGAACCAGTGGGTTGACGATGGCGCGCCGCCGTCGACAATATCGCCTTGTTCGATGTAGTCGAAGCGCCACCAGCCTGGGATCGTGATTCCGAATGCTGAGATGCCGATCGAGGTGATGGAGACGACGATGATGAGCGCCAGAACGAAGGCGGAGATCATCGCTGGCTTGTGGCGTACGAAGCGACGGAAGACGAGCTGCCCCTGTGAGAGGGATTTGGTGTCTTTGCTCGCGAGCTTGGCGTCTTCGATCGCGGAGATCGAGACGCGTTGGTCTGTTGAGGCTTCGATGGTTTTGTTGCTCTTGTTTTCTGGGGTGTTCTGAGTCATGTCCTATCCCCTTTCCGTGTGGGTCCGGTAGTGACGTGCTACGTGGGCATCCGCTGGGCGGTGTGCGTTACACGGGGTTGTCATACTCGGATCCTCGGGTCGATGAGGGCGTAGATCACGTCAGCCAGGAGGTTGAAGAGGACGGCGATACCGCCTGTGACAACCACGAAAGCCATGACGGGGTTAGGGTCAACGTTGTTGAGGCCGGTCTGGAAGAGTTCACCCATACCCTTCCAACCGAAGACTTGCTCGGTGATGATCGCGCCACCGATCAGGGCGGCGAAGTCCATCACGACGATGGTCACGATAGGGATGAGCGCGTTGCGGAATGCGTGGCGCAAGATCACGGTGCGCTCTGGGAGGCCTTTAGCGCGTGCGGTGCGGATGTAGTCCTGCGAGTTGATTTCCATCATGGTTGCGCGGGTGTAGCGCGAGTAGGACGCGACGGAAACGACGGTCAGCAGGATGGTTGGCAGGAGAATCTGCGATCCGCGGTCGAGGGTTTGCAGCCAGAAGCCGCCTTCGAAGTTTGGCGTCTGTGAGCCGATTGTGGAGATCGGGCGTGGCTTGGCGTCGAGGAAGTCTGGCCATGCGTTGAAGATGTGCCAGACCATGGTGAGTGCCACACCTACGCCGACGGTTGCGAGCGATGCGCTGATCGCTTGGACGCGGAGGCGTCCGCCAAGGACGAAGCCGAGCAGCCATGGTACTGCGATGGCGAGTACGAGGCCGATCGCGAGGATCAGCACGGTTGGTTCGAGGAAGATGTTGTAGCCGGCGTAGAACACGACCATGACGAGTACTGCACAGATGAGTGCTGGCAGCAGGACGTGGCGGTGGCCTTCCTTGTTTTTGATGCCGACGGCGGTCGAGGTCGCGAAGACGGCGACGCCGATCACGATGAGCGCGATGACCCACGGCGGGAGCGATGGGTAGCGCCAGAAGTCTTGTGCGGTGAAGACGACCATCGCGACGCCGACGATGACGGCGGTTGCGAGGAAGCTGAAGAGGCGGCGTTTCCAGGATCCACCCATGAATAGCTGGATCACGAAGCCGGCGACGAGCGCTGTGAGGATCACTTGCGTCGTTGTGAAGCCGGGGTCGGCGATCCAGTTGTTGTAGTTGATCGCCGCGTATTCCTTGAGCAGGACTGCCGCCCAGAACACTGGCAGGGAGAAGAACACGAAAGCGAGGAAAGTGACGATGTAGTCGAGGTCGGAGTACTGACGGACTGCGGTCAGAACACCGATGCCGATGCCGATGACGATCGCGAGGATCACGGAGAGGGTCACGAGTCGCAGGGTCGAGTCTGCTGCAGCGGCGAGGCGTGCGCCGACTTGGTTTCCGTTGACGTCTAGGCCGAGGTCACATTGGCCGATGAGGCAGCCTGCTGTGCCTTTGAGCCAGTCCAGGTATCGCAGGCCCCATGGGGTGTCGAGCTGGAGGTTTCTGATGCGGGCTTCCATGGCCACGCGAACCTTTGGATCGGATGCGAGTTCTCGCATGCCTGCTAGCGGGTCGCCTGAGAATTGGATCAGGGAGTAGACCACGAAGGTGGCTAGCAGCAGGATGAGGACTGAGATGCCCAGACGCCGGAGGATGAATGTCAGCACGGTCGAAGACCTTTCGGTTTCGTGCGAAGTGATGGGATAGCGCTTCGGTAAGCGGGCCCGGAGTCGTTTGACTCCGGACCCGCTTTCCGTGGCTGCGTTGCGCCACTCAAGTGATGAGCGTGTGCTCAGATCTTTCTTGAGTTATTGGCGGGCGCAACGTGTTGCGATTCAGTTATCGAGCAGAGTGGCTTACTTGACGTACTGCCACTGGTCGATGTTCCAGGTGATACCGGACTGGGTCACGGTGTGTGCAATGTTAGCGAGGTTTGGATCTGCCGCTTCCATTGCTGGGTGCTGGAACACTGGGATGCCGTAGAGGTTCTCCCAGAGAGCCTTCTCAGCTTCCTTGACTGCTGCGAGGTGGTCTTCGTCGCTCATTGCGCGCTTCATCTTGTCGAATGCGGCGTCGACGTCAGCGTTCTTGAACTTACCGTAGTTCTGGGCGCCCTTCGAGTGGTAGATGTTCCAGCCGGAGGTCTTCTGGCCGGAGCCTGCCCATGCGAAGAGTGCTACTTCGTACTTACCGGTGTCCAGGGTGCCGCCCGGGTCGAAGAAGTCCTTGGAGGAGACGTCTTCGATCTTGAAGCCGGCCTTCTCACAGGAGTTCTTGATGAGCTGGACTTCCTGGCTACGGCGTGGGTTTGGTGCCGCGTAACCGATGCGGACGGTTGCGCCTTCCTTGCCCTTGTCCTTCAGGATCTTCTTGGCGCCTTCGATGTCTACTTCGTCGTATTCGCCGCCGTATGCTTCGTCGAGGACCGCCTGGTAGTTCTCGTCGTCGCTGAAGATCTCACGTGCGTTGAGAACCTGAGCGTCTGGGTTGACGGACTTGATCAGCTTGTCAACGATTTCCTGACGTGGGACACACATGGCGAATGCCTTGCGGATCTCGACGTCGTCAGCCATCAGGTTGCCCTTGCGGAAGTTGAAGTCGAGGTGTTCCCAGGTGAGCTGGTTACCCGAGTAGAGCTTGGCCTGGTTTTCCTTTTCGAGGCCGTGGAGCTGGTCTGCGATGTCCGGGGTGGTCTGTGGCGCGATGACCTGAACGTCAGCGTTCTTCAGACCCTGAACCATTGCGGAGTCGTCCATGAAGCGGAAGGTGATCTTCTCAACGCCTGGCTTCTCGCCCCAGTACTTAGGGTTCGCCTTGACGGTGACGGATTCGCCCTGCTGCCACGAGTCGAGGATGTATGGGCCACCCGAGACGTTGTCAGCTTCTTCTGGGAGCTTGCCTGGGCCGCGGTTCCAGCCGGTGTTCCAGAACTTCGCAGCCTTCTCAAGCTTCTTGGCGTCCTGGTCCTGGAGAGCCTTGATGTACTCTTCCTTGGACAAGCCACCGTTCTTAGCGATGACGTGCGCTGGGAAGTCGAGCCAGCTCTGCAACTGCCAGTCTGGGTTTGGTTCCTTGAAGGTGACGGTGAATGTCTTACCTTCTGGGTCACCCTGTGGGCCGTCTGGAACCTGTTCTACGAGGTCGTTGGAGACGTTGTTGAAGAGTGGTGCAGCGTTGCCGTCCTCGTCCTTTTCAGCGTCTGGGGAGGACATGGTGGACTGCGTGCCCCATGCGGAGATTGCGTCAGCTACGGTGATTGGCGTTCCGTCAGACCAGACAGCATCCTCGTGGATGGTGTATTCGACCTTCATTGGGTCTTCGGAGATGAGCTTGTAGGAGCCCATGTCCTTGTTCTGGTAGATCTTGCCGTCGGTGCCGTAGTAGTAGAAGCCTGGCATGTAGGTGCCAGCAACAGCGGAGGTGTAGGTGGAGTAGGTGTCCGGAGTGATGCCGTTGTAGCCGCCGTATTCGACGGAGCCTACGGTGAGCTTGATTTCCTTCTTCTGGGTCTCTACGCCGCTGAGTTCAAAACGGCCCGAGCCTTCGAACTGCTTGGCATCGCCGACAGACTGGCTGTCGCTACCCTTCTTGTTGTCGCCGTTGTCCTTCTTGTCACTGCCGCCCCCTGGGGAGCAAGCTGTGAGGGCCAAAGATGCAGCTGCGGTTGCGGCAACTGCCATGGAGATACGCTTCAGACGCATGTCCACTCCTGTCGTTCTCAAATGGTGCATTCAACTCGGCGGTGCCGGTTAGAGTGAGAATTCATGATCAATGTTAGCTAGATCACGTGCTCAGTAATATACAACACTTTTTCACAGCGAATATCAAGGTGAACTTTCAAACTCGACACGGTTAATCTCAGATGATGCGTTCATGGCCGGGTTGTGCTAGTTCTCGGGGCTGTTTCTGGGTTGCGGGGCGTGGCTGGTGCCCGGGGTTTCGGACGTGTCGTGTTGGTTTAGCTCGAGCGTCCTATCGACAGGGTTTTGCTGTTAGGCAGCAGGGTGTCGTTGTTAGGCCGTCTTTTGTCCGAGCGTTTGTTAAACGCAGTAGGGGTGAGACCATCACTGGTCTCACCCCTACTGGGTTATGCCGGCTGGTTACCCGTTAGGCGATCTAGTTTTCTTCGCCTGCACGGCGGCGGCGCATGAACGCCAGACCGAAGCCTGCAGCGATCATCGCAGCAGCGATACCAGCGACACCTGCAACCTGAGCACCGGTACGGGCAAGGTCACCACCATTACCTGGGGTTTCCGGAGCCGGAGCTGGAGCTGGCGCGTCTGGCTGAGCAACCGTGACACGCGCGGTCGCGGTGTCCTTGCTGCCATCAGGGTAGGTGAAGTCCACCTCGATGTTGCCAATGTCGCCTGGCTTAGCGTCCTTACCAGGAACCACGATCAGGGTGCAGTTCTTGCCCATGGACACGTTCCAGCCAGCTGGAACAGTGCTCATGTCAATCTCGCACGTGGTGCCCTTAGGCAGCTTGCCCGGCTTCAGCGGGATCTCAACCTTGTCACCAGGCTTGACGTTGGTGTCAGGGTATTCAGGCTGGTACTTATCCGAGTCCTTGCCCTTGCCATCGTCAGCAGGCTTCTCAACCTCGACAACTACGCGGTCGATCTCGTTGCCGTCCTTATCCTTGACAACAACCACGACCTTGTCACCAGGCTTGGCGTCCTTATCGATGTCGACAATCAGGTTGCCGTCCTCATCGATCTCAGCCGTGCCTGGGCCTTCCGTCTCAACGGTGGAGCCGTCAGGGACTGGGCCACCCTCGTTCGGGATCTCGACCTTATCGCCTGGCTGACCCTTATCGTCCTTCCAATCAGGCTTCTCAGCCTCTGGAGTGTCAGGCTTCTCAACCTCGACGACTACACGGTCGATCTCGTTGCCGTCCTTGTCCTTGACGATAACGACGATCTTGTCGCCTGGCTTGGCGTCCTTATCGATGTCAACGATCAGGTTGCCGTCCTCATCGATTTCAGCCGTGCCTGGACCTTCCGTCTCAACGGTGGAGCCGTCAGGGACAGGACCACCGGTGTTCGGGATCTCGACCTTGTCACCTGGCTTACCCTTGTCGTCCTTCCAGTCTGGCTTCTCAGCCTCTGGAGTGTCAGGTTCTTCAACCGTGACGGTGACGTCGACCTTGTCCTTCGAACCATCTGGGTAGGTCACCTCGACTGGAACGGTGATCTTGTCACCAGGCTTAGCATCCTCAGGGATGGTAACGGTGATTTCACCGGTGTTCTCGTCGATCTTCACACCGTCAGGCGCACCTTCGCCAGGACCGAACGTGGTGCCCTCAGGCGGCGTGGTGACCTTGCCGTCCTTGTCCTTGAACTCAGGCTTGTCGATCTTGACGTCCTCGCCCGGCTTACCCGAACCGTCCTCGTAACCAGGCGTGTGGTTGTCAGCGTCGGTCTCCTTGGCGTCAGGTTCGTTTACGGTGACGGTCACGTCAACGTTGTCCTTCGAACCATCCGGGTAGGTCACCTCGACAGGAACCGTGATCTTGTCACCAGGCTTAGCATCCTCAGGGATGGTAACGGTGATCTCACCAGTGTTCGGGTCGATCTTCACACCATCAGGAGCGTTATCGCCAGGACCGAAGGTCGTGCCCTCAGCCGGCGTAGCTGGTTTGCCGTCCTTGTCCTTGAAGGTAGGCTCGTCGATCTTGACGTCGCTGCCAGGCTTACCCGAACCATCCTCGTAACCAGGCTCGAACTCTTCGTTCTGCTTGGTATCAGGAGCGTCTGGTTCTTCAACGGTGACAGTCACGTCAACGTTGTCCTTCGAACCATCTGGGTAGGTCACCTCGACAGGAACCGTGATCTTGTCACCAGGCTTAGCATCCTCAGGGATGGTAACGGTGATCTCACCAGTGTTCTCGTCGACGGTCACACCATCAGGAGCGTCCTCACCAGGACCGAAGGTCGTACCCTCAGGAGGCGTGACATCGTTGCCGTCCTTGTCCTTGAAGGTAGGCTCGTCGATCTTGACCTCATCGCCTGGCTTACCCGAACCATCCTCGTAACCAGGCTCGAACTCTTCGTTCTGCTTGGTATCAGGAGCGTCAGGTTCTTCAACGGTGACAGTCACGTCAACGTTGTTCTTCGAACCATCTGGGTAGGTCACCTCGACAGGAACCGTGATCTTGTCACCAGGCTTAGCATCCTCAGGGATGGTAACGGTGATCTCACCAGTGTTCTCGTCGATGGTCACACCATCAGGAGCGTTTTCACCAGGACCGAAGGTCGTACCCTCAGGAGGCGTGACATCGTTGCCGTCCTTGTCCTTGAAGGTAGGCTCGTCGATCTTGACCTCATCGCCTGGCTTACCCGAACCATCCTCGTAACCAGGCTCGTAGATCGTGTTCTGGTCAGGAACCTTCGGGTTCTGGTCTTCCTCGTCCGGGATGCCGTCACCGTCATCGTCCGGATCCGTGACGTCAGGATCGCCGTCACCGTCGGTGTCCAGCTTGAACTTAGCTGGAGCCTCATCCTTGGTGCCATCCGGGTAGGTCACCGTGACAGGAACATCGAACTCCTCAACGGTGTCCTTGTTCAGCTTCGACTTATCAGGGAACGTAACCGTGATCTCACCGGTGTTCTCGTCAATCTCAACGACGTAGCCTTCAGGAGCCTCGAAGTCCTCAGGGATCGAGAACTTCGAACCCTCAGGAGCCGTGGTGTCCTTACCGTCCTTGTCAGTGAAGGATGGGGACGACTTGGTTTCCTCACCAGGAACAACCAGCTTGTCCTCGTACGCAGGCTCGTAGATCGTGTTCTGGTCAGGAACCTTCGGGTTCTGGTCTTCCTCGTCCGGGATGCCGTCACCGTCATCGTCCGGATCCGTGACGTCAGGATCGCCGTCGCCGTCAGTGTCCAGCTTGAAGTTAGCGTCCGTCTTGTCCGTGCTGCCGTCAGGGTAGGTCACTGTGACAGGAACATCGAACTCCTCAACGGTGTCCTTGTTCAGCTTCGACTTATCAGGGAACGTAACGGTGATCTCACCGGTGTTCTCGTCAATCTTGACTTCGTAGCCTTCAGGAGCCTTGAAGTCCTCAGGGATCGAGAACTTTGAACCCTCAGGAGCCTGGGTTTCCTTACCGTCCTTGTCAGTGAAGGTCGGGGACGACTTGGTTTCCTCACCAGGAACAACCAGCTTGTCCTCGTAAGCAGGCTCGAACTCGTCGCTCTGCTTGGTCTCGTCAACGACCTTGATAGGTGCGTTGATGACCTTGGTGGTGCCATCTTCGTAGGTGACCTTAACCGGAACGTTGTACGTACCTGGCTTAACGTCGGCACCCGGCTTGATGGTCAGCGTGCCATCAGCGTTTACGGTGACCCAGTCCTGCGGAGCGACACCTTCCGGAAGGCCGGCCTTCTGGAACTCAGGAGCGTTCTTGACGTCCTCTGCGGTTGCTGCAGCGAACTTAGCGGAGTCAGGAACAGCGGTGCCGTTCTTGTTGACCGGGCGCTCAGCCGTGGCCTCTTCGCCAACCTTGACCTCGGTCTCCTTGTATTCAGGAGCGACGTAGGCCAGGAAGGAGTCAGCCATGAGAGGCGTTTTCTCGTTAGCCGCGTTGTATACCGTGGCGGTGTACAGGGTGTCCTTAGCGAGGTCTTCCGGAACCTGGAAATCACACGAAGGAATCACACCGAGGTTGTCGGAGTTCGCCTCGCAACGGTGAACTTCCTTGCCCTCGCTGTCAGTCCAAACGATCACGTGACCAGTGTTCGGGATCAGACCGAACGTATCAGTCTTTGCGGTGTCACCAGGAGCCGCCGGGTTATCGGTCGTGTTGTACGGCGTGACATCGAAGCCGCGTGAAGTCTGACGCAACTGGAAGTCGAGGCTATTCACGTAGTTCGAACGAGGCCCACCGTCTGTGACCGTGTGCACCATCGAGGCACGAGTCACATCTTGGAACATCGCGCTCTGTACAGAGTCCATGTTCGCGTCAACGCCCTCTGGAAGAACCGGCGAGACATACATGTAGTCCTGGTTGATGTGCTTCGACCGCGTGTTGCCAGCGAGCCAGCTACCTTCGGTGGAGCTGCCGGCAAGTTCACCGAACTTATCAGCAGGAACAATGCCCTTGAAGTCGTAGGCGTCGCCATACAGCCCCTTGAACTGGAGCTGATATTTGCCTTCGTTATCCGTTTCGGTGATGACGGTTTCGGCGATAGCGCTCTTGCCGGTCTCGGCCTCGTATTCGGCCATGATCTGCTTCTGCGCTGCACGGAAGGCCTCAGTAGTGTAGCCCTTATTGTCTTTCTTCCACTGATCGAAACGACGCGCGACCTCATCCTGGACATAGGAGCCGCGAATCTTCACCTTAGGGACAGCGACATCGCCGTAGCGCTTCTCATACTGACCATCCCAGACATCGTTACCGAAGGTACCGCGCTGGTCGTAGTAGACCCGACCCTGAACCCAACCTTCACCTGTGTGAGCTTCACCGGTGGTGGACTTATCTTCAGGCAGGTACAGCCAATCCTGGCCACCCTCGACAACATCACGTTCGTGATACGCGATGTTGTAGTTCTCAGCGAGCTGGATTCCGACCGTACCGTTCCACGTACCGAGGTAACGGTCACCCTGGCCACCGAACACCGAGTCACCCTCAACGAACGCAAGCTGGAGGTTCTTCGGGTCCGGGTTGTCAGCCCAAATGCGGAGCTTCTGCCCAGCAGTCGCTTCCCACTTGTGGACAGTCCCCAGCGCATCGGTCCAGTCCGGCAGACTAATGGTGTACGTACCATCAGCCTTGGTCTGGGTGGTGTAGACGGGCGATACGGCGCCACGCTGCTTCTTGTTGTTGTAATCGATCCACTGAGCGTAGACCTTGACACCGGCAAGTGGCTCATCAACGTTCTGAGCCGAGGCAACGTTGGCGTCTCGGTCAAGGAAGACCTTACCGTTAACGGTCTTCTTTCCCAGCCAGTCACCCGGGGAGTCGATTGGGTCTTGCGCAGCGGCCGCAGGGGCAGGGTTGCTCCAGCTGATAAAACCAGGCGCAAGCGAAGCCGCGAGCGCGAGGGTCAGACCAGCTGCACCAGCGCGCAACGCACTACGCCCAAAGATGCCGCGAGACTTATTCTCGGTCATGAGTTGGAGATCCTCTCTTGTATCTACTCCAGGCCATCGCAGAGCATGCATTCGCCCACCCACCCGTGAGGTACGGGACATATCCACACGTCGCGTCGCGGAACCCACCGCAACAAAACTATGTCGATACTTTTGGCAGATCGGACAGGGCATAGCTCAGCCGAAGCCATTACTACTCATAGTAGCTTCACAGGAAGCAGGATTACACATGTACGTTTGATAAATTGCGAGACTTCACCAAACATTCACCACCGTCACCCAACTTCGCGCCTTAGAAGTGGCGCAAATCCGCGAAAACTAAGACGCTCCGACCCTTCGGACTGTCAGACGGGTCCGACACCTCGGACGGTAGTCGTCTCACATAGCGGATAGTTGAAATAAAAGCACTTGAGAAATAGCAACTTCAGACTTCAACTTCACGAGATAGACGTCACGCACCCTGCACAACACAGCCCAAGATCTGAATCACGATCTCCGGCTGGTCCGCATGCACCCAGTGCCCCGCACCCTTGACCATGACCTTGCGCACCGCAGGGAACAGCTCCTTCATGACCGGCACATCGGCGTCGCTGATGTAAACCGAATCTGCGCCACCGACCCACACCACCGGGCCTCCATACGGAACATCATCGCTTGAGCTCGGGAAGTCACCAATCTTCCCCAGCCACGAACGGAAGCTCGCCACATTCGGCTGCCACGACCAGCCATCACCCTCACGCTGCAGGTTCTGCAACAAGAAAGCTCTCACGCCCGGCTCCTCCACCTCGGAAGCCAGAGCCGCATCAGCATCCTTGCGAGATTCCAGACCATTCAGATCAAGTGACAGCACACTGTCCAAAAGGTGCTTGAACGGCGCATCTTGCGCCTCATAATCGGCAGGCCGCGGCGAAATATCAATCACCGCCAGAGCACGCACAAAATCCCCGTGGCGCAGGGCGACCTTCATCGCAACCTTGCCACCCATCGAATGCCCCACCACCACAGCAGAATCCACGCCACGAGCTTTCATAGTCGCGACCACCGAATCCGCCATCTGGTCGTACGAGAACTCATCCGTCCACGCGGCCGCTCCATGGTTCGGGAGATCCACCAGATACGACGTCGCCACCGAAGACAACGCCCGCGCCACCGACACAAAATTACGGCCGCGCCCCATCAAACCATGCAAAAACACGAGCGGGACAGGCCCCTCCCCCACAACCTGCACAGGAAGGTTCGCATCAAGCACCACAGAATCAGCCATGAGACCAGCCTAACCAGGCATGCATACGCAGAGCGCCAGCGAATGAGGCGAGTGGGCCGGGAAGCCGCCTAGCGGCACCAGCGCGGGCTATAAGCCGCGGCGGAACACGAAAATGCCCACACCGCCAAGCACCGCAACACCAGCGGCCGCCACAATCACACCCGCGGCCTGGGTACCACGATGAACCCACGGAATACCCACAGACTCCTGCGGACCCTGAGCCTCCGAACGGATATCACCCTGCGGAGTCACCTTCGCCAACGGCGCTAACGAGCCCGGCAGGGCATCGTCGCCCTCCGAGGCATCGTCCTCTTCTGCGGCATCGTCCGCGGCGTCATCCGTGACTTCCGGGGCAGGTGCTGGTGCGGCAGGGGCTAGCGGGTTAGAAGTTCCTAGGTCAGCGGCTACATGCGACTCATTCGAAGGAACAGGCACAGCATCGCTCGGCTCCACATCAATCACCGCCGGCAGGCTCGGATCAGCGGACGGGGCCACCGAAGGGTCCGGCTCAGCCGATGGAAGCGGCACCGCAGTAGGGACCGGCGCCCGGGTAGGTGCCGGCGCTGGTTCCGGAACAGATGTCGGTTGCGGAACAGGCACCGGCGACGGCACAGCCGTCGGAGCCGGATCTTCTGGAAGGTTCGACTCCACCGGAGGAAGCGGCACCGGAGTAGGTTCCTGCGTAGGCTCCGGGATCGGCTCAGGCGTCGGCGCAGGGCCAGGCCGCTGGGTCGGGGCCGTGCTTGGTTCAAGTGTCGGTTCCGGAGTTGGTTCCGGGCTGGGTTCCTGGGTCGGCTCAGTGGTTGGTTCCTGGCTCGGCTCAGGTGTCCGTTCCTCGCCCGGCTCCGGCGTCGGCTCAGGAGTAGGTTCCGGGGTAGGTTCCTCGGTTGGTTCAGGCGTCGGTTCTGGCGTTGGCTCAGGTTCCGGCTCCGAAACCGGTGGCAGCGTGAAGTTCACAACATACGAACCGAACGCGCCCCACGCAATCGGCAATCCCCCACTACTCGGGATATCAAACTGAGGCAACAATGCCGGGCTAGCCCAACCAAGCTCCGTATCCGGCGCATGGCCGATATACAGCATCGAGTACTTGAAGTTCACGTGCTTACGGCGTTCCCCCGGCTTGCACAAAGAATTGCCCAACGCACTCGTGAAACAACCATCGGAAGCATCCGAGGCAAGCTCGCCATGCAGCCGATCCTCAAGCAGCCCTTTATTAAACGTGCCGTCAAAAGCCAAAACATACTGGCCCTTGCTGTCCGTGAGCGTCATCTTCGTCTCAGCGATCCCCGACTTCCCCGTCAGCTGCTCATACTCTTTGAGCAACCGCACCTGTTCAGCCAAGGCCGCATCACGACCAACACCCGGATTCAACAGCATGAAACGATCCATGCCGTGCGCAACCCAGTCATTGACGTACGCACCAATCACCGTGACGCCCGCGGCCGGCGCCAAACCACCATCGGACGCATCGCCCTCAGAACCGCCACGAGCCTTCTGCTTCACAACCCCGATAAACGAGCCCTGGACACGCTTATCCCACCGCGGCAGCGAAGCCCAATCTGAGGAAACATGAGCGGCCTGCTCCGACCAGCGAGCAGCATTAAACAAGCCCGCAACATACGCGGAATCAGCGTCCATCCCGTCAACAGAGATCGGAGTGAAAACCGGGCCCGATACCGACGGGGCTACGGAGCTGTCACGGTCCGGACTGTCCTGGGCAACCGCATCGTTATTAACATCCTTGTTAAACGGCGCAGCAAGCGCAGACCCCGAAGCCTGGCCCGCGTGTGCAGCATCCGAACCCCACGACGGCGCGAAAGCCACACCAGCAGACAACGCGAGCGCGGCGGAACCTGCAACCCACCGCTTGGAGGACGGCAAAAGAACGCGTTGACGTTGACGCATACTCTTACCTCCCTCTTTTCAGCCGCGCAACCTATGAATGCTGGGCCGTCAATAAATGCAGAACAATCGATTAAACCAGTTCCACCAACATGCTCAGAACCACCAAAGCTGAGCCTCAGCTGTGAACCAACGCTGACCCGCCTTAGATTCTACTCCTTCATGCGGGCGGAATATATAGGTTCCAACGACAGAAGTGTTGCTGCTTCGCAGGCCCGCATATAGCAACACAAAGGATTTACTCAGAATTCCCTGATTTCGGAAATTCTTTCTGAGATCCCCAACACGCAACCAGAAGCCACACAGAAAGAACAATCAACACTGCACCGAGTAGGCTAAAAACATGACGAAGAACACGCAGAACAGCACCATGGAATACAACCGACTCGGCCGCGCCGGCCTCAAAGTATCCGAACTCTCCTTCGGCTCCTGGGTCACCTTCGGCGACACCATCGACACCGGCCTCGCAAAAGAATGCATGCAAGCCGCAGCCGACGCCGGCGTCAACTTCTTCGACAATGCCGAGGTCTACGCGGGCGGGCAGTCCGAAACCATCATGGGCAAAGCCATCGAAGAACTCGGCTGGAACCGCTCCGAATACATCATCTCCACCAAGCTGTTCTGGGGTATTTCCGACGGCAAGGTCAACCTCACCAACACGCTCAACCGCAAATACCTCATGCAGGGCATCGACGGCTCGCTCGAGCGCCTCGGCCTCGACTTCGTAGACCTCATCTACTGCCACCGCCCAGACCCAGAAACCACCATCGAAGAAACCGTGTGGGCCATGAGCGACATCGTCGCCAGCGGCAAGGCACTCTACTGGGGCACCTCCGAATGGTCCGCGGACGAAATCCGCGCCGCCTACGAGATCGCCGAACGCCACCACCTCCACAAGCCATACATGGAACAGCCGCAGTACAACCTGCTGGAACGCACCAAGGTCGAGCAGGAATACGCTCGCCTCTACGACGACATCGGGCTCGGCCTCACCACGTGGTCCCCACTTGCTGGCGGCATCCTCACCGGAAAATACCTCGACGAGATCCCTGAAGGCTCCCGTGCAGCGGGCCGCTACGGCAAGACCCTCGAAGCCGCGCTGGGCAACGAAACCCAAAAGGACCAGGTCCGCAAGCTCGTCGCAATGGCATCCGACCTCGGCGTGACCCCGGCTCAGCTTTCGCTCGCATGGCTGCTGAAAAACCCGAACGTCTCCACCGTCATCACCGGCGCAACCTCGGTCAAGCAGCTCAACGAAAACCTTGGCGCGCTCGAGGCGAAGGCAGCCCTCACGGACGAGGCAAAGGCCGAACTCGACCAGATCTTCGCCTAGTGCCAAGCCATTCTCGCTTAGCCCCAAGCCACGCGTAACTCGAAAACCACCCTCCCCTCAGGTAAGGTGGATCACATTTTCATACGTAACCGCAAAGAAGACATGCTCAGAACGCATGGCTGAGGAATTGAGATGAGTAGCGAAACTCACCGCGGCGCCGCCATAGCAGCGAATGCCAACGCCCCACAAGAAGGCGAACTGAAAAAGACACAAAAACCCGGATGGATTTTTGCTGTCGCTGTCGGATCAGCAGTCGGATGGGGTGCTTTCGTTCTCCCTGTCGACTGGCTCCACCAAGGCGGTATCGTCGGTGCCGCACTCGGTATGGCCATCGGCGGCGCCCTCATCGCTCTCATCGCGTTGAGCTACGGCATCGTCATCAAAGCCCTCCCCGTCACCGGCGGTGAGGTGGCGTACGCCCTCGTTGCTTTCGGACGGCGGCACGCGTTCGTTGTCGGATGGTTCCTCACGCTCGGGTACCTGTGTATCGTCGCGCTCAACGCATCAGCGATGGCGCTCGTAGCCAGACGCCTAGTGCCCGGGATCATGGAGAAAGTCCACCTATGGACCATCGCCGGATTCGACGTCTACCTGCCTGAGGTCATCTTCGCTTCCGCGTGCCTCGTCCTGTTCGGCTGGCTCAACATCCGCGGCGCCGAGTTCGGAGGCCGCGTCCAGTTCATCGCCGTGATCATCATGCTGATCGCAGTCGCGCTCATCGTGATCGGCGTGGTGGCCCTGGCCGGCCGCAACGAACTCAGCTTCGGCCCAGCCTTCCCAACCGACGTCCCGCCTATGGCCGCGATCATCACACTCGTTGCGATCGCGCCGTGGGCGTTCATCGGCTTTGATAACGTCCCGCAGGTCGCCGGCGAATTCAACTTCTCGCCACGTAAAGCACTCGGCCTCATCCTGTTCGCGATCTTCGCGGCAGTCGCCATCTACGTGCTCATGATCATGGCCGTATCGCTGTCGGCGGGCCCCGGAATCGAAAACATCGGCGACGACACGTGGGCACCAGCCGACGTCATCGCCGGCGTCCTCGGCCAGTTCGGCGTGGTGCTGCTGGTCATCGGCGTATCGATGGGTATCTTCACGGGCCTCAACGGGTTCACGATGTCCGCCTCCCGCGTCATTCTCTCGCTCGGCCGCGCACGCATGTTGCCGGAAGCCACCGCAAAGATCAGCCCACGCTTCCACACCCCACACGTCGCGCTCGTCGTGGTGGTTCTGCTGTGCCTCATCACCCCGTGGTTCGGCCGCGCTGCCCTCAGCTGGGTCGTGGACATGAGCTCCGTGGGTGTGACCATCGCGTACTTCTACACGTGCCTGTGCGCGTTCAAGGTCATGCACCGCGACCGCTCCCTCCTGCGCGCATCCGGGGAACGCGTCCCGTTCTGGATGGCGCTCTCCGGCCCGGTTGCGCTGCTCGGCGCTTTGATCTCCATCATGTTCCTGTTGCTTCTGTTCCTGCCGTTCTCGCCAGGTGCACTCGGTAAGGAATCGCTCATCGCGCTCATCGCGTGGCTCGTGCTCGGCGTCATCTTCTTCCTGGTGCGCCGCCCCCGCTTCGAAGCGCTCACCGAGGAAGAAACCCGCGACGTCATGCTCGGCGAACACCAAGACGTGTACCTCGACCAGGAACACATCGACGAAGAAGTCGAGCGCATCACCGGTGCGATCCCGATCGTCCCGATGCCAGGCGCAGACACCTCCGACATGGCACCACACACCGCCGCGGCCGCGGAGACCCTCGCCGAACAAGAACCGGACGATCCCGACCCAGCCAAACCCATGAAATAGCCACTAGGTTGGTGGGCTAACCGCTAGGTTGATGGGCCAACCGATACGCTAGTGCCCGGTGCTGACACGCTTCAGCGCCGGGCACTAACGTTTAACCACAGTGCCGTTTAACCACCAGCCGCGAACACACCGACCTCAAGCGAACAGGAGCCGCCATGGACGACATCGAGCTCTTCATGAACGCCTTCTCCTCCGTCAACCAAGACATCGGAGGGCTGCTTTGGAAACGCGGCTGGCTCGCCGACACCAACGTGGCCGACGACGAAGAACTCAGCTGGTTCTGGCCACCTACAGCCCCGGTCGGCTTCGGTGGACTGCCCGAATGGAGCGGCCGCCTGGCCAAATTGCCGGCCGGAACGCTGCCGCCGCGCCGCACCCCGTGGACCAAACCCACGACGCTGCGGAAAGTCAACGGGGCATGGCACCTGGAATTCGGTCAGGCACCACAGCTTGAAGCACGCGAAACCACGAAGTATTCGAACGAATACGACCTGCTACAAGACCTCAAAGCGATCGAATGCTGGCCCCTCACCGTGGAAGAAAACCGTGACATCCGCATGCACTGGCTCTACCAAGCCATGAAAGCCGAATCACGCCACGACCACTACCGCAACGTACGGCCCACCGAACCGTACGCGAGCCGGATCGAGGAACTCCAAGAACACGTCGACTGGGAAAACGACGCCCTCGAGGCCGCACGCACCGGACGCGAACTACCAGCGCCACCCGAAAGCGCCCGGCCACACGGAGACGTCAAAGCGAAACTCCTCATGGCAGAAGCCGAATCATGGGCCTCAGCCGTACGCACCGCACGCGTAGGCGGCCCCGGCTGGAGCATCAACAACCTGTAGAGCTAACCCAGCAGCGCTTTCAGCTGCTCGGCCCGCTCCCTCGTTGCTTCCGCCCCGGCTTCGGCAGCCCGCTCAGACTTGTTGAACGAAGTGAACCCCACATCGTCCATCGCAGGATCAATCAACACATCCGGCGGAAACAGCGACAACCGCATCTTGGTCAGCTGCGCCTGCATAATCTCGATCCCACGCACAGCCTCCTTGAACGTCCCCTTAAGGAACCGACCCGTGGGGACCGGCTGAGAATCCTTGGTCATATCCACGGTTTGCAAGGACGTCGCATTCACCGCAATCACATTCTGCGCCCCAAAGAAATGCGCCGCATCCACCGGCAACTGATTCAACATCCCGCCATCCATCAACAGATCAGTCCCCACCCGGACCGGCTCCAAAACCCCAGGGAACGCGGCCGAGGCATGCACCGCGGCGAGCAGATCCCCCGAATGCAGGTAGCGGGTGGTGCCGCTCGCGACATCCGTGGCCACCACAACCAACGGAATCTCAAGCTCCTCAAACGTCTCCGGCAAATACTGGGCCAAGAAGGAACGCAGACGCTTAGTCGAAAACACGCGGCCGCTGAAACCCCAATTCAGGACCTTCAACCAATCAACATTCGCGCTGATCTTCTGAACCGACGCCGCATCATGCCCCGCCGCAATCAACGCACCGATGATCCCGCCCATGCTCGTCCCAGCAATCACCTCCGGACGCACACCCAACGGCTCCAGCTCGCGCCACACCCCCACATGACACAAACCACGAGCACCACCGCCACCCAACGCTAAACCAAGCACACAAACCTCCTACACCTCCGGCGACGTGCCTGGTTCTACATTTCCGCATCAACCACAAAATCACCAGAGAAAACACCAATAAGACGCCGCCGCACCCGAGCCGTGCGAGACTGTCCATATGCTCACCGCCACCATGTGGGGAACCATCGCCGCCTCATCGCTCATCATCGGTGCCGTCCTCGGGCTCATCACGCCCTGGCCGCCGAAGCTCATCGGTGCGATCCTCGCATTCGGTGCCGGCGCAATCTTCTCAACCATCGCATTCGAACTCGCAGAAGAATCCATCACGAGCGGCGGGCCACTCGCCACCGCGATCGGCGTGGCACTCGGGGCGCTCACCTACTTCATCGCAGACCGGCTCATCGAAGGCCGCGAAACCCCGTCCGGTGCGGTCAGTGGGGCAAGTGCGGCGAGTGCGGCCAGTGAGGCGACCGAGGCCAGCACAGCGCAGCACTCATCCCGCACAAAGCGGCGAACCCGCCGCAATAACGCGGGAATGGTGCTCGTCATGGGAGCGATCCTCGACGGGATCCCGGAACAAACCGTGCTCGGTGTAGGAATGGGCGCCGGAAACGACGTCAGCATCGCGCTCCTCATTGCGATCTGCCTCGCCAACATCCCCGAATCCGTTGGCTCCGCCTCCGACATGAAATCGGCCGGCGTGCCGACGCGACGGATCCTCGGAATCTGGCTACTTGTCCCGGCGCTCTGCGCGCTGGCGACCGTGATCGGCTACGGACTCTCCCACACACTCTCCCCCGAAGCCCAAGCCGGAATCAACGGTTTCGCGGGCGGGGCGCTCCTCGTGATGCTCGTGGATTCGATGATCCCCGAAGCCCGCGCAAAAACCGGACGCACCGCAGGGCTACTCACCGTACTCGGCTTCGCACTCGGCGCCGGGCTCTCGCTGCTGACGTAACGGCGTGGACGGCGCTCGGTCCCGGCGCGACGGCTGCCTTCAAGCGGCAGGGTGGGTGCGCCGCACACCCACCAACGCAACGATCACAACGCAGGACGCCACCGCCATCGTCAGCGCCATCGGCAACGCGGTAGTGCCATCGCCAATACCCGTCAACGGCGCCACCACGGCGGCTAAACCAAACTGAGCCGCACCCAACAACGCAGACCCCGCTCCTGTACGGCCGCGCGAGGACTCCAAAGACAACGCCACCAAATTAGGCAGCAAGAAACCGTTACAGCACACCACCACAACAAACCCAGCCATCAATGGCCATGCGGACGCCTCCAACAAGGTCACCGAAACCACAAGCCACGCAACAGCCGCAACCTGCGTACACCCCACCATCGTGACCCAGCGACGCGGCGGAATCCGGTCGATAATCCACGGATTCACCGCGCTCGCAAGCACCAGCGAAAGCGAGTTGAACGTGAACATGGCCGCATACTCGCCGGCTGAGAAACCATTCATGCGGATCATGATGAACGAACTCGCCGAAATATAGGCGAACATCGTAGCGAAACTGCCCACATACATGAGAGTCGGGAACGCATACGCGCCACGGGTTAGCAACTCCCCCATGTTGCCGAACGCCTTCTTCAAACCGCCCGAATGCCGGTCCTCGCTACGTAGCGTCTCCGGGACAGCCCACCACACACCCAAAGCCGCCACCGCGAAAACACACGCCAACATCACAAACACAGCACGCCACGAAAGCCACGGAATCAAAACCCCACCCACCGCGGGAGCGATCACCGGTGCGATCGACTGAATCGCCATGATCGTGGACAACGCCTTAGCGATCCCCTTACCGCGCCCGATGTCCGCGATAATCGCCTTCGACAACACCACCCCAGCAGCGCCGCACAAACCCTGGAAACAGCGCGCCACAATCAACACCACAATGCTCGGAGCCAACGCCGCAACCAACGACGCCACACCCGAACCCACCAAGCCAAGCACCAACAGCGTGCGCCGGCCACGCTGATCAGACAACGGACCGATCACCAACTGACCCAACGCCATCGTGATCAAGAACCCCGTCAGCGACAACTGCGTCACCGACGCACTCGCACCAAACTCCCGGGAAATCTGATCCAGCCCCGGGATATAAGCGTCGATCGCAAACGGCGCCAGCCCACCACACAACCCCAACACCGCGATCATGCGGCGCGGCAACGGACGGCTCACAGAACGTTCTTCACTCATCAGCGACCATGCTACGACGCCCGCCCCGCCGCTAGCTCATTCGCTACCCCGGCAGTCGCTACCCCACAGGTAAACGCAACGTCACCTTAGAGCCCTGGCCGTGCCACGACTCCAGTCCCGTGGAACCGCCGTGCCGCTCGATGATGGCCCGCACCATCGGCAGCCCCAAGCCACTACCCTCGGTGCCGCGCACCTCACGCGAACGGCCAAGCTCTTCCCACACCGTCTCCAGCTCATCCGGCGCGATGCCGCGGCCCGTGTCCGCGCAGTCAATATAGACCGAACCGTCCGCCTCACGGCCATGGATTTCGATGCGCGCGCCCGGCTCCGAATACTTCACCGCGTTGCTCAGCACATTAGAGATAGCGAGGAACAGCAGGTCCGAGTCCCCATGAATGCGCGGCAACGGACGCGGTGCCCGCGGCAGAGCGACCTCGATGTGACGCTCACGCGCGCCAGGAACCTCCATGACCGTCTGAACGGCTTCCTCCACCAGCTCCGTGAGGTCCACGCTTGTCATCTCAAGCTCCGCGTGCTCAACCTCGCTGATCTTCCGCAAGTCACTCAACAGGCTAGAAAGCCGCTGAGCCTGGACGCCGATGCTGTCGAGCTGCCGCTGCGACGGCTCATCCGCGAGCGCGGCACGGATCCCCTGAATAGGGTTCTTCAACTCGTGATCCAGACGCGCCATGAGCCGATGCCGGCGCTGCGTCTGCTCCTCACGCTCCTTGCGAACGGCGCGCACCTCGCCCCGACGCAACCAGCTGACAGCCCACCAGCCAGTAAGCAACAGGGCAGTCGCAAAGAGCCCCAGAATGAAAGGAACCCACGCGAGCTGGGTCGCGGCCGTCAAAACCTTGCCGCTATCAAGTGGAGCCCACACGAGGCTCGCGACAAGCCCCACCACCAGCGGCGCAAAAACCCACAACAACGTCCAATTCAGCTTGCCGCTGCGACGCTGCTTGCGCTGTTGCTGTTGTGGCTGTGAGCGCGGTTGCTGGCGCGGCTGTTGGGTACGATGCGGGGACGGCTGACGCGGGGCCGGCTCAGTGTTGCCGTGGTGGGCTGGGGGCATGATCGGCGGATGCGGCGCCGATTGGCCCTGTAATTCAGTTGGGCGTGGCGGCTGGTTCATGCGCGCTCCACCTCGCCAGCGAAACGGTAGCCTTCGCCTGAGACCGTCTCGATCAAGGACTGACCGGCGCCCGCATCGCCGATCACCTTGCGGATCTCAGCAACACGGTGGTCAACCGCACGGGTGGTCACGATCGCCTCGAAACCCCACACGGTCTCCAGCAGACGCTGCCTCGAAAACACTTCATCAGGGTGGCTCATCAAGAACTCGAGCAACGCGAACGCCCGCGGGGTCAACGACTTCTCGCGGCCGTCAACAAAAATACGGCGAGCGGGCCTGTCCAGCTTCAGATCGCCAGCAACCAGCGACTCCGCCGCACTCAGCGGGGCACCACCCTGCCCGCTACGCCGCAACACCGCGCGAATCCGAGCCATCAACTCGACCGGATCGAAAGGCTTGGTCAAGTAGTCATCAGCGCCGTCATCGAGCGCGGCGGCACGTTCGAACGACTCCCCGACCTCCGTCAACAGGATCACCGGAAGCCAGTCGTCATCGGCTCGGATGCGGCGCAAAACCTCGCGGCCATCAACCCGCGGCATCAAAACATCCAAAATAACCAAGCTCGGGCGGCGGTGCTCAATCTTCCGCAGCGCATCCGCTCCGTCCACGGCGACGTCCACGTCCAAACCGTTCCGGCTCAAAACGGGTGCCAGATGTTCCCTGATGGTCGCGTCGTCATCAACCAACAGAATCTGCGGACGAGGCGCAACACCGCCCATGAACACTCCTACCCTTCACAACGCCAAGCGGGCCCACCACGCGGTGCATCCGCGCGATGGACCCAGCCTAGCCGCTAATAACGAATTTCGACCCGTCGGTTCTTCTCACGGCCTTCGAAATTCGGCTTCTCTTTGCTGCCGTTATCGGCAACCGGCTTCGAGTCAGCGAAGCCCTTCGCATCAACCTTGACATCCTTGCGCGCCGCCTTGATCGCATCAGCGACAGACTTTGCACGCAGTTCGGAAAGCTTCTTGTTCCCGACCTTCGACGGCACGTTATCCGTGTGGCCACCCACCGAAATCTTCGCACCCTTCGGAACATCCTTGACCAGCTCACCGATGCGCTTCTTCGCGTTATCAGAAAGCTCATGCTTATCGATGTTGAAAAGGATGTCAGAGGAAAGACTCAGGACTTCCTTGCCCTCTTCTTTCCGCTTAGTTTCAAGCTTCTTGATGCCCAGATCCATCTTTTCGATCATCGGATCAATCGGATGAATCGAGTCAGAAATCTCTTCATCGCTCAGTTCAGACAGATCATCATCCGCGAGCGCCGGTTGCGCCCCCGCCACCAAGGCGAGAGCCACGAGCGACGCCGCAACACCTGTTACGCGCCTCAATCGATCTCAACCCCCTGAGCCATCTCCACGCTGTTCCACAAGTTGATGTCCATCTCGTGTACGTCCTCAGGTGGAGCCGCGAACACGGACGTCGAATACACGCGCTTCCCCGGGGTCAGGTGCACAACCTGGTTGGTGGTCGCTCGAGCGTTCAGCCGCTCATGCTTGTTGAGGTTCTTCTGGTCGATCGCGTACTCAGTCACGAGGTGCTGATTCCCCGCGACCTTCCACAGGTTGAACTTGCCTTCATCTTCCGCGGTGGTGTGCAGCGTGTAGCCGTAGACGACCTTGACGAACTTGCCTTCACGCTTCGCCTCAAGCATGTCGATGGTCAGCTTGGCGTCCTTATCGCCTTCCACAGTCACGCCCGTGGTGACGGTCAGGATCGGTTCCCGGTTGTCCATCTCGCCGGACTGGCTACCTTCGCCGGAGTCGTTGCCCTGGTCAGTTGCATTGTCCGATGCGGTGGAATCGGTTGCGGTGGAATCGCCCGACGTGGTCTGGGCTTGGTCTTCCGTGGTTGCGTTGTCGTCCTGGGTGCTCTGCTGTGCAGAAGCCTGGTTCGCGTTCTGGTCCTGGCCCTCATCGCTCACACCCACCGAGCAGCCCGCCAAACCAATGGATGAGGCGAGCGCCAGGCCCAGGATCATCTTGCTAGCAGTTGACTTGTTCATAGCTAAACCTTTCGCCTTTACAGAAAGCTGTGTGCCTCCGTCTCGTTTACAATGCTACGAACAATCAGGAGGCGTTTTTTCGCAGCTTTGTCTCAAACAGTGAGTTTTCGTATCGATATCGCGACAACCCCGGAAACCCGTCAGTACCGGGCCCTGGGCCCGCGCTTTAGTACCGGATCTAGACGCGGCGGTTCAGTACCGGATCTCCACGCGACGGTTCTGTGCGCGGCCCTCCAAGTTCGGTTTAGCATCCGAGCCGTTATCCGCTACCGGCTTCGAATCTGCGAAGCCCTTCGCATCGACCTTGAGGTCCTTGCGGGCAGCCTTGACCGCATCGGCCACAGACTTTGCACGCAGCTCGGAAAGCTTCTTGTTCCCGACCTTCGACTTCACGTTGTCTGTGTGGCCACCCACCGAAATCTTCGCGTTCTTCGGGATGTCCTTGACCAGGGCGCCGATCTTCTTCTTCGCGTTATCCGAAAGCTCATGCTTATCGATGTCGAACAGAACGTCAGAAGACAACGTCACAACATCCTCGTTGCCGTCTTTCTCCTTGGTCCCAAGCGGAGTGATGTTGATATCAAGCGGCGTGATGTTGATATCGAGAGGACTGATCTTGCCGTCGCTCGCCGACGCCGGCTGGACTGTCAACGCAAGCATCGACGCCACCGCCGCTGCTGCAACTACTTTCCTGCGTTTCAATCGATCTTCACGTCCTTCGCCATCTCGGCGCCACGCCACAGCTGGAAGTCCATCTCGTGAACATCCTCAGGAGGGGCCGGGAACACGAACTTACCCGTGACCCGCTTATTCGGCATCAGTTTGATCTTCGCGGCATTATCCGAAGCGTCCCGGACCAGCGAATGGCGGTTCAAATTCTTCTGGTCAATCAGGTAAGGCCAGAACTGCGAGTTGTCATTCACATCGAATACCGAAGACGTGAGGTCAGTTGTGTCCGTGTTCGCGGTGAAGCCGTACACCGCCTCGATCAGATCACCCTTCCGCTTAACCGAGAGCAACTCAACAGTCAGGCTCGCGTCATCATTTCCACCGATTTTTGTACGAACCGTGGTGCTCGCCAACGCCTCCAAGGAATCCGCTGTGACGCCATCACCCGATGCCGTACCTTCAGCGTTGCCGCCCTGGTCCTCGCCCGAAGCAGTGGCGCTCTCCTCCGGACCCTCAGCAGGCTGGCTCTCCTGAGTCATCGAGCCGCCGTCCTGCGGCTGGGCACCCTGCTGCTGAGCCGAAGCCTGCTCAGCATTCTGGGTGTTGTCCTTACCCTCATCGCTCACACCAACCGAGCAGCCGGTCAAAGCGAGCGAGGTCGCAAGCCCCAAACATACGATCGCTTTAGAAGTTGCTGACTTAAACATGACGAACCTTTCGCGTCTACTAGCTTCAGTTGAGTTTTCGTGGAGTGGCTTTCTGCCGCCCCGTTGATATCAACGCTACGGCGAAGGACGCTTCAACCTATCGCAGATCTGTCGCCAACAACCCGGATTTTGTACCGAATTAGCGACAACGACGCGAAACTTCAGACCACGTTTACCTGAGGTTCGTTTTAGCTATGTTTCCCGGGTTTGCGCGTGGGTGCGGCGTCGGAGCCGAACGCTGGGCAGCGGCCGGGCGTCCGCTATGCATTCCGGGGCGGGCGGGCGAGTTTCCGGAGCGGAACCGACGGATCGGCCAACGCATCGGCGGGGACAACGATCCCCTGATCGATGATGCGGCGGGCAGCACGCACCGTCATGCCGCCATCGACAGCGGCGCACCCCGCCATGCTTCCATCCGGATTCAGCAGGAACGTCGCCTGCGGAGTGCCGTCCCCGTTGAACCGGTGAATGTACTGGGCTGAGTCCGCCGCTCCGGCCTCCGGGTGGGGTGCCGGGTGGGCTACTGGCTGGGGTGCCAGCGAGCCCACGCCTTCGACGTGAACTCCGTGGCGGTCAGACCAGAACCACGGCGCACCTTGCTGAGGAATGTCCTGCCCCAGGATCGCGGCGGCCGCTCGGGCGCCGCTGTGCATCGCGTTCTCCCAATGCTCCGCGCGCGGCAAAAGCTCGCCGTCTGCGGTGCGCATGCGAGCGGCATCGCCCACGGCAAAGACCGCGGGATTCGAGGTCTGCTGGCGCTCATCGACAACCACGCCGTCGTTGACTTCAAGACCCATGGCTTCGGCGAGCGCCGTGTTCGGTGTGATGCCAATACCCACCAGGACCTGACCTGCCCGCAGCTGCGTGCCGTCCGTGAGCGTGACGACCCGCTCGGCGCCATCGATCTCGGCCCCATCGAGCTCAGTACCGCCCACTTCGATGCGCGCGGGGGCGGACTGGATGACGTCGATCCCGCGTTCAGCGTGCATCGCGTGAAGATACTCGGCCAGCACCGGTCCAACAGCGGGGACAAGCGGCGGCTGAGCCGGCTCCACAAGAGTCACGTCAGCACCCAGCGCCAACAGTGTCGAAGCCGCTTCCGCACCGATCAACCCGGCGCCCACAACAACGATGCGGGTGCCTTCGCCGACGCTGTCTCGCAAACGGTCAGCGTCGGCGCGGGTGCGCAGCTCGAGGACCTCGGGCAGCTCGCCGCCGGGAACCGGGAGCTTGCGGGCGGCACCGCCCGTAGCGAGCACGATGCGGTCGGCGGCCACCGCATCGCCGTTACTCAACCGGACGGTTGGTTGGTCATTAGCGGAACCAGCCGCTGGAGCGTCTACCGCCACGGCCGAGTCCTCGATGAGCGTCACGCGGTTCTCAACGAACCATTCCCGCGGCTGGAACTGAATCTGTTCGAGCGTCTGAGCGCCCAGCAGATAATCCTTCGACAGCGGCGGCCGATCATAGGGCAGCCCACCCGGCTCCACCATCGTGATCTCGCCGTCAAAGCCACGCGAACGCAGCTCTTGCGCGACCGTGAAACCAGCCACGCCACCACCGACGATGGCAACAGACCCCACCGCCATCATTCAGCGTCAGTGGCAGGGACACCCGGGTACAGGACCACGGTGTCGCCTTCGACCTCAACCTTGTGTGTCTTCGCGTCCACCGTGGCCGGCAAGCACAACGCCTTACCGCTCTTGAGGCAGAACCGGGCCGCATGCATCGGGCATTCAACCTCGGTGCCTTCGATCCAGCCATCGGCGAGGCTTGCGACCTCGTGAGTGCACTCGTCATTGAGCGCATAGAACGAGCCATCCTCGGCATGGAACACCGAAATGTCCTCGCCGGTCGAGTTCTCATCACCCGGAACCAAGTAGGCCTCCGCCTCCGGGATGTCACTGACAGGGATCTTGATGGTCTCGCTCATGAGTGCTCTCCTCTGTGTGGGATGCGGTTGTGTCGGATGCAGCGGACGATGCGGTGGCGGCTACCAGCGGTGCCGCATCGGCCAGCGCCGATGCGGCACCCGGCGCCGGAGTCAGTTGCGGTGCTCCACAAGGTTGCGGCGCTCAAGACGCAACGTGACATCCGCTGCCTTCGCCAGCTGCTTCGAGTGGGTCACCACGATGACACACTTGTTCTGCTGATGCGCGGCATCACGCAAAATCTCGATCACGCCGTCCGCGGTTTCTTCATCCAGGTTACCCGTAGGCTCATCAGCCAAGATCACCGGGGCCGAGGACACGAGTGCGCGGCCGATCGCGACGCGCTGCTGCTGGCCACCCGACAAAGCCAACACATTCCGCTTAGCTGCCGCCGCATCGAGCCCCAGGCGGGTGAGGTCCTCAACCGTGGCCTTCGAGTTCACGAGACGCAGGTTCTCGAGTGGGGTGAGGTAGTCGATGAGGTTGTAGTTCTGGAACACCAACGCGATCTGGTCGCGGCGGTGGCGTGTGTAGCCGGTGGAGGCGATGTCGTTGCCGTCGAAGCGTACAACCCCGTTTGTGGGCGCATCGAGGCCTGCGAGCAAGCTCAGCATCGTGGTCTTGCCGGCGCCGGAAGAACCCACGATCGCGTAAAACGTGCCGACCTCGAAGTCATAGCTCACGTTCTTCAAAACGCGCTGAGCGGCGCTACCGTACGTGAAATCGACGTTCTCAAGCTGCATGATAGACATAATTTTTCCTAACTAAGTTTCGAAAGAATGCGTTTTGGACGCTGCATGATGAGAGGCAAAACCCCCACCGAAACGCCCATCAAGACGATGATGAATCCCCACGCGAGCGCTGTAGCGATACCGCTGGCGCTGGTCGCGAGGTGGATCGAGGAAAGGGTCTCGTCCCCGGCCTGGGCCACAACCGCCCGGCCGAGAGAACCCGAAAGAACTGACCCGAGCACCGCTGAAATGGCGGCGGCGACGGCCGCGAAAATAGTTGCTTCAAGCGCGAATTGCGAAAGCACATTGCCTTTGCTTTTCCCGAGCGAAAGCAACACACCCACCTCGTGGATGCGGCCGCGAGCCCAGAACGTGCTCACCAACGCGAGCACCAGCGCACCAGCGATGCTCAAACCCAGTAGCATCGTCGCCAAGAGCTTGTCCACACCAGTGATCGCCTGAAGAACCGGCGCGAACTGTGCCGAGTTGTCTTCCAGCGTCAGTTTCGGAGCGATCTTCTTGGCCGCGGCGAGCGCCTGCGGTAGCTCCTCCGCGTTGTGCGTGAAATAGCGTCCAGCCGTGATCGGCGCGCCGAGCTCCTGCGCTGAAGCGAGGTCCACAAACACGTTGTTCTCTGAGGCGCCGGCCGGAAGCCCGCTCGGGTTCTCTGTCTTCCCTTCAAAGATGCCGGCGACCGTCACGGTGACCTTCTTGCCACCCTGGGTGAGGGCCAGCTTGTCCCCCAGCTTGAGGTTGTTGTGCTCAGCGAAGTCCCGATGGATCACAGCCTGCGATGCGGTTGCGGCCACATGCGTACCCTCAACCAGCTGATACAGCTTGCCCTGGAAGGCCGGGTTGAGCGAAGAATCACTCGTGCCGGTCACAGTGACACCGCCAGCGAACTCAGGATCCAACTGAACCCCGCGGCCGCTCGTGACCGGCTTGGCACCCTCAGGTTGGGCGATCGTCTCCGCCTCCAGGCTGTGCTTACCCACCTGCGGGATGCCCGCCAAACGCTCAGCGACCTTCTCATCGACGCCGGCTTGCTCGGCTGGTGCCTGCTGGGCAGGTGGCTGCTGCTGCGCATCGGAACCGGGCTGTGCTTCAGAACCAGGCGCCGCATCGACGGCTGCTGTTGCGGTGAAGCCAGCGCCAACGTTGGCGCTGATCGCGTTCTTCACTTCAGCCATAGAGGAACGCACACCAGACTGCGCAACGAGCGCGGTGAACACAACGGCCATGATGAGGATCATCAGGACGCTGCGCCGCGGTTTACGCAGGACGCTACGGATTGCTCGAGGCCACGGGTTCGTCATTTGTTGTCCACGAGGATCGCGCGAGGGCTCTTACGCAGCATCGGGATCGACGTGATCGCAACGACCACCGCGATCACAGCCACGCAGATAATCACGGCCTGGATCACCGAACCATTGGTCAGGCCAACAGCGAGGCTATCCAGCGTCTGAAGCGATGCTGAAGACTCCATGTCCGCACCGAACTGGCCTGCCTGCTCCATCTGCTGCTCAGTGGACTTGTTCACGCTCGCGAGCGTCACGCTACCCATCCACTGAGCGACGGCACTCGAAGCGAAGTACGCGAGGATGAACGCCGGAATCGCGATCAGGATGAGCTCCGCGAAGTACTGGGCCGTGATGTTGCCCTTGCGAACGCCGATGGCGAGCAGGGTTCCGGTTTCTTTCTTGCGTTCGTTGAGCCACAAGAACAACACCAGCGCAACCACTGCGGCCGCGAAGATAGTGGCACCCACCATCGTGTTGCTCATGATGCTCTTGACGCCATCGACCGCCCCGGTGATGCCGGCGAGGTACTCGGCCGAACGCGAGAGCTGATAGTTGTTCCAGTCGATGCCCTGTGCCGCGGCGGCCTTCACGACATCCTCGAAGTTGGCGTCTTTAGCCACGAAGAAGTTCGCGTCCTGATAAATCTCGGTTTCTGGCGTGAACTGATACAGCGCACGCGTGGTATCCAAGTCAGTGAATACCGTGTTCGCGTACAGCTCGCTACGCACAGCAACCGGGCGGGTGTTCTTACCCGAAACGATGCCCACAACCTCAGTCTTTACTTCCTTCGTGGACTGCTTCTGGTTATCGGCGTCGTACTTGTTGCCCTTCAAGGTGAGGGTGCTGCCGAGCTTGAGGTTATTCGCTTTCGCCAGATCCTCGTGAATCACGGCCTTGTTCTTGTCCTCAGCCGTCAAGTGGCGGCCTTCAACGAGCTTCAACGAGCCGCTACGGAACGCGTTAGCCATATCGCTACGGTTCACACCCCACACGTTCACAGCGTTACCGAACTGTGCCTCGCGTTGCTGGTCATAGTCGTCGTGATCCGGCTTGAGCACCTTCGCACCCACAAGATCAGCGGTCACGTTCTGCCGGGCCACATGCGAAGCAACACCGTCCAGGCCCGCGAGCTTTTCAATATCAGCCGGCTTGACGTTGCCCGCGCCGCGCGGCGTACCCATGTTGTACTGCGGATTGTTCTCCAACACGAAACCACTACCGGTCTTTGCGTCCACCTCCTGCGCTACCTGATCCGCAGAACGCGTCACAGCCCCCGCGGACATCACCACAGTCGCCATCACGGCAAGAACAACAAAAATAATCAGAGTTTTGACAGGCTTGCGGACACAATAGCGCCAAGCCCTTCCCAGAAACGTCACAGTTTCCCTTTCACGGTAAAACGGTTGGCGCGTCCGTGGCGCTGATCGCAAGACTCGTCGCGGGGCTACCCACAGTGGCATACATCGTGGAGAGCGAAAACTGATTCGCAGAATGCAGCGCGCCGTAAAGGTTCGTAAAGAAGGTATAACCCAATTCTGAATTGATCCTGAAAACGCTCTGCGGCGAGCCTGGAGGAACGCGAAGAGGTTCCCGAGAGCGCGAATTGGGGGGTGGGTTAGCGGACGATGGCGGGCGGCGGCGGACGATGGCGGGCGGCGGGCGGCGACAGGCTGGCGCCGAGCTCCTAGCGCCGGCTACGCGTGGTCCCCGGCGAGCGCCCTATATTCCTGGGTTGCTGGCTTCCAGAACCCAGCACGATGCGCGAGCAACTCCTTGAAATGCCGCGGAGTCACCTCATCCAAAGCAGCGATGTAGCCAGGCACCATCTCGCGCGGGAGCCGCAACCCCATCGTGAGGTGAGGGATCCAATCGGTGCGGTGATCATCCGGGTTGAGCGAGCTGATCTCGCGGGCCGCTTGCCGCATCGGCTCCCCCGTTTCAAGCAGCCACGCGACGGTTTGCTTGCGGCGCGTACCGAAAATCACGGTCCCGACCCGCTGAAAATCCGCGGGGACAACGCCCGGTAAAACCTCGGCGGCGCGATCAACGGCCGCGGGCGACATGTCGTGCGAAAAAGAGAGGGTGATGTGCGGGGTCTGGTTCTGGCGCGGGAAACCGCGGGCTTCGAGGGCGTCGAAAATCTCGCGCACCTGCCGCTCCTGCTCCGGCGGCAAATACATCAAGATGTTCTGCGGTGACGCCACGAACCCTCCTCCCGCGTTCGCTTTCAGACCCTATCCGCTGGTGACAATCTAGCCGCGCAGCACCCGCGGGTTCCGCATGACCATCGCGGTCCCCTCGAAGAAACCGAGCCGCTCATAATAACCAATCAGGTGGTCGTCGCACGCCAGGTCGATCGAATACATTCCGTCAAGGCTGGCCACGATGCGGCGCACCAGCTCCTGGCCGATTCCCTGGCTTTGATACTCCGGCAAGACCTCAAGCCACGGGATGAACGCGGTGAGGACGCCGTCGCTGATCGCGTTGATGTAGCCGACGACGCGGTCGCCATCGAGCGCCCACACGCGCCGGTACGAGCCATCCATGACGTCCACGAGCTGTTGCGCGCTCGGCGGGGTCGGCCAGCCGACAAAGAAACCCTCCCCGACCTGCTCGGCTCGGATAGCGCCTGGCTCATCGAGGTAAGTGATCATGCGGTCACCCTGTCTTCCTTAAACGTTGTTGCTTCCCTACGCGTTCTCTTGCAACCAAGCCGCCAGAACCGGAACGTGGGAATGCTCGACATCCTTGGCCGCCGTCAATAAGGTTACGTGAGCCTTGTGCGACAGCTCCTCGGCGAGTTCCGCGGCCGCATCATTCTCGTCCAATTCCGCGCGGTAACAATTCTTGAACTCGTCCCAACGTTCTTGCGGCGCCTCATGAAACCACTTGCGCAACGCGTTGCTCGGGGCGGCGTCCTTAGCCCACACGTCATAGTCGAGGGCTTCCTTCTTAATCCCGCGCGGCCACAGCCTGTCAGTCAAAACGCGGGTACCTTTGGTCGGTTCCGTTTCCCCATAGACACGACGAAACGTCCACTTAGCGCTCAATGAGCCCACGGTTACCCTCCCGAACGGTTTCGTACGCCGGCGCTTGTTTACACCTGCGCTTGTTTACGCCTGCGCTCGCCGGTCGCTATCTACCTTAGTAACTCTCCCGGGGAGTCCAGGCTTGAGCCGCACCGCATAGGAACCGCATAGGATCGGAAGTGAAGCATCTGCGAACGAGGAGGCCGCATGACGTTGAACATCGCGCTGATCGGATACGGAGGGATCGCTTCCCGAGTCGCCGCCGCGGTTCGCAACATGCACGACGTTGAACTCGTGGGTGCGCTCGTGCGCACGCCGGGGCAAGCAGCCGACGACGGCGTGGCTGAGCTGAGCCTGAACGATGCGCTTGCTGACGGCGCGGCTGAGCGCGGCGCGGATGCGGGCGGAGAATTTGCCCGGCGCGTGGATGCGGGCGGAGAATCTGCCCGGCGCGTGGATCTGTTCGTTGAATGCGCCGGAGTTCCCGCCGTGACTGAATACGGTCCCGCGATCGTTGCGGCCGGCAAAGACCTGTTGATCACCAGCGTTGGGGCGCTCGCTGACCCGCAGCTACGCCGAACCCTGCTCGATGACGGGCCGGGCCGCGTGTACGTGACGAACGGCGCGATCGGTGGGCTCGACATCCTCGCCGGTGCCGCACGCGACGGCGGCCTAGACTCCGTGGCTTTGGAAACCCGGAAAGCGCCGGCCAGCTTGATCCAGCCGTGGATGGACGGCGGCCTCACCGAACAGCTCCGGGGCGGTTCCGCGATCCGGGACGGCAAGACCACTGAGCCGATCGTTCTCTACGAGGGTGACGTGGCCGGGGCTATCGACAAGTTCCCGGCGAACCTCAACGTCGCCGTAGCCCTCGCCCACGCAACCGGAATGTGGGAAGACACAGTCGTGAAACTCATCGCTGACCCAGCCGCCAACCAAACCAAACACACCATCACAGCTGCTGGCGCATCGGGCACCTACCAATTCGAGATCACCAACAATCCCCTACCGGATTCCCCGGCAACCAGCGGGATCGTGGTGGACTCAGTCATCACAGGCATCCGGACCATCGCCGGCGAGTCCGGAGTCAGCGTCTAAGCGGCGGGCACCGTCACCTGCCGGCACACTCACCAGCCGTAGTCCTTTAAGCGTTGCTCGTTACGCTCAACGATCTCGAGCATGTACCGCACCGCTTGTTGCTCTTCGCGGAAATCCCGCACGGCTTGGGTACGGCCGCGCTCCACAACGTACACGTGGTAGGCCCCATCAGACTTTTCGAGCACGGTAGCCCCCTCGTGCGGCTCACCATCCACCACATAGGCATCCGGCCGGGACGCGTGCTTGTCGATGTAGCGGCGCAAGTCATACCTGTCCGAGCAAGTGAAAGCATCGACCTCGAACTGATCCCGCAGCAGCCGCAAACGCTTTTTAGCCAAGCCGTCCCGGTACACGATCGTAATCATCGCCGTGTATTCGCCCGTGCTGCGATCAACTGAGACAACATCCTCACGGCGCAACTCCATCCAGCCACGAAACGCGCGGTACACCACCAGTTCGTTCATGCCCGCATACAGCCTGAACGAAGCGAACATATAGGCGAGCAAGATGAGCGCGACCCCGAGCGCCAGATAACCAGCGCCCGTGAGCATGTGCGTCGTCGGGTCCTCCCCCTCGGGACCGAGCAGATACATCCACACAACTTGCACTACTTGCGCTGCGCCAAACAGCCCCGGTAAGAGAACAAAGGGCAGCCGGTACTTCTGTTCCTCACCCGCATCAGGTTGTCTACCGACGGTCGGCTTACGATGCCTGATGTACAGCAAGAATGCGATCGTCGCGGCCGGGATCCCGGCCGTGATCAACAGGTGCGGCACCAGAGCAGGCCAGACCTCGCGCAGAATGTCGTTCACGAACCTCACTCTAGCGAGCGTTCGTGGGTTGCGACCAGGTTTG
The DNA here is from genome assembly GCF_003143995.1 of Pseudoglutamicibacter cumminsii. Taxonomy (GTDB): domain Bacteria; phylum Actinomycetota; class Actinomycetes; order Actinomycetales; family Micrococcaceae; genus Pseudoglutamicibacter; species Pseudoglutamicibacter cumminsii_B. The sequence goes on along the minus strand of NZ_QFWG01000002.1, from coordinate 285,632 downwards.
GCGTACCCTACGAAGCTTGCGTGTGCGCGTGACCGTGGCTGTGGCCGTGATTGTGGATGTGCGGCTGGTGTGCGGCCCGCAAGCCGTTCAAGATGACAAGCACCTCGGTGAGTTCGTGTGCGAGCACCACCGCCGCGAGGCTCATGACCCCGAAGAACGACAGCGGCAACAACAGCACGATCAACGCAAGCGACACCGCAAGGTTCTGGTTCATGATGCGCCGGCCGCGGCGTGCATGAGCGAAAGCCCGCGGAAGCAACCGAATATCCGTGCCGGTGAAGGCGATGTCAGCGGACTCGATCGCAACATCGGCACCGCCCACGCCCATCGCAATACCGATGTCAGCCACGGCGAGCGCAGGAGCGTCATTGATGCCGTCGCCGATCATCGCAACCTGGCTGAGCTCCTCAACCGCCGCGACCTTGTCTTCCGGACGCAGTTCAGCACGCACGTCCGTGATGCCAGCTTGGGCCGCGATCGCTTTTGCGGTGCGAGCATTGTCGCCGGTCAGCATCGTGATCCCGATGCCCTGCTTCTTCAACGCGGCCACCGCATCGGCCGCCCCTTCACGGAGCTCATCGCGCACGCCGATCACCGCAACAGCCTCGCCGTTGACATGCAGGACCACGGTGGTCATGCCGGCCTCTTCCAGCTCGGCGGTGTCAGTGGCGAGCGGACCGGGGCTCAGCCATCGTGGGCTACCGATGGCGATGCGGTCGCCGTCAACCCAGCCTTCGATGCCGCTGCCGGCTTGCTCCGTGACGTCCGTCGCGGTGGGGACGACTGGCGCGGCGGTGGTGATGGCGGTGGCGATCGGGTGGGAGCTGTGTTGCTCGAGGGCGGCGGCCCATTCCAGGGCGACGTCCATGGTCACGCTCGGGACGGAGCGGACAGCGGCGACCTGTGGTTTGCCGCGGGTCAGGGTTCCGGTCTTGTCGATAGCGATGTGGCGGATGGTTCCGAACCGTTCAAACGCGGCACCGGATTTGATGATCACGCCGTACTTGCTGGCCCCGCCGACAGCGGCGATCACGGTGAGCGGGACGGCGATCGCGAGCGCACACGGGGACGCCGCCACGAGCACGGTGAGTGCGCGGGTGATCCACAGCTCTGGGTCGCCTAGGAGTGAACCGACTACGGCGATGAGTGCCGCGAGGATCAGAACACCGGGGACGAGCGGGGTGGCGATACGGTCTGCGATGCGGGCGCGTTCCCCGCGTTCGCTTTGCGCTCCCTGCACGAGGGACACGATGGTCGTGAGCGAGTTGTCGGTTCCTGGCGCGGTGGCCTGGATTTCGAGTGGCGTTGTGGTCGCGATGGAGCCGGCGCTGACGTGTTCGCCTTGTTCGACGCTGAACGGCATGGATTCGCCGGTGATGGCGCTGGTGTCGATGTCGGTGCGGCTGGTGAGTAGGAGGCCGTCGGTGGGGACGCGTTCGCCTGGGCGGATGAGGATGTGGTCCCCTACCGCGAGGTCTGTGGTGGGGATGGTGATGGTGGCTTCGCCCCGGCGGATGGTCGCTTGGTCTGGGGTGAGGTCGAGGAGGGCGCGCAGGCTGCCTTGGGCTTTGGCCATCGCTTTTTCTTCGAGCGCTTCAGCGATGGAGAACAGGAATGCGAGGGCCGCGGCTTCGCCGACGTAGCCGAGGATCACGGCACCGACGGCGCTGATGGTCATGAGGAGCGCGACGCCGATCTTGCCTTTGATTAGGCGTTTGAGGGCGTCGGGTACGAAGGTTGCCGCGCCGATGATGAGGCTCGCCCAGTAGAGGGCCTGTTCGGCGGTTTCGTGGCCGAGTAGGCCGGTGATGAAACCTGCGACGAGGAGCAGGCCCGAGGTGAGTGGCACGAGGATTTCGATGTCCCGCCACCACGGGACAGTTTTGACCTCGATGCCTTCCATGACGATGTCGCCATCGCAACCGCACGCTGAGCTCATGTCACCCTTCTCCTTGACGAAAACCGGCTGAAGAACCTGGACGGGCATCCGGTTCTTAAACAGCCGGTGAACCTGATTTCAGGATAGCTCCGAAGAGGTGTGGAACGGGCATTTATACGTGATGCGAGGCACATCGTAAGAAACATGTGTAACTTACTTTTTTGCGCGAGTTACAGCTGAAAATGACAGTGATTTTCAAGACAGTGATTTTCAAGAGGGGTTTGCGGGGTGCTTGCGGGTTAACCCCATGAGCGTAGTGAGTCACCAGTCGAGCTGCTCTGCCCCGACGTCGATGCCTTCCTTACGTGCCGTTCGGATCGATTCAGCTAGGGACGGGATCGAAAGCAAGAACAAGCTCTCCTGGAGAGATCGCCAGTCATCATCCCCTAGCAAAACAGCCCTGTTAGGCCTCCCTGTGGCTGTCAACGGTTCGGACGATTCGTTGACCTGAATGATCAGGCTATCCAGGTTGTCCCTATCGACGAGACCAAAGGCAGGCGCGCGGTCGACGGCAGGCCGATCAGGTTCAGTCATGCCACCCGGAAGTGCCGGTCACCCAACACGTATTCAAGCGTCAAGCTGCCCCCAACAGCTTCCAAATACTTGCGAACCGTTCCGACTTTCGCGCTATCGATATCGCCGTTCTCTATCTTGGAAACCTGACGTTGTCCTACGCCGATGCGCTCAGCAAGCTGAGCCTGCGTCAAACCGGCCTGCTCCCTCAACTCACGAAGCCGATATGCGCGCATCTCATGAATCATGCGTGACTTATGCGCTTCAACAAGCTCGCGATCTACAGGATGATCGGCTAGAAATTCCCTCAACGACAGAGCCATCTTGCTCACTCTCTCCTCAAATTGCGCAGGTGTTCGTCAAACATATCGTCGGCCAGCGGGATATTCTCCTTATACCAACGCGTCCATTTGCCTACCTTGTTGTCAGCAAGCAACATGATGGCCTTACGCTTCGGGTCAAAGGCGAAAATAATACGTAACTCAGAACGACCCGACGATCCCGGCCTAAGCTCTTTCATGTTTCGATGCCTAGATCCGGACAAGGTATCGACCAATGGCCGCCCAAGGTTAGGCCCTTCCCCTTCGAGCAGCTCGATCGCAGCGACCACTTGCGCGCGCGAATCGGTGTCCAGCGTAACGAGCCATTCCTTAATTCGCTCAAGATCTACGCTCCACATGAAACAACTATAGACCCTACATGGTCTATCTGTAAAGCGCCCCCTGCCGATACACCCCTCATCAGCGACCGCGATACAGATCGAAAACGCTTCGTTGAGTATTAGAAGGATCGTATGTAGGGTCGGTCACATCGCTCTGTGCGCTGCGGACTAGACCTAGCCCGCGCTCTGACCAGTTGACCGAACCGATAGCCCCGGAGTACACGTGTCTAAGAAACTCGCATCTGCTTTCCTCCTCAGTGGCGCCCTGTTGCTTACTGCCTGCGGCGGCGGCTCAGGTGACGCTTCCAACGATGGCGGCAATGCATCCGCTGAAGCCACCACGGAAAACAAAGCGGCGGAAGAGAACAAGAGCGACAAGTAGCTCTTCGAGATCGGCGAAACCGTCGACATCGATGCAGCTGTTATGGACTACTCCATCATGGTGAAGTCGGTTGAGTTCACGAAAGAGTTCCAGGGCGTGGCCTATGACGAATTCGTCATCAACGCACCTGATGACTTGAAGCTTGTAGTCGCCAACGTGGTCATCACCAACACCAGCGATGAGCCGATCATCCCCGAAGAACGTGTCCTCAACCCCAAGCTCACCACAAAAATCGCGCATGAGCAGGACATGGGGCATGCCCCCGGCGATGACTTCGTGTTCGACTTCGCAGAAGAAGAGCTTTCCAAGGAGCTCACACCGGGCGAACAAGTAGAAGTCCCATTAGTGACGACTATCCGCGAGGATGAGATCACCGACCCTGAGGGTCGTGTTTTCATCCAGTTGGACGTCATCTCTATGGAAAACTCGCATTCCGTCGTAGTACCGAAGCAGTAGTTCGGAACCTTAATAGTGGTAGCGCGCTTGAAGGATCACAAGATCGCCGCCACCCACGAGGTAAACCAGACGATGCTCGTCGGTGATACAACGTGGCCATGAGCCTTGCGCTCCATACTTCAGCTGTTCGGGCTTACCAATTCCAGAAAAAGGCTCGCGGAGATACACATCAATGAGAGTGTTGATGCACTTCAGCGCCTTGCAATCGGTAGCCTGCCAATGCTTATAGCCCTCCCAGGCCAACTTGCCCCAGGCGAGACGATCTCGACAGCTTCGCAGTCGAGATTCACACGCTCAATGAGCGGGAACAACGTCTTCCGCGCCTGCCGCCTCACGCAAGGCCAGCACCTCCGCGTACTGCACCGCCGCATCGGCATCGAACGCGAGAATCGAGCGGCTCCCCTTGTACGGCGCTACCGCTTCCTCGACCCCGCGTGCCAGCTCGTCTTTTCGCTGCCCCTCCGGCAACCTCCGGATACCAGCAAGCAATTCAGCAAGGGTGATGGACGTGATCGCCACCTCTCCTGCCAGCGACGCGAGCCACTCGAGAACACGAGGGTCCGGCGAGGGCGGGAAGATCTCCGAGACAACGTTCGTATCAAGGATGATCATTCAAAGTCCGCCGCCCGTGCGACATCATCGCGCGTCGGAATCGGTAACTCATCGACCCCATCGACATCCCGCGCCACATTCAGAAGGGTCACGCCGATGTGCATCCTCAGCGCCGCTTTCGTCAGGATGGCGCGAACCTCAGCTTCCATGGATCGTCCGTTCGCCTTCGCCTGGGCCGCGATTTGCTCCTTCACATGGTCACCAAGACCACGCACGATAATAGACGCCATCAGCACCACCCCTTCTGCTATCAACACTGAGAGCGCGAGCGGTGTGCCATAGAAAGAGAATAAGAGGCGCCGGAGGGACCATGCTGTCCAGTCTGCCGCGCCATGACCTCCTGCATGTCGACGTTGACGCAGAAGGTCTGCGGGCGGCATCAAGGATTCGACGGTGCGTTCGCCGGCTCCCAGCCAAGTTCAGGCGCAACATACTTCGCGAACGACTCGAGCACGTGCAGGTTGTACTCGGTGCCGACCTGGTTGGGAATCGTCAACATGAGCGTGTCCGCCGACATCACCGCCGCGTCCGCCCGCAACTGCTCAACGAGCTTGTCCGGCTCGTCCGCGTAGGTACGGCCAAACGTCGACGTGAAGCCGTCAATGACACCCACCTGGTCACGGCCCTGGCCACCCCTGCCGAAGTAACGACGGTCAAGGTCGCTCACGATCGGGAACACCGAACGGCTAACCGACACGCGCGGCTCCCACCCGTGCCCGGCCTCGGCCCAAGCGTCGCGGTACCGCTGGATCTGCTCAGCCTGCAGGTCGCCCAGGCTCGCGCCGGTCGCCTCGGTGAGCAGCGTCGAGCTCATGAGGTTGACCCCCTGCTGCGCACTCCACACGGCAGTGTCCCGGCTTCCGGCACCCCACCAGATGCGACGATCCAAGCCCGGCGAATGCGGCTGGATACCGAGCCGGCTACCGACGGGGAACTGCTTCGGATCGGCATCGACCACCTTCTCGCCGCGGATCGCCGCCATGAACAGCGGGAACTTCTCGCGCGCGATGTCCGCACCTCGCGGGTCGGTCGAGCCGGTGTAACCGAATGCTTCCCACCCACGATGGGCGGGCTCCGGCGACCCGCGACTCACACCCAGGGCGACGCGCCCGTCGGCAATGAGATCGAGTGCGGCTGCCTCCTCGGCGAGGTAGAGCGGATTCTCGTAGCGCAGGTCGATCACGCCGGTGCCGACCTCGATGTGCCTCGTCCGCGCCGCGATCGCCGAGAGCAGCGGCATCGGCGAGGCCGCCTGCCTGGCGAAGTGGTGCACCCGGAAGTAGGCGCCGTTAACACCCAGCTCATCGGCTGCGACGGACAACTCGATGGCGCTGTGCAACGACGCCCGAGCGTCGAACGGGTCACCTTCCGGGCCGTGGTGACCAAAACTCAGGAATCCAAAGCGCTTCACGATCCTCCTAGTTGAATGCCCAACAGCATAGCGGGTACGCCTCACCAGACCGGTCGCAGCGAATCCGCGCTAAGCAGCATTAATAGGCAGACCCAGAAAGCGACGTCCGTTCTTTAGCGGCACCCCTGCGTCCTATCACCGCGACAACAACTCCCACGATGTAGGACACAATCACCCCAAGGGCACACAGCAAAAACAATAGTGAGGAAAGCTCTAACGCCTCCCGCCCAACAAACTGGGTGAAGGCGGATTTCACGCTCTCTTCGGTGTCACCGCCATCGACCAGAAAGAATCCAGCAAGGAAGAGAAACACCGTCATCGCGATGAAGACCCAAGACTCGCGCCATCCGAAGGTCTTATACGGCCTTTCCTTCACGCTGCGCACGGGGATAAACCACAGAGCAAGAAGCGCAACTGCAACGATCACCCCAAGTGGAACTGTATAGAACACCATCCAGCCACCCACCCCAAACATCACCCGCCCCAGGGCAAAGAACGCCGCCCCTAACAGACTCAGGACAAGCGCCGCAGCGGAGCTGATGTGGACATTCCTGTAGCTCATGCACCACATCTTACTTACTAAACCAGGCGTAACCCGTCCCTACTCAAACAGCACTCCCACCGAGCATGGTTCGTACCTGACTTCGGTGGCAGGGCACCACGAGGATGCCGTCGCGGGTCCGAACAGCCTGCGTCCCCGTGGCGAGCGTTAGCCCGGCAGCCGAGGCGCCACTCCAGTGCAGCGCCCACGCCATAACCTAGTATGCTAGCATCCTATCCATGGCCGAGAAGTCCCAATTCAACGTCTATCTGCCGCGCGAGCTCGTCACACAGGTGAAGCACCGCGCCGTAGATGAGAACACCAGCCTGTCCGCGCTCGTCGAGAAGGCACTGACCGAATACCTGCAGAAGGAGCAGTCATGATCGTGCACCCCGTCATCACCACCCCGAACCCGGAGCGATGGATCGCACTGCTGAAGGCGCTCGGCGCCTCGGTGTCCACGCACGACGACGGCACTCACCTGGCCGAGTTCGCCGGCGGTCGGCTCTCGGTCGCCTCCGGAGACTCCCCCAGCGTGGAGTTCGGCCTCGAAGAGGTCCGAGGCGAGCGGCCGGTGAAAAGCGGCGCCGTGCAGGTGGCCCCGCTACTGTGCACACCGCAGGTCGAGAAGACCGCGCAGATGCTCGCGGGCCAGGGGCTGCAGAGGCGGCTGACCTCGGACAGCGGCGACTGGGCAGACCTGGTCGGCGACGGGATCGTGGGTGTGCACATCGGCAGGGAGGAGTCCACGGTGATTGCCTTTGAGGCCGCGGATGTGGGGGCCTTGAAGGAGCCGCTGGAGGGGGCCGGGTTCCGCGTGGCCCTGGTGGATGAGGCCTACGGCCGGACCCTGCACATGGAGCATCCGGACGATCCCCGCCAGGAGGCTGAGATCTGGATCAACGAGACTCAGACCGACACCTACGGGTACACGCGGCACGAAGAGGACTGAGCCGGCCGCCGTCGAAAAGCCCTCAGGGACAAGGACTCACACGTTAAAGCGGAACTCCACCGAGCTTCGACACTGAGAAGTGTCTGCAGTCAGCGACTGTCAAGCCAGTCCGCCTGCTATCAACAGTCCTGGCGTGAATGGGGTGCGCTGGAAAGATAGAAGCGAGGCGCCTGATACTGAAGAAGCGACGTCTCACTAGCCGGCGCACTCAATTCCGTATCACGATTAAGAATATGAGGACGATTAATGGGCAACAGGTTAGCGAAGAACAAATCGATGAGTGGGTAGCGGAAGCCGAGGACGGCTAAGATGTGGAGACGCTTCGCCGTCGAGGCAGGAAACCTCGCCACGAAAATGCGGCTAAAGTTATCTCCATTCGCCTTTCACCCAGCGAAATTTCAGACCTGGATAAATACGCGGCCGCCCACGGATGGTCGAGATCCCAAGCAATCCGAGAAGCTTTACGGAATGCTGTCTGAATGGAAGTCCGCCCAAGCGCCACAAAACACGGAATCAAACCAGAAGACTCCATAACTACTGCAACAACAGGATGCGTCTTCGAAGCTCCACCGGGTTGAAGCAGCAGGTAGAGCTTCTCGATCATGGTGCGTCTGGGTCGTAGTCCTCTTTGGTCACGATTCCGGGGCCATGTCAGGCCTCGAGCAACACCGCCAACCTGGCAGCGAGAGGAGACGGCCGTGCATCCACCACCACCCAAACGATCTCGTGGTCCACGGTGCCATACTCGTGGGCGATGATGTTGCGCATCCCAATGATCCGCTCAAGGTCCGGTACTTCGGCAGTGGCCTTGGCATCCCATAAGTGGGCCTTAGACGTCGGCAACATAGACAGTCTCCGCCCGACCGAGGGCCGACTCACGAAAGTAAGGATTGCGGATTGCTCGCTTCACGACCAGATCGACATCGCGCCTAACGATGGCGCGAAGATCGTGATGCAGCGCGCAGAAGTCCTCAAACGGATCGGGCCGGCCGGGAAGGAAATCGACGAGGAAGTCGATGTCGCTGTCCGCGCCAGTTGACGACGAGACGCTCCAGCCGATTCCCGGGCGGGATTCGCAGATCATCGAGGTCTCTCGCCGCGTGGATCAGCTCGAGCTTCCGCATGGCCGCCCGCGAATAGCTTTCCAGCAGACTCAATAACGCGAGGGTGAAAGTTCTTCAACAAAACTCTGCAGAAGGAGGACATCGATTCGTTCTTCGCTGAGCGAGGAATGAGCTTGATGCTCGCGGTATGACCATCAGGTCAGTGGATGATTACAGCTAGAAGCGCAGGCGTCAAAGACGAAACTCATTAGGGCTTGGATTGAATTGCCAAAGCTACGCCGAGGCAGCTTGGACCGGCTGAATCTGCTCAACCTCGGCACGGACTTTGTCCTCGGCCACATCTAGGTCGTACTGCGCTTGCAGCCCCAGCCAAAACTGCGGGCTCACCCCAAAATACTTCCCTAAACGGAGAGCAGTATCGGCAGTAACAGCCCGCTTCCCGTGAACGATCTCATTGATCCGGCGCGGTGGAACACCGATGGAAACAGCGAGTTTGTGCTGCGTGACCCCCATCTCCTTGAGGAAGTCCTCCATGAGAATCTCACCAGGGTGTACTGGTGGAAGCTTGTCAGTGATAGTCAACGACCTCGGCCTCCTCTGGACCAGCTGCCGTCCACCGAAAGCAGATCCGCCACTGGCTGTTGATGCGAATACTGTGTTGACCCCGCCTGCCCCCTTTCAACGCCTCGAGACGGTTTCCCGGCGGAATCCGCAGCTCCTCGAGGCTTTGCACGTACGCAAGCTGCCGCAGCTTGCGCAGTGCCACCGAATGGATTCTGGAATCAATCGAGCGCACCCGCTCTCGATTCCACAACCGCTCGGTGTCCTTGTTGGCGAATGACTGGATCATGCTTCACCCTACCCCCCATAACGCCACACGTCAATAACGCTACACGTTAAACCGGAACTCCACACCAACGCCGTGTCCACTACTCGGGGGACACCCCCAACAAACAATGCTGCCCTGCCGGCAGACCAGGGCGGCCGTGTGAGTATCGGACAATAATGCGTAGTCCTCCAAGGGTCTGGACACAGGAGCTTTCCCTTCCTCAGTGGTGCGACCAGAGGGAGAAAAAACATCCACCCCGGTGCACCCGCTGCGGTGACAACGACCCATCGCCCACAGCAGGTGGCAATCGTCACGGTTATCCCTCTTTTTCAGATGCCTGTCCTCGGGATCAGAAAAAGACGGGGACCTGTCATAGGTCAGTGAGCATCTGCTGCATCTGGGCGATCTCGGCCTCCTGGTCGTTGATAATTTGTTCGGCCAAGGTGATCGCATGGGGATTCTGGCCGTCAGCAACCTCGTCACGGGCCATGTCGACCGCACCTTCGTGGTGGGCGGTCATCTGCTCCAGGTAGAGGCGGGCAGCCTCGGTGCCCTGGGCCTCCTCAAGGGCTGTCATGTCCTCCTGGCTCATCATCCCGCTCATGCTACCCATCTCGCCGTGATCCATTCCACCCATCTCGTCCATGGCCCCCATGCCCCCAGAGTCGGTGACCGGCTGCTGGCCCCAGGCCTCGAGCATGGCGTTCATCCGGTCAATCTCCGGTCCCTGGGCGTCAATAACCCCTTGGGCAAACTCCACGACCTGGGCGGGGATACCCTCCTTGACCAGGAGCATCTCACTCATCTCTACGGCCTGCTGGTGATGGGGGATCATCATCTGGGCAAACATGATGTCCGCGTCGTTGTGATCGGCGGAGGTCTCCCCGTCCGCCTCAGTCGTCGCCGTGGTGGTCTCGGTCGTCTCAGCGGTAGTCGTCGCAGTGCTGGTGGCCGAGATGGTGGCGTCGGTGTTGTCTGACTCGGTGGTCTCACCGCAGGCGGCCAGCGCCAGGGTGGAGGCCACGGCGAGAGCGGAAAAAACAAGGGTGCGCTTCATGGTGGAGCCTTTCAGGGTCATATGGGGGTAGTGGAAAGAAGTGGTGGATCAGCGGACGGCGGTGGATGCCGGAGTAGGCGTGGTGTTTTCCTCCTTCGACTCGGTCGGAGCCAGGTGGGCCGGATCCAAATCAATGCGGCGCAACAGCTGGGCGTTCAGGGCCACCACAATGGTCGAGGCAGACATCAAGATCGCGCCCACGGCCGGGGACAGCACGAACCCGATCGGGGCGAGCACGCCGGCGGCCAGCGGCACGGCGAGGATGTTGTAGCCAGAGGCCCAAATGAGGTTCTGGATCATCTTGCGGTAGCTGGCCTGCGAGAGCTCAATCATCGACAGCACTGCCCGCGGGTCATCACTGGCCAGGACCACCCCGGCAGATTCCATGGCCACATCCGTGCCGGCCCCGATGGCGATACCGACCTCCGCGCGGGTCAGAGCGGGGGCGTCGTTGACACCGTCGCCGACCATGGCCACGCTCAGGCCACGCTCCTGTAACTGGGTGACCTTGGTGTCCTTGTCCTGGGGCAGGACCTCGGCGAAGACCTCATCGATCCCCAGGTCCTGGCCAACTGCCTGGGCCACCTGCTGCGCGTCACCGGTGATCATCGCGACCTTCACCCCGCGGTCCTGCAGGGCTTTCACGGCGGCGCGGGATTCGGGGCGGATCTTGTCTTCGACGGCCACCGCACCGATGATCTGACCGTCGCGGACAATATGGAGCACACCGGCCCCACGCCCGGTCCAGGCGCTGGTGGTGTCGGTGAGCTCGGCCGGGGTGGTGAGGTTGAACTCGCGCAGCATGTTCGGCCCGCCCACGAGGATCTCAGCGCCATCGACAGTGGCCCGGACTCCCCTGCCGGAGGCGGCGCTGAAACCAGTTGCACGGATTTGCCGACGGGAGGCCTCGGGATGGGCGGCCGCGGCCGCCACGATGGCGCGGGCCACGGGGTGCTCGCTGTCGGCCTCCGCGGCGGCAGCCAGGGCCAGCAGCTCGCCCTCGGTGACGCCGACAGCTGCCGCGACATCGGTGACCGCGTGTGCATCCTCGGTCAGGGTGCCGGTTTTGTCGAAGAGCATCACGTCGATGGTGCGCATCTGCTCGAGCGCCATTCGGTCCTTGATGAGCACCCCGGATTTCGCGGCCCGCTCGGTGGAGATCGCAATGACCAGCGGAATCGCCAGGCCCAGGGCGTGCGGGCAGGCGATGACCAGTACCGTGACCGTGCGCGCCACGGCATCGTCCGGGCTGCCGATGATGGCCCATACCACCGCGGTGATCAGAGCGGAGATCAGCGCGAACCAGAACAACAACGCCGCCGCCCGATCCGCCAGGGCTTGGGCCCGGGAGGAGGACTCCTGGGCGTCGGCAACCAAGCGTTGGATTCCGGCCAGGGCGGTGTCCCCGCCGGTAGCCTCCACCCGGATGCGGACGGTGTTGTCGGTGGCCACGGTACCGGCGACCACCTTGTCACCAGTGTCGCGGAAGACGGGACGGGATTCGCCGGTGATCATCGCCTCATCGAATTCGGCGGCTCCGTCGAGGATGGTTCCGTCGGCCGGCACCCGGGCACCGGCCCTCACCAGCACGACGTCGTCGACGACCAGCTCGGAGATGGCCACGGTGCGGGTGGTCCCGTCGATGACTTTCTCGGCCTCATCCGGCAGCAGCGCAGCCAGCGCGTCAAGCGCGGAGGACGCGGCCCCGAGAGCGCGCATCTCCAGCCAGTGGCCCAGCAGCATGATGGTCACCAACAGGGCCAGCTCCCACCAGAAGTCCAGGTCAAAACCGCCCAGCCCCAGAGTGGTGACCCAGGAGGCAACAAACGCCACGGTGATGGCCATGGCGATCAGGAGCATCATCCCGGGTTGGCGGGATTTCAGTTCGTTCCATCCGCCCTTGAGGAAAGGCGTTCCGCCGTATACAAAGATGATCGTGCCCAGCACCGGGGGGATCCAGGTGGACCCGGGGAATGCCGGGAGGTGGTAGCCGAGCAGCTGGGCGACCATGGGGCTGAAAATAACGACGGGAATGGACAGAATCAGCGACCACCAGAAGCGTTCCCGAAACATTGCGGTGCTGTGTCCGGCGTGTTCGCCGTGACTATGAACGTGGTGGTCTTCGTCCATGGCGGAGTGCGGGTGATCGTGGGGCATCGCCTGGCCGTGGGTGTCGGCATCTGCGTGGTGTTCGTGGCTGGCATGATGCGGGTGGTGGGTGTGGTCTGTTTCCGGAGCGGGGTGATCACCATGGTGATCACCGGAATGGTGGGGAGTGCTCATGAGGTTCCTTCCGCTCAACCCGGTCGGGGTCGAGATGATGGGTAAAACTGATCAGGATAAGACGGTGCAGCCGGCCTCTTCGATGGCCCGGCGAACCATCTCCGGAGGTACGACACCGGTGACCGTGACGGTGGAAACACCACCAGCAGCGAGATCAACCTGGACGTCGTCGACCTGGGGGAGGCCCTGAAGGGCCTGGGTCACGCTTTTCGCGCAGTAGCCGCAGGTCAGGCCGGTGACCTGGTAGCTACGGGAGGCCCCTCCTGCTGACGAGTCGCTGGCGGCAGGGATGGAGGCGGTGTCGGCATCTGAGGCGGGTCCGCAACAGCTGCAGCCGCGGGAGGCCATCGGCAAGAGACGGGGCGGGAAGGTGATCATGGGAAGGCTCCTTCGGTTCGGTGGGGTGCGGCAATTCCGCTCTCCAGCATATACCCCCCCGGGGTATATTTTCAAGGAGTGGAGGGCACGGCTCTCACGCGGGGCAGGGTGTGGTCACCGAGCAGCCCCCTCACTGTCGGGAGAGGACAGCGGGAGGCGGAGGGCAAACACCGCTCCGCGACCGGGTCCGGGGGAGGTGGCTGTGAGAGTGCCGCCGTGGGCCTCGATCAATGCCTTGGAGATGGTCAGACCGATACCGGACCCGCCGTTGTCCCGGCTGCGGGCGGCATCCCCCCGGTAGAAGCGTTCGAAGATGTGTCCGAGCTGGCCAGGTGGGATGCCCTCGCCGTCATCGGCGACGTGGATGAGCGCGGTGGACGCCCCCTGGCGGTGGACGCTGATCCGGACCTGCCCGCCGGCCGGGGTGTGCCGTAGCGCGTTCGACAGGAGATTGCTCATCACCTGGCCGAAGCGTTGCCGGTCCACGAGCACTCGGGCGGTGTCCGTAATGGTCTCGACGTGTAAATCGACGCCTTTGTCAGCATAAGCTTCCCCCGCGGCAGCAGCGGCGGTATGGAGCAGATCCCCGAGCCCTTCCTCCGCCAGGTCCAAATCGATCCGGTGTTCCTGGGCCCGGGAGACATCGTCAATGTCCTCCATCAACCGGGTCAGGCGGGTGAGTTGGTCAGCCATGATCGTGTGGTTGGCATTATTCCAGTCCACGACCCCGTCCTGGAGACCATCGAGGTAGACCGTGAGCACCGATAAAGGGGTGCCCATTTCGTGGGCCAGATCAGAGAGCATCTGGCGGCGGACCTGTTCGGTGTGTTCCAGCCGGTCGGCCATGGTGTTGAAGGCATGCGCCAGGGTGGCGACCTCGGGGCCTGCTTCTCCGTCGGGCACGCGGATACGGGAGTTACCGGCCGCCAGGCTGGTAACGGCGCGAGTGAGATCCTGCAGGGGGGTGCGCAGACGACGCGATGACCACAGGCTGGCCAGTAGGGCGCTGATCAAGGCAGTGGGCAGGGCGACGGCCAGGGTGATCAGGTTGGCGTCCCGGTAGGCCTGCTCGGCATGGAATAGCTCCAGCGAGGGGTCCTCCCGGCCGGCCATCAACATATGATCATGGAACAGGGGCGGGCCCACCGTCGTGGCCACGGCCGCGGCCACCAGCAGGCTAATCACCACAACCAACACCTGAGCGGCCAGGAAGCGGAAGGTCAGGCCGGGTCCGTGATTCATGGCTGCCCCACCCGGTAGCCCACGCCACGTACGGTGTCGATAAACCCCCGGCCCCGGGTGTCGGTGCCGAGCTTGCGACGCAAGTTGCCGATGTGGACATCGACGATGCGTTCATCACCGACCCAGGTGGTGTCCCAGACCTCGGTGACCAGATCGTGCCGGGTCAGCGCCTGGCCGGGGCGCAGGGCCAGGGCAACCAGCAGCTCGAACTCCGTGCGGGTGAGCTCCACGGTCGTCTCCCCCACCCGCACCTGATGGGCGACGGGGTCAAGAATGAGGTCACCAACGATCAAGGGGCTGGTCACCTGCGGTGGGGTGATGCTGGTGCGCGGGCGGCGCAGCACCGCATGCACCCGGGTCACCAGTTCCCGGATGCTAAAAGGTTTGGTGATGTAGTCATCCGCCCCCAGGGTCAAAGCGCTGATCTTGTCGTCCTCGCTGCCACGCGCGGTGAGCATGAGGATGTAGCAGTCCGAGAAGGTGCGGATCCGTCGGCATACCTCCAGACCGTCGAGTTCGGGCAGCCCCAGATCCAGCACCACAACATCGGGGGAAAAGCGACGGGCCTCGTCCACGGCCTGGGTGCCGGTGTGCGCCTGGCGGGTATCGAAGCCGGCCCGGATGAGGTACGAGGCCACCATCTGAGCCAGGGGTTGTTCATCATCGACGACCAGCACCCGCCCCAGGGACGTGGCGGTGGTCGGTGTGCGGTCAGCCATAGACCCCAGTATCGCTCGGGGCAGGGGGAATACCACCCTCGCTCAGTGCCCGGCGGGGAAATCTTCATCAAATCTTCAAACATCACCCTTCAACCGCCGTCACCCCTGTGCCCCACCCCGGGCCGGTGGCATCGCCTCTCCTCGTCGGTTCAGCAGGCGCCACCAGGGATTTCACTGCCTGCACCGCATACCTGAGGCGGGTAGAAGGACATCACCCACGGCTGTGGAGAGGTGTCCCGGTGGTGACCCAGCCCACCGAACTCACCCCCTTTTCGCCCTGTTATAAGGCTGTGAGCAGGGTTTTTGATTTCTACTCCGTCAGGCGCCCGTGCAAGATAAAGGTATGGCACCGACCTTGAGGTGGTGTCTTCTCACAGTGTTACCACGATCCAAGGAGATTGACGTGAAACGAGCAGCGATCGCAGCCGCCGCCCTTGCCCTCGCCCTCACGGGGTGTTCGGCCGCCGACCCGGAACCCACGGCCGACGGGACGGTGTCCCAAGATACATTCTTGACTACCCATGGCCTGGCCGACTTGGACGCGGTGGAGATCATTGATCACCTCGACCGGCAGAAGGTCACTGAGCGTCCCACGGATCTGATCGCCTCAGTACGTGCCGATGAACTGCTGCTCTCGAGCGGTGACCAGGAAGTCGTGGTCGATCTTCCCGACAATCAGACGTATGTCTCGATCGCACCCTATCTCAACTCCACCCACGACTGCTTCTACCACAGCCTCACGACCTGCCAGGGGGAACTCGACAATAAGGACATCCAGGTCACGATCACCGATGAGGCGACCGGTGAGGTGCTGGTGGACGAGGCGACAACCACCTTCGACAACGGGTTTATTGGCTTCTGGCTTCCCGATGATGTCACCGGCCTGATTGAGGTCAGCTACCAGGGGCGTACCGGCACCACGGAGTTTTCCACCACCGACGACGGTGCTACCTGTTACACAGACCTGCGCCTGACGTGATAGCTCAGCAGGGTCCTCGCCTGCGCCTGTCTCCCGTGTCACTGAAATCTTGCACCAAGAAAGGTTAAATCATGACGAACACGTTTTCCCGACGACAGTTTCTGCTCGGCGGGCTCGTCCTCGCCGGCACCGGGGCCTTGGCCGCCTGCACCAGCGACCCTGGACCCGCTGCCTCGGCACCAGGTTCCTCCCTTCGCCCCACCCCCACTGCGCTCGGTGAGCCGACGGTGCGCCGGACACTGACCGCCCGGCCCCTCTCCCTGGATATCGGCGGCATCGAAGCCAAGACGTGGGGATACGTCTCTGACACCGGGGATGCGGCCATTGAGGCCACTGCCGGCGACGTCCTCCAGGTCGATATCACTAACGAACTGCCTGAGAGCACCTCCATCCACTGGCATGGCATCGCACTCCACAACGCAGCCGACGGTGTGCCCGGCATGACCCAGGACCCCATTGAACCTGGCGCGTCTTTCTCCTATGTTTTTGAAGTCCCCCACGGTGGCACCTACTTCTACCATTCCCACACCGGCCTGCAGCTTGATCGCGGCCTCCACGCCCCACTGATCATCCGTGACCCGCAAGACGCTGAAGACCAGGACGTTGAGTGGACCATCGTGCTCGACGACTGGGTCGATGGCATTCAGGGCACTCCCGACGATGAGCTCGACAAGCTCACCGGAATGGGTTCGGGCGACCATAACGGGGGTATGGGAATGGGAGGTCACGGCCAGATGATGCACGGCACCCCGGACCGGGTACTGGGCGGGGATGTCGGCGATGTGATGTATCCGCACTACCTCATCAACGGACGTATCCCCCGTGCTCACCGGACCTTCGAGGCTCGCCCGGGCGACAAGGCCCGCCTGCGGTTTATCAACTCCGGCGGTGACACCATCTTCAAGGTGGCCCTCGGTGGTCACCGCATGACCGTCACCCACACCGACGGCTTCCCCGTCCAGCCCCGGGAGACCGAATCGATCTACCTGTCGATGGGCGAGCGTGTCGACGTCGAGGTCATCCTCGGCGACGGCATCTTCCCGCTCACGGCTTTGGCGGTGGGTAAGGACGACCGCGCCTTCGCCGTCATCCGCACCGCCGGCGGCCAGGCCCCCCACCCCGATGTCGACTTCCCCGAGTTGTCGTCCACCGGACTGCTCCTGTCCTCCCTGAAGCCAGCAGACCGTGCACTCCTACCCGAGGACACACCAGACCGAGAAGTCAGCATCGACCTGGGCGGGCAGATGATGCCGTATGAATGGAGCATTCTCACCGACGGCCAATCCTCCTCCGCGACCGTGCAGGAGGGCCAGCGCCTGCGGATGGTCATGCGCAACAGGACCATGATGCCCCACCCCATGCACATCCACGGCCACACGTGGGCGCTGCCCGGCAGCGGCGGACTACGCAAGGACACCGTCCTTCTCCGCCACGGTGAAACCATGATCGCCGACCTGATCGCTGACAACCCCGGTGAGTGGGCATTTCACTGCCATAACGCCTATCACATGGAAACCGGGATGCTCAGCTCGCTTCGCTACGAGTAACCCCCACAGCAGGGTATCGAGCGAGATGCGAAGGTAAATGGCAGCACGTGTTGTTATACGACTAACACTAGCGCGCCTTAGGTTACGTTGAACTTGAACTCCACGGAGTGTCGGCGATAACTAACCATTTGATGCGCGCGTGCGGAATTAACAACGAAATACCGCTAAAACAGACAACATATGGGGTGCACAGAAACACATATAGGTTCTGCGGAAAACCTATAGGGCGCGTCGCTAAAAACCGCTGTGCGCGGAAAACATAAAGGGTTTACGGACCCGGTCCCAGACCCCTCAATACTCTGAGCCGGAAGAATGGAAAGTGGAAGGTTGATGTATCCCCGCTATTTATTTTTTCCGTTTTTCGGAGTACATCGGGAGCTACAACTGCGGACCAGCTCTGTGTGAACTAGATGAGAAGGCGCAGCAGCGAATCATCGACGCTGGACAGTTGGTGCTGCGGGCACGCGAGCGGCACCCCCGGCGGTCACTCGCGGAGCACTACAACCCGTTATCGATGGACCCAATTCTGCTCAAGGCTCACAACAA
Organism: Pseudoglutamicibacter cumminsii; assembly: GCF_003143995.1. Taxonomy (GTDB): domain Bacteria; phylum Actinomycetota; class Actinomycetes; order Actinomycetales; family Micrococcaceae; genus Pseudoglutamicibacter; species Pseudoglutamicibacter cumminsii_B. The sequence continues at coordinate 267,521 of NZ_QFWG01000002.1, read as the reverse complement.
CTTGGACCAGGAAGTCGATAAGGCTTTCGGTGCGGCACGCAAACTCACCAACGAGCGCCACCGCCAGGAGCTACTGTTCGCCAGCTACGGGGAGTTGGCGAGGGGCTATGTCTCCTCGCTTTCATCAAAATCGAAACCACCAGCAGGGTCGTTCCCCGTGCGGGTGATTTTGATCGGCCCGCTGCCGGGTGTAGAACCCTGTCGCTGGCAACGCCGGGAACTATGACTGTGCCCGACGAGAACACGTCACTGTCATAACGCGGTTCACGGTAGACGAGCATGGGTCGTTCACTACTACTGGTGGATTTCGGTTTTGGTGGTGGGGGGATTACCGCCGCCGGCCTCGTTTTTTCCGTTGAGGAGGGCGTTGACTACTTCCCGATTGTGAAATGGGCCGATGGCGCGGTGGAGAGAAACCAGTCACCTGGAAGAGATCGATCCAGTCGCTGGTGCGCAATCTGGGAGGTAGGGTTGCGGGGTCGATTCCTCGCGAGCGCAACCATGATTGTGTCTCTGAACGTGATGAAAACAACCCTGCCCTTCGGAGAATTTCCCCTATCCCGCGTCCCCGGGCGGTGAAAACGGTGTGCACCATCGCCTGAAAGGCTTTGCGCTGCTCTATCGGGATCTTCGGGTCACCCACCCGGCGGATCACTAAGATCCCCCCGTCAACGTTTGGCTGTGGCCGGAAAGCAGACCTTGGTACTCGGGAACCAAGGTGAAATGTGAACCATGGGGACCACTGAGCCGTCATCATTGTGCTTGCGCCTACCCCGGCCCGGCGGCGAGCGACTTCCCACTGCATGAGGAGTACAGCGTCAGTCCATGCCGGCGCATGCAACAACTTTCGAAGAATGGCAGTAGTGAGGTGAAAGGGAATGTTTCCCACAATGACGCAGGGAGTGGCGGGTAACGGGAAGTTAAGGAAATCATCATGGACCACTTCGACCGACGCCGAGGCGGTCTTTTTTGTGAGTTTGGCAGCTAGTTTTGCGTCTACCTCAACTGCCGTTATTGGCCTCCCCAAGCGGGATAGCGGGTGAGTGAGGGCACCGCTTCCTGGCCCGATCTCAATGATGGGGCCAGAGGATTGTTTTACAAGATCGACGATGGAGTTGATGATCTTGTGGTCTGTGAGAAAATTTTGGCCATGTTCGTGACGGCCGTATCCGTATGTAGACATCAGGTGTGCTCCGTGGAGTTGAAACGAAGCCGGGCATGGCAAATGGCCGCCCGGCTAAAGGACCGGAGCGGTTTCTAACCTGCGGGAGGGAGAAAACCGCCTTAGCGGCTGGTGAGCGGCCGCATGAAAACGGAACCTGAAATCAACATGGGCCTATCGTATCCAATTAATCTCGCAGGGTCCAATACGGTGAGAAAGAAGACAACCGCACCGCAACAGTGCAAGACCTCTCTGGATTGGAATTTGTCCTACTTTCGGCTCGTCGTACAGACGCCACTGGCGTATTTTGTCTCTGGGCAACGAGGGGGAGTTACCCCCACCTCCGGATGTTTTTAAGGTGCACCCCTGATTACGCTGTGGTGCGGGAGTAATTTTGTCCGACCGATCGGACTATCCACCGACGTGGGGCGGGTAGTTCGAGGTCCCAGCAGATGATCGCGTCGATTTCGCCGCGTTCAAAGGACGCCACCATGGCGTCGTAGTCGGGGCGAGCCACATTCTTCTTTGACGCGGAAATGGACTGATCGACGTAGTTATGTCCTATGTCCAACGTGCAAGCCACGCTGCTTTGCAATGGCTTCACAGTCCTGACGCTGCCGGTCGATGGTGAGGCCATCCACGTCAGCGTCTCGTGAGATACGAAGGTAAATAGGAGCGCGTGTTGTCAAACGCTATTAATAAGGCCCTTAGCTACACATTGAACTTAAACTCGACGGTATGTAGTTGCAAAGTTACTTTCTCGAGAACCTCGCCGCCCACGTCGCTCCCGCGTTGGGTGGCAGCCGAACCACAAAGGATCAGTCATCTGCTATCCCATCGACTAATTCTTGCAGGTCGCAGGACCTTCGCGTAACTGTCAGTTCAGCGCATTTTGAATAGTTCAGCACACGATGTATTGTTCAGCACATGCTGACCATTGTTTCACGCCTCGACGTCATGAACCGGCTCGGCCGGGCCATGGCGGATCCGACGCGCTCCAGAATCCTGATGACACTACTCGACGGCCCGAGCTACCCGGCCGTGCTTTCGCGCGACCTGGACCTGACCCGCTCGAACGTCTCGAACCACCTGACCTGCTTGCGTGACTGCGGCATCGTCGTCGCCGAGCCGGAGGGCCGCAAGACACGCTACGAAATCGCCGATCCGCACCTCGCGACAGCGCTCAACGCGCTAGTGAACGCGACGTTGGCTGTCGACGAAAACGCCCCGTGCATCGACCCTGAGTGCTCGGTGCCCGGCTGCGACGGAAAAGGAGCGGACGCATGAGTTCAGCATGTGGATGCGAACACGAACCAGCCACGGAGATCGAAGATCTCGATCGGCCATGGTGGAAGGACCCCGAGTTGCTACTGCCGATCTTCTCCGGCGTAGCCCTCTGCATAGGATTGGCACTGGGCTGGTCCGGGCTAGAGACACCCGCGACAGTACTGTTCTGGGTCGGCCTGCTGCTAGGGGCGTATACGTTCGCGCCCGGCGCTATCCGGAACCTTGCCACGAAGCGCAAGCTCGGCATTGGTTTGCTGATGACGATCAGCGCGGTCGGCGCGGTGATCCTCGGTTACGTCGGGGAGGCCGCGGCGTTAGCGTTCCTGTACTCGATCGCCGAGGCACTGGAAGACAAGGCGATGGACCGGGCCCAGGGCGGACTGCGGGCACTCTTGAAGCTGGTACCGCAAACCGCGACGGTGCTGCGCGACGGCACGGCGGTCGAGGTCGCCGCGAAGGACCTCGTGGCTGGCGAGCTGATGCTCGTGCGCCCCGGAGAGCGGATCGCCACGGATGGCATCATTCGGTCCGGGCGCTCCAGCCTTGACACCTCAGCGATCACCGGAGAATCCATTCCGGAGGAGGTAGCGCCCGGCGACGAGGTGCCCGCGGGAGCAATCAACTCCGCCGGTTCGCTGGAGGTCGAGACGACCGCAGCTGGAACGGACAACTCGCTGACCACACTCGTGGACCTAGTCGAGCAGGCGCAGGCGGAAAAGGGCGACCGCGCCCGGATCGCCGACCGGATTGCCCGCCCCCTCGTGCCCGGGGTGATGATCCTGGCGGTGCTGGTCGGCGTGATCGGCTCGCTGCTCGGCGATCCTGAGACGTGGATCACCCGTGCACTGGTGGTCCTGGTCGCAGCGTCGCCGTGCGCGCTGGCAATCTCCGTGCCGCTGACGGTCGTGGCCGCGATCGGCGCGGCCAGCCAGTTTGGCGTGGTCATCAAGTCCGGCGCGGCGTTCGAGCGACTCGGTGGCATCCGTCACCTGGCGGTGGACAAGACCGGAACCCTTACCCGCAACCAGCCCGAGGTTACCGGCGTGGTCCCGGCAGACGGATTCGATCCGGCGCAGGTGCTTGCTTTCGCGGCGGCAGTTGAGCAGCAATCGACGCACCCCCTCGCTGCGGCGATCGCGGCAGCGGTGCCCGAAGCGCCCGCCGCCCAGGACATCAGCGAGGAAGCCGGACATGGCATCGGCGGCACTATCGAAGGTCGACGGGTGCTGGTGGGCAGCCCCCGGTGGATCGACGCCGGGCCACTAAAGGCAGACGTTGAGCGCATGGAGTCCGAGGGCCAGACCTGCGTCCTTGTCACCGTCGATGACGCCCTTGCCGGGGCGATCGGGGTCCGCGACGAGCTGCGGCCCGAGGTGCCCGAGGCCGTGCAGACCCTGCGCACCAACGGCGTGGAAGTAAGCATGCTCACCGGCGACAACACTCGCACCGCCCGGGCGCTGGCTGAAATCGCCGGAATCGACGACGTGCGCGCCGAGCTGCGCCCGGAGGACAAGGCGAGCATCGTCGCCGAACTCTCATCCAAGACGCCGACGGCGATGATCGGCGACGGCATCAACGACGCGCCGGCACTGGCGGGCGCTACGGTGGGCATCGCGATGGGAGCGACTGGCTCCGACGCCGCGATCGAGTCCGCTGACGTCGCCTTCACCGGGCACGACCTCCGACTGATCCCGCAGGCTCTGCAGCACGCCCGCCGAGGCAGCAGGATCATCAACCAAAATATCGTGCTGTCTCTGGCCATCATCATCGTGTTGATGCCGCTGGCGATCAGCGGCGTGCTGGGCCTGGCCGCCGTCGTGCTGGTCCACGAGGTCGCCGAAGTCATCGTGATTTTGAACGGTCTGCGGGCTGCGCGAGCGAAGCGCTGAGCCACACTTTCGCCCAGCGCGCTGGATCTCCAATGCGGATCTTGGAAGGATCGAGCTACTCAGGGACCAAGCGTCATCTCAAAACTTTTGACGCCCAGCTTCATCGACACGGCCCGCGACTACCTGGGCGGTGTGTTTGGTAAACGGCCCGACACCCATCAGGGTTGCCGAGCCGTCGCCGGTCCAATTGCCGTAGCCGACGAGATGCAGATTCTGCACCGCGGTTTCGCGGCCACGCATGAGGTGACGGAATGGGCCGAGAGCCGGACGGAAACCAGTGCACCAGATCAGATGGTCGTGGTCGAGCTCGCTCAAGCTATCGAAGATGGGGGTAGCGGTGAGTTGGCCGGAGTTGCGGAGCTCACGGAGATGAGGAAGCGCGACAATGTCCCCGAGGTTCGGGCCGGAATCGCCGCCGAGAATCCGGCGGCGGCTGCGGAGAAAGAGATCGCGGCCATCGACATCATCAGGCATCCAGCGCGGTTGCTCACGTGTGAACCATGTGACCTCCGACGTCCCGAGGAGGTCCGCGGCGATCTGGGCCCCCGAGTTCGCCCCACCGACCACCGCGACCTTCGCGCCGCGGAATGGTTCGGGACCGGGGTAGGTCGACGAGTGCCACTGGCGTCCTTGGAAGGTACCGGGATAGTGGGGTACGAAGGGCGCGGACCACGTGCCTGTGGCCGCGATAACGTGTTCCGCTGTGAATTGACCGGCGCTCGTATCTAGGTAGAACATCCCTTCGTCACGGGACACGCTGTGAACGTGCACTGGACGCCGAGCCGGGAGGTCATAGCGTTTTTCGTAGCTTTCCAGATAGTCGATGACATGACTTGCCGGCGGGTACCCCGGGTACCGCGGCATAGGCCAGCCGGGCAGGTTGGAGAACTCCGCGGCGGAGAAAAGTGTCAGTGAAGGCCACGTGTGCAACCACGCTCCACCGGGTTCCTCTTGGTTGTCCAAGATCAGAAAGCCCACTTTGAAGCGCCGCAGGTAGTATGCCGTGGCTAGGCCGGACTGGCCACCGCCGACGACGATGGCAGTGTGATGCTCCGTGGTGCTTCTCACCTCATCGGGCAAATGCCCACCCAGTTGTGTATCCGCGACTGCCTCCTCCACAACCGTTCCTCGCTACACGTTAAACCTAAATTCAACGACGTCGCCGTCCTGCATAATGTATTCCTTGCCCTCGAGGCGCACACGGCCCGCGGCCTTCGCGGCCTGCATCGAGCCGGCCTCGATCAGGTCGTCGAACGAAACAACCTCGGCACGGATGAATCCGCGCTGGAAGTCCGTGTGAATCACGCCGGCCGCCTCAGGTGCGGTAGCGCCCTGCTTGATCGTCCACGCGCGCGTCTCCTTCGGGCCCGCCGTCAAATACGACTGCAAACCAAGCGCCTCATAGCCAGCCTTCGCGAGCTGTTCCAGGCCAGACTCCTCAATGCCGGCGTCAGCGAGCATCTCCGCCGCATCGTCCTCATCAAGTTCCGCAAGCTCCGCCTCAAACTGTGCGTTCAAGAACACCGAAACCGCAGGCGCAACCGACTCCGCAAGCGAAGCCTTCAGCTCCTCATCGGCAAGCCCATCGTCATCCAGGTTGAACACGTAAATGAACGGCTTAGCGGTCAGCAGCTGCAGCGGCTTCAGCTCGTCCAGATCCACCTCATCGCGGGCAGAGAACAGGGTGCGGCCATCGGACAGGATCTTCTCCGCCTGTTCAACCGCCTCAACGTAGGCCTTCTCGACCTTCTTGTTCGTCAGCTCCTTCTGCAGACGAGGCAATGCCTTCTCCACAGACTGCAAGTCAGCCAACGCAAGCTCAGTGGTGATGACGTCAATGTCCGATGCGGGGTCAACTTGCCCGGAAACGTGGACGACATCGGAATCCTGGAAGCCGCGGGTCACCTGGCAGATCGCGTCAGCTTCACGGATGTTCGCGAGGAACTGGTTGCCGAGGCCTTCGCCCTCGGACGCACCCTTCACGATGCCCGCGATATCAACGAAAGACACGGTCGCCGGGAGGATCTTCTCCGAACCGAAAATCTCCGCGAGCTGAGGCAAACGCGAATCCGGGAGGGGCACCACACCCACGTTCGGTTCGATCGTCGCGAACGGGTAGTTCGCCGCCAAAACATCGGCACGGGTCAAAGCGTTAAACATAGTGGACTTGCCCACGTTCGGGAGTCCAACGATTCCAATAGTAAGAGCCACGCCCTCCATTCTACGTGGCGGTGAGCAAATGGACGGCCGCGACGGCCCTAAGCGCCCTGAAACCGCCCCGAGCTCCCCCCACCGACGGAAGCTAATAGCCCTTCCAGGTTGCTTTCAGGTTACGCAGAGCTGTCAGAAAATACGGCAAGTAGTCACCAGGAAGCACGTTCGGTTCACCGCGGGGTAAGGAACGGCGAGTACAGCTAGTCGTGTCCACTGAATATGACACTCGTACCGAAAGTGAAGGACATGACACCCTCGAGGTTCACCGAACACCGCAGCAACGGTAAAGCCAACAAGGTTCTTGCCGCAGCGGTCCTCAGCTTCTCACTCGCTTCTGCCCCGATCCTCGCGCCGGCCACCGCATCCGCTGCACACAACGCAGCACACGCGGCCCGTGCCGATCGCTCAGTCCAGACCGACACCGCCACTGCCCCGCTCGCCATCACCGAGCTCGACAGCGGCACCGACAACAACACAACACACAACTACCCATTCGTTGAGCTCACCAACCCAGGCACCAAGCCCGTCACGATCGGCGAAGACGGCCTCAAGCTCAGCTACATCACCGAAGACACCGCCGAAACCGCCGACGATGTCGAACTCACCGTCAGCGAGCCAGTCACCATCAAGCCAGACGAAAAGGTCGTGCTGTGGCTGACCCCAAAGCGTGAAGACGCTTCCGATGAGGCTGCTGATGCTAAGGCTAACGACGGGGCTGCAGCATCCGCTGAAGCAGAAGTCACTGAGAAGGAGATCGCGGACTTCAAGAAGGCCTGGGACCTCAAAGACTCGACCCGCGTTGAAGTCGCTAGCGGCCTCGAAGAGGACGCAGAGAAGGACTTCGGTCTCCGCATCTCCAACGCCGACGGCAAGGAACTCACCCGCGCCTTCACCGCAACTGAATCCGCGGAACCGACTGAGAGCGCAGAGCCGACTGAATCTGAAAAGCCATCCGACACCGAGGCGCCTTCCGAGAACGAGGCGCCTTCGGAATCTGAGGCACCATCCGAGTCCGCTACCCCATCGGAATCCGCTACCCCATCGGAATCAGCCACCGCATCGGAATCCGCTGAAGCCAAGCCACAGGCCGCACCGTCAGAGGCACACCTCGGCCAGCTGCTGATCACCGAGCTCGTCCCAGACTCCACCAACGTAGGCGGAGCAGACGGATACGAGTTCATCGAGATCTACAACCCAACCAACCGCGCCATCAACCTCCGCGACTACCAGCTGCACTACCTGTACATCCTCAACGACCTCACCATCACCAGCTCCGCCGAATGGCCCATGGAGCCACAGGATGCGGTGGTTGAACCAGGTAAAACCGTTGTCGTCTGGGTCAAGAACGGCCCTAACGACAACCTCACCGCGGAAGACTTCGCGAAGAACTACGGCGTCAACGTTAAGGACCTCACCCTCGTAGAAGTCCACTCCGCCGGCATGGCCAACGGCGGCCCGCGCGGTATGGAGCTGCGCACCCGCACCGGTGAAAAAGTCCACCGCGTCAACTACAACACCACCGACAAGAAAGACCCGGCCAAAGACCAAGGCCTCCACTACGGCTACAACACTGAGGACCCAGGCAACTCGACCATCCTCGAGAAGAGCCCTGCAACCCCTGGCAGCGTCAAGCCAGAACAAGTTCCTGGCAGCGCCATCGAGGTACCCGAGGACACCGAAGCCCCGGTCATCAAAGACCAAAGCCCTAAGTCCCTGGCACCAAACACCGACGCCGAACTCAAGTTCAGCATCACCGACAACGTTCAGGTACGCCGAGCAGAGCTCAGCCTCTCCAACAACGCGGACAAAGAGCCACAGGTCCACAACCTGACCACCAACGGCGACGGAACCTACACGTTCACCATCCCGCAAGCAGACCTCGTCGGTAAGCGCTACTTCGAATACACCGTCACCGCAACCGACGGCACCAACGAAACCACCACCGAAAAGGTCCGCGTACCGCTCGACGGCGTCAACACCGACCCGCTGCGGCTCAACGTTGAAGACGGCCAGTTCGTGCGCGGAACCGTCCCGATCTCCGTCGCATCCGACAACCCAGGCGAAAAGCTCGGACTCTGCGTAAACGACACCGACCTGACCGAAACCCACGCATCCCTCGAAAAAGAACCAGTCTTCGCTTTCGAAACCTCCCAAACGGACACGTTCTTCCGTAACGGTGTGCTCGTCGACGGCGAAATTCTGAACATCTTCGACGAAGGCACCTACTCCGAGTGGGCCACCATCTCAACTGACATCCCACTCAACCACGTAACCGCCGGCAAACCACTCCAGGTCGACATCGCTGCCGGCACCAAAGCCGCGCCAGGCCCGGACCCGAACGAAAACAACGACGACTTCGTGGTCCGCAACGTACGGCTCATCCTCCCCGACGGCCGCACTCTGCGCGCACCAAACTGGGACGACCCCGCCAAGATCATCCAGATGGGCGACTCCTCCGGCAAAGTCGAAGTGCTGGAAGCGCTCTTCACCATCCCAGAAGACGCCTACAACGCCCACGCGGCACAATGGGACTCCACCACCGTTGCCGACGGTGAACACACCGTATGCGGCACCGACTCCAACGGCGAGCGCGTAGAACGCACCATCAAGGTCGACAACACCGCACCCGCCATCACCACATCCGTGAAAGACGGCGAAGAAAAACGCGGCGCGTTCACCGTCGACTTCGAAGCAACCGACGCAGGCTCCGGACTTGACAGCATCGAAGCGACCCTCGACGGCGAAAAGATCGGCACCGGCACCGAGCTCTCCAGCGTGACCATGCCAGCCGGCACCCACACCCTGGAAATCACCGCCAAAGACAAGATCGGCAACGTCTCCAAGCGCACGCTGACGTTCACCACGCCAGTCGAACAACCTAACGGAGCGATCTCCAACCGGGCCGGCGCAGTACTGAGCATCTGCACCCCAGGTTCACTCTCCGCCCGCGTCTCCGACCCGAGCGGCGACCCACTCACCGTGTCCTTCCGCGAAGGCCACACCGTAAGCCTCGAAAACGAGACCCTCACCGCAGTGAGCGGAACCGTCAACAACGCCAACCAGACCGAACGCGAAGGCGACGCGCTCAAGGCTGGCGGAACCACCTCATCGGACTCCGAGCTTCCATTCCACGCGTTCACCACTGACGTACCGGGAGGCGCAAGCGACGACTCCCTCGTGCGCGTCGCATGGGAAGGCACCACCGACCCAGGTGCACGCGTCCGCCTGCTCGTATGGAACACGGCGGCCAACGCATACCAAGAAGTCGATGTGGCACTCACCGACAAAGAAACCGGCGAAGCCACACTCGAAGCGATGGTGCCGCTCGGCGAGCACGCAGTGGACGGCGAAATCCGCGCAGTCGTGCAGCACTCCGAAGGCTGGGCCGGACCTAACCTCTCCGGACGCGACAGCGCCGTAGAGCCATACCACCCAGAAGACACCCCACGCGACCAGTACGACTTCACGTTCGCATGGGAAACCGACACCCAGTACTACAACGAGTCCTTCTACGACCACCAGATCGCAATCCACAACTACCTTCTGGAACGTCGCGAAGCACTCAACCTGCAGTACCTCTTCCACACCGGTGACATCGTCGACAAGGCCGAGCAGCAGTTCCAGTGGGACAATGCCAACAAGGCATACAAGATGCTCGACGAAGCCGGCCTCCCATACGGTGTGCTCGCCGGTAACCACGACGTGGGCCACATGAGCAACGACTTCACCGAATACTCGAAGAACTTCGGCGAAGACCGCTACGCACACAACCCGTGGTACGGCGGTTCATACCAGAACAACCGAGGCCACTACGACCTCATCACCGCCGGCGGGCACGACTTCATCATGCTCTACATGGGCTGGGCCCCAGGCGATGCCGAGATCGAATGGATGAACGAAGTGCTCGAGGCCTACCCAGAACGCACCGCGATCATCAACCTCCACGAATACATGCTCACCACCGGTGGCCTCGGCCCGATCCCACAGCGGATCTACGACGAAGTCATCACCCCGAACGCCAACGTCCGCGCCGTCATGAGCGGCCACTACCACGACGCCTACACGCGCGTGGACCGCTTCGACGACGACGGCGACGGCAACCCAGAGCGCACCGTGACCCAGATGCTGTTCGACTACCAGGCACTGCCAGAAGGCGGCCAGGGCTTCCTGCGGCTCATGCACTTTGACAACAAGGGCCAGCACGTCAAGGTCCGTACCTTCTCGCCATCGTTGAAGCAGTACAACGCCGACGACGCAACCCTTGAACCAGAGCACCAGGAATTCACGATCAGCTACGACGCGCTGGGGCTTGAGCAGACCACCAAGTCTCTCACCACGGCCAAGGCACGCGTCGACGTGCTCACCGCCAAGGAACTCGGCTCCGTTGAGGACGTGGAGTCCGGCACCGAGGCCAAGGTTTCCGTTGAGAACCTCGCTGAAGGCGAGCACACCATCTACGTTCTGACGACCGACCCATACGGCGCTAAGCACTACTCCGCGCTACAGCGCGTCACCATCGAAGGCGGCGACTGCCACGTAGAGGAACCAGAGAACCCAGGCACCGACGTGGATCCGAACAAACCAGAGGATCCAAACAAGCCGACCAAGCCGAGCGAACCGGGCGTTCCAGGCCAGCCGCGTCAGCCGGGCCAGCCAAGCCAACCGGGCCAGCCTGGGGCTCCGGGACAGTCTGGCCAGACGGGCGTTCCGGGCTCCAACAACGGTGCCGGCTCACACACCATCGGGCACTACCGTCCGAACCAGCCGGCCCCTGGGCTCGCTGCAACCGGCGCGAACGTCATGACCCTCGGCCTCGCTGCTGCCGCCCTCACGATGGGTGGCATGGCCATGGCTTGGATGCTGCGCCGTCGCACGCGCTAACCCTGCGACATAGGCGGCCCGCCAGGGTTAGCCGATAACAACGCGGTGGCTCCTTCCATGCGGAGGGAGCCACCGCTGTTTTGTGGGGTGTTATGGGCGTCTTTCACGGTTGAGGCTCTGCTCAGTTTCAAACTGTCAGGGGGTCCTGAGAAGCTCGATGCATGGAGGTTATGTCTGTACTTGTCGCAGTTTTCGCCCTGCTGATCGGGCTCGTGTTGGGTGCGTTCGCAGCGTTGCGTTGGGGACCTGGCTCTGCGGAACGGGGCGAGGTGGAACGTTTGCAAGCGAGCGTGAATCAGTTACAGCGCGGGCTCGATGAAGCGCGTGCTGCGGAGTCTCGCGCGCGGGAAGAAGCTGCGGGTGCGCTCGGGCGTGCGAACGTATTGGAACGTGCCCAAGCCGAATACGAGGCGCAGAAGGCGGAGCAAGAGCAGACCGAAAACCAGATCCTGCGCACGCTCGCGCCGATGACGACCAAGCTCCATGAACTTGGGATCACGGTCAACAGCATGGAGAAGCAACGCAACCGGCACGATGCAACCCTCCAAGAGCAGTTGCGCAGCCTCATGGAGCACGACCAGAAACTGCTCACAACCACAACGGCCCTAGCCGGTGCGCTCAAAGACAGCTCCAAACGCGGAACTTGGGGAGAAATCCAGCTGCGGCGCATCGTCGAGCTGGCCGGGATGGCCCGCTACGTCGACTTCACCGAGCAAGCCTCGGTACGGGCAAGTGGTGAAGCGCCCGGTGGGCGTCCCGACATGGTCGTGCACCTGCCAGGCAACGGCAACATCGCCGTCGACGCGAAAGCGCCGTTCCCAGACGCCGCATCATTCGCCGATCAACGTGAATACGAACTCAGCACCGCGAAAGTGCTCGAAGACCGGATCAAAGAACTCAGCAAACGCTCCTACGAAACCGTGCTCGACGGCAGCCCGGACGTCGTCGTGTGTTTCGTGCCAGCAGAGTCAATGCTCTCCCGCGCACTTGACGCACGCCCGCAACTACTCGATACCGCGTTCGCGAACAACGTTGTACTGGCCTCCCCCAACACGTTGCTCGCCATCCTCAAGGGCCTCGCCGTGTCATGGCGTCAGCACCAGCTCACCGATAACGCGACCGCCCTCTATAAAGAAGCGAAAACGCTGCACCAGCGCATCGGAGTGGTCATCGGCCACTTCAACGAACACGGGAAAGCACTCAACCACAGCGTCGAAAGCTACAACCGGATCCTCAGCTCAATGAACGTCCGGCTCATCCCAAGCCTGCGCCGTATCCAAGAACTCGATCCCGCCATCGGAGCATCCAACGCCGAACAGGACCTTACAGCCCTCGGCACCAGCGCAAACCCGGCGCCACACATCAACGACTAAGTGGTTGGGCGTGTGTCAAAAACTACGTGGTCGGGCGTGCTCCACGGCCACCCAGAACACGGGAATCATCGCCGTCCTCACGCAACTTAGCGCGAAGCTCCTTAGGCAACGAGAACAGAATGTCCTCCTCCGCCGTCACAACCGGCTCAACATCGGAATAACCGTACTCAGCCAGAAGATCCAAAACCTCCTGAACCAAAACATCAGGAACAGAAGCGCCCGAAGAGACACCCACCGTGGCGACGCCCTCAAACCAGGACTCATCCACCTCACGAGCGAAATCCACCAACTCCGCACGCTTAGCGCCATACTGCAACGCAACCTCAACCAACCGCACCGAATTCGACGAATTCGTAGAACCCACCACGATCACCAAATCAGCGCGCGGCGCCAACTCCTTAATCGCAGACTGACGGTTAGTCGTCGCATAACAAATATCGTCCGACGGCGGATCCTGCAGATTCGGGAAACGCTCCCGCAAAACCTCAACAATCTCCATCGTCTCGTCAACCGACAACGTCGTCTGAGACAACCAACGCAACGAATCAGGATTCTTCACCTGAACCGTGCGCGCCTCCTCAACGTCATTCACCACCGTCGTCACTTCAGGGGCCTCACCATACGTGCCCTCAACCTCTTCGTGACCATCATGACCAATCAGCAAAATCTCCTGACCAGCCTTCGCGAAACGCACAGCCTCACGGTGAACCTTCGTCACCAACGGGCACGTCGCATCAATCGTGCGCAGATTCCTCTCCGCAGCCTCCTGATGCACAGCCGGCGAAACACCATGCGCAGAGAAAATCACCATGGCACCCTCAGGCACCTCATCGGTCTCCTCCACGAAAATCGCGCCGCGCTCCTCCAACGTCTCAACAACGTGGCGGTTATGCACAATCTGCTTACGCACATAAATCGGCGGACCAAAATGCTCCAAAGCCTTCTCAACCGTGATCACCGCACGGTCAACACCCGCGCAATAACCACGCGGCTCAGCCAAAAGCACACGCTTAGGCCCACGAACCTCAGCCGCAGCCTCAACCTCTTCACGAGAACGACGCACACGCGGAACCGGAGGCAAACCCAAAGAAACAGCAGCAGTCGACATACTTCAGTATTCTACCGGCCGCCTACGAGCACGGCCTATACCCAAACCAACCAAAGCCAACACAACCAAAACCCCACCAGCAATCAGCACCGGCAAACCAACCGAACCCGCAACATCCTTAATCCCCAAAATAAACGGGCGAGCCAACGGCTCCGAAACCACGCGAGCCGACGTATCCAACATCCCCGTCAACCCCATCACCAGCGCGCCCATCGCAACCGCCACAAACCCAGCCGCCATGAACACCACCGCACGGCGCTTCGCAACCAGCAACGCCAAAACCAAAGCCGCTGCCGAAACCACGGCATACGCCTCCCAATGAGCCGACTGCTTCACCTGCGACGTCAACATCGGCACACCCACTGCAGAAATCGGGATCCGCTCCGCAATGCTGAACCGCATACGCCACTCATCCCCGAACACGGCGCCCGAAGCCGGCACCATGGAACGCAACGCCGGGAACCGCTCCGCCAGCTGATCCACAACCTGATCAACCTTCGCGTTCACTTGCTTCACGAAAGGATCCAAAACCAATGGGATCTCGCCGGCAGAAGCCTGCCCGGACCGCACCTGCTCAACGTAAGCAGCCCGAGACTCATCCAACGTCTCCAACCACGCCGCATGCGCCTCAGGGCTATCCAAAACCGCATCGACCACCTTGCCCAGCGGCTCCTCAAGCAGACCCTCCAACTGAGCATTCTCGACATGAATACCCTGGAACAGCTTGTCATTCGCGTTCTTCGTGAGCCGCTCCCGCACCTGCGGATCATCAATCACCGGCCCATACAGCTTCTTGACCTCATCCGGGTGATCCAAAAACCCATCCACCCGGAAACCCGACCACGCCAACGCACCACACACCGCCGCGGTAGCCGCCAACAAAACAGCCAAAACATTACGCACAGATCAACATCCCATCTCAGGGCCCTACGGTGTGGACAAACACAATCCTATCCACATAGCTTGCCCCAACCCCATGGACATCAGGTCTAATGGTGTGTAACAACAACGGGAAGGAAACACACGGGCATGACTCAAACACCCGATGCGCCCCAAACACCTGGCGAGGCCGCCGCAACCGACGCGTCGCTTCAGCTTCCAGACGCCGCATCCGTGCCTACCCCCGACCCGCAACGAACCCTCGCCAGCACCGCCGCGGAAACCACCGACGAAAACCCGTGGCCGCTCAGCTACTTCGCGAACAACCTCAAAAGCCACATCGAACGTGTCTCCAACACGTGGGTCGAAGGCCAACTCATTGAGGTCAATCACCGCCGCGGATCCGTCTTCGCAACCATGCGAGACCTCGAAGAAGAAGCGTCGCTCTCGCTTGCGATCTGGGGGAACGTCGCAGGCTCACTCGAAACCCGGCCCGAAGTCGGGCAACGCGTCGTAGCCCGCATCAAACCCAACTTCTGGCTCAAAACCGGCCGCCTCTCGATGCACGTCACCGACATGAAACCCGTCGGCGAAGGTGAGCTGCTGCTGCGGCTTGAAAAGCTCCGCCGCTCACTAGCCGCGGAAGGCCTCTTCGCACCCGAACGCAAGAAGCCAATCCCCTTCCTCCCGCAACGGATCGGCCTCATCACAGGCGCACATTCCGATGCGGAAAAGGACGTCCTCCGCAACGCGGAGTTGCGCTGGCCTGCAGTTGAATTCGAAGTCCGGCACGTCGCCGTCCAAGGCACACGCAACGTACCTGAGGTCCTCGCGGCCCTCGAAGACCTCGACGCTGACCCGCGAGTCGACGTGATCGTGATCGCCCGCGGTGGCGGCTCCCTTGAAGACCTCCTCGGTTTCAGCGACGAACGCATCATCCGCGCCGTCGCAGCCGCGCAAACCCCCGTCGTCTCCGCGATCGGTCACGAGAACGACCGCCCCATCCTCGACGATGTGGCCGACCTCCGCGCCTCAACCCCCACCGACGCCGCGAAACGCATCATCCCCGACGTCGCCGTGGAGAAAGCAACCATCCTCGAAGGGCTAGCCCGCATCGACGCCGCAATACACACGATGCTGACCCGAGCCCGAACAGACCTCGCCGACCGCCGCTCCCGGCCTGTTCTACAAAACCCTGAACGGATGGTCGAGGAACGCCGCAGCGAACTCTCACAGTGGGAGGGCAGGCTTGAACTATCAACGCGCGGTGCACTGACCCACTCGCGCCAAGAGATCACACATCTCCTCGACCGGGTGCGCTCACTCTCCCCACAGAAAACCCTTGAACGCGGCTACTCAGTGCTCCAAGACAGCACAACAGGACGCGTCATCATGAACACCGACCAAGCACCCGAAGACACCGAACTCACCGCAAGGCTCAGCGACGGAACACTGACGCTGACCTCCCGCGGAGCACGCAACTAAGCCGAGCCCTTCTAAACCGAAACCCGCCTGAACTGCCCGTCTGAACTGAAACCCACGAAGGAATCCCTATGACTGAGAACCCAACCGAACGCCCTGACGTATCCACGCTCTCTTACGAGCAGGCCCGCGCCGAACTCATCAACGTCGTGCAGCGACTCGAAGCCGGCGGCGCAACCCTCGAAGAATCCCTCGAACTGTGGGAACGTGGCGAACAGCTAGCCCAGCGCTGCCAGGCATGGCTCGACGGCGCACAAGCCAAACTCGACGCTGCGAAAGCACGCCGCGAGGAAACACCAACGTCGGCCGCCCCATCCGAAGACGGAACGGCCCACGCCTAAAACAAGTAGCGCTACCGGCTAGTCAGTAACGGACACCGCGCTCACGCAGGCCCTCGAGGTATTCCTCGATGCGGTCCAGCGCTTCATTGAGCAGATCCACGCCCGGCAAGAACACGAGCCGGAAGTGATCGGGGTTCGGCCAATTGAAGCCGGTACCCTGCGTCACGAGGATCCGCTGCTGACGCAAAAGATCCAACGCGAACTGCTCGTCGTCCTTGATCGGGTACACCTCAGGGTCAAGGCGCGGGAACAAGTAAAGCGAACCATCAGCCTGCTGCGCCGAAACACCAGGGATCGCGTTCAAACGGTGATACGCGACGTTACGCTGCTCCAGCAAGCGCCCACCCGGCAGAATCAAGTCGTTGATCGACTGGTAACCGCCCAGTGCCGTCTGGATCGCGTGCTGCGCGGGAACGTTAGCGCACAAGCGCATGTTCGCGAGCAGATCGATACCCTCAATGTAGTCAGATGCGGTGTGCTTAGGGCCAGAAATCGCCATCCAGCCAGCCCGGTAACCACACACGCGGTAAGCCTTCGACAACCCAGAGAAAGACAACGTCAAGACATCGTCCGAAAGCGCCGCCATGTTGTGCATCTGCGCGCCGTCATACGTGATCTTCTCGTAAATCTCATCCGCGAAAACCACCAGCCCATGCTTACGAGCAAGCTCCAAAATCCCCTCGAGCACGTGCTTCGGGTACACCGCGCCAGTCGGGTTGTTCGGGTTGATCACCACGATGCCCTTAGTGCGAGGCGTGATCTTGCTTTCCATATCCTCGAGGTCAGGCATCCACCCCTCTTCCTCGACACACAAGTAGTGAACCGGTTTACCACCCGACAACGACGTCGCGGCAGTCCACAGCGGATAGTCCGGCGCAGGAATCAGAACCTCATCGCCCTGGTTCAGCAACGCGTTCAAGCTCAGCTGGATCAACTCAGAAACACCGTTGCCAAGGTAGATGTCATCGACCCCGATGGTCTGGATGCCCTTGGTCTGGTAGTACTGGCTGACAGCAGTGCGGGCAGACAAAATGCCCTTCGAATCCGAATACCCCTGCGCGTGCGGAAGGTTCCGGATCATGTCAACCAACACCGCATCGGGCGCCTCAAAACCGAACGGCGCGGGGTTCCCGATGTTCAGCTTCAGGACACGGTTGCCCTGCTCTTCGATACGTTGCGCTTCCTTAAGCACAGGCCCACGGATGTCATACAGAACATTGTTGAGCTTGGCTGACTGTTTGATCTCCGACATTCTTCTATCCAATCATGCTGAAAAGGCGTCGATCACAAACGTGATCGACGCCTCTCCAAGATTACTCCGATGTGTCATGCATCGGGACTACTAACGTGGCTTATGCCCGACGACGGTTCATGATGTCGTCCAGATCCAACGCGTTCTGGTGACGTTCACGCTCAGCACGTGCGCGCTCAGACTTGCGGATCGACGTGACCTCTTCAGGTTTCTTCTCCTCAACCTGGAACGGCTCAGGCTTCTCGCGGCGAGCCTCAGCCTTGGAGGCGTAACCAGGTGCCGGAAGCTTATTCGGAACCCAGCCCTTACCGGCCTTCGTCGCCTCAGCAACACGCTTCGCTTCCTCAGAGCCCGACGCCTCTTCCGCGGCTTCTGCCTCAGACGTTGCGTCGGCTTCTGCCTGAGCATCGGCGTCTGTTTCAGCTTCCGCAGTGGTTTCCGCATCGGTAGCTGCAGGCTCAGCGCCGCCGTCGACACCGCCGTCGACATCGAACGGGGCGTCGTCCGCTTCCGCCTCGGCAACGGCCTGCTCAGTATTCTGTTCAGCGGTCTCCGTCTCTGCGGATTCCTGCGCGTCGTTCAGCTCATCAGAAGCTTCGGTTTCGGCCGCGACCTCCGAAGCATCGGTCGCAACCTCAGACTGTTCGTCAGTCTCAGCTGCTTCCTGCTCGTGCTGCGCGGCAACCTCTTCAGCCGCACGCTTCCAGGCTTCCTGACGACGCTCCTGAACAGCCCACGTACGCAACGTAACTAGCGTTCCAAAAGCGATCAGGACGCTAGCCAGCGGCCACCACCAGCTCATCGGAGTCAGAGCGGCAAGCACCAAGAAAACAGGCGCCCCCACCAAAGCCAGGGCACCAATCGCGGCTACACTGAGCCGGCCCCAACGGATTTTGAGGCGTCCTTGCGAGCGCTTTGCGTCGGCGGTCATGCGCCCTCCTTGGTAGATATCAACGGAAGTCTGAACGGTTTTCTTATATAACGCTAACGACATAAACCCCAAGATCACGGGAGTTTTCGCGGTGTGTTGGCACTAAACTACATCAATGTAACTCTTATTTGGTGAGACTGCCTGCAAACCATCCCTCATCGACATTCTCGGAGCATTCCCGTGGAAGACACCACAGCCAATCTGCCTCAGGCCGGCCCGCACGCCATTGTCTCAAGCATCGCGAAGAAGGCCCTGCGTTCCCACATCAGGTCCGTTCGTCGTCAACGTGGCGCCGATGCGCGAAAGGCTGCCGCTGAAGGTTTCGCGTGCCGCTCCGCTGAGGTCATCCGAGTGGCGCGGCAAGTAACGCCAGAAGGTGCTGTTCCAGTTGTGCTCGCATATTGCGCGGCAGATACCGAACCCGATGTTGCGCTTGCGATGCGGTCCCTGCACGACGCGGGTCTGCGCGTTGCGGTTCCGCGGAGCTTGCCTGATGCGTGCATGAGTTGGGTCCGGTGGCATCCTGATCTTGAAATGACCACCGGATCAGTCGCGCCGGTTCCTGAGCCGGTTGGCGGCGAAGAGCTTGAACTGCCGACGCATCCGATGGTGGTCGTATTGCCGGCGCTGGCCGTGGATGGGGCCGGGCTACGGCTCGGGCAAGGCGGCGGATTCTATGACCGGTTTGTTGAAACCCTTCCAGCCGGCTCGGTTCTGGTCGCGGCGGTGTTTGAGGATGAGGTCTACCCCACCGGCGAGGTCCCTGCCGAGCCGTGGGATGCGGTAGCCGACTACGTGTGGACGCCTCACAACCTGCATCCGCTGCGCTAACAGCAGTTTCTGTATCCACACATTGCCTTTGAACAGGGCTCATCCACAGATTTCTTGGCAGTTCCCCGGTGAAGTTCCGGACGAACAAGACTGGGTTCCATGAACCTGTTGTCCCGGCCCCGCTCCCCTCGGAACCAGTCCAATCGCCGAGAGCGCTCGTCACCGTCCACCCAACGCTTGGCACGGCCCCGCCGCACTCCGGCGGAATGGTGGCACGCCCATCGACGTCTGGTGGCCGCGGTGAGCGCTTTCTGTTGCGTAGGCCTGGGGCTCAGCATCGTATCTGCCCAGGCCCCTCCCCGAGCGAGCGTTGTTGCACCAGCCCATGCGATCGCAGCCGGACAATCCGTGACTGCTGATGACCTCACGACGGTTGAGCTGCTGGGCTCCGCTCCGGACGGTGCCCTCACTCGCACATCCGATGTTGTGGGGCAAACTCTTGCTGTCGACTGGCCGGCGGGTGTCCCGCTTCATGAGTCCGCAGTCGCTGGCTCTGAGATGCTCCGCGAAGTCAGCGCGGGGCACGTCGCCGTGGGTGTGGCATTGTCGAACACGGTTTCCGCAGGTTTTGTGCGACGCGGCGACTACGTTGACGTTGTACTGACCCGCGCGGATGAAGTAGGTGATGTCCACACCGACGTGGTCGCAGCCCGCGCCAAGGTCTTGTGGGCGGGATCCCCCGATACCGCCGCCGATTGGTTGCCTATAGGTAAGCAGGATGCCGACGGCGCCATCGTGGTCTTGGAAGTCACCGAAGACCAGGCGCCGGTGGTGTCCGCGGCTCACCAGCGCGGAAGCGTCACCTTGGTGATCCGCAGGCCCGGCGAGAGCGAGCGGTGACGTGCGCGCGAGTCTTAAGAAGCCGGCCCGCTCCAATGCGGCGGCCGCTCAGCGAGAAGTGCAGCATCCCCTGGCTGTTCTTCCTCGTCCTGGGAACGTTGTGAAGGCCCAACCACGTGAGACACCCCCTCACGCAGCGCCGGGTTCGTGGGAAGGTCAGCTTCCCACGAACCCACGAGATCAGCAGGCTTTCCGCCCAGCCGCGTCGGCGGAACCGACGCGACCCTACGACGCCGCGGCCCTGTCATGAGAACAGCCCTGTCACGATTCCTGCGCGGACGCATCAACGCCGCGCTGTGCATCAACACCGAGCTGCGAAGCGATGCTCCGTGCGACTGCATCAGGGTCCTTGAACACGTCGATCGTCCACAACTGAACAGGCTTCCATCCTCGACGCTTCAGAGCCGCCGGTACGGTACGCGTACGGCTACGCACCGACTGCCGCGCATACTCCGGCGAGGAATCCACGGAAACCGCGAGCGGACGACGCTCGTGCCATACCGGGCCATACACCGCCAGATCCACTCCGAAACCCGGATGCTGGATAACAGTAAGCCCGTAGCCACGCAGACGATCAGCCAAGTCCGCCATCAAAGCGCCGCCATGCCCGTCACGGCAAGCAACCGCATCGGACGCCTTCTGATCGACGCCAGCCGCCGGCCGCGCATCAGTCTTCGCAGACCTCGTCTTGAACCCAGGCTTCAACAACTCATACGTACGAGGTTCTTCAACCGAACGCATCAGACGAGTCAGCAACTCCATACCGGATCGCGCCGGGGTCTGCTCAGCCAACGGGCCGCTATGAGCCAAAACCATGCGCTCTTCAAGCTGGTCGAGAGGCAAAGCGCACACGAGGTACAGCCACGAACGGGCCGCGGCAACGCTCGACATCACGAACCGCAAACCATTACGGCCATTCAGCTCACCGAAATGCTGAGGCTGGCGGCCCTGCGGACTGTTCGCGAAGCCAAGAGAGAAAATCACCGAGTCACGACGCAGGCCATCAACGCGATCCGCAGACGTCACGATGAAGGGCTCATGGCGACGCTGGAACGACGGCACCGCGCTTGGATGATGCGGAAGAGCATTACTAATGCCACGAGCAATCTCCTGTGCATGTTCAGGAGTGCCCGCAACGACAGCGAGCGAACGCTCAGGATGCTGCGTGAGTTGCTCGAAGACCATCCGCACAACCTTCTCAACCTCAGTCGAGGTGGACGTCACCGTCCCCTGACCTGCAGTTGCACGCGGATCCTCAATCCTTACCAACTCGACAGACGCATCAACCGTTGCCGGGGTCGGGAAAGCTTTCAAACCCTGCTCATACTGAGGTCTCAACGTCTCAACGAAACGGTCGTCCAAAACCCGCGTGTTCTGAGTCAAGCTACGGCGCAACGTCACGCGACCAAGCGCCTCGAAAGCACTCAGTGGCGGCTCTTCCCCCTTGCCAACGGTCAACGGCTTGTCGACCTCGACATTCAACCGGGCAGGCACACCCGTGTTCGGGTCACCGATCGCCACGACCTGATCGACACGGCTGATTGTCGTCAACGATGCCTCGAGCGCAAGCGACTCCGCATCCAACAAGATAGCGGCATCGAAACGCGACCAACGCGGCAAAACCGTAGGCAAATACAGCGGCGCACCAACCCACACGGGAGTCGCCGACCCCACAACAGCCGGGGCCAAAGCCGCAAGCTGCTGCGGCGTAGGATCGCCCACCTTCAACAAAGCACGCATGTCCCGCGCACCCACACGGTGATCAGCAATCGCGGCTTTCCAACGACGCGAAAGAGCCTCCCGCACCCGCGCCGAACCCTGCTGAATGTGCTGGGCATCCGCGCGCTCAAATTCGGCACGGATCTTCTCCAGATCCCGCGAATTCTGCAACGCAAGATAGTCATCGCCCGAAATCATCGCTTCCAGAACCGACTGCCACCACGCAAGCTCAAGTTCCGGCGCCAACGCGTCAGCCTTCACATGACGCTCAGCGAAATCATCCAGAAGCTCGCCGAGCCCCTTCTCACGCAACGTCTCCATCAGAAGCGTGCGCTCAGGGATCGTATCCAGATCAGACTTCTTCTCTTGCAACAACGCCAAACGTTCCTGCAGCGCGTCGGTCGGCAACGAATCCAACCGATCCTCATCCTCAGGAAGCACGGCCTGCAACTGATTCAAGCTCGCAGAAACCGACCGGAACGTCTGCAACACACGCTCCAAACCAGCCGGAATCGACGGGTAGCGGCGATCCGTTGCGAGTTTCTCCCACTCAACCCGCTGCTCACGCACCTGGGTCAACGCCGTATGCAAATCATCGATGTGCACGCCCGGGCGAACATACTCTTTAGCGACGCGACGCAAACGCGAACGCGTCATCGCGGACATCTCAATACCGCGATCACGTCGCCACTGAGCCGAGGCCGTAGCCGCGATCAAATCATCAACAGGCTTGTCGAAAATATCCGGCTCAAACAGATCCAAGCTACGGCGAACAGCAACCAGAAGCCGCAGCGTATCGCCCCACTGCGCGAAAGACTCAACAGGCTTGATGCGGGTCGAAGACGCCGTCTCTTCAAGAGTTCCACACAGCTCAGGAATCGACTCGGCAAGCTCGCCGACCAGCTCAACCGCGGCCTCAGCCTCACCCTGGTTCCGCAAACGCGAGCCATACCAAGGGCTCTCAACAGACTCCTGAGCGAAACCACCCAACTCAGCAATCCGCTGCAACTGCTCAACCACAGCCCCGCGGTCCGTCATCACATCCAAAACAGAGCGCTTCAAACGCACCGTCGTCGCGGGAGCATCGGCCTCAGAGGACAGACGCGCAAGCTCCTGCATAGCTTCCAGCGGCGAAGCGCCCCAACGCGAACGCACCGAATGCAACGAACGAATATGCTCGACCAGCTCGCCACGGCGAGCCCGCGCCACAGAATCGTTCGTCGACGTATCCGTCTCGCCCGCGCGCTCGTTACGCAAAATCGCGTCCATCAAACGCTCACGCAACGACTCCGGATCGGAATTCCGGTCAAGCTTCAAAAGCAGCGTCTCAAGGCTCACGTCCGCGAACATCGCCGTGACCTGCTGCATCGTGGACTCGCGCTCAGCGACAATGAGTACCCGCTTGCCGTCTGCCGCCAAACGCGCAGCCGCGTTCACAGCAAGGTTGATGCGATCCGTTCCCGGAGGTGCGCTGACCGTAACCGACTTACCTTTCGACACCGCATCCAAAACCGCATACGCATCGTCATCAACATCGGTCACCAAAAGCTCGTCCGCCGGATCGCGGTCATCGGCCCCCGGGGTTTCGACATCATCCAGCAAGGTCGGAGCAACCTGAACCTCTACAGGTTCCTCAGCGTCTTCCTCAGCGTCGCTCTCGGCATCGTCCTCCGACGCGGCGACGTCCGCGGACGCATCGTCATCGGTAGCTTCATCGCTGACGGTTTCGTCGGCAGACGCCTCGTCGTCAGCGGAATCCTCGTCATCAGCAACACCCGGCTCAGGCTCATCCGCACCCGTGATGTCAGCGACCTTCGTCGCCAGGTCATAGGAAGCACCCGCGTCCTCATCAACCGGTGCGAACTCATCGAGCAACGCGGCGATGATCGGGTGGTTCACCGAAACAACCGAAGGGTCCACCGGATCGCTCGCAGCCGGGAAGGTCGAAACGCATACTCGGTCCTCAATAACGATGGTCGCGCCAGCTTTCGCGGCGATGTCACGCAAAACAGTGACCGGACCCGAGGGGTTGAAGCGAGCCGTCATGTAGCCGGCCTTCAACAGGTCCTCAGGCCGCACATCGATACCATAAGAGCTCTTCAAGAACCGCAGCAGCGTTTCATTCGGAGTAGCGCGCCCCACCAGCTGCAACTCTTCATCGTCAACACCCTCGCGGCGCTGCAACGAAACACGGCCCAGCATCAGCGGCGAGGAGTAATACTCAGTGCGCCCCGAACGCAGCGTACGCCACGTCACCAAACCAGCCGCGAAATAACCCACATCAACACCGCGGGACTCCGAGATCTCACGCATGCGCGTAGCCATCGCACGAGTCGTACGACGAGCATTCTTGTACTGAACCGGGTCACGCAGAAGCGTCGACAAACGAGTGCGACGTCCCGTCAAAAACTGCGCCAAACCGGACGGATGCGCGTGAGTCAGTTCAACCGCGTTCTTCTCCGTCGGAACAAACCGCAACAAAGAATCCGTACCAGCCGAACCACTCAACGACTGAACCCAGTCACGAAAACGGGTCTCGGGGGTCTGCTGCACGCTCACCTGATTCCTCACTCCATCCATCACGGCACGTCAATACACAACGGTAGTTCACCCCACCGAGCAGAATGCGCAACGCCGCGGCATCCACACGCATCTACAACACATGTGACATACCGCGGCGCTACACAAACACCCGGCGCCGCAACGCTACAGCGCTACCGGCAGGTGTCCCCTTCTCGGGAATCACTCCCACTCGATCGTGCCCGGCGGCTTCGACGTCACATCGACAACCACGCGGTTCACACCATCAACTTCATTCGTGATGCGGTTAGAGATCTTCGCGATCAAGTCATACGGCAACCGCGCCCAATCCGCAGTCATCGCATCCTCGCTCGTGACCGGGCGCAATACGATCGGGTGGCCATACGTACGGCTATCGCCCTGAACACCCACCGAACGGACATCAGCCAGCAAAACAACAGGCATCTGCCACACTTCGCGGTCCAGGCCAGCCTTGGTCATTTCCTCGCGGACAATGGCATCTGCTTCACGCAGCAGATCCAGGCGTTCCTTATCCACCGCACCGATGATGCGGATGCCAAGACCCGGGCCAGGGAACGGCTGACGGTGAACAATCTCATCCGGCAAGCCAAGCTCCGTACCAACGGCACGAACCTCGTCCTTGAACAGCTCACGCAGCGGCTCAACCAGCTCGAACTCGAGGTCCTCCGGCAAGCCACCCACATTGTGGTGGCTCTTAATGTTGGCTGCACCCTCGCCGCCACCAGACTCGACAACGTCCGGGTACAACGTGCCCTGAACCAAGAACGCAACGTCCTCGCCCTCGGACTCAGCGACAATCTCAGCCTGAGCACGCTCAAACGTACGGATGAACTGCTCGCCGATGATCTTGCGCTTCGTCTCAGGATCCGTGACGCCCTTGAGCTTCTCCAAGAACACCTCGGAAGCGTCAACGACCTTCAACACAGCGCCACCATGAGCCTTACCGAAAGCCTGCTCAATGGCCTCCGACTCACCGGCACGCATCAAACCATGGTCAACATAGACACACGTCAGCTGATCCCCCACCGCGCGCTGAACCAAAGCAGCAGCAACAGCGGAGTCAACGCCGCCAGAAAGGCCACAAATCGCGCGCTTGTTACCGATCTGCTCACGGATCCGCGCAACCTGGTCCTCCACCACGGACTCAGCAGTCCAGTCCGGGCTCAAGCCAGCCGACTCATACAAGAAGTTCTTCAAAAGCTGCTGGCCATGCGTGGAATGCTGAACCTCAGGGTGCCACTGGACACCGTAAAGCTTGCGCTCCTCATCAGCGAAAGCAGCAACAGGCGTGCGCTCCGTGGAAGCCAAAACAGTGAATCCCTCGGGGGCCTCAGTCACAGCATCCCCGTGGCTCATCCACGCGATCTGCGCTTCCGGCAGACCATCAAACAGCGTGCATGCCTCGTCCTTCGAGGACACCGGAGTCGAACCATACTCACGCTGATTCGTCTGCGAAACCGTGCCGCCCAAAGCATTCGCCATAGCCTGGAAGCCATAGCAAATACCCAACGTAGGCAAGCCAGTCTCAAACAAGCCTTCAGGAACCTTCGGGGCACCATCGGCATAAACCGACGACGGGCCACCCGAAAGAATCAAGGCAACAGGGTTCTTAGCCAGGATCTGCTCAGTCGAAAACGTGTGCGGAACAACTTCCGAATACACGTTAGCCTCACGTACACGCCGAGCAATCAGCTGCGCATACTGGGCCCCATAATCGATCACGAGCACCGGGCGCGGATGCGGGGGAATTACTGCAGAAGTCACGTTCAAAGCCTATCGCGTTTAACTATGTGCTTAGTACCAAACCAGTGTGTGGGATCAGTAACGACGCAACTGCTGCGGGTTCTTCTCAAGTTCCGCAACAACCTGCTGATGCACCTTCTTCTCCATCACGAACGAAAGGAACGGAATCACACCGCCCAACGCGATCAGGATCAGCTGCTTCAAATCCCAGCGCATACGGGACCACAAAATGAACGTCGCGAGCAAATACACGACGTAAAGCCAGCCGTGAACAATCAGGACCGCAATCGAAACGTTGAACCCATCGACCACCATGCCCGGCTCAGCCAGAGTGAACACATTCGCTTCACCCGTGCGCAACATCGTGCCGCCCGCATACGCAATCAAATTGAAGGCATACTTGAGGACCATCTCGGCCACAAGCAGCAACAACATGACACCGGTCGTGTACGCCGCGATGCGGAAGAACACTGCCGCGCCTCGGATCTGAGTCTCAGTCCCACCGAAACCCTGCTTACGCTGCGGCATCGGATCGTCCTCCGGAATAGGGACATCCTCAGGACGCGGAACACCATTCTGCTCAGTCATCATTACCCGTTCTCTCTATTCTCCGACCCGGCGTTATCTTCCAGCCCAGCGTTACTTTCAGACCCGGCGTCATCTTCCGACCCGACATCGCCTAATTCGCGGCCCGACGCTTGAGCCGCCAACCGTTCCCGAGCCTCAGCCTGAGCCTGCGCAACACGAGCATCCTGCCGCTTCTGCCACGCAGCCAGCTCAGCCTCAAACTTCAACTCATTCTGGTAATCATCACGAACCAGACGCCACCACACAAACAACGAGAACACAGCGAACACGATCCACTCAACGCCGTAAAACACGTTGAGCCAATTCAACTGGTTCTCCTGCAAATACCCCGGCGCAACATATACATGCTTGAGCTGATCAACACCAGCCTTCACATCGTCCGGGCTCTGCTCAAACACCACCACAAAACCCGCATACGCATCGCGGTTCCACATGTTCGACAACCGAGCCGCCGAAACATCCTTCAGCACCGGCAACCCATGCAGGTCATCCTCCCGCCCTCTGGCGACCGGCGCCTCGGACGGCCAAAGACGGCCCGTCACCGTGACCTCATCGGCATCTGTTGCGGGCGGAACCTCAGACTTACCCGGTTGCCAGCCCCGAACCACCGGCATCACATCAGAAACGCCATCAACCTCAAAGGCCTGAACAACCCAGAAACCCTGCTCACCTTCGAAAAGACGATCCTGAACATAGGCTTGAGTGCCCTCGATGTAACGCCCCTTCATCGTCACAATCTGGTCAGCATCCGCATGCGTCATGTCCTTGCCAGGCTCAAAATGGCTCTCCAGCGGGACAGCGGTCTCGGACTGCTCCTGCGTAGTAGGCGCACGGTCCACAGAACGATCAAACTGCCACTTACTCAGCCACACAAACCCCGTCGACACCACCAAACACGCGAGTAGCAGGGCAAGCCACTTAGGTTGAAGAGCAGTCTTTAGCACGCCCCTTATCCTATCGAGCACCCCGCACGAGCCCTTAACCGGGGCTCCGTGAGCACCGACCCCGCGGAAATACAACCATTGTTAGATTCCAGCATTGTTAGAATCCAGCCGTGTCCATTTCCATCCGCAGGCGCCACATCGCCTACATGCTGGTGCTCACGTTCAGCTCAGGAATCATCGACGCGATCGGATTCCTCGCGCTCGGACGTGTGTTCCCCGGCAACATGACCGGCAACGTCGCGATCCTCGGCGTCACACTCTCCGGCGCCTCTGAACACTCCGCGCTACGCCCCGCGCTCGCGTTCGTGTTCTTCCTCCTCGGCGCCGCGCTCGCTGGAGCCTACCTACGCAGAGAACACCGCATCTGGTCCTTCAAAACAACCACGACGCTCGCGCTCGTTGGTCTCGGAATGTTGGCAACAGCGGTCTACACCTTCATAGCCGGCATCGCCACAGACCACGCTTTCAATGGACTATCCGGACACATCATCACCGCGCTGCTCGCATTCTTTATGGGCGCGCAAGGTGCGGCCGGGCGGCGCGTCGACATCAACGACATCAACACGATCGTCGTCACAAGCACAATCGTGGGCCTCGGCGCAGACATGTTCACCGGCGAAAACCGCCGTCAAGCAACCCGACGCCGCGCACTCGCCGTGTTCGCGCTCCTAGCGGGCGCCTTCACTGGCGGATTCTGCCTCATGGTCTCCCCCGAGTTCGGGATCCTCGTGACGGCACTGCTCACAATCGGCGTGGCAGTCGCCGGCGACGTTGGCCGGCGACGCTACCGCCGCCAACGCAGAACAGCCGTCGAGCTCTAGGTCCAGACCAAACGGCGTCCAGACCAAACGACGCAACGACCCCGAGCTACGAGTTGTACGGCGCCAGCACCATGTCAACGTGTTGGAACTGCTTGAGGTCAACGTAGCCGGTCGTGGCCATCGACGAACGCAACATGCCGGCAAGGTTCGACGTGCCGTCAGTGTGGTGAGACGGACCGTACACAACCTGCTCGAGCGGCCCAACCGTGCCAACAAATACGCGGTCGCCACGCGGCAAGCGCTCGTGAGCGGCTTCCATACCCCAGTGCCAGCCGTGGCCTGGAGCCTCCTCAGCGCGGGCCAAAGCCGTCCCCAGCATCACAGCATCCGCGCCGCAACCCAACGCCTTGACGATGTCACCAGACGTAGAGACGCCACCATCGGCAATCACATGCACGTAACGGCCGCCCGACTCATCCAGGTACGCGGTGCGAGCTGCAGCCACATCGGCAATCGCGGTCGCCATCGGAACGTGAATGCCCATCGCGCGGCGGGTCGTGCCGGTAGCGCCGCCACCGAAACCAACCAGAACACCAGCAGCACCCGTGCGCATCAAATGCAACGCCGGGGTGTAGCCGGCCGCGCCACCCACAATCACAGGAACATCGAGCTCGTAAATGAACTGCTTGAGGTTCAACGGCTCACGGCCCTCGGACACGTGCTCAGCCGAAACCGTGGTCCCGCGGATCACGAACAGATCCACGCCAGCCTCAAGCACCGTACGGTAGTGCTCCTGGGTGCGCATCGGCGTCAGCGAGCCAGCGACCACCACGCCAGCCTCACGGATCTCGGCCAGGCGCTCATGAATCAGCTCAGGACGGATCGGCGCCGCCAAAAGCTCCTGCAAGCGGCGGGTCACCTTCGGGTTCGAGCCACGCTGCTGCGCAGATTCGAGCGAAGCGATCTCCTCAAGCACAGCCTCAGGGTTCTCGTGGCGGGTCCAGATACCCTCCAGGTTCAAGACGCCCAAGCCACCCAGCTTGCCCAGGGCGATCGCCGTCTTAGGCGACATCGCCGAATCCATCGGCGCGCCCATGAACGGGACGTCAAAAGTGAACGCGTCAATCTGCCACTTAGTCGACACGTCCTCCGGGTCACGTGTACGACGATTCGGCACAATTGCCACATCATCGAGGGAATACGCGCGGCGGGCGCGACGATAACGGCCGATTTCAATCTCGCTAGTCACGCTCCAAGGTTACCAACAGCCCCGCCTCCGCATCGAAAACCGTTGTTAAACAACGATGGTGGCCCCGGCTTAGCGGGGCCACCATCGGTAACTGTGTGGAACAGCGCGTTAGTTGCGGCGGTAGTTAGGTGCCTCGACCGTCATCGCGATGTCGTGTGGGTGCGATTCCTTGAGGCCGGCCGCGGTGATGCGGACGAACTTGCCCTTTTCCTTGAGCTCGGCGATCGTGTGGCCGCCCACGTAGAACATGGTCTGGCGCAAACCACCCACGAGCTGGTGGATTACAGCGCCGAGCGGGCCGCGGTACGGAACCTGGCCTTCGATGCCTTCCGGGATGAGCTTCTCGTCGCTTGGGACGTCGGCCTGGAAGTAGCGGTCCTTGGAGTAGGACGTGTTCTTGCCGCGGGTCTGCATCGCGCCGAGCGAGCCCATGCCGCGGTAGGTCTTGAACTGGCGGCCGTTGACGAACACGAGGTCACCCGGGGATTCCTGGGTACCGGCCAGAAGCGAACCGAGCATCACGGAGTCAGCACCAGCAACCAGCGCCTTGCCGATGTCACCCGAGTACTGGAGGCCACCGTCAGCGATCACTGGGATGCCGGCCTTGCGGGCCGCCTTCGCGGACTCATAGATCGCGGTCACCTGCGGAACACCCACACCAGCGACCACGCGGGTCGTGCAGATCGAACCCGGGCCAACGCCAACCTTGATCGCGTCAGCGCCGGCGTCAATCAGCGCCTTAGCGCCCTCGTACGTCGCGGCCTGGCCACCAATCACATCGACGTGAGCCGCCGCCGGATCCTTCTTGAGGCGAGCGATCATGTCCAGAACGCCCTGCGAGTGGCCGTTCGCGGTATCCACCACGAGCGCGTCCACGCCGGCATCAACCAAAGCCATCGCGCGGTCATAGCCTTCACCGAAGAAGCCGACAGCCGCGCCAACACGCAAGCGGCCCTCGTCGTCCTTGGTCGCGAGAGGGTAGTCCTCGGCCTTCTCGAAGTCCTTGACGGTGATGAGTCCCATGAGCTTGTTGCGGTCATCAACCAGCGGAAGCTTCTCGATGCGGTGCTGAGCCAGCAGCTCGAGGGTCTTTTCGCGCGTCGTGCCTACAGGCGCAGTGATGAGCGGCATCGGGGTCATCTTCTCGGAGACCTTGATGCTTGACCAGTCGGCGCGAGGCACAAAACGGGTGTCGCGGTTGGTGATGATACCGAGCAGCGTACGCTTCTCGTCAACAACCGGGAGGCCGGACACGCGGTAGCGGGCGCACAGCGCATCGAGGTCTGCGAGCGTCGCGTCAGGGTTCACGGTCACCGGGTCGATGATCATCCCGGATTCGGAACGCTTCACGGTGTCGACCTGGCGAGCCTGGTCGTCGATCGAAATGTTGCGGTGGATGATGCCCATACCGCCCTGTCGTGCCATCGCGATCGCCATGCGGGCTTCGGTCACGGTGTCCATCGCCGCGGAGATGATCGGCACCTTGATGTCGATGCGGCGGGTCAGTTTCGTAGTGGTGTCCGTTTCGGAAGGGATCACATCGGTTGGCCCTGGCAGCAGCAGGACGTCGTCATAAGTGAGGCCTTCGAAGGCAAATGGGTTGAAGTCATCGCTTGAGCTCACGAGCGCACCTTTCAACGGCAGGTGATGGTTTGTGTCCATCTTAGAGCGTTGCTCGTTGCTGTTGGCAACGACGTGATGTGCGCAACTCAAAAGGCGGTTTAAACGGCGGTGGCCCGCCCGAGTGCGTCTCGGGCGGGCCACCAGATCATGAGGCCTGGAGGAAGGACTTAGTCTTCGTCTTCCTCGGCTGGCTTGTCCACGACCAGGGTTTCGGTGGTCAGGACGAGCGCCGCGATCGATGCCGCGTTACGCAGTGCGGAGCGGGTCACCTTGACTGGGTCGATCACGCCAGCAGCGAGCAGGTCTTCGTAGACGCCGGTCTTGGCGTTGAAGCCGTGGTTTGCTGGGGATTCTGCGACCTTGGACGCGATGACGGAGCCGTCGAAGCCGGCGTTCGCTGCGATCTGCTTGACCGGGGTCACCAGTGCGCGGCGGACGATGTCGACACCGGTAGCGGCGTCGCCTTCGAAAGCCTTGAGGTTCTCGTCCTCATCGAGCACGTGGAGTGCGTCGACGAGCGCGGTACCGCCGCCTGCGACGATGCCTTCCTCGAGCGCTGCGCGGGTCGAAGACACGGCGTCTTCGATGCGTGCCTTGCGTTCCTTGAGCTCGACCTCGGTTGCGGCACCAACTTTGATGACGCCAACACCGCCGGCGAGCTTCGCGAGGCGCTCCTGGAGCTTCTCCTTGTCCCATTCCGAGTCAGAGTTTGCGTACTCTGCCTTGATCTGGGCTACGCGCGCGGCGACCTCTTCGTCGTCGCCTGCGCCATCGACCAGGGTCGTGTTGTCCTTGGTCACGGTCACGCGGCGGACCTTACCGAAGACCTCCGGACCAACCTGGTCCAGACGCAGGCCGAGGTCCTGGGATACAACCTGGGCGCCGGTGAGGATCGCGATGTCCTGCAGCATTGCCTTGCGGCGGTCGCCGAAGCCTGGAGCCTTCACGGCAACAACGTTGAGGGTTCCGCGCAGCTTGTTCACGACGAGGGTCGAAAGGGCTTCGCCTTCGATGTCCTCAGCGATGATGAACAGCGGCTTGGATTCCTTCAAGACGTGCTCGAGCAGCGGGACGATGTCCTGCAGCGCCGAGATCTTGCCGGAGTTGATCAGGACGTAGGCGTCCTCGAGGACGGCTTCCTGACGCTCCGCGTCGGTGACGAAGTGTGGCGAGAGGTAGCCCTTATCGAACTGCATACCCTCGGTCACATCCAGCACGGTCTGGGTGGTGTTGGACTCTTCGATGGTGATGACGCCCTCGGTGCCGACCTTCTTGAAGGCCTCAGCGAGAAGCTCACCGATCTCATCCGACTGAGCGGAGATCGCGCCGACGTGGGCGACGTTTTCGTCCTGCACGTCGCGGGCGTTCTCAAGCAGGCGAGCCTCAACAGCATCGACTGCGGCTTCGATGCCGCGCTTGATTTCGCCAGGTGCCGCACCTGCCGCTACGTTGCGCAGGCCTTCCTTGACGAGGGCCTGCGCGAGAACGGTTGCGGTGGTCGTGCCGTCACCAGCGATGTCGTTGGTTTTGGTGGCTACTTCTTTAGCCAGCTGTGCGCCAAGGTTCTCGTATGGATCCTTGAGCTCGACGTCGCGAGCGATCGTCACGCCGTCGTTAGTGATGGTTGGTGCGCCCCACTGCTTATCAAGGACCACGTTGCGGCCGCGTGGGCCGAGGGTCACCTTGACAGTGTCAGCCAGGCGGTCAACGCCGGCTTCGAGGGCCTTGCGCGCTGCGTCGTTGAACGCAAGCTGCTTTGCCATTCGTTTTACTCCTTCATAGCCTCAACCGATTCCCGGGAGGCCGCTAGATCAAGAGTTTGTGAAGAAACGGGTGTTTACTTCTCGACTACTGCGAGGACGTCGCGAGCGGACAGAACGAGGTACTCCTCGCCGCCGATCTTGACCTCGGTGCCGCCGTACTTGGAGTAGATGACAACGTCACCTTCCTTGACATCGACAGGGATGCGGTTGCCCTTGTCGTCGACGCGGCCGGCACCAACAGCAACGACCTTGCCTTCCTGAGGCTTTTCCTTCGCGGTGTCTGGGATGACCAGGCCGGAAGCGGTGGTCTGCTCTGCTTCGAGCTGCTGGATGACGATGCGATCTTCGAGGGGCTTGATAGAGATCGACATGTGGACCTCTCCTTTGCGTAATAGACCTGTAGGTGTACGGGCCATACAACGCGTCCTCCGGGCGTCGTCGCGGGTGTCGACCGGAAGCAGCTGATGGCTTGCGCACTCGGATTTAGCACTCTCGGCTTCCGAGTGCTGATGCCTCCACTCTAGGAACATTTCTGGCACTCGGTCAAGATGAGTGCCAATTGTTCGCCTTGAGCGTGCTTCACCTGCCTCGCACGCGCATCATGCCTGCCGCACACGCTGCACACGACTCCCCCACATTCGTGACAAGCTGGAGGCATGGCATCCAGCAACAAACCGGACTCCATCACGTCTGACCCCACTGAGCCCATAGGGGCCGCTTTCACGCCTGAAGGCCAAGAGCTGCTCGCTCAGCTCTCCCCTGACCAGGCCGCAACCAAGAAGCTCGCAACCGACCTCACGCTGACTCTGCGCAAAGCCGGGCATTCAGCGGAGCTGGTCGCCGCCGTCGTGCATCAGCTTGAACTACGGTTCAAGGCGCGCGGCAAGTTCGGTCCGTTCGCTGAACGCATGATGCTGACGCAAGCGGGACTCGAGCAGGCCACGCGGCTTTCGGTTGCGGCGCGGCATGCCGGACGGATGCGCGATGCGGGGGTGCGGCACGTCGCGGACCTCGGTTGCGGCTTAGGCGCGGATGCGATGGCGATGGCGGCGTTGGGTATCGATGTGACCGCGGTTGAAGCGGATGAGGTCACGGCGGCCGCGGCGACAGTGAACACGGCGCCGTTCCCTAACGTCACGGTGGTGCATGGGCTCGCGGAAGAAGTCGATATTTCAGCGGCCGATGCGGTGTGGATGGATCCTGCACGTCGCGAAAGCACGACGTCCGGCACCAAGCGGCGCTGGGACCCGGAGGCGTTCTCTCCCCCGCTCTCGTTCGTGGAGCAGCTGGCTGACCACGGGCTTCCGATGGGCGTCAAACTTGGGCCCGGGATCCCTCACGAGTCGATTCCGGACACCGCGGAGGCGCAGTGGGTTGAACACAACGGCAGCGTGGTCGAAGCTACGCTGTGGTTCAATGCAGCGCGACGGGCGCAGGTTCGGCGCGCGGCGCTGGTCATCAAGGATGACCAGGTTGCGGAGCTCACCTCGAGTGCGGCCCACCCCGATCAGGACCCGGATGCGCTCGCCCTCGGCGACGACGTTCCCGTCCTCCCACATGACAGCGACCTGACAAACCCCGCAACCTACGCAACCTATCTTCACGAACCCGCCGGAGCCGTGATCCGCGCCGGCCTCGTAGCCGATCTCGCGGAACAACTCGACGCAACCGGCCTCGACCCGCACATCGCCTACCTCACCGGCACCACACCATCGACCACGCCGCTGGCCACCAGCTACCGCATCGACATGGTGATGCCGTACAAAATCAAGGCCCTGCGGGCCTGGGTGCGTAACAACCGCATCGGGCAGTTGACCATCAAAAAGCGCGGACTCGACGTCACGCCGGAAGAGCTGCGGAAAATTCTGCTCGGCAAAGGCCACGGCGACGGCACGGCCACGCTGATCCTCACACGCATCGGAAAGCAACGCGTGGTCTTCGGATGTGGGATCACGCCCGGTTCCGCCGTATGATCAACTAATTGCAGTAGGACCGATGCGAGGAGACCCATGAGCATCGAATTCACCCCATCCAAGCCCTCGACGCTGGGGATCGAATGGGAGATCGCACTCGTAGACCGCGACACCGGCGACCTCCGCCCGGAAGCGCCCCGCATCCTTGATGAGCTCGAAAAGCAGGATCGCATCACCCACCCCGACGGCGCTCCACGGCTCACGCGTGAACTGTTGCAGAACACGGTCGAATGCGTCACCGGCGTACACAACAAAGTTGCCGATGCGGTTGCAGACCTTGCATCAACGGCCCGCGATGTGAGCGATATTTTGGATCCGCTCAACACGTCCCTGTATTGCGCGGGCTCCCACCCGTTCGCGGAGCCGACGCTCCAGGAGGTTTCGGATAAGGACCGCTACTCGACCCTGATCGACCGCACCCAGTGGTGGGGCCGGCAAATGGTTATTTACGGCGTGCACGTCCACGTGGGTATTGACCATCGCGACAAGGCGCTTCCGATTGTCGACGGGCTCATCAATAAGCAGCCGCACCTGCTGGCGTTGACCTCGTCTTCGCCGTTCTGGGGCGGGACCGACACGGGCTACGGCTCGCAGCGTTCGCTCATGTTCCAGCAGTTGCCGACCGCGGGGCTGCCGTTCCACTTCTCCAAGTGGTTCGAATACGAGTCCTACGTCGCAGACATGCTCCACACGGGCGTCGTGGATGTTTTGGACGAGATCCGCTGGGATGCCCGCCCGGTCCCTAAGTACGGGACGGTTGAAATGCGGATCTGCGACGGCCTTCCTGACTTGGACGACATCGCCGCAGTCGCCGCGTACACACAATGCCTCGTGACCGAAATGTCTGACATGTTGGACGCCGGCTGGAGCATTCCGGTCATGACGCCGTGGTTCCGCGTCGAAAACAAGTGGCGTGCCGCCCGCTACGGCCGCGAGGCCATCATCATCGTGAACTCAGCCGGCGACGAGCTGCTGGTCACCGACCACATCGCCCAGGACGTCGAACGCCTCACCCCTATCGCCGAACGCCTCGGTTGCGCTGAAGAACTCAACCACATCACGACGATGATGCAGCAGCCATGCGAATACGAACGGCAACGCAACGTGGCTGAGGCTAACGGCGGCGACTTGGCCTCGGTTGTCAAGGACAACTCGGAACGCTTGCACGCCTCGCTTGATCGCTAACGCGCGGGTTGCGCTGGCAGGCGGCCTAGCCGTCCGCCAGCATTGACACCGTGCTGACGGGTAGTGAGGTGTCGGTTCCGAAGTCGGTTCCGGTGGGCCCTACCCCGTCCATCACGAGTTGAGCGCCGAGCGCGGCGATCATCGCGCCGTTGTCGGTGCACAAGGAGAACGGTGGGATCCGCAGCTCGATACCGGCGGATGCGCAGCGTGCGGCGAGCAGTTCACGCAAGCGAGAGTTCGCGGCGACCCCGCCTCCCAACAGCAGGGTTGTGAGGCCGTGTTCGCGGCACGCCATCACAGCCTTGGACGTGATGACGTCCACGACGGCTTCCTGGAATGAGGCGCACACGTCCTCGATCACGAGCTCTTCCCCGGTGGCTTCGCAGTGCTCAACATAGCGCGCCACGGCGGTCTTCAAACCAGAGAAGCTGAAGTCATAGCGGCGGGGGCCCGGTTCCTCGGGGGTGCCCATGAACTTGCCGGTCGTGAGCCCGCGTGGGAAACGGATCGCTTTCCGGTTGCCTTGCGCGGCGAGCTTGTCGATGACCGGCCCGCCCGGATAACTCAACCCCAGCAGGCGGGCGACCTTATCGTAGGCCTCCCCCGCGGCATCGTCGATAGTTGACCCGAGCATCGTGATGTCAGAAGTCAACGAATCCACTTTGAGGATCTCCGTGTGACCACCCGAAACCAGGACCGCGCCCAGATTCGGTGGAAGCTCGCCGCCGTCGAGCACACCAACGCCGACGTGCGCAACCAAATGGTTGACCGCGTACAGCGGCTTCCCCGTGGCCAACGCAAGAGCCTTCGCGGCGGAAACACCCACCATCAACGCACCTGCCAGGCCAGGCCCAGCGGTCACAGCGATCGCATCCACGTCGTCGAGCGTGAGTTCCGCGGTCTCCAAAGCGGAACGCAGCGTCGGGACCATCGCCTCAACGTGCGCGCGCGACGCGATCTCCGGGATGACCCCGCCGAAACGCACGTGTTCATCCACCGAGGACGCCACGGCGTTAGCGAGCAGCGTGGTCCCACGGACGATGCCGACGCCCGTCTCGTCGCAACTGGTTTCGATGCCCAAAACAACGGGTGCCGCGTCCACCGATTCGCGTACGGCTTCAACACTCACGGCGCTCATACCTTCCCTCGGATGTCTTTGTGCATAATCACGGCGTCCTCGCCCGCGCTGGACGCGTTCGCGATGCCGGGCGCGGCGGGCGTTCCACCTGGATAGTATCCGCGGCGGCGCGCGATCTCCTCAAACCCGTTGCGTTGATACAGCTCGATGGCGCGCTCATTCGAAGCGCGGACCTCGAGCATCATGTGGGTCGCGCCCCAGTCACGTGCCCGAGACTCCATGAGCCACATCAGGTACCTCGCGACCCCGCGACCAGAATGCTCAGGGACCACGCCAATCGTCTGAACGTCCGCGATGTGCGGGCTGTACTGCAGGCCTGCATACGCGATCAGCACGCCGGTTTCCTGCTCGGCCACGCCCCAGTATTGCCGCCATTCAGGGTGCGAAAGCTCCTCGCGCATCATGCGTTCATCCCAGCGATCCAGCGGGAAAAGCTCGGCCTCGAGCGGCATGAGTTCCGCGACATCGGCCGCGTCCAGCCGGCGAACGACGTACCCTTCCGGAGCCCGCGCCAGCTCAGCTTCGGTAGCGGGGGCTAAGTCGGTGCTCATCGTTGACGGCCTTGCATCGAGGCAGGGACCACCGCATCGGACTCCCGCAGATACCGCGCGATGGGCGGGTTAGCTGGCATGCCGGCGGTGTGCCACGCCCGCGCCAAATATGACGCGGACACCGGCATGGTTTCGGTGCCAGCGAGAACCGGGATCGCGGCCTCAGCGAGCTCTTCAGCGCGAACGCTCACGCCAGCGCCACCCACGGGATATTCGGCTGGAAGCTCACCAGGCTTGGTCACGTGCGGGCCATCGATGCGCGCACCGTTGCGTGCATAGCTCGCCCAATACAGCTCACGACGGCGGGCGTCCAGCGCCGCTGTCAGGACGGGTTCGGCATCTGTAGCGGCAAGATCGCTGTCATTCTCGCTGGCAAGGCCGCTTTCGGCCAGTAGCTGCGCGGCGAGACCGTCGAGCGAGCAGATGCCGTAGGCGTCAACACCCCACGCGAACGCGAGAGTCTGCCCGGCGGCGATCCCGACCCGCAGGCCGGTGAATGGACCGGGGCCTTCGCCCACTAGGACCGCGTCGGGACGATCCCATCCGGCCTCGGCAAGAAGGCGTTCGCATACAGGGATGAGGTCTTCGGCGTGTCGGGTCGTGGAATCGGTCTCGTGTTCCGCGACCACCTCGACGCCGGCGCTGTCCGCATCCCCGCTACCTACGGTCACGCACGCGACCGAAACCACCGAGGAAGTGTCCAACGCAAGAATCTTCTGAACACCGTCGCGCATCTCAGCCCTCCTGCTTAGCATCAACGAACCCGGCGAGCGCGGCACGCAGTCCGGCAACGGCCGCATCGTTCCAGCGCGGGCCAACCCAGCACAGCGTCACGATGCGAGGTGCCGCGGCATCTTCTTCATCTTCGATTTCCCATGGTGCAGGGGCGTCCCCATTGGGTTCCGCTGTTGCCTGCTCTGCTGCGCCGCCCCCGATCGGGCGTTCAAGCGTGATCTCTAGCCGCGATTCCGAGAGTCCCTCGGCGCGGTCGCGTCCCCATTCGACCACGGTCACGGATTCGTCCACGGTGTCGATGAGGTCGAGGTCCTCGAGCTCGTCTGCTGAACCCAGCCGGTAGGCGTCCACATGCACCAGCGCTGGCCCATCGGTCAACGATGGGTGGATGCGGGACAGCACGAATGTTGGCGATGTGATGCCCTCACGAACGCCGAGGCCCTCGCCGAGCCCCTGCGTGAAGGTCGTCTTGCCGGCGCCGAGCTCGCCCGTCAGGATCAGAACGTCGCCAGCCTGCAACTCGCCGGCGAGCACCCGGGCGAAGCGCTGCATTGCCGACGGGGTGTCAATCGTCAACGACAGTGAGCTGTCGGCGTGCCCGCTAGCAGCTGCGCTACCGCCGCCAGCAGCCCCGCCCCGAACCATCCGCCGCGGGACGCGGTCGGAGATCCGTGTGACCGTCTCGTAGTTGATGGTGCGGGAGGCCTCGGACCATTCCTCAACAGCCGGCTCGCCCCGCTCAGGGTCACCAAAGACCACGGCATCTTTACCCAGGTAATCAGCCGGCTCGGCGTCGGGCCCCAGATCGATCACAAACTGGTCCATCGCGATCCGGCCCACCAGCGGATACCGGACGCCATCGATGCTCACGTGGGTGCCTTCAGCAATCCGCGGGATGCCGTCGGCGTACCCCACGGGAACCAGCCCCAACGTCGTCGGCTGTTCGGCATGCCAGCACAAGCCATACGACACGCCTTGGCCCGCATCGACCCGCTTGGCCCCAGCCACGTGCGCAACCAGGCGCATG
The DNA here is from genome assembly GCF_003143995.1 of Pseudoglutamicibacter cumminsii. GTDB lineage: Bacteria > Actinomycetota > Actinomycetes > Actinomycetales > Micrococcaceae > Pseudoglutamicibacter > Pseudoglutamicibacter cumminsii_B. The sequence continues at coordinate 227,490 of NZ_QFWG01000002.1, read as the reverse complement.
ACCGGCCGCAAACCCAGATCAGCCGAGGTCTTGCCCTCGAACGGCGACAGCCCATACAGACCCAAACCGACCCGGACCATGTCATACATCGCGTCCGTGCGCGCAAACACCGTAGGGGTGTTCGCGATATGCCGCACCTCAGGCTCGAGCCCGGCCTCCGCCACCACGGCGAGCGCATCCTCGAATGCGCGCGTCTGGGCATCGTTCGCGGGATGCTCCGGCTCATCGCCCATCGCGTAGTGCGAGAAAACCCCCACGACGCGGACGTCGCCTGCACGCTCTGCCGCGGCCGCACGCTCAACAAGCTGCGGCCACTGCGCCGCCGTGCATCCATTGCGGCCCAAGCCCGTGTCGATCTTGAGGTGAATCCGCGCCGCACGCCCCACCGCGCGTGCCGCCTCGATCACCGGCTCCAACTCCCAACCGGACACACCAATATCGATGCCATTGGCAACCGCCGCCTCAAAATCAGTGTCCGATGTGTGCAACCAGCACAGCGCAGGAGCGTCGATCCCCGCGGCACGCAGCTCCAAAGCCTCACTCACGTGTGCGGTACCAACCCACGTGGCACCCGCATCCAACGCGGCCCGAGCACACGCGACAGCGCCGTGCCCATAAGCCTGCGCCTTCACAATCGCCATGATGTGCACCTCGCCCACCAACTCACGGATGCGCGCAACATTGGCCGCCAACGCACCCAAGTCGATCTCAGCGCACCGTTCAGGTGCAGCCGCAACCGCATCGTGCGCATGCAACCATTGCGCCGCCGATGCTTCAGCGCCGGTAGGGGAAGAAAAACTGTGGGAAGACACCCTTCTAGCCTAGACCTTCGCCGGCACTTCACCTCGCTTTGCGACCCAGCGCCTAAGATCAGACCCAGCGCCTAAGATCATAGGTAGCCAACCGTGAAGGAGACCATTCGTGCAAAACGAAGCACAACCGCGGAAGATTTCGGTGATCGGCGCCGGATATTTGGGGGCCACACACGCCGCGTGCATGGCGGAGCTCGGCTTCGAGGTTGTTGGTGTTGATGTTGAACCTGAACGTGTTGAACGTCTCAACGCCGGGATCCTCCCGTTCCACGAACCGGGCCTCGACGAGATGCTGGAACGCCACGTGCGCGATGGCCGCTTGCGTTTCACCACGGATTATCAAGAGGTGGCCGATGCGGATGTTCACTTCATCGGTGTGGGCACCCCGCAGCGCGAAAACGATCACGGCGCTGACATGCGGTATGTCGATGCGGCGATCGATTCGCTCGGTGCCGTGGTTTCGAAGGACACGCTGATCGCGGGTAAGTCCACGGTTCCGGTGGGTACCGCGGCGCGGCTCGCTAAGCGGTTGAAGAAGCTCGTGGCTAAGCGCGGCGTGGATATCAATGCGGAGCTGTGCTGGAACCCTGAGTTTCTGCGTGAAGGGTTCGCGGTCGAAGACACGCTGACGCCGGACCGGCTCGTGTTCGGTGTGCAGTCGAAGCGGGCCGAGGACATCCTGCGGGCCGTGTACGCGAAGCCACTGGCCGACGGGACTCCACTGGTCGTCACCGACTTCGAAACGGCCGAGCTTGTGAAGGTTGCCGCGAACGCGTTCTTGGCGACCAAGATCTCCTTCATCAACGCGTTCTCTGAAGTCACGGAGACCGCTGGCGGCGACATCAAAACGCTCGCGGACGCGATCGGCATGGATCCGCGCATCGGGCGGAAGTTCCTCAACGCCGGCATCGGTTTCGGTGGCGGTTGCTTGCCTAAGGATATTCGCGCGCTACAGGCCCGGGTATCTGAGCTGGGCTTGCCGCACACGATGCGGTTCCTCGACCACATGGACGAGATCAACCTGCGCCGCCGCGAACGCGCGATCTACCTCGCGGAGCGTGCCGTGGGCGGGGACCTGCATGGTGCCCGCGTCGCGGTTCTGGGCGCGGCGTTCAAGCCAAACTCCGACGATGTTCGTGACTCCCCCGCACTGGATGTTGCGGCACGCTTGTACTCCTCTGGCGCGGATGTGTCCGTCTACGATCCGCAGGGCATGAAGAACGCGGCGAAGCGGTTCCCTCGCTTGCGGTACGCGCAGTCAGCGGCGGATGCGGCTCACGGTGCGAACGTCGTATTGCTGTTGACCGAATGGGATGAGTTCAAGAACCTTGACCCGGTTGAATTCGGTGAGGTTGTTGCGGATCGTTACATGATCGATGGCCGCAACGTGCTTGATCCGCAAGCATGGACTTCCGCGGGGTGGACGCTGGACCGCATGGGCCACAAGGGTCCGGAGCGTAACTGACAGCGCGGAGCTCACCCGCAAGGCAACGATAGACACACAAGGAGCGTCATGACCGGTTTCGATGTCAACGCTGGGTTCGACGTCAACACTGTTCGTAGCGACTTCCCAATCCTCAGCCGAACCGCTGCGGATGGCTCGCCCTTGATCTATCTGGATTCGGGTGCAACCTCGCAGCGCCCGCAGCAGGTCATGGACGCCGAAACCGCTTTCGTTTTGGGTTCCAATGCGGCTGTTAAGCGTGGTGCGCATCAGCTCGCTGAAGCCGCGACGGATGCGTACGAAGATGCGCGAGAGACAATCGCGGAGTTCATCGGCGCGGCCTCGGCCAGCGAAGTCGTGTTCACCAAGAACGCGACGGAAGCGCTGAACCTGGTGGCCTATGCCCTGGGCAACGGCGATGACACGACCCCCGAGCGGCTCCGAGTTGGGCCGGGCGACGAGATCCTCATCACCGAGATGGAGCACCACGCGAACCTGATTCCGTGGCAAGAACTCGCCCGCCGCACCGGCGCGACCTTGCGCTGGATCCCGCTCACGGATGATTTCCAGCTCGACCTCACCGAGCTGGACACGCTGCTCAACGAGCGAACCAAAGTCGTAGCATTCACGCACCAGTCCAACGTGACCGGAACCATCAACCCCGTGGCCACCTTGGTCGAAGCCGCGAAGAAGGTCGGCGCGCTCACGGTGCTCGACGCGTGCCAGTCAGTACCGCACATGCCAGTCGATGTGCAGAAGCTCGATGTCGATTTCCTCGCGTTCTCCGGCCACAAGATGCTCGCACCAACCGGCATCGGCGTTCTGTGGGGCCGCTACGAACTACTCAAGGATCTGCCTCCGTTCTTGCTCGGGGGCTCGATGATCGAGATCGTCACGATGGAACGCACAACCTACGCCGAGCCTCCAGCCCGCTTCGAAGCTGGAACCCCACCGACATCGCAGGCCGTAGCGCTCGCCGCCGCGTGCGATTACCTCACCGAGCTCGGCATGGACAACGTCGCCGCGCATCAAGCGCGGCTCGTTAAGCGCGCGATCGCAGGCCTCAACCACATCGACGGCGTCCGCATCATCGGGCCAGGGCTGCATGCTTCAGGGCTCAACGATGCGGGACAGCATGATGGCGGCGCCGAACGCACCGGCGCTGAACGTACCGGCGCTGTTGCCTTCACCATCGACGGCCTGCATCCACACGACGTGGGCCAGGTCCTCGATTCTCAAGGCGTGCTCGTGCGCGTGGGGCATCACTGCGCGTGGCCGCTGCACCGGCGCTACGGGATCCACGGGAGCACGCGCGCAAGCTTCAGCGTCTACAACACTGAAGCGGAAGTGGACGCGCTCATCGAGGCCGTCCAGAAAACCATCGACTACTTCAACAGTTTCCGGTGACCATGAACCTCAACACGCTGTATTCAGAGCTCATTTTCGAACACGATAAGCACCCCAAACACGCGGGCCTGCGCGAACCGTTCGATGCCGACGTCCACCACGTGAACCCCGTGTGTGGCGACGAGGTGCAGTTGCGTTTGAAGCTCTCGGAAGACGGCAGCACGGTCGAGGACATCTCCTACGACGCCGTGGGTTGCGCCATGAGCCGAGCATCCGTTTCGATGATGTCTGACTTGTTCATCGGCGAGCCGATCAGCGAGGTTGAAGCGATGATCGCCCACTTCGATGAGGTGCTCCACTCCCGCGGGAAGATCGAGGCTGACGAGGAGATCGTCGGCGATGCGGTCGCCCTGGCGGGTGCCGCGAAGTTCCCCAACCGGGTCAAGTGCGTTCTAATGAGCTGGAAAGCGTTCCAAGCCGCCTACGCCGAAGCGCTACTGTTCCGCGAAAAGTAGAGCCGCGCGGGCGGCGCACGGCCGGGCGGAGCAGGCTAGACGGCGATGTGTAGGCTATACGGCGCTGTATTTCACTCCGTGCAGAACCGCGGCCGCCGCGGTCAGTTGCGCAATGCGTTCCGGGGTGAGGCGTTCCGGGCTGAGCTCTCCCCCGCTGGAAGTGGCACGGGCAGCGTGGGTCGCGAGCATCGCACCCACCACGCCAGCGAGTTTGTCCCCCGAACCGGCGCGGGCCAGCGTCGGCGCCGCCGATGCCGCTACGAAGGTTGCGCCGTCTGGCCCCGCGATCACCGTCGCTGAGCCTTTGAGCAGAACCACCGCGCCGGTCTCCGAAGCAAGATCGCGTGCGGCGGTCAGCGGATCCTCGTTTGGGGCCGCAGTCTTCACTCCCAAACGCTTCGCGAGCGCAGCGAACTCTCCCGCATGCGGAGTCAGCACGTGAAGCCCCGCAGGCTCCCACACTGCGAGCGCTGAGGCGTCCACGACAACGGGGCCGCGGCTGTCACGCATCACGGCGAGCGCCGGCTCAATATCCTCCGGGTCATCGCCGAGCCCCGGGCCCACGACCCACGCGCTCACCTTGCGCGCCGCGGCAGGCCATTCGGTCTTGGTCAGCTCGCCCCGCTCGATCGCCACGACCTCCGGAAGAGCCTGCACCACGGCCGATCCACCAGCCCCGCGGCCCGCGGACACGAGCATCCCGATGCCGCCGCGCCCCGCGTCGTGCGCACCGATGTCCGCGGCGGCTTTCGCGCACAGAACCGCGGCACCCGGATACTCCGGCGAGCCCGCAAGCACGCCCAGAACCCCGCGCGAATACTTGTGATCGCTCGCATGCGGCGCCAGCAGCTCACGGTCAGCTTCGGCCGGGGTCACGAGCCGCGGCATCATCCGTATATCCCGCGGCGGCTGCAATCCGATCTCCACCAGATAGATATCGCCTGTTTTCTCTCGCGCCGCACCCACCGCGAGCCCACGCTTCAACGCACCGAACGTGACCGTCATGTCAGCGGCTGGAACGAGCTCATCAGCCGCACCAGTTGCGGTGTTGAGCCCCGACGGGCAGTCCGCCGCAACAACGAGCGCATCGAGGGGCTCGCCATCAACGGCCCACCGCTGCGCGGCTGCATCCCAGCCTGGAATCGGCATCCCACCCTTGGCTCCAATCCCCAGAACCGCATCAACGATCACATCCGCTGTGGCGAGCTGATCCAGCGCCTGATCGTGCAGCACGATCTCAACCCCGGCTTCCCGAGCTGCAGCCGCTGCGCGCTCATGCCAACGGTCCGCAACCATGACAGCCACGCATCGTGCCCCGCGGCCAGCCAGCCCCGCTAGCGCATACAGCCCATCGCCACCGTTGTTACCCGGACCAATCAGGCCCACGATTCGCGCGCCACGCAGCAGTCCACCACGAGGCAGTGCGCGAGCGCCGGAAGACGCAGACGGCTCAACCTGAACAGCCAACGATGCGGGGGCCGGCACGGTCGGCTCCCCTAGCGCTGGACGTCGCGTCACGGTCCGTGCGATGTGCACCGTGAGCCCGTGCGCCGCTTGTCGCATGAGCCGATCCGGATCGCCAGCCGCCTCACACGCGGCGAGCATGGGGGCCTCCGCCTCACGAATTTCATCCGGGCTGAACAAAAGATGCATCGCGATACCTGGTTTCTAGCCTTGGTGACTTCTAGCCTTCAGCGATCACATAGGCGATCGCAACATCGCCATCGTGGGTCAACGAAACGTGCCAGCGCCGGACACCGAGCTGGTCCGCAACCGCCTTGACGCTTCCACGGATGGCTAGCTCCGGGGCACCGGATTCAAGCGTGCACACCTCGCAGTCATGCCACACCATCCCGCCCGGGGAACCCAACGCCTTCGCGACCGCTTCCTTCGCGGCGAAACGCGCCGCAAGGGAACGCGTACGCACCTGACGCTCCTCAGGGCAAAACAAGCGCTCAACCAAAGCCGGGGTCCGCGCGATCAACTTTTCGAAACGCGGAACGTCCACAACATCAACACCGATGCCCACAATCATGCTTCGATGCTATCGCTGTTCAGACGCGGCTCCCGAACCCCCGCGAAAGCGAACAAACATATAGCCTCCGTTTACCTCAAGCTAACCTGGCCTGGTTTAATGCGGAGAATGAACCAGTTCACAGTCCGTAAAGCTGTCTTCCCTGTGGCGGGCCTCGGAACCCGCTTCCTCCCCGCCACGAAAGCGATGCCTAAAGAAATGCTGCCGGTCGTCGACCGCCCAGCCATCCAATACGTCGTCGAAGAAGCAGTCAACGCGGGACTCGATGACCTCCTCATGATCACCGGCGCACCCAAGCGCTCCCTCGAGGACCACTTCGACGCTTCCCCATACCTCGAAGAGCAGCTTGAAAAAGCCGGCAAAAAGAAACTCCTCAAAGCAGTCCAGCACGCAACCGAGCTCGGCGACGTCCACTACATCCGCCAGGGCGAACCCAAAGGCCTCGGCCACGCTGTCGGCCGCGCGGCCGGCCACGTGGGCAACGAACCGTTCGCGGTGTTACTCGGCGACGACCTCATCGAAGAATCCTCGACCCTACTGAGCGACATGATCGACGTCCAAGCGCGCGTCGGCGGTTCCGTCATCGCCCTCATGGAAGTCGATCCCGACGACATCTCCTCCTACGGCTGCGCGGCCGTCCAAGAAGTCGACGGCGAGGACTTCGTCCGCGTGACCGACCTTGTCGAAAAACCCAAGGTCGAGGACGCGCCTTCCAACCTCGCAGTCATCGGGCGCTACGTGCTCCACCCAGCGGTGTTCGACGTCCTCGAACGCACCGCCCCAGGCCGCGGCGGGGAAATCCAGCTGACCGACGCCCTGCTTGAGCTCGCCGCGATGCCGGCAGAAGACGGCGGCGGCGTCACCGCGGTCATCTTCCGCGGCCGCCGCTACGACACCGGCGACAAACTCTCCTACCTCAAAGCCGTGATCGAACTCGCGTGCCAGCGCGAAGACCTCGGGCCAGATCTACGCGAATGGCTCAACGAATTCACCGCGTCCTAAAAGCGTCCGCGGGGCTTCCTAAAAGCGACTAACCCCGCACCACAACTGCCCCGCACCAGAGCCGGCCGCGCAGCCTACGTGGCCGGCTCTCGCGTATCCAACAGATTCGGCGGCCTGCGGCGCTGATACGTCACCAAGAACAGACCCACCACCATCACAGCGCCAGCAATCAACACCTCAGTGCCAAGCGGCTCATGCAAGACCAGCGCACCCATCGCAACGCCAATCACCGGAACCGCGGTGGACAACGGCGCGATCCGATCCGCACCATACTGGCTGATCAGGAACGTCCAAATACCGGTCGCAACCGCCGAGGACATCAAGCCCAAATACAGCACAGCCAACACGACAGTCACCGCGTCCGGGCCCCACAAAGAAGACACACCCGCCCACGTCGCCTGCGGACCATCCACAATCAAAGCCAGCACCAGCATCGGAATCGGGACAGCAACCGCCATCCACAACGCCAACGCGAACGGCTCACGGCACCGAACCCGCCCCGCAAGAATGTTGCCAAACGCCCATGCCAAACCGCTCAAGACACAAATCACGACGCCAGCCACGGGAGCCGAACCGCCTCTGCCAGCACCAATCACCACCAGCGCTGCCACACACAACAGCAGCCCCACCGCGACCCGCATCGTAGGCCGAACCCTGAACAATACCGCGCTCAAAATCACCGTCAACGGCGCCGAAGACTGAATCACCAACGACGCGAGCCCCGACGAAAGCCCCACCCGCATCGACAAGAACAGCAAGCCGAACTCAAGCGAACCCATCAACGTCCCATAGCCGATGATGACCCACCATGAAACCTTCGGTTTAGGAACCACGGCGAGCGCGATGATCGCCAACGGCAAGAACCGCAACGCCACCAACAGATACGGGCTCATATGCTCCATCGCGGCATTGGCCACAACGAACTGGGTACCCCAAATGACGATGCCCAACGCAGCCGCAACGGCATGAAGACGAGACACTGTTGCCTTCTCCTACAAACCGTTCACGCACCCACCGCGCACATTGTTTTAGCGGCAGTGGGTGCGTGAAACGCAACGTTTATTCGACGGTCACCGACTTCGCGAGGTTACGAGGCTGATCAACATCCAGCCCCTTAGCCGCGGCCAACTCCATAGCGAAAATCTGGAGCGGAACCACAGTCAGGAGCGGAGCGAGCAAAGCCTTGGTCTCCGGCACACGGAAAACCCACTCAGCGTAGTTGCCGACCGCTTCGTCGCCTTCTTCAGCGATCACAAGCGTCTGCGCGCCGCGAGCACGGACCTCCTGAATGTTGGAAACCACCTTCGAGTGCATCGAATGGCGACCCGACGGCGATGGCACAACAACGAAAACCGGCTGGCCCTCTTCGATCAGAGCGATCGGGCCATGCTTGAGCTCGCCAGCGGCGAAGCCTTCAGCGTGGATGTAGGCAAGCTCCTTGAGCTTGAGCGCGCCCTCCATCGCAACCGGATAACCCACGTGGCGGCCCAGGAACAGGACCGCTTCGGTCTCGGCCATGTTGCGCGCCAGATCGCGGATCTCGTCCTTCCGTTCAAGGATGCGTTCGATCTTCGCAGGGATCTCCGCCATATCGGCCAGCAAGTCAGCGACCTCGCCCGAGAACATGTTGCCCCGCAGCTGCGCCAAATACAGGCCCAAAAGGTACGTTGCGGCGATCTGCGCGAGGAACGCCTTCGTCGACGCCACCGCGATCTCCGGGCCAGCATGCGTATACAGAACCGCATCCGATTCACGCGGAATCGACGAACCGTTCGTGTTACAGATCGCGAGCGTCCGCGCACCCTGTTCCTTCGCGTACCGCAGCGCCATGAGCGTATCCATCGTCTCGCCGGACTGCGAGATCGTCACAATCAACGTAGTCGGGGTGACGATCGGATCGCGGTAACGGAACTCGTGTGAAAGCTCGACCTCTACCGGGATGCGGCACCAGTGCTCAATCGCGTACTTGGCAACCTGCCCCGCATACGCCGACGTACCGCACGCAAGCACGATGATCTTGTCGACGTTCTTCAGCTCAGCCTCATCGATACGTAGCTCATCGAGCTTCAAATGCCCGCGGGCATCCGTACGGCCCAGCAACGTGTTTGCGACCGCTTCCGGCTGATCGAAAATCTCTTTGGCCATGAAGGATTCGAAGCCATCCTTCGACGCCGCCGCGGCATCCCAGTCGACCGTGAACTCGGTACCTTCAGCAGGGTTGCCGGAAAAGTCCGTGATCTCGTGGCTCGTCGGCGTGATCGTGACGACCTGGTCCTGGTCCAGTTCAACCGCGCGCTTCGTGAAATCAATAAAGCCCGAAACATCAGAGCCGAGGAAGTTCTCCCCCTCGCCCAGACCCACCACGAGCGGCGAGTTCCTGCGCGCCGCAACCACAACACCCGGATGCTCCGCGTGAATCGCGAGCAGCGTAAACGCACCCTCGAGGCGCGAGGCCGTCATCTGCATCGCCTTCGTGAGGTCACCACCAGCCTGATTCCGGTACACATCGCCCAGAAGCACCGCGGCAACCTCGGTGTCGGTCTCCGACTTAAAGCTGTACCCCGCATCGAGCAGGTTCTTCTTCAGCGAATCGAAGTTCTCGATGATCCCGTTATGGATCACCGCGAGACGCCCCTCATCTGCCACGTGTGGGTGTGCGTTAACATCGCTCGGGCCACCGTGGGTGGCCCAGCGGGTGTGGCCAATGCCAGTGCCCGATGCGGGCAGCGGATCCGCTTCAAGCTCAGTCAAGAGGTTGCCCAGCTTGCCAGCCTTCTTCCGGTATTCGACAACATCGCCGGCGTCTACAGCGACACCTGCGGAGTCATAGCCCCGGTATTCCAAACGTTTGAGCCCCTCGAGTACCACCTCGAGTGCATCATGTTTGCCGTTGTGTTCCGGCCCAGGGCCTGCATATCCGATAATTCCGCACATGACAAAAAACTTATCACCTCTCCCCTAACGGGCTGTGCCACGCGGCGGGATGAGCCACGCGGCCACACGGCGGGATGAGCCACGCGGCCGTTCAACACGCATGCCCCAAAGATGACACAATGAAGTGGATGACCACCCCTGAGGACCTCATTGACGAAGCGCTAGACGACGATTCGCTCGAAAGCACCAACGCCGCCAATGCCGCACACAGCGAAAGCACCGGCGGCCGCTCCCCGTTCGTTGGGCTTGACCGCGCCACGTGGGCACGCCTAGCCCACACCATGGAGCAGCCTTTCAGCGCGGAAGACGTCGAACGCCTCAACGCGCTCGGCGATCGCCTCGACCAAGACGAAATCCGCGAAGTCTACCTACCGCTGTCTCGCTTGCTGTCGCTCTACGTCGAAGGTGCAGCCGCAACACACTCGGCAACCAACAGGTTCCTCGGCGAACACTTCCGCCGCACCCCATTCGTCATCGGGGTTGCGGGGTCCGTCGCCGTCGGGAAATCAACCACTTCACGTGTTCTACGCGAGCTCTTGAGCCTCTGGCCGGGTACCCCTAAAGTTCAGCTCGTCACAACCGACGGGTTCCTCTACCCCAACGAAGAGCTCATCCGCCGCGGCATCATGGACCGCAAAGGATTCCCAGAATCCTACGACCAGCGCGCACTCATGCGCTTCATCACCGAAGTGAAATCCGGAACGCCCAACGTCAAGGTCCCCACCTACTCGCACCACTTCTACAACATCGTGCCGGGCGAATACACGATCGTGGACCAGCCCGATGTGCTGATCGTCGAAGGGCTCAACGTCCTCGCCCCGCCACGGCTACGCGGCGATGGCACCGTTGGGCTCGCTTTGAGCGACTTCTTCGACTTCTCGATCTACGTTGACGCCCGCACGCGAGACATCCGCGACTGGTACATCAAACGCTTCATGCGGCTACGCACCAAAGCGTTCAGCCTCCCAGACAACTACTTCCACCGCTACGCGCAGCTTACGGACGACGAAGCGATCGCTACCGCAACCAGCATCTGGACCCGGATCAACGAGCCCAACCTCACCCAAAATGTGCGGCCAACCCGCGGTCGAGCCCAGCTTGTGCTCACCAAAAACTCCGACCACTCGGTTCACCACATGCTCTTGCGGAAAATCTGACGCACATCACACTACGGAAACCACTCTTCGGGGTCCCAAACACAGCAAAAACACATATACTCAAAGCATGATCAAAGGCTTTAAAGACTTCATCTCCCAGGGCAACGTCATGGACCTTGCCGTGGCCGTCATCATCGGCGCCGCATTCGGCAAGGTCGTCGACGCACTCGTACAGGCTGTGCTCATGCCAGCTATCGCGATGCTCGTGGGCACCCCGAACTTCGACGACTGGCTCGTCTTCGGTTCCATCAAGCTCGGCGTACTGCTCACCGCCATCGTGAACTTCCTGCTCATCGCAGCAGCTGTCTACTTCTGCATCGTCATGCCAATGAACAAGATGATCGAGCGCCGCAACCGCAAGCTCGGCATCGACCCGGAAGCAGAAGCAGTCGACCCACAGGTACAGCTGCTCACCGAAATCCGCGATGCCCTCAACGGCACCGCACAGGGCTCCAGTGGCGACCACGTAGCCCGCTAATCACCAACTTCTAGCGCGCTAAGCGCAACGGCTGGGGCCCGGAACCATTCGGTTCCGGGCCCCAGCCGTTTAATATCTCCGCCGTTTACGTCTCTCTGCGCCGATCAGCGCACAGACCTAACCGAGCAGGCCTACCCCAGCGGCAGCGCCGTCTGCACCCTCTGCGCCAAGCGGCGCGCCTCATCGGTGGCCTGCTCCTCGGTAGCGGCCTCAACCATCACGCGCACCACCGGCTCAGTGCCCGATGGGCGCAACAGTACGCGGCCCGTGTCACCCAAGCGTTCCTCCGCCTCAGCCACAGCCTCCTGGATCTGTTCAGAAGATCCAACACCCGCCTTATCGACGCCGCGCACGTTGATCAGGACCTGCGGCAAAACCGTGACAGCATCGCCGAGCTCCTTGAGCGACTTACCAGTGGCGGCAACCCGCGCGGCAAGATGCAGGCCCGTGAGCACGCCATCGCCCGTCGTCGCGAATTCCTGCATAATCACGTGACCGGACTGCTCACCGCCCAGCGAATAACCGTTCTTACGCATCTCTTCGAGGACGTAGCGGTCACCCACCGCGGTCTCAACAACGTTGATGCCGTGCTCCTTCATCGCGAGCTTGAGCCCCAAGTTGCTCATGACCGTGACCACCAACGTGTCATCCTTGAGCTTGCCGGCCTCGTGCATAGCGATGGCTAGGATCGCCATCTCCTTGTCGCCATCGATCACGTTGCCCTCGTGGTCAACGGTCAAGCAGCGGTCAGCGTCGCCATCGTGAGCGACACCCATATCGGCGCCGTGCTCAACAACAGCCTTCTGTAGCATCTCGAGGTGCGTCGAACCGCAGCCTTCGTTGATGTTCAAACCATCCGGGGACGCACCGATCACCACGACCTCAGCGCCTGCCGCGCGGAACGCATCCGGAGAACAACCAGAAGCCGCACCGTGCGCCGCGTCGATCACGATCTTGAGGCCGTCCAGGCGGTTCGGCAGCGTCTGCAGCAGATGCATCACGTACCGGTCTTCCGCGTCAGCGAAGCGGTACACGCGGCCCACATCGCCGCCTTGCGGACGCAACGGTTCAAGCTGCATGCGAGACTCGATCGCGTCCTCAAGCGCGTCATCGAGCTTCTGTCCGCCGCGCGCCAGGAACTTGATCCCGTTGTCTGGCGCAGGGTTGTGGGACGCCGAAATCATGACGCCGAAATCCGCTTCCAAATCCGCGACCAGATACGCCGCTGCCGGGGTTGGGAGCGTGCCCGCATCGTAAACCTCAACGCCGGAAGCTGAGAGCCCCGCCTCGATGGCCGCGGAGATGAAGGAGCCCGAAATGCGCGGATCCTTAGCGACGACCGCAACCGGTTTCCGGCTGCCTTCGATGTCGTTGAAGCCCAAGACCACGGACGCCGACTGAGCGAGGCTCATCGCCAGCTCCGGGGTTAGGAGTTGATTTGCTCTGCCGCGCACGCCATCGGTGCCGAATAGTCGAGTCATATCCCTATCCTACGAGCCCTGATGCGCTTAGCCGCTTCCTAACACGCAACCGCGCCGCGGGCGATGCTGTGGAAAGCATCACCCACGGCGCGGTGAACAATCAGGTTGCGGCTCGCTCACGCGAGCTGAGCTTTAGTCGTCCGAGTTTGAGGCGTCCGTGGCGAAACCGTCGATGAGCGGGAATTCGCCCACTGGGCCCTCGTCGGCCTCGAACACGCGGTCAGCCGAGCCCACGATCAGCGGATCTGGCGCGTAGACAACCTCAGGGTCCTTACCTGGGTAATCGACCGTGTTGAGGACGTGGCGGATCGCTTCGAGGCGTGCGCGCTTCTTGTCGTTGGACTTCACCACGGTCCATGGGGCATCCCCGGTGTGGGTGTAGAAGAACATCGCCTGCTTGGCCTCGGTGTAGGCGTCCCACTTGTCGAGGGACGCGAGGTCGGTTGGCGAGAGCTTCCACTGACGCACTGGGTCGGTTCCGCGGGATGCGAAGCGGTGCAACTGTTCTGCACGGGATACCGAGAACCACAGCTTGACCAGGCGGATACCCGAGTTCACGAGCATGCGCTCGAGCTCTGGGGTTTCGCGCATGAATTCGACGTACTGGCGTGGGGTGCAGTAGCCCATGACGCGCTCAACGCCGGCACGGTTGTACCACGAGCGGTCGAACAGCACGATCTCGCCGCCCGATGGCAGATGCTGGATGTAGCGCTGGAAGTACCACTGGGTCTGTTCGACCTCGGTTGGCTTTGCGAGTGCAACAACGCGTGCGCCACGCGGGTTGAGGTGCTCGGTGAAACGCTTGATCGCGCCACCTTTACCTGCGGCGTCGCGGCCTTCGAAGATGATGACGAGGCGCTCGTCGTTGTCCTGCATCCAGCGCTGCATTTTAAGCAGTTCGATCTGGAGCTTGCGCTTCTCTTTTTCATATTCGCGGCGGCCGAGCTTCTTCTTGTATGGGTAGCCCTGACGCCATGCGTCGTCATCGAGCTCGAGCTGCGAGATGCGGTCCGACTGCGATTCCTCGATCGGGTCGAAGCGGGTCTCGGTCTTGTCGAGCTGCTTGTAGTCCACATCGTCTGGGAACTGCTTCAGGAATTCGTCCTTTTCCTCACGGCGGTGCGTGGTACCGCTTACGGTGTACAGCGCTTCTTCGCCGTGGAGCTCGCGGTTGGATTCCGCGACCATCGGAGTCTGTTCCTTCGATGCCTCTGCTGGCTTCACGTCCCCTTTGGCCGTGCTCGCCGTGCTCTGAGCGGTTGAGTTGCTGCTGCCTTTGCGTGAGGTAGCCATGCGATTCCTTCTTCAGGGTGGATGGTGAGAATGGTGGACGCATCACTGCTTCCAACACCCCTTATTTTACGCTAAAAGTAGCCAGTTATTACTCTTCCGTAAGGTTTATCACAGCTAAAACACAGCACGATGCGGTGGCTGCTTCGCGGGGTCCGTTCGGTGGATTGCGCGGCAGCTTAAACGACGGGTGGCCCGCCCCCGAAAGGGACGAGCCACCCGTATGCACGCTCCATGTAGGAGCCGAGCGAAATTAACGCTTCGAGTACTGTGGAGCCTTGCGTGCCTTCTTGAGACCAGCCTTCTTCGACTCGATGACGCGAGCGTCACGGGTCAGGAAGCCAGCCTTCTTCAGCGCTGGACGGTTGTTCTCGCGGTCGATCTCGTTGAGCGCGCGAGCGATACCGAGGCGCAGAGCACCGGCCTGGCCGGATGGGCCACCGCCGTGGATGCGAGCGATCACATCGTAAGCGCCTTCGAGCTCCAGAACGGTGAACGGATCGTTCACTTCCTGCTGGTGCAGCTTGTTCGGGAAGTACTCGGCGAGTTCACGGCCGTTGAGGGTCCACTTGCCGGAGCCTGGAACAACGCGAACGCGAGCGATCGCGCGCTTACGGCGGCCAACAGCGGAGCCAGCAACGGTCAGGTTGCGTGGGGTTGCTTCGGTTGCTTCAGCGACCGGAGCGGATTCAGTCGTGTAAGTCGAGGGAACCTGGCCCTCGGTGAGCTCTTCGTTCTGAGCCACTTTAGTCTCCTTAGAAGATATCCGTTATCGGGTGGCCCAGTGTTACTGGGAGACCTGCGTGATTTCGAAGGTCTTAGGCTGCTGAGCGGCGTGTGGGTGCTCTGCACCGCGGTACACCTTCAGCTTGGTCAGCTGCTGCTTACCCAGGCGGGTGTGAGGCAGCATGCCCTTGACAGCCTTCTCCACTGCGAGCGTCGGGTTCTTCTCCAGAAGCTCAGCGTAGTTGGTGGAGCGCAGACCGCCCGGGAAACCGGTGTGACGGTATGCGCGCTTCTGTTCGAGCTTGGCGCCGGTGAGGGCAACCTTCTCAGCGTTGATGATGATGACGTAGTCGCCCTGGTCATTGTGTGGGGCGAAAGTCGGCTTGTGCTTACCGCGCAGCAGGGTTGCGGCCTGGCTTGCGAGGCGGCCCAAAACAACGTCCTCAGCGTCGATGATGTACCAATCGCGCTCGACGTTTTCGGCCTTAGGAGAGTACGTACGCACTGTTCTTTTTGCCTTCGGTTGAATACTGGTCAGACGGTCTCGATCTGGTTGTCGTGAGGTAACCAGGGTTCGCACCGCCGTGCGGATGATGCGCCGGCGCACACGCACTACGGGTGAGGGCCGTAGCCGGTTCGCTTACTCTCTTGCTCTGTTCACAGACCAGAGGTCCTGCAACTGGACCGTCACGTAAACAGGTGGTGTCAAGAGCGCACTGCGCAACAGCTATCTAGTCTAGCTTAAACTTCCGGCCGATGACCAACTCATGGTGACCAGCATCTCCTCGCCCACCGTTGCTGCGCTCGCTTACCGCTACTGTGCCTGCTCAGCCGGCGACCTATTCCTGATCCCTGCGGGCACGGGTCGCTTCAGCGCGAGCCGATGCCGCGTCGTCATCCGGGTAGTCAACGCCCATCAAGACCAATGCGTGCCCCGCGGCCATCTTGGTGTTCGCATCGCGCACCCGCTCCCCCAGCCGCCGCGCAGGCCAGTCCACGGGGCGCGCACCTTCGCCTACGCTGATGAGCGCGCCGACGATCGTGCGCACCATGTGGTGGCAAAACGCGTCCGCGCTCAGCCGCGCTTCAACGAAGCCCTCCGGCGAGCGCGTCACGCTGATCTCTTGGAGGTCACGGATCGTCGAGGAGTGTTCGCGCGGCTTACAGAACGACAAGAAATCGTTGAGCCCCAGAAGCCCTTGCGCCGCCTCGTCCATCGCGGCGGGGTCCAGTTCGCGTGGGTGGAACAGGACGTCGTGGCGGCGCAGCGGATTCCAGCGATGCGGTCCGTCAGCGATGAGGTAACGGTAGTGGCGGCGCAGCGCCGAGAAGCGCGCGTCGAAGCCCGGAGGAACCGCGCGGGCAGAGTCGATGATGACAGCTTGCTCCGTAGTCCGGGACAGCACCGCGTTGAGGCGACGCACCAGGGTCTCCTCGACAGGGGCCGCGTTGTCCCGCACCGTGAGTTTCGCGATCGCTTCGGGCGCCAGATCGCAGTGGATCATCTGCCCGATCGCATGCACACCCGCATCCGTGCGGCCAGCGACCACCGTCCGCACATCCGTTCGCGTGATCGTGAACAGCGCCTCTTCGACAGCCTGCTGCACACTCGGCTGATTCGGTTGCCGGGCCCACCCGCTGAAAGGCGTGCCGTCATACGAAAGCCGAATCGCGAACCGTTGCATATCCATCAGCCCCATCCTAGCCGCGCACACGCCACCCAGACATGCCAGAGCATAAGTGAGCCCCGCATCGAACCTACGATGCGGGCCTCACTTATGCGTTCATGCGCCGGCTACTTCTCGGGCCTACTTCTCGGGCGGGGCAGGTGGTGCCGGCGGTGCGTCGTCGTCACCTGGTTGCGGCTCTGGCGGAGGCGGAGCAAAATCTCGACTGTTTTCAGCTGGTGGCATTGGAGGACCCGGCGGGGCGTCGCCAGCCGGGGGTGCGGGCGGCGCAGAATAGTTGCCAGTCTGCCAGTGCATCGCATGGCTGTGGTTTTGATCCTGCACGTATGCCGGAGGATCCTGCACGCTTCGCTGCCCTGTCCCCTTCGCCTTCGCGCCCTTTTTCTTGCGCAAAACTACGACAAGCAGCACGAGCAGGATGACAACCACAATAATCGCGGCCGCGACCACAAACCCTACGGTTGTCGGGCCGCTATAGCTGTATTCGGCGGTAGATCCCCTCAGATCGTACCCCTCGTCTGGCACATCGCCACTCAGGCTGGACAGGGCCGGAGGTTCAACCTTAAGCCGTGGAGTCGCTTCGAAGTCGGTGTGCAGATCCGTGTATGGATTGAGTTTCACAGTGCCCTTAGTCGTCTGCCATAGAGCACCTTCACTCTCTTCTGTGATCGAGAACGAACCGAAGCTCTTCCTGACTTTGCTAACAAGTTCTTCCGCGTTAGACCCTTCCCACTTCAGGGTAAAGATCTGTTCTTCGCCCCGCTTCTCAGGGGTGATCGAGCCTTCGCTCGGAGCAAGTTTCTTTTCAATGTCTTCTACGTCTGCGTTCAGTTGCGCTAGCGCTACCCCAACCTCGACTTCAAACGAAACCGCATCGCCCGCGCCCGGCTTCAGCAAGGCCGTAAAGCTGGACAGCTTCTCAGACTTCTCCGCAACAGCTCGAAACTTTTTCTCTCCAGATACTTCGGCCAGTACAAGGAACCCCGCCCCTTGAGTGAAACCTAGCTCGTTTTCCTCCGACTCCTTTATTCCCGACCGCCGGTACGTGGCGTCGGGGTCGGAGATAAAAGGAATCAACGCTCGCTGTTCCCCATTGGAACAAGTCTCACTGCAGTCAACGCTCAGGTTGTACTCCTTAATCCGCGCCAATGGGTTCTCTGGATGCTCTGATTCGGTTACCGTGAATTTGACGTTTTTATCCCCAAGCAACGGAGCTAGAAACGATTCCAGTTCCTTCTCGTCTTTGACATCCTTCACTATGACTGTCGCACGGCTTGGAATCCCGCGTTTGTCCTCAGTCCGGACCTTCTCCGCGCCCTCAGGCATAACAGAGTCAATCCACTTACTGCGTGCATTCTCTTGATCACGGCCAACATTGTTCATGTCGTAGCTGACCGCAACCCGATACCCTTCGGGTTTGATTTCAATCAACGGCCGAATCGACGTAAATCCGTGATCGATGCGCTTCGACTCGAAGAACGGGGTCCGCGGATCCTTGAAAGAACTTTTGCCAATGTCTAGAGTTCCTCCGCGATCTTCCACGCGAAACTTTTCGAGTTCCTTCTTCGTCAGCAACGTATCTTTGATGAGTGCCTTGCTCATCCAGTCAAGCAATTGCCTGCTAGAGGCGTTCTCTTTAAGTAGAACATCCTCCCTCAGAGGCCCCTCGATCGCCCTGAACTCGACTTCAAGGCTATCTGCATTATGATCACCGGCCTTGAGCGCGTTGCTGAGAACTTCTTTGTACTCGTCAATGTCTTTGAAGGACATCTCGACCTTGATGGTCAGCTTGTCGCCCTTCTTCTTGACGCTCGTAACCTTGGTTCCCTTAGGTGCGGCCTTCTTAAGAGATTTCTCGACCTTTTTCGCATCGAGTTTCGCGGCATCGTCGTCCTCGACCTCTACCACCGCCGTCATCGTCCGGGTGCCTTTACCCGTCGAATCCATCTTTTGCGTAGTCGAGATATCGACCGAGCAAGCAGTCAATACGAACGAGACCAGGGCCAGCAAAAGAACCAGAAAAGTCGAGCGTGGGTAGAGACTGCGTTGGTGAAGGCCGCGTTGATGGAGGCCGCGTTGGTAGAGGTTCTGTCTAGCGACAGACCCTGTGGCGTTCGTGGAGGACAGCGCGTTCATACGGAGTATCTTTCGAAAAGGCCGACGGGTTTCTTCACCAAAGACATAGGTCTGGGCGTTAAAACGTAAGCCCCTGCACCGCAAAAACGGTGCAGGGACTTACGTGTGGTCTAAGCGATGCTCAGCTCACGATGGACGACTTACTTGTCTTCCTTCGCGTCAGCTTCTTCAGCCTTAGCTTCGGTGTCTTCAACCGGGGTTGCGGCTTCATCCATCTCAGCAACGTTGGCTGGAGCATCCTCCTGGGTCTCCACCTCTGGTGCAGCCTGCTCGGTAGCCTTCTCAGCTTCCTTCACAACAGCCTGCTTAGGGGAAACCGGCTCCATGACGAGCTCGATAACAGCCATCGGCGCGTTGTCACCGGAGCGGTTACCGATCTTGGTGATACGGGTGTAACCACCGTTGCGCTCGGCCATAGCTGGAGCGATGTTGGTCAGCAGCTCGTACACAGCGTTCTTGTTCGTTGCGGAACGTGGAGCGATCGCGGACTGTACGCGGCGGCGAGCGTTGAGGTCGCCAGCCTTAGCAGTCGTGATCAGCTTCTCCGCGAACGGACGCAGACGCTTTGCACGGGTCAGCGTGGTCTTCAAACGGCCGTGAGTGAAAAGCTCACCTGCCATGTTGGACAAGATGAGGCGCTGGTGCGCCGGGCTACCGCCGAGGCGTGGGCCCTTGGTTGGGGTTGGCATAGTCGTAAATCTCCTTGAGTGAGGTCCTGCCCGTTACCGCGGGTAGACCATGCGAGACGCTTCAGAGAGCGAACTCAGAACTCTTCAGTTTCGTAGTCGTCATCCGCCAGAGGAGCTTCGTATCCTGCTGGAGAATCCTTGAGTGCAAGACCCAGCTCGTCGAGCTTGGACTTGACCTCGTCAATCGACTTTGCGCCGAAGTTACGGATGTCCATGAGATCCGCCTCAGAGCGGGCTACCAACTCACCTACGGTGTGGACACCCTCGCGCTTCAGGCAGTTGTACGAACGCACCGTAAGCTCAAGATCTTCAATCGGCAGAGCCATGTCAGCTGCTGCCTGCTCATCCGTTGGGGATGGGCCGATCTCGACGCCTTCGGATTCCGTGTTGAGCTCGTGTGCCAAGCCGAACAGACCAACGAGGGTCACACCGGCGGAAGCAACAGCATCACGCGGGGACATCGACGGCTTCGTCTCAACATCGAGAACGAGCTTGTCGAAGTCAGTGCGCTGTTCAACACGGGTTGCGTCCACACGGAACGTCACTTTGAGAACAGGCGAGTAGATCGAGTCAACCGGGATACGGCCGATCTCGGAATCTTCACGCTTGTTCTGAGCGGCGGACACGTAGCCGCGGCCGCGCTCAATGGTGAGCTCCATATCGAAGTTTCCGTTTTCGTTGAGCGTTGCGATCTCAAGCTCTGGGTTGTGGATCTCAACACCAGCAGGTGCGGAGATGTCACCAGCGGTGACAACGCCAGGGCCCTGCTTGCGCAGGTATGCAACAACTGGTTCGTCATGCTCAGAGGAAACGGAGAGTTGCTTCACGTTGAGAACGATCTCAGTGACGTCCTCCTTGACACCCTCAACGGTCGTGAACTCGTGCAGAACACCCTCGATGCGCACGCTGGTTACAGCGGCACCCGGGATGGACGAAAGCAGAGTACGGCGAAGAGAGTTACCGATCGTGTAGCCAAAACCTGGCTCAAGCGGCTCAAGGGTGAAGCGTGAACGGGTCTCAGACAGCTGATCTTCGGTCAGGGTCGGGCGCTGTGCAATTAGCACGGATGTTGTCCTTTCAGCGAGCGTCCGCTATATGACGCTGCAGATGGCGACTGGGTGAATGAGGAACTGTTGTTCCCCACTCCGGGGGAAGAACATCGGATCTTCCGGGACAGGACTCCACAACACATTTTGTACTGCATTGCGTTGTCCAGCGCGCAACCCGCGTACTAGACGCGACGACGCTTCGGCGGGCGGCAGCCGTTGTGTGCAACCGGGGTGACGTCCTGAATGGAGCCAACCTCGAGGCCTGCAGCCTGAAGCGAACGGATTGCGGTTTCGCGGCCCGAACCCGGGCCCTTCACGAAAACATCTACCTTGCGCATGCCGTGGTGCTGTGCTTCCTTAGCGGCCTTCTCGGCAGCCATCTGCGCAGCATACGGGGTCGACTTGCGCGAGCCCTTGAAACCCATCTGGCCCGAAGAGGCCCAGGAGATCACAGCACCGGTTGGGTCGGTGATCGAAACGATGGTGTTGTTGAACGTGGACTTGATGTGCGCATGACCCTGCGCAACATTCTTCTTGACTACGCGACGCGGCTTACGTGCCGCGCTCGTGGCCTGACCCTTTGGGGGCATTTTTACTCCTACCTGAAAGTCTTCTCTAAGTTGGGCGAGCTAACCGCGTGGATTAGCGAGCCTTCTTCTTACCGGCAACGGTCTGCTTAGGACCCTTGCGCGAGCGAGCGTTGGTCTTGGTGCGCTGACCGTGGACCGGGAGGCCCTGACGGTGACGCACACCCTGGTAGGAGCCGATTTCGACCTTGCGGCGAATGTCGGCTGCAACCTCACGGCGAAGGTCACCTTCAACCGTGTAGGAGCCCTCGATGTGGTCGCGCAGCTTCACGAGCTGATCGTCGCTGAGATCCTTGATGCGCGTGTTTGGGTCGATGCCCGTTGCTTCGAGGGTCTCGGCGGCACGGGTCTTGCCCACGCCATAGATGTAGGTGAGTGCGATGATTGCGCGCTTATCGCGCGGAATATCAACACCGGCGAGACGAGCCATAGTGGTCTCTTCCTTACTGTGTTCAGGAGGTGTTCGGCAATACCATCCGCACCGTTTCGATGCGGCCCCGGCCTCCTGGTAGCCCGAGGGTAGACGGTAGCTGAGCTACCCGGTACTGCTTATTTTCAATGTGTGGCGTGGTGCCGTGCGTCTGCTGCTTTGCTTAGCCCTGGCGCTGCTTGTGGCGAGGGTTGGAGCAAATAACCATAACGACGCCGTGGCGACGAATGACGCGGCAGTCGTCGCAGATTGGCTTCACGCTCGGATGGACCTTCACGTCGGTTGTGTCCTTACGTTTCTGATTGATCAGTTTTTGATTTCAAACATCACGTCAGACGCGAACATCCCTTCAGACACAGACCAACGGCGGACCCGTCTGCAGGGTACGCCGTGACTGGATCTTCAGAGATCACTTGTAGCGGTAGACAATCCGTCCACGGTTGAGGTCATACGGGGTCAGTTCAACGACCACGCGGTCCTCGGGAAGAATTCGGATGTAGTGCTGGCGCATCTTTCCAGAGATCGTTGCCAGAACTACGTGATCATTTTGCAAACGAACACGGAACATCGCGTTTGGTAGAGCCTCCGTAACGGTGCCCTCCAGCTCGATGACTCCTTCTTTCTTACCCATATCCTCCGCTAACGTCCGAACCTATCAACATCACCAGTATGATGCTGACAGATAGCGATGATTGACTGGCCACTTTGAACGTTAAATGCGTAGCAAAGCAACCAGCTATCCATCTTAGCTCACTATCACAGAATCAAGCAACTGCGTGTGAGGCGGATCGCCCTCGCGTGGCAATGAGGCGACCCAACATCCAGGTTAGGCCTGTACCGGCGTCGGAGTTACACCGTAACGAGCAAGATCAGCCGCCCCGCCATCTTCGGCGGTAGAAACCCAAATGCCACCACGATGGAACAAAACCGTATGTTCCCACTGAGAAGCACGGCCACCATCGGTCGTGACAACAGTCCAGTCATCTGCCAGCGTCTTGGTATCCAGGCCGCCGGTCACTAGCATCGGCTCAATCGCCAACGCCATGCCAGGCTTGATGCGCGGGCCACGGTAATCCGCCGCATAGTTCAACACGTCCGGAGCCATGTGCATCTCTGAACCGATGCCGTGGCCGCAGTAATCCTCCAGGATTCCCAGGTCATGGCCGCCCTGATCGAGCACTGATGCCTCGATCGCCTGACCGATCTGACCCACAAAACGAGCCGATGCCGCAGCCGCAATACCAGCCCACATCGCCTCACGTGTGATGTCGGAAAGACGCTGATCCTCAGGCGAGACCTCACCAATCAAAACCGTCCGCGCAGAATCAGCGTGCCATCCATCAACGATGGCTCCGCCGTCAATCTTCAACACGTCTCCGTCCTGGAGGACCCTCTCCCCCGGGATGCCATGCACAACTTCGTCATTGACGGAAGTGCAGATCGTGGCCGGGAAACCGTGGTAGCCCAAGAAGTTACTCTGCGCTCTGTGCCGATCCAGCACGCCACGGAACACCTGGTCCAGTTCCAGAGTCGTAACGCCGGGCTTCACCGCTGCAACCGTCTCGTCCAAAGCCTCACGCAGAACTACGCCCGCATCGGCCATCCGCTTCAGCTCAGCAGGCTTCTTATATTCAACAGAGCGCATACCGGCGCCCCTCCTCCGCATACTCCACAAACAAAAACAAACGAACGGCGCCCGGCCCCGTAAACGAGGACCGGGCGCCGCCCATAACAAATCTCAACCGCGTCAGGTTAGGCCTTCAACGCATCCATGATGCGCGCGGTAACCTCGTCGAGCTCACCCAAGCCATCAACCTCACGGACCAGCCCGCGGTCACGGTAGGCAGCAACCACATCGGCCGTCTGCTCCTTGTAGACCGAAAGACGGTGGCGGATAACATCTTCGGTGTCGTCATCGCGGCCCTCAATCTCGGCACGCTTCAGAAGACGCTTGACCAGCTCATCTTCATCAGCCGTCAACAGAATGACAGCATCAAGATCCTGGCCCTTAGCCTTCAGAACACCGTCGAGGAACTCAACCTGCGCGACCGTGCGAGGGTAGCCGTCCAGCAGGAAGCCATCCTTGACGTCATCCTGAGCGAGGCGATCCTCAACCATCGAGTTCGTCACGGAGTCAGGCACATAGTCACCACGATCCATGTACTTCTTCGCCTCGATGCCCAACGGCGTCATTTCCTTGACGTTCGCACGGAAAATGTCACCCGTGGAAATCGCTACAACACCCAAACCCTCAGTGATACGAGCAGCCTGAGTACCCTTACCTGAGCCCGGAGGGCCAACAATCAACAAACGCTTTGTCATCGCAGAAGTCCTTCGTAGTGTCGTTGCTGCATCTGAGCGTTGATTTGCTTGACCGTCTCAAGACCAACACCAACCATAATCAGCAGCGAAGTACCACCGAATGGGAAGTTTTGGTTTGCCCCGACCGATACCAGCGCAATCACCGGAATGACCGCAATCAACGCCAAATAGACAGCGCCAGCGAACGTGATACGGGACGAGACATAGCCCAGATACTTAGCGGTCGGCTCTCCAGCGCGGATGCCCGGGATAAAGCCGCCGTACTTCTTCATGTCGTCTGCAACATCAACCGGGTTGAACGTGATGGAGACGTAGAAATATGTGAAACCAAATACCAGGAGCAGGTACAGAACCATGTGCAGCGGCGCGGACGTCGTCGCAAGGTTAGCGTTGATCCACTCAGCCCAGCCAGGCATGTTGCCCTGGGCATCCTGGTTGAACTGCACCAGCATCATCGGCAACGTCAGCAACGAGGACGCGAAGATAACAGGGATCACGCCGGCCATGTTGACCTTGATCGGAATGTACGTCGACGTACCCCCCACCGTGCGGCGCCCGATCATACGCTTCGCATACTGAACCGGGACGCGACGCTGCGACTGCTCAACAAAGACCACGCAACCAAGAACCACGAGGCCCAGAACAATCACGACGAAGAAGATGAACCAGCCCTTCTGCTGAAGGATGTTCATCATCGAGCCTGGGAAGCCAGCCACGATAGACACGAAGATCAGCAGCGACATACCGTTACCGACACCGCGCTCGGTTGCGAGCTCACCGAGCCACATAATGAAGACCGTGCCGGCAGTCAACGCGACGATAGCCAGCAGAATGGTCCACAAACTGCTTTCAGGGAAAACAGGAGCCGGGCAGCCCGGGAACAAGTTACCCGTATTCGCGAGCGTCACAAGCGTCGTAGCCTGCAACATACCCAAACCAACGGCAGGTAACGCGTGTACTGCGTGAGCTTAGCCTGACCCGCCTGGCCTTCCTTGTGGAGCGCCTCAAAGTGTGGGACAACCACACGCAACAGCTGCACAATGATGGACGCCGTAATGTACGGCATGATGCCCATCGCAAGAATCGATACCTGCAACAGCGCGCCACCCGAGAACAGGTTGACGAACTCATACAAGCCACCCGACGTATCAGTCAGGGCTAGACACTGGTTCACCGCCGAATAGTCCACGCCTGGCGCCGGAATGAATACGCCGATGCGGTAGACGATGATGATGCCGATCGTAAACAGCAATTTACGTCGCAGATCTGGGGTTTTGAAAACCCTTGATATTGCGCTCAGCACGCGTGGACTCCTTGCAAGTGGACAATAAACCTGTGTCTCGATGGCGCAAAGACCAAAGACACAGTTAAGCTCTTGGGATTCTACCGGTAAGTACGGGCTGGGGCTAATCTAACAGTTTGAAATCTTCGCCTAGCGGAATGTTTTGGCCTTGTGCGCGCCGTGGATACGCTCCATTGATGCGTATCCACGCATATTGTTACCGCAGAATCTTCTATAAAAATAAGAGGGGCTCTTTCCGGCGTATCGGAAAGAGCCCCTCCTTGCAGAGCCACATGTAACTGTTACACGGTCACATGCCGCTCAACGTATGTTCAGACGATGGTAGCGGAACCGCCAGCAGCCTGAATCTTCTCGGAAGCCGATGCGGAGAAGGCGTTGACCTTCACATCGAGCTTCACGTTCAGCTCGCCGGTGCCAAGCACCTTGACTGGCTGGTTCTTGCGTACAGCGCCCTTAGCAACGAGTGCCTCGACCGTAACCTCGCCGCCCTCTGGGAACAGTTCCTCGAGGCGGGTCAGGTTAACAACCTGGTACTCGGTGCGGAATGGGTTCTTGAAGCCGCGGAGCTTCGGCAGGCGCATGTGCAGCGGAAGCTGACCGCCCTGGAAGCCTGCAGGTACCTGGCGACGTGCCTTGGTGCCCTTGGTACCGCGACCTGCGGTCTTACCCTTGGATGCTTCACCACGGCCAACGCGAGTCTTCGACTTGCGGGAACCTGGTGCCGGGGCAAGATCGTGGATCTTGATCGGGTTCTCAGTGTTCTCAGACATGGTTACTTGGCCTCCTCGACCTCAACCAGGTGCTTCACCTTGTTCACCATGCCAACGGTTACTGCGTCTGCAGTGCGCTCGACCGTGTGGCCGATGCGCTTGAGACCCAGCGAACGTACCGTCTCACGCTGAGCCGGGGTACGGCCAGCAACGGAACGAACAAGGGTGATGTTCAGCTTTGCATCAGACGGAGTCAGGTTCTTCATAATTAGGCACCTGCCTTCGCGTTCTGCATCTTGCGGATCATCGCGCTTGGAGCAACCTCATCGAGAGCCAAGCCGCGGCGAGCAGCGACAGCTGCTGGCTCTTCAAGCGACTTCAGCGCAGCGATGGTGCCGTGCACGATGTTGATCTGGTTCGTCGAGCCCATGGACTTCGACAGCACGTCGTGAATGCCTGCGCACTCGAGTACTGCACGAACCGGACCGCCAGCGATAACACCAGTACCCTCAGCAGCCGGAACAAGGAGAACGACGCCTGCAGCGGCTTCGCCCTTGACGCGGTGCGGGATGGTCGTGCCAACGCGTGGAACGCGGAAGAAGTTCTTCTTAGCTTCCTCCACACCCTTCTGGATGGCTGCTGGAACTTCCTTGGCCTTACCGTAGCCGACGCCAACCATGCCGTTGCCGTCACCTACGACGACAAGCGCGGTGAAGCTGAAGCGACGACCACCCTTGACGACCTTGGAAACACGGTTAATGGTGACGACGCGCTCGAGGAACTTGTCCTTGTCATCGTCCTGGCCACGGCGGTTGTCACGGCCACGGCCGCGATCCTCGCCACGTCCACGGCCTTCACCGCGACCGCGGCCTTCGCCACGTCCGCGACGCTGACCCGCGTCGTTCTTCTCTTCGCCCTGGGCGTTGTTCTGCTCTTCCACAGGGGCTTCGTTCTTCATTTCTTCACTCACAGTGCCAGCCCACCTTCACGCGCGCCTTCGGCGACCGCGGCCACGCGGCCGTGATACTTGTTACCGCCGCGGTCAAAAACCACAGCTTCGATACCGGCAGCCTTTGCACGTTCAGCGAGAAGCTCGCCAACGCGCTTAGCCTTTGCGGTCTTGTCACCCTCGAAAGCACGAATATCGGCTTCCATGGTGCGGGCAGACGCGAGCGTCACGCCGCGGCCATCGTCCACGATCTGCGCGACGATGTGGCGCGCGGAGCGGGAAACGACGAGGCGCGGACGGACAGCGGTGCCCACGATGTGCTTGCGCACACGAGCGTGACGACGGCTGCGGGAGGCAGCCCGGGAGCTCTTCTTTGTAGCCAGAGCCATAGTCACTTACCTGCCTTTCCGACCTTGCGGCGGATGACTTCGCCCTCGTACTTGATGCCCTTACCCTTGTAAGGATCCTGCTTACGGAGCTTGTGGATTTTCGCGGCGGCTTCACCGACGCGCTGCTTGTCGATACCCGAAACGGTCACCTTGTTGGTGCCTTCAACCGTGTAGGTAACGCCTTCGGCGGCCTTCACGATGATTGGGTGCGAGAAGCCGAGCTGGAACTCGAGATCCTGGCCCTTGGCCATTACACGGTAACCAGTACCGGTGATTTCGAGCTTCTTGGAGTAGCCCTCGGTGACACCAACGATCATGTTGTAGATCAAGGTGCGGGTCAGGCCGTGCTGGCCGCGGGTTTCGCGCTCGTCATCCGGACGCTCGACCTTGACGGTGTTCTCTTCCTGAGAAACAGTCAGCATCGAAGGAACGGTGTGGGAGAGCTCGCCCTTAGGGCCCTTCACGAATACCTCTTGGCCGTCGATCTTGACCTCGACGCCCGAGGGAACGGTGATCGGAAGACGTCCGATACGTGACATAGTGTCTTCCCCTTCCCTTACCAGACGTAAGCGACGACTTCGCCGCCAACGCCCTTGGACTCTGCCTGCCGGTCAGTCAAAAGACCGGAAGACGTGGACAGGATCGCGATGCCAAGACCGCCCAATACCTTAGGCAGCTCAGTGGACTTCGCGTAGACGCGCAAGCCTGGCTTCGAGACGCGGCGGAGGCCAGCGATGGCGCGCTCACGGTTCGGGCCGAACTTGAGGTCAATCTTGAGGTTCTTGCCAACGCGGGCGTCCTCTTCGGCGTAGTCAGCGATGTAGCCTTCAGCCTTGAGGATTTCCGCGATGCGGACCTTCAGCTTGGAGGACGGCATGGTGACGTCCTCGTGGTGTGCAGAGTTCGCGTTGCGCAGACGCGTCAGCATGTCTGCGACCGGATCTGTCATGGTCATGTGGGCTTGTGCCCTTCCTCGTCGGGGTTTCCTCGCCGCCTGTTAGGGCTGGTTTCGGAGGACCTTCGACGTAGTTGGTTTAGTTTTCGTTCTTGAACGGGAAGCCCAGCGCCTTGAGGAGCGCGCGGCCTTCTTCGTCGGTCTTTGCGGACGTTACGAGGGTGATGTCCATACCGCGGGTGCGGTCGATCTTGTCTGGATCGATTTCATGGAACATAACCTGCTCGGTCAGGCCGAACGTGTAGTTCCCGTTACCGTCGAACTGCTTAGGGTTCAGACCACGGAAGTCACGGATACGTGGCAGTGCCAGCGTGACGAGGCGGTCGACGAACTCCCACATGCGGTCGTTGCGCAGGGTCGCGTAGGCGCCGATTGGCATGCCTTCGCGCAACTTGAACTGTGCAATCGACTTGCGAGCCTTGGATACAAGTGGCTTCTGGCCGGTGATCGCGGTCAGGTCGCGTACTGCGCCTTCGATGACCTTCGAGTCACGTGCGGCTTCGCCAACGCCCATGTTCACAACGACCTTCACGAGGCCTGGAACTTCCATGACGTTCTTGTATTCGAACTGCTTCTGCAGTTCGCCCTTGATCTCTTCGCGGTACTTGGTCTTCAGACGCGGCTGGATCTTCGTAGCGGTTTCAGTCATCACAGATCCTTCCCGGAAGCCTTGGCGTAACGAATACGGACGGTCTTCTCGCGGCCGTCCTTGGTTACGGTTTCGAGGCGGAAGCCAACACGGGTTGGCTTCTTGGTCTCTGGGTCAACGATCGCAACGTTGGAAACGTGGATCGGTGCCTCGACCTTCTCGATGCCGCCGGTCTTTGAACCGCGTTCAGTCTGGCCTTCACGGTTGTGCTTGGTGACGACGTTGACGCCTTCAACAATCACGCGCTGCTCAGACGGGATAACCTTCAGGACCTTGCCCTGGAGACCCTTGTCCTTGCCGGACAGGACCTGTACCAGGTCGTCTTTCTTGATCTTTGCACCCATGAGTCAGAGCACCTCCGGCGCCAGCGAAACGATCTTCATGAAACGCTTATCGCGCAGCTCGCGGGCTACTGGCCCGAAGATACGCGTACCGCGTGGCTCGTTGTCGTTCTTGAGGATAACGGCTGCGTTTTCGTCGAACTTGATGTACGAACCGTCAACGCGGCGACGTTCCTTCTTGGTACGGACGACGACGGCTTTGACGACGTCGCCCTTCTTTACGTTTCCGCCAGGGATTGCGTCCTTGACGGTGGCGACGATGACGTCACCAATTCCTGCATAGCGACGGTTGGTTCCGCCGAGAACGCGGATGGCCAGGATTTCCTTGGCGCCCGTGTTGTCGGCGACCTTCAGTCGCGATTCCTGCTGAATCACTAGTCTCTCCTGTGTCTCGCTGGTTCTTCGTACTCGAAGCCTTGCGGAACGGAATGAATGGACTTCTCAGGCCATCGCTTACCCCTGACCCATGCGTCGGAACGTTTGTTGCGTTCCAGTGGAGGGGTCAGGGCCGAGGCTTTCGGCCTGAGCCCGTGCTTGAGATATATAAGCTGCCGATGGTGTGGCTGGCTGATCTCTATGTCAGCTGGTGGAGGTGGATAGTCTCCGTTCACTTGCCCGTTACGAGTGTTTTAGACCTTAGGTCTTGGCACACTTGTTTTAGGGCGCGCGCAACCAGCTAACGCACGGACTTTCTAGTCTAACAAAAAAGAGGGCCGGAACTGTAATCGCGTTAGCACGATCACAGTTCCGGCCTAGATGGGTCAGCGGGATGCTGCCCCGATAGCTAGATCTGGCTTACTTCGCCTTCTCGACGATTTCAACCAGGCGCCAGTGCTTGTCCTTGGACAGCGGGCGGGTCTCAGCCACGATGACCAAGTCGCCAATGCCGGCGGTGTTGTTCTCATCGTGAGCCTTCACGCGCTTCGAGCGGCGCATGACCTTGCCGTAGAGGGCGTGCTTCACACGGTCCTCAACGTTGACCACGATGGTCTTATCCATCTTGTCGGACACCACGTAACCGCGCAGGGTTTTGCGGTAACCGCGGGCTTGTGCCTCTTCGGCCACAGCGTTCTCCTTTTCGCTCATCACTTAGCGTCCTCCGCCTTCTTGGTCTTCTTCTTGGTCTTCTTCTTGTCGTCAGTCTTGGTAGCGACAACATCCTCGCGGATGCCGAGCTCACGCTCACGAAGAATCGTGTAGATGCGAGCGATGTCGCGCTTGACGGCCTTCAGGCGACCGTGCTGCTCGAGCTGACCGGTTGCAGCCTGGAAACGCAGGTTGAAGAGTTCCTTCTTAGCGTTTGCAAGCTCCTCGTTCAGACGAGCGTTGTCCATGCCGTCGAGCTTGTCGACTGCGAGATCCTTAGAACCGATAGCCATTGGATCATTCACCACCCTCGCGGCGCACAATACGCGCCTTCAGCGGAAGCTTGTGGATTGCAAGACGAAGAGCTTCGCGAGCGACCTCTTCGGAAACGCCTGCCAGTTCGAACATAACGCGACCTGGCTTGACGTTTGCAACCCACCACTCTGGCGAACCCTTACCGGAACCCATGCGGGTTTCGGCAGGTTTCTTGGTCAGTGGACGGTCTGGGAAGATGTTGATCCAGACCTTACCGCCACGCTTGATGTGGCGGGTCATCGCAATACGTGCAGCTTCAATCTGGCGGTTGGTGACGTATGCAGGAGTGAGAGCCTGGATGCCCCACTCACCGAAGGTCACCTCGGTGCCACCAGATGCCATGCCCTTACGGCCTGGGTGGTGCTGCTTGCGGTACTTGACGCGACGTGGAATCAGCATCAGGCGTTGCCTCCTTCAGCTGCTGCTGGAGCTGCTGCACCACGATCGTTACGACGGCGACGCTCGCCACCGCGACCGCCACCACGGCGATCGCCGCGACGGCCACCACGGCCTGGTGCTGCTGCCTGCTGTGCAGCGAGTTCCTTATCAGTGACGTCTCCCTTGTAGACCCAGACCTTCACGCCGATGCGGCCGAAGGTGGTCTTTGCCTCGAAGAAGCCGTAGTCGATGTTCGCGCGGAGAGTGTGCAGTGGCACCTGGCCCTCGCGGTAGAACTCGCGGCGGCTCATTTCTGCGCCACCGAGGCGGCCGGAGCACTGGACACGGATGCCCTTAGCGCCAGCGCGCATTGCCGACTGGATTGCCTTCTTCATTGCACGGCGGAATGCCACACGGGAGGCAAGCTGCTCAGCGATACCCTGAGCTACGAGCTGCGCATCGATCTCTGGGTTCTTGACCTCGAGGATGTTCAGCTGAACCTGCTTGTTGGTGAGCTTCTCGAGCTCACCGCGAAGACGGTCTGCTTCTGCACCGCGGCGGCCGATGACGATACCTGGGCGTGCGGTGTGGATGTCCACACGTACACGGTCACGGGTACGTTCGATCTCGACCTTGGAGATGCCGGCACGATCCATGCCGTCAGTCACCAGCGAGCGGATTTTGACGTCTTCCTTGACGTAGTCAGCGTAGGACTGACCCGGCAGCTTCGAATCGGCGAACCAGCGCGACACGTGGTCGGTGGTGATACCGAGTCGGAAGCCGTTTGGATTAATCTTCTGACCCATTTACTTCTCCCCACCCTTCTCAGGCGTGGCAACGACCACGGTGACGTGGCTGGTGCGCTTGTTGATGCGGAATGCACGGCCTTGAGCGCGTGGCTGGAACCGCTTCATGGTTGGGCCTTCGTCTACATAAGCTTCGCTGATGTAGAGCTCGTCCTCGTTGAACGGCAGACCCTGCTGATCGGCCTTCTGGCGCGCGTTCGCGACAGCGGAGGCGACAACCTTGTACACAGGCTCCGAAGCGCCCTGCTGGGCGAACTTCAGGATCGCGAGTGCCTCGGTCGTCTGCTTGCCGCGGACAAGATTGACGACGCGCCGGGCCTTCATCGGCGTAACGCGCAGGTGGCGCGCAATTGCCTTGGCTTCCATTGCTTTCCTTTCCTAAGGAAGGAGCTGCAACCTCTGACCTATGGTCAGCGGCGCTTGCCCTTCTTGTCGTCCTTCACGTGGCCGCGGAAAGTACGCGTCATAGCGAACTCGCCGAGCTTGTGGCCGACCATCGACTCAGTGATGAACACTGGGATGTGCTTACGTCCGTCGTGCACAGCGATCGTGTGGCCGAGCATGTCCGGCACGATCATGGAACGGCGGGACCACGTCTTGATGACGTTGCGGGTACCTGCTTCGTTCTGGTTCAGGACCTTCACAAGAAGGTGCTGATCAACGAAGGGGCCCTTCTTAAGGCTGCGTGGCATCTAAGAGCTCCTATCGCTTGTTCTTGCCAGTGCGGCGACGGCGCACAATGAGCTTGTCGCTGGACTTGTTAGGACGGCGCGTGCGGCCTTCCTTCTTACCGGCTGGGTTGACTGGGTGACGGCCACCAGAGGTACGGCCTTCACCACCACCGTGTGGGTGATCGACTGGGTTCATAGCGACACCGCGGACGGTTGGGCGGATGCCCTTCCAGCGCATACGGCCGGCCTTACCCCAGTTGATGTTGATCTGCTCAGCGTTGCCGACCTCGCCGACGGTTGCGCGGCAGCGGACGTCAACGTTGCGGATTTCGCCGGATGGCAGACGCAGCTGTGCGTGCTTGCCTTCACGTGCGACGAGCTGAGCGGATGCACCAGCGGAACGAGCCATCTTTGCGCCGCCACCTGGGCGGAGCTCGATTGCGTGCACAACGGTACCGACTGGGATGTTGCGCAGCGGCAGGTTGTTGCCTGGCTTGATGTCAGCGTTCGGGCCGGACTCGACGCGGTCGCCCTGCTTGAGGCGCTCTGGCGCTACGATGTAGCGCTTGGTGCCGTCCACGTAGTGGAGCAGTGCGATGCGGGCGGTGCGGTTCGGGTCGTACTCGATGTGAGCGACCTTTGCCGGTACGCCGTCCTTGTCTGCGCGACGGAAGTCGATCAGACGGTACTGGCGCTTGTGGCCACCACCCTTGTGACGGGTCGTGATGCGGCCGGTGTTGTTACGGCCACCGGTCTTGTGCAGCGGGCGGAGAAGGGACTTCTCTGGCGTGCTGCGCGTAATTTCTGCGAAGTCGGCAACGGACGAGCCACGCAGGCCCGGCGTTGTCGGCTTGTATTTGCGAATTGCCATTTATTGTTCCTCGTTAAAGTGGTCTCCGGTTGCCTTAGGCGACCGGACCGCCGAAGATGTCGATGGTGTCATCGCCCTGGAGGGTGACGATTGCGCGCTTGGTGTTCTTGCGCTGTCCCCAACCGAAGCGGGTACGCGTGCGCTTACCCGGGCGATTGTTGGTGTTGACCGATGCAACCTTGACGCCGTAGATCTCCTCTACTGCAGCCTTGATTTCGGTCTTGTTCGAGCGTGGGTCCACCAGGAAGGTGTACTGACCCTCGTCGATCAGGTTGTAGCTCTTTTCCGAAACGACCGGAGCGACGATGACGTCGTGGGCCGTGCGACGGTTGATGTTAGTCACTTGGCGTCCTCCTTACCGATGAAGGCGTCGAAGGCAGCTTCGTGAAGATGACGTCATCAGCGCGGAGCACATCGTAGGTGTTGAGCTGGTCCACAAACAGTGCGTGTACGAACTCAAGGTTGCGCACGGACAGAGCTGCGACGTCGTTGGCGCGTTCGAGCACCACGAGCAGGTTCTTCCTGGTCGTGAGGGACTTGAGGTTCTCGCGAGCCTGCTTGGTCGACGGGGTGTCGCCCGTGACGATGTCCTCTACGACGTGGATGCGATCGTGGCGTGCACGATCGGAGAGGGCGCCGCGAAGTGCAGCTGCCTTCATCTTCTTAGGGGTGCGCTGGGAGTAGTCGCGTGGGACTGGACCGTGTGCGATACCACCGCCGCGCATCTGTGGCTCACGGATGGAGCCCTGACGTGCGCGACCGGTACCCTTCTGGCGGAACGGCTTGATGCCGGAGCCGGAGCGTTCTGCACGGGTCTTGGTCTTGTGCGTACCCTGGCGGCGTGCTGCCTCTTGCGCAACAACTACCTGGTGCAAGAGAGCAACGTTAGCCTCGGTATCGAAGATCTCTGCTGGGAGATCAACCTTTACGGTTTTGATAGCCATTGGTTAGGCTCCCTTCACTGCAGTGCGAACCAGGACAACCTGGCCACGAGGACCTGGGACGGCGCCCTTGATGAGCAGGAGGTTGTTCTCTGCGTCTACGCCGTGAACGGTGAGATTCAGGGTCGTCTGACGCTCAACACCCATGCGGCCCGGAAGCTTCTTGCCCTTGAAGACGCGACCTGGGGTCGACGCCTGGCCAACGGAGCCTGGCTTGCGGTGGTTCTTGTGCTGACCGTGGGATGCACCAGCGCCGGCGAAGCCGTGGCGCTTCATTGCACCAGCGAAGCCCTTACCCTTGGTGGTTCCGGTGATGTCTACCTTGGAACCGGCTTCAAACTGCTCGACGGTGAGTTCCTGGCCGAGCTCGTAGTCTGCTGCGTCAGCGGTACGTACTTCGGCTACGTGGCGGCGTGGGGTCACGCCTGCGGCCTTGAAGTGGCCGGCGAGTGGCTTGGTGACCTTGGTTGGGTCTACCTGGCCGTAGCCGATCTGGATCGCGGTGTAGCCGTCGCGCTCTTCGTTGCGCAGCTGGGTGACGACGTTAGCGTCAGCCTTGACGACGGTTACCGGGATCAGGTTGTTGTCTTTATCCCAGACCTGGGTCATGCCGAGCTTCGTGCCCAGCAGGCCCTTGATGTTGCGGCTTGCGGTCATAGTTATCTCAGCACCTCCCTATTAAAGCTTGATTTCGATGTTGACATCCGCTGGCAGGTCGAGGCGCATAAGCGAGTCGACGGCCTTTGGAGTTGGATCCACGATGTCGATGAGGCGCTTGTGGGTGCGCATCTCGAAGTGCTCGCGGGAGTCCTTGTACTTGTGTGGGGAGCGAATCACGGTGAACGTGTTCTTCTCCGTTGGCAGTGGCACTGGGCCGACGACGGTTGCGCCAGCGCGAGTGACCGTATCCACGATCTTGCGGGCGGAGGTGTCAATGACCTCGTGGTCGTATGACTTCAGCCGGATGCGGATCTTCTGTCCCGCCATGCTGTCTTCCTTACGTTGTTAGCACTGTTATTGATGTGTGCCTCACGGGTCACAGCTGCAGCGGATAGTTTCCAGGAAGGTCTGGTTCTCTATGTGCTTACTGTGACCGGCACGCCCGGTTTCGAGCCAAATCCTGAAACTTCAGGGTTCCTTGCCTCGGCCGAGCTCCGATCCACGCACTCGGGCGTGTCTTCAACGTTGCGGTGTTGTACGCCTGATTATTTTGCGGGGATCTTGTTGGCGCAGAGCTTTAGCCCTAAAAAGCCAACTTATCCAGTGTGCCACACTCTGAGCCGATTAACAAAACAGTGTGATCAGCACAACCCTCGAGCTGTAGCACTTCACCATGCAGCGCTGCCGATACAATCCACCTCATACGAAAAGGGACCCGACTCCCCTAACGGAGAATCGGGTCCCTTTTTCGTTATGGCTGGTTCACATCATGTCGATGTGGCCTGCACCAGATCAGTAAGAAGGGTCTTACTTGATGATCTTGGTAACGCGGCCCGAACCAACGGTGCGGCCACCCTCACGGATAGCGAAGCCGAGGCCCTCTTCCATAGCGATTGGCTGGATGAGCTCGACGGTCATCTCGGTGGTGTCACCTGGCATAACCATCTCGGTGCCCTCTGGGAGGGTAATAACACCGGTCACGTCAGTCGTACGGAAGTAGAACTGTGGGCGGTAGTTCGAGTAGAACGGGTTGTGACGGCCACCCTCGTCCTTGGAGAGGATGTAGACGTTTGCCTCGAACTCGGTGTGTGGGGTGATCGAGCCTGGCTCGACAACAACCTGACCGCGCTCAACGTCTTCACGCTTGAGACCGCGGAGCAGCAGACCACAGTTCTCGCCAGCCCATGCTTCGTCGAGCTGCTTGTGGAACATCTCGATACCGGTAACGGTGGTCTTCTGCAGTGGGCGCAGACCAACGATCTCAACCTCGGAGTTGAGCTTGAGGGTACCGCGCTCTGCACGGCCGGTAACAACGGTACCGCGACCGGTAATGGTGAAGACGTCCTCGATTGGCATCAGGAATGGCTGATCCTTCTCGCGGACTGGGTCTGGGATGTACTCGTCAACAGCGTTCATGAGCTCCATGATGGAGTCAGCCCACTTCTCGTCGCCCTGGAGAGCCTGGTAAGCGGAAACGCGGATAACTGGTGCGTCGTCGCCGTCGAAGCCCTGGGAGGACAGAAGTTCGCGAACTTCCATCTCGACGAGGTCGAGGAGCTCTTCGTCGTCAACCATGTCGCACTTGTTGAGTGCAACGAGCAGTGCAGGAACGCCAACCTGGCGGGCCAGCAGAACGTGCTCGCGGGTCTGAGCCATTGGGCCGTCAGTAGCAGCAACCACGAGGATTGCGCCGTCCATCTGAGCAGCACCGGTAATCATGTTCTTGACGTAGTCAGCGTGGCCTGGAGCGTCAATGTGTGCGTAGTGACGCTTCTCGGTCTCGTACTCCACGTGGGAGATGGAGATGGTAATACCGCGCTGGCGCTCTTCCGGAGCGGAGTCAATGGTGTCGAAGTCGCGCTGGACGTTGGTCTCCGATGGGAAACGGTCAGCCAGTACCTTCGAGATAGCAGCGGAGAGCGTCGTCTTACCGTGGTCAACGTGGCCGATGGTGCCAACGTTTACGTGCGGCTTGGAGCGGTCAAACTTTGCCTTTGCCACAGGTTCCTCCTAGAACTGTTTTCAGCAAACTTATTACTGCTCACTCTTTTGGTGAGCATGCTAACGATCAGTCTACTGATGGCGTGTTGGTTTATGAAAATTCAGCGGGATCCAGTGAGATCTCCCTCACCTTAGCGGTGATCCCTGTTCGTCCGCCGGTAAGCCTATAAAGCTATGCCGGCGGTGAGCAAGTGGGCGGCCCTACCGCGGCAGCGCCGCCCACTTGTTCTCCCCACAGGAATTACTCGCCGCGGGACTTCTGGATGATCTCGTCCGCGACGTTCTTCGGGACTTCAGCGTAGCTGTCGAAGACCATCGAGTACACTGCGCGGCCCTGCGTACGGGAACGCAGGTCGCCGATGTAGCCGAACATCTCCGAAAGCGGTACCTGTGCCTTGACGACGCGAACGCCCTGGGCGTCATCCATCGACTGGATGGAGCCACGGCGGGAGTTCAGGTCACCGATGACGTCACCCATGTACTCTTCTGGGGTGCGAACCTCAACGGCCATGACCGGTTCGAGGAGAACCGGGTTGGCGCGCTTCATGGCTTCCTTGTAAACCTGGGAGCCTGCGATCTTGAACGCCATTTCGGACGAGTCAACATCGTGGTATGCACCGTCGAGCAGGGTTGCCTTGACGCCGACCATTGGGTAGCCAGCCAGGACACCGAGTTCCATGGCTTCCTGAATACCCTGGTCAACGGATGGGATGTATTCGCGTGGAATACGGCCACCGGTAACGGCATTCTCAAACTCGTAGATGGTGTCGCCTTCAACCTCGAGAGGCTCGAAGGTAACCTGTACCTTTGCGAACTGACCGGAACCACCGGTCTGCTTCTTGTGGGTGAAGTCGACCTTCTCCACCGTGCGGCGGATGGTCTCGCGGTATGCAACCTGTGGCTTACCGACGTTAGCTTCAACCTTGAACTCGCGCTTCATGCGGTCGACGAAGACGTCGAGGTGCAGCTCGCCCATACCACCGATTTCGGTCTGGCCGGTTTCCTCGTTGAGGGAAACGGTGAAGGTTGGGTCTTCAGCAACGAGCTTCTGGATAGCGTTCGAGAGCTTCTCCTGGTCGCCCTTGGTCTTCGGCTCGATAGCAACGAAGATCACTGGCTCTGGGAAGGTCATCGATTCGAGGATGATCGGAGCGTCAGCTGCGCACAGGGTGTCACCAGTGGTGGTGTCCTTGAGGCCGATGACCGCGTAGATGTGGCCCGCTACGACCTCTTCGACTGGCTGTTCCTTGTTTGCGTGCATCTGGAACATCTTGCCGATGCGCTCGCGCTTGCCCTTGGTCGAGTTCAGGATCTGAGCACCGGATTCGAGGCGGCCCGAGTAAACGCGGATGAAGGTCAGGGTGCCGAAGAATGGGTGGGACGCGATCTTGAACGCGAGAGCCGAGAATGGTTCGTCGACGGATGGCTTACGGGTCAGCTCAATCGTCTCGTCCTTCGGATCGGTACCGTGCATCGGTGGAACATCCAGTGGCGATGGCAGGTAGTCGACGATGGCGTCAAGGATTGGCTGGATACCGCGGTTCTTGAACGCGGAGCCGCAGAAGACTGGGTAAGCTTCGTCGGAGACGGTGAGCTTACGGATACCGGCCTTGAGCTCAGCTTCCGAGATCTCCTCACCTTCGAGGTACTTCTCCATGAGGTCTTCGTCAGCTTCAGCGACGTCCTCAACGAGCTTCGCGCGGTATTCCTCAGCCTTCTCCTGGAGGTCGGCTGGGATTTCCTCGGTGGTGTACTTCTGGCCGAGGGAGACGTCGCCCTTCGAGTCAGCTTCCCACTTGAGGGCCTTCATCGTGACGAGGTCGACAACGCCAACGAAGTCGTTCTCAGCACCGATTGGCAGCTGCATCACGAGTGGCTTAGCGCCAAGGCGGGACACGATGGTCTCTACCGTGTGGTAGAAGTCTGCGCCCATCTTGTCCATCTTGTTGACGAAGCAGATACGTGGAACGCCGTACTTGTCAGCCTGACGCCACACGGTTTCGGACTGTGGCTCAACGCCTTCCTTAGCGTCGAAGACAGCGACAGCGCCGTCGAGAACGCGCAGGGAACGCTCAACTTCAACGGTGAAGTCAACGTGACCTGGGGTGTCGATGACGTTGATCTGGTTGTTGTTCCAGTAAGCGGAGACTGCAGCGGAGGTAATGGTAATACCGCGCTCCTTCTCCTGCTCCATCCAGTCGGTCGTCGATGCACCGTCGTGCGTCTCGCCGAGCTTGTGGTTCACACCCGTGTAGAACAGGATGCGTTCCGTAGTAGTGGTCTTGCCCGCATCGATGTGGGCCATAATGCCGATGTTGCGGACCTTCTGAAGGTCGGTGAGCACGTCGAGTGCCACGGTGTCTCCCTTACGGTTGAAGTGTCAGTACCCGGTGGCGAGGATCGCCACCGGGTAGAACGTGGATTACCAGCGGTAGTGAGCGAACGCCTTGTTGGCTTCCGCCATCTTGTGAGTATCCTCGCGACGCTTAACTGCAGCGCCGAGGCCGTTGGAGGCGTCCAGGATCTCGTTCATGAGGCGTTCGGTCATGCTCTTCTCGCGGCGAACCTTGGAGAAGCCGACCAGCCAGCGCAGTGCGAGTGCAACCGAGCGACCAGGCTTGACCTCAACTGGAACCTGGTAGGTTGCACCACCGACGCGGCGGGAGCGAACCTCAAGTGCAGGCTTGATGTTTTCGATGGCCTTCTTGAGGGTGGCTACCGGGTCGTTGCCGGTCTTAGCCTGGGTACCTTCAAGTGCACCGTAAACAATGCGCTCTGCAGTGGACTTCTTACCGTCTACGAGAACCTTGTTGATCAGCTGGGTGACCAATGCGGAGCCGTAAACCGGATCGTTGACAATAGGGCGCTTCGGAGCTGGACCCTTACGAGGCATTACTTCTTCTCCTTCTTAGCGCCGTAGCGGGAACGGGCCTGGCCGCGGTCCTTGACACCCTGGGTGTCGAGTGCGCCACGGACGATCTTGTAGCGAACACCTGGCAGGTCCTTAACACGACCACCGCGCACAAGCACGATGGAGTGTTCCTGCAGGTTGTGGCCCTCACCTGGGATGTAGGCGGTAACTTCGGTACCACCAGCGAGGCGAACACGTGCAACCTTGCGGAGTGCGGAGTTCGGCTTCTTTGGAGTGGTCGTGTACACGCGGGTGCACACGCCGCGTCGCATTGGGTTACCCTCAAGCGCCGGGGTCTTCGACTTGTTCTTCTGTGGAGCGCGACCCTTGCGCACCAGCTGCTGAATTGTAGGCAATCTATGTCCTTACGTTGCTGATCGGACTGTCCGCGAGCCCACCCTGGTGCCCCACAAAGTAAGACGGGCGGGCGATGCGTGCGGTTATCGTTTTCTCGCGATCTCTAAACCGCATGGTCCGAGGCGTGCGAAAGTGTGGAGTACGTCATTCAACCTGCGAATGACACGGACTGAGTCCACTTCTCCACACGAAAACTCTGATTAACAACTGTATCAGCATTTTCGCTATCACCACAATCCGCAGTGGCGCACCCCACAGAGATCTCCACAGAGATCTCCATATAGGGCCCCACATTGGAACGGTCTACATTGGCACGGCCCACAGTACATGGGCATGCCAACGCAGCTCGCACACCTCAACATTGCCAGCGCAAACCAAACACCAACGCAACATCACGTTGCCGAAACATAAACACCCTTAAACGCCGATGCGGCGGGCACCTCCCCTACGGAAGGCACCCGCCGCATCGTACGTATTACGCCAGCTATCTAGCTAGCGTCGCAACAACTACCGATCAGTTGAAATCGTGACCGAAGTTGCCGTAGTCCTCCATCGACATCGCGGAGAACTCGCCACCGAACGCATCCATACCCTGGTAATCAAAACCAGAGAACGCGGACGGGCCGGAGTAGAACGAAGCCTTAGCTTCCTCAGTTGGCTCAACATCAACCTGCGTGTAGCGATCCAAGCCCGTGCCGGCAGGGATCAGCTTACCGATGATGACGTTCTCCTTGAGGCCCAACAGCGGATCAGACTTCGCTTCCATAGCTGCCTGGGTCAGAACACGCGTGGTCTCCTGGAAGGACGCGGCCGACAGCCACGACTCGGTAGCCAGCGAGGCCTTCGTGATACCCATGAGTTCGTCACGGCCAGACGCCGGGCGAGCACCCTCAGCGACAGCCTTACGGTTAGCCGCCTGGAATACCGCACGATCAGTCAACTCACCTGGGAGCAGATCCGTGTCACCCTGATCAATCACGGTGATACGGCGCAGCATCTGGCGAACGATAACCTCAACGTGCTTATCGTGAATGCCCACACCCTGGGACTGGTACACAGCCTGAACCTCACGGACCAGGAACTTCTGAGCCTCACGCGGGCCAAGAACACGCAGAACCTGCTTCGGATCAATAGCACCCGCAGCCAGCTGCTGACCAACCTCAACGTGATCGCCTTCCTCAACCAACAGGCGGGAACGACGCAGAACCGGGTAAGCCTCTTCCTCAGAGCCATCATCCGGGGTCACGATAACGCGCAGAGCACGCTCCGTGTCCTCGATCGAAACACGACCGGCAACCTCAGTGATCGGCGCCAGACCCTTAGGAGTACGTGCTTCGAAGAGCTCCTGAATACGTGGCAGACCCTGGGTAATATCGCCAGACTCAGCAACACCACCCGAGTGGAAGGTACGCATCGTCAGCTGGGTACCAGGCTCACCAATCGACTGAGCCGCAACAATACCCACAGCCTCGCCGATATCAACCAGCTTGCCGGAAGCCAGCGAGCGGCCGTAGCAAAGTGCACACGTACCAACAGCGGAATCACACGTCAGAACCGAACGGACGTTGACCTCGTCAATGCCGGCATCGAACAGGCGCTGAATCAAGACATCGCCCACATCGTCGCCAGCCTCAGCCAACAGCTCACCGTTAGCGTCCACAACATCCTTAGCCAAGGTGCGGGTGTACGCCGAGTTCTCAACCGTCTCGTGCAGAGTACGGACACCGTTGACCTCGTGCGCGATAGCGACCTTGAGGCCACGACGCGTGCCACAGTCGTGCTCGCGAACGATGACGTCCTGAGAAACGTCAACCAGACGACGCGTCAAGTAACCCGAGTTAGCGGTCTTCAACGCGGTATCCGCAAGACCCTTACGAGCACCGTGCGTAGCGATGAAGTACTC
This sequence comes from Pseudoglutamicibacter cumminsii, assembly GCF_003143995.1. Lineage (GTDB taxonomy): Bacteria > Actinomycetota > Actinomycetes > Actinomycetales > Micrococcaceae > Pseudoglutamicibacter > Pseudoglutamicibacter cumminsii_B. Next base: position 185,172 of record NZ_QFWG01000002.1, on the reverse strand, counting down.
GAGAACCGTCAAGCCCTCACGGTAGGACGACTTAATCGGACGAGGAATGATCTCACCCTGCGGGTTCGACACCAGACCACGGATACCGGCAATCTGACGCAACTGCAGCCAGTTACCACGAGCACCAGAGGTCACCATGCGGTTAATGGTGTTGTACTTCTCCATACCTTCCTGCATCTTGGACGCAACTTCGTCGGTCGCCTGAGTCCAGATGTCAATCAGTTCGGTACGGCGCTCATCATCAGCGATCAGACCCATCTCAAACTGAGTCTGAACCTTCTGAGCACGCTCCTCATACGGAGCCAAGATCGCGGCCTTATCCATGTGCGAGGTCACGTCGGAAATCGCAACGGTGACACCCGAACGGGTAGCCCACTGGAAGCCCATGTCCTTGAGGTTATCGAGCGTGCGAGCTGTCTCAACCTTCGGGTAACGCTCCGCGAGGTCATTCACGAGGTCACCCAAGGTGCCCTTCGTAGCAACCTCAGCGAACCACGGGTAGTCCTCAGGAAGCGAGTCGTTGAACAGAGCAACACCCAGGGTGGTCTCAAGAAGAGCCGGCTGGCCCTCAACCCAACCCTCAGGGGCAGGCTGCGAAGACGACGGAACAAAGTTGTCCACCGCAATCGTGCAGACCGCGTTCAGATCAAGCTCGCCCGCATCGAACGCCATGATCGCTTCAGCAACAGACGAGAAGCTACGGCCCTCACCAGCAACGCCCTCACGGTGAGTCGTCAAGTGGTTCAAACCGATGATCATGTCCTGCGCAGGCAACGCAACTGGGCGGCCGTCCGAAGGCTTCAGAATGTTGTTCGAGGACAACATCAAGATGCGCGCCTCAGCCTGAGCCTCAGGGCTCAGCGGCAAGTGCACAGCCATCTGGTCACCGTCAAAGTCAGCGTTGAACGCAGCACATGCGAGTGGGTGAAGCTGGAGAGCCTTACCCTCAATGAGCTGCGGCTCAAACGCCTGAATACCCAGGCGGTGCAGGGTTGGTGCACGGTTCAGCAGAACCGGGTGCTCAGCGATGATTTCTTCAAGAACGTCCCAGACCGCAGGGCGGAAACGCTCAACCATACGCTTAGCAGCCTTGACGTTCTGAGCGTGGTTGAGGTCAACCAGACGCTTCATCACGAACGGCTTGAACAGCTCAAGCGCCATCTGCTTAGGCAGACCACACTGGTGCAGCTTGAGCTGCGGACCAACAACAATGACCGAACGGCCAGAGTAGTCAACACGCTTACCGAGCAGGTTCTGACGGAAGCGACCCTGCTTACCCTTGAGCATGTCAGACAGCGACTTCAGCGGGCGGTTACCCGGGCCAGTCTGCGGACGACCACGGCGGCCGTTATCGAACAGCGAGTCAACAGACTCCTGCAACATGCGCTTCTCGTTGTTCACGATGATCTCTGGGGCACCCAGATCCATCAGACGCTTGAGGCGGTTGTTGCGGTTGATCACACGACGGTAGAGGTCGTTGAGGTCCGAGGTAGCGAAGCGGCCACCATCGAGCTGAACCATAGGACGCAGCTCAGGCGGGATCACCGGAACAGCATCCAGGACCATGCCTTCAGGCGAGTTATCGGTCGTCAAGAAAGCGTTGACAACCTTGAGGCGCTTGATCGCGCGAGTCTTACGCTGGCCCTTACCGGTAGCGATGATCTCACGCAGATCCTCGGCCTCGTCCTCGAGGTTGAAGTTCTGCAGGCGCTTCTGGATCGCCTCAGCACCCATCGAACCTTCGAAGAACAAGCCGTACTTAGCGCGCATCGTGCGGAACAGCGACTCGTTACCTTCAAGGTCACCGACCTTGATGGTCTTGAAGCGCTCCCACACTTCGGTGAGACGCTCGATCTCGGCATCCGCGTTCTTGCGGACGTTCGCCATTTCCTTATCGGCGGCGTCGCGAGCCTTCTTCTTCTCAGCAGCCTTCGCACCCTCAGCCTCAAGACGAGCGAGGTTCTCTTCAAGCTCCTGAGCGATCTCAGCGATATCAGCGTCACGCTGGTTAGCGATGTTCTTGATCTCGAGATCGTGAGCAGCCTGCAAGTTAGGCAGCTCTTCGTGACGGCGATCCTCATCAACCGAGGTGATCATGTACGCAGCGAAGTAGATGACCTTCTCAAGGTCCTTCGGCGCCAGATCCAAAAGGTAACCCAAACGCGAAGGAACGCCCTTGAAGTACCAGATGTGCGTCACTGGAGCAGCAAGCTCGATGTGGCCCATACGTTCACGGCGAACCTTAGAGCGGGTCACCTCAACGCCACAACGCTCACAAATAATGCCCTTGAAGCGGACGCGCTTGTACTTACCGCACGAGCACTCCCAGTCACGCGTAGGACCGAAAATCTGCTCGCCGAACAAGCCGTCCTTCTCTGGCTTCAGCGTGCGGTAGTTAATGGTCTCCGGCTTCTTGACCTCGCCGTAGCTCCATTCGCGGATCTGCTCAGCAGTAGCCAAGCCAATACGCATCAATCCGAAAGTCGATTCGGTGGACATAAGTCCTTACTCTCTTTCGTCAAAAATTTGAAGTCTTCATCAGGTGGTTCACCAGCCCAGCAACACAACCAGACTGGACAAAGGTCCGTAGCCGGTGGCGGGCACCCCAGCCCGCCACCGCATCGTGCGCTACTTAGACCTCATCAACCGAGCTCGGCTCAACATTCGACAAGTTGATACCCAGCTCCTCAGCGGCCCGGAAGACTTCCTCGTCCGCATCGCGCATTTCAATGGTCTCGCCTTCTGTCGAGAGAACCTCGACGTTGAGGCACAGCGACTGCATTTCCTTCAACAGGACCTTGAAGGACTCAGGAACGCCAGGGGCAGGGATGTTGTCGCCCTTGACGATCGCCTCGTAGACCTTCACACGGCCGTGGATATCATCCGACTTGACCGTGAGCAGCTCCTGCAGGGTGTAAGCCGCGCCGTAAGCCTCGAGCGCCCAAACTTCCATCTCACCGAAACGCTGGCCACCGAACTGGGCCTTACCGCCCAGCGGCTGCTGCGTAATCATCGAGTATGGACCAGTCGAGCGAGCGTGAATCTTGTCATCCACCAAGTGGTGCAACTTGAGGATGTACATGTAACCCACGGAGATTGGCTCTGGGAACGGCTGGCCGGAACGGCCGTCGAACAGCGTCGCCTTACCGGAGTTGCCGATCAGCTGCTCGCCGTCGCGGGATGGCAGGGTGTAGTCCAGCAGACCGCGGACTTCCTCTTCCTCCGCACCGTCGAAGACCGGGGTGGCAACCTTGACCGGGCCCTGCTCACGAGGCAGGTTCGGAAGGTTCTTGATCCACTCTGGTTCGCCTTCGATTTTCCAGCCCTGGGACGCAGCCCAGCCGAGGTGCAGCTCCATGACCTGGCCCAGGTTCATACGGCCCGGAACACCGAGTGGGTTCAGGATCACGTCGACCGGGGTGCCGTCAGCCATGAACGGCATGTCCTCGACAGGGAGGATCTTGGAGATAACACCCTTGTTACCGTGGCGGCCAGCGAGCTTGTCACCAACGGTGATCTTGCGCTTCTGAGCAACATAGACGCGGACCAGCTGGTTGACGCCTGGTGGCAGTTCGTCGTCTTCGTCGCGGTCGAAGATGCGGACGCCGATGACGGTACCGGACTCACCGTGCGGGATACGCAGCGACGTGTCGCGGACTTCGCGGGACTTCTCACCGAAGATCGCGCGGAGCAGGCGCTCTTCTGGGGTCAGTTCGGTTTCACCCTTCGGGGTCACGCGACCCACGAGGACGTCGCCGGCTTCGACCTCAGCACCGATGTGGATGATGCCGCGCTCGTCGAGCTGCGAAAGAACTTCCTCGGAAACGTTCGGGATGTCGCGGGTGATCTCTTCGGCACCGAGCTTGGTGTCGCGTGCGTCGACCTCGTATTCCTCGATGTGGATCGAGGTGAGGACGTCGTCGGAAACCATGCGCTCGGAGAGGATGATCGCGTCCTCGTAGTTGAGGCCTTCCCAAGACATGAACGCTACGAGCAGGTTCTTACCGAGCGCGAGCTCGCCAGCCTGCGTTGCAGGACCGTCAGCGATGAGAGCCTGTGCTTCGAGGCGGTCGCCTTCAGAAACAACGACCTTCTGGTTGTAGCCGTTGCCCTGGTTGGAACGAGCGAACTTCATGATCGGGTAGTTCGTCTGCGTGCCGTCGTCGTTCATGACGGAGACGAGGTCAGCCGAAACGCTGGTAACGACGCCCGGCTTGCGTGCCAGGACGGCGTCGCCGGAGTCAACAGCGAGGTACTTCTCCATACCGGTACCGACGATCGGCGAATCCGGCTCGAGGAGCGGAACAGCCTGACGCTGCATGTTCGCACCCATGAGTGCGCGGTTCGCGTCGTCGTGCTCGAGGAACGGAATCAGCGCGGTTGCTGCGGACACCATCTGGCGTGGCGAGACGTCCATGTAGTCGATCTCGTTTGGCGCAACCAGAACTGGTTCACCGCCACCGCCGCGTTCACGGCAGAGCACGAGGTCTTCTTCGAAGGTTCCGTCTTCTGCGAGAGGCGCGTTAGCCTGCGCGATCTGGTGCTCAAGCTCTTCGTCTGCGGTGAGGTAGTCAACGTGCTCGGTGACCACGCCGTCGACAACGCGACGGTATGGGGTCTCAATGAAACCGAAGGAGTTGATGCGACCGTAGGTTGCGAGCGAGCCGATCAGACCAATGTTCGGGCCTTCCGGGGTCTCAATTGGGCACATGCGGCCGTAGTGAGACGGGTGGACGTCACGAACTTCCATGCCTGCGCGGTCACGAGACAGACCGCCTGGGCCGAGGGCCGAGAGGCGGCGCTTGTGGGTCACGCCTGCGAGCGGGTTGTTCTGGTCCATGAACTGCGAAAGCTGGGAGGTTCCGAAGAACTCCTTGATCGCAGCAACAACCGGACGGATGTTGATGAGGGTCTGCGGGGTGATGGCCTCGACGTCCTGGGTGGTCATGCGCTCGCGCACAACGCGTTCCATGCGGGACAGACCGGTGCGGACCTGGTTCTCGATCAGTTCGCCGACCGCGCGGATGCGGCGGTTACCGAAGTGATCGATGTCGTCGACGTTGATCGAGATGTCGGTCTCTTCGCCCTTGCGGACACCCTTGATGGTGCGCTCACCAGCGTGGAGGGCGACGATGTAGCGGATCATAGCTACGATGTCGGCCTCGGTCAGCACGTAGGACTCTGGAGTGCCCATTGGCAGCTCCATGCCGAGCTTGTGGTTGAGCTTGTAGCGACCCACCTTAGCGAGGTCGTAACGCTTCGGGGTGAAGTACAGGTTTTCAAGCAGGTTGCGTGCCGCTTCGACGGTCGGCGGCTCGCCTGGGCGCAGCTTGCGGTAGATGTCCAGAAGCGCTTCTTCCTCGGTGTGGACGGTGTCCTTTTCGAGGGTCAGGCGGATCGATTCGTAGTCGCCGAATTCAGAAAGGATCTGGGATTCGGTCCAGCCGAGGGCCTTGAGCAGAACCGTGACGGACTGCTTACGCTTACGGTCGAGGCGGACTGAGACCTGGTCGCGCTTATCGACCTCGAGCTCGAACCATGCACCGCGCGATGGGATAACGCGTGCGGAGTAGATGTCCTTGTCGGAGGTCTTGTCCGGGGTGCGCTCGAAGTAGGCGCCTGGCGAACGAACCAGCTGGGAGACGACGACGCGCTCGGTTCCGTTGATGATGAACGTTGCGTTGTCGGTCATGAGCGGGAAGTCGCCCATGAAGACCGTCTGCTGCTTGATTTCACCGGTCTGGTTGTTCATGAACTCGGCACGAACGTAGAGCGGTGCCGAGTAGGTTGCGTCGCGGTCTTTTGCTTCCGCGATGGTGTACTTAGGGTCCGCGAATTCTGGCTCGGAGAAGCTCAGGGACATGGTGCCCTGGAAGTCTTCGATTGGCGAGATCTCTTCGAAGATCTCTGCGAGGCCAGGTACGCGTGGGACGCTGGTGTCCCCTGTTTCTTCTGCCTTCGCTACGCGCTGCTGCCAGCGTTCGTTACCGATGAGCCAGTCGAACGATTCGGTCTGCAGTGCAAGCAGATCCGGGACGTCGAGTGGTTCGTGAATCTTCGCGAAGGAGATGCGGCCCGCTGCGGCGGCGGTACGAGCCGAAGTAGCGGTTGAGTTCTGAGAGGTGCTCGAGGCGACCAAAGGTTTTCCTTCCACAGACCGTCATGTTTCCGGGTGCGGCTTTACCTGTGTCGTGCGCGAGCTAACAGCGGATGTTAGGGGTTCGCAGAGACGTTAAAACATCGACCCACCGCTATATGAAGGTCGATGTAACAGGACAATAAGAGCCGCAACTGTCTATCTTAGCGAATTTTGTCAAGCGTGTCGAATGGCTTTTTGTTGTCGCTTGCGTGGTATCCGCGCTCGCACGTGAGATGCTGGTCACAGTGTTCTGTATGTCATTGAAGTGTGATGGAGGTTTTTATGTCGAGTGCTCAACACCCTAGCGGTTGGCAGGGTATGACTGCTTTGAATGGGCGCGATGCGGTGATTATTGGTGCCGCGCGCACGCCTTTCGCTCGTCTTTTGGGTGGTTTGAAGGATTTTTCGGCGGCTGCTTTGGGCGTCCATGCGATCAAAGCGGCGCTTGTGCGAGCCGGTATTGACGCTCAGAACGTTGAAGCTGTGGTGATGGGCCAAGCGGTTCAGGCGGGCTGCGGCCAGAATCCCGCCCGCCAGGCTGCGCTTCGGGTTCCGGGCCTGCCAGCCTCTGCTCACGCGGAGACCGTCAACAAGGTGTGCCTTTCTGGCCTTTCTGCTGTGATTTACGCGGCCCGGCTAGTCCGCTTAGGTGAAGCCGATGTCGTGGTTGCAGGCGGCATGGAGTCGATGACGAACGCACCTCATCTGTTGCCAGGCTCCCGCGGCGGCTGGAAGTACGGAGATATCACTGCTGTGGATTCTCTGGCACACGATGGCCTCACGGATGCGGCTGATCAGATTTCGATGGGTTCGCTGACTGACGCAGGCAACGATGCGCTTGGTATTTCGCGGGAGGACCAGGATGCGTGCGCCGCGGCTTCGCATCAAAGGGCGGCCTCTGCGCGCGATAACCTGCAGCGCGAGATCGCAAGCGTTGAGTGGACAGACCATCGCGGGCGACAGCATGCTGTCATAGAGGACGAGGGCGTCCGCGAAGACACAACTGCAGATACACTCGCCGCACTCAAACCTGCTTTCTCCAAGGAAGGCACCATCACCGCAGGCAACTCCTCTCCCCTATCCGATGGCGCAGCTGCCGTGGTCGTCGTCTCGCGCGCGTGGGCCGAAGAACACGGGGCAAACATCCTTGCAACCATCGGCTCTGCCGGCCAAGTAGCAGGCCCGGACAACTCGCTTCACTCGCAACCAGCACGCGCGATCACGGAAGCACTTGAGCGTTCCGGAATGGAATCTAGCGAACTCGACGTGGTTGAGATCAACGAAGCCTTCGCATCAGTCTCGGTTCAGTCCCATAAGGAACTCGGCCTGGCCCCTGGTACCGCGAATGCATGGGGTGGCGCTATTGCACTAGGCCATCCGCTCGGCGCGAGCGGCGCCCGCCTGGTTGTGACAGCGTGCTACCAGCTCGAGGAACGCGGCGGAGGCACCGCGGCCGTTGCGCTGTGTGGTGGCGGCGGCCAGGGCGACGCTCTCTTGCTCCACCGCTAACCCACGCGTTAGCAGAAGCAACTCGGTTAAAAGAGTTTGGCCCGTGCCACCATTCGGTGACTCGGGCCAAACTCTATCCACTCTCAACGGCGTACGTTCACGCCGCTTCAAGCGAAAGGAAATTACTTGAGGGTGACGGTTGCGCCAGCGCCCTCGAGAGCTTCCTTAGCCTTCTCAGCGTCTTCCTTGGAGACACCCTCGAGAACAGCCTTAGGAGCGCCGTCAACGAGCTCCTTAGCTTCCTTCAGGCCGAGGGAGGTCAGGCCGCGAACTTCCTTAATAACGCCGATCTTCTTGTCGCCAGCGGCTTCGAGGATGACGTCGAATTCGGTCTGCTCTTCAGCGCCGCCTGCGGCACCGCCAGCAGCAGGAGCTGCAGCAACAGCAGCAGCGGTGACCTCGAAGGTCTCCTCGAACTGCTTAACGAACTCGGAGAGTTCGAAGATGGTCATTTCCTTGAACGCGTCAAGGAGCTCTTCGGTGGTGAGCTTCGCCATAGTGGCGTCCTTTCGTCGATGCGGAAACTGTGCTCCGCGTAAAGCTTGTGTATTTGAAACTGTGGGGCTCAGATGTCCCGCGCCACGGCATCAACCGCGGCCGGTGACTACTCTGCAGCTGGGGCTTCGGCGGTTTCGCCGGCCTCTTCGCGCTTGAGACGCAGCGCATCGATGATGCGTGCAGCAGCGGACGCAGGTGCCTTGAGGACACCAGCAACGCGAGCCAGCTGGTGCTCGACGGACTCGAGAGCAGCAAGATCCTTGATCTGCTCAGCGTCCATCTTCTGGCCCTCGTAGTAGCCGCCCTTGATGATGAGCTTCTCGTGGTCCTTGGCGAAATCGGTCAGGCTCTTAGCAGCAGCAACTGCGTCACCGCGGATAAACGCGATAGCAGTTGGGCCGTTCAGCATGCCCTCGAATGCGTCAACACCAGCGTTCTTAGCAGCGATTTCAGTCAAGGTGTTCTTGACAACTGCGTACTTGGTGTCTGGGCCCATGGAGCGGCGAAGCTCCTTGAGCTGTTCCACGGTGAGCCCACGGTATTCGGTCAGGACTGCAGCCGGGGACTCTTCAAAGTCCTTGGTGATCTCCTTTACGGCGATCTCCTTGACGTTCTTAGCCATGACACTCCTTCCGGGGTTCTAAGATGGTTTATCCCGGTTGGTTGCCCCGTTAAGCAAATTAGCCCTGGCACATAGGCACAGGGCTACACAGAGAACATCGACGGCGTGAACGCCTCGGTTCGTGAAGAATCTGTCCCTACGTGGGCTGCCCTGCAAGTGCGGGAACCTTCGATGAGCGCGAACGCCCATAACCAACGGTCTTTGGTACAGCGATCAGTCTAACGCATACGGTTCAGATTCACCAATCGAGAGACCGAGTGCGGTTTCACACTCCACTCGCGCACCGCATCGTGAGCGTCATTAAAGCGTTGTCCCCGGCCATCAACATGACCGGGGACAACGCTATTGAGCTGTTAGTGGCAGCGATTAGCCGCGAACGGTAACGGATGCTGGGTCCAGTGGAACACCAGGGCCGAACGTCGTAGCGAGGGTTGCCTTCTTGATGTAACGGCCCTTGGAAGCGGATGGCTTCAGGCGGTTGATTTCCTCAACAGCGGCCTTGAAGTTCTCTTCCAGAGCGTTCTGGTCGAAGGAAGCCTTACCAACGATGAAGTGGAGGTTGGAGTGCTTGTCAACGCGGAAGTCGATCTTACCGCCCTTGATGTCGCCAACAGCCTTCGCAACGTCCATGGTCACGGTGCCGGTCTTAGGGTTCGGCATGAGGTTACGTGGGCCGAGGATCTTACCGAGGCGGCCAACCTTACCCATCATGTCTGGGGTAGCTACGGCTGCGTCGAAGTCGGTCCAGCCACCCTGGATCTTCTCCATGAGGTCGTCCGAGCCAACGAAGTCTGCGCCAGCTTCACGAGCTGCGTCAGCATTCGGGCCAGCTGCGAAGACCACAACGCGAGCGGTCTTACCGGTGCCGTGTGGGAGGTTCACGGTACCGCGAACCATCTGGTCAGCCTTACGTGGGTCAACCGAGAGGCGGAAAACAGCCTCAACAGTTGCGTTGCCCTTCGAAGCGCTCGTGGTCTCCTTGATCAGAGCCAGAGCCTCGTTCGGCTGGTACAGCTTGCCGTCCTCAATCTTGGCGGCTGCTTCCAAATATGCTTTGCTGCGCTTTGCCATCTGCGTCTTTTCTCCTTGTGCAGTTGTGGTACTCGGGCCGCGCTCGACCCTTCCCACTCCCCTAGGCGGGGCATGATGCTTTTGTCTGTTTCGGGCTCAACCCACAGCTTTTGCGGTGTAGTTCAGCCCTGCGCCGCACTTTCGCGTGTGTGCGGCGAGAAGCACAATTACTTCTCGACCTCGATACCCATCGAGCGAGCGGTGCCTGCGATGATCTTGGACGCAGCTTCAACGTCGTTAGCGTTGAGGTCCTTCATCTTGTATTCAGCGATTTCCTTGACCTGATCCTTGGTGAGCTTACCCACCTTGTCGGTGTGTGGAACGCCGGAGCCCTTAGCTACGCCAGCAGCCTTCTTGATCAGCTGGGAAGCTGGTGGAGTCTTGGTGATGAAGGTGAACGAGCCATCTTCGAAAACCGTGATCTCTACCGGGATGACGTTACCGCGCTGGGATTCGGTCTCAGCGTTGTAAGCCTTGCAGAACTCCATGATGTTGACGCGGTGCTGTGCAAGCGCCGGACCGATTGGTGGTGCCGGGTTTGCCTGACCTGCCTGAATCTGGAGTTTGATCAGGCCAGTGACCTTTTTCTTCGGAGCCATGTATGGTCCTTCTCTCTCAAACTTCACCCTCGCACAGGAGCGTACGAGGGCCGGTGGCCGCCGTGGCGCGGCGGCCGAATCGTCAGCTCCAGCCAAGCGAGCCGGGGCGACGAAAACTTATGCGGTAAGGATCTAGTTGACCTTGGTTACCTGGTTGAACTGCAGCGTGACTGGGGTTTCACGCTCGAAGATCGAAACCAAAACCACGAGCTGGCGAGTTTCGAGCTTGACCTCGGAAATGGTTGCCGGAAGCGATTCGAACGGACCGTCGTTGACGATGACGGCCTCGCCGACCTCGAAGTCTGCCTTGACCTCGGTGACAGGAACCTTTGCTTCCTTGCCGGTCTCTTCCGCCTCTGCCTCAACCTCGATCGTGTGCTCGAGCATCGAGTAGACCTCGTCGAGGCTCAACGGCATAGGGTCGTAGGCATTGCCAACAAAGCCGGTGACGCCAGGGGTGTGGCGAACCGTACCCCACGATTCGTCCGTGAGTTCCATACGGACCAGGACGTAACCAGGGATGCGCACGCGGCGCACCTTCTTGGAAACCGTGTTCTTGACGACCACAGCTTCTTCCATCGGAACCTGGATTTCGTAGATGAAGTCCTCCATATTCAGCGTCTGAATACGGGTTTCCAGGTTGAGCTTTACGCGGTTCTCGTAGCCAGCGTACGAGTGAATCACGTACCACTGACCAGGCTGGCGACGCAGCTTGGAACGGAACTTGCGGCGCAGTTCTTCAAGCTCATCGCTTTCTGCTGCCGCGTTGTTGTCCGCATCCTGGGCAGCGTCGACGGCGGCGTCAACGTTCGAGTCAACCTCGGTACGCGGTTCCGACTCGTTAGCTTCCAGTTCCTGCTCGGACACTCGTTCCTACTTTCTGCTTAGGGCGCTGTGGCTAGCCACGCACGCTTCCGCGCGTGGTTATTCGAGCGTGGCTATCGGGTAAACGACCAGACGGCGACCTTGCCGAACACGAAGTCCAGCAGACCCACCATGACCATGACGATAACCACGAACATGAGGACAACAAACCAGTAGTTCACCAGTTCCTTGCGGGTTGGCGAAACAACCTTCCGCAGTTCCTGGATCACCTGTGCAAAGAACAGAGAAATCGCACCAAAGAAGCCGCGCTTCTTGCGCTGCGCCGTGGTTTCCGTCACTGGTTCACCTTCCGATCTGCACTACTCAGGTCCTGACTACTACTCAGGCCTCGCCTAGCGCTCAGATCCTTTACTGAAACAACATGGCCCCGCGGCCCCGGTCGAGGGGTGCGGGGTCCACGCTGCTACCGCTGGGCTTTCACCCAAACGCAGGGCAGACAGGACTCGAACCTGCAACCTACGGTTTTGGAGACCGTTGCGCTACCAATTGCGCCACTGCCCTTTATGGCTTGATTCATGTGCCAAGAAAACTCGACTTATGAACATTGACCAAATGTTCACCCTACTTTATCGCGTAGCGACCCGCTTCAGGGACTGAAATGAACCCGAATCGAGGCGCACGATGCCGCAGGCGGTGAACACCGAGTGTCTAGTCTACACGGAAGGCACACAAGAAGTCGAACCCATCCGTTCGCTGCCGCTAATCAGGCTCACGCGGACAGTTTTATTTGGGATCGGCATATCGGCATCACACTCAACGGATAGCTATCTATGGGCCTGCCATGCATGCTCCATGAACACATCAAGGAGCAACTGAGGATCTCATAAGAAAAGTGAAACAGGGGTTTCACAATCACTTTGATAATGCCTACCGTGAAATCACCGTGAGCGATGTCACATCGCTCCCCGAACACGGAAAGACGATAATGATGACTCCATCTACTCAGCACCCGCATCGGGCTCATGGCAGAAGCGCACATCGCGCTCGCTTGGTCGGCGCTATCGGCGCCGGCGTGGCTTCCCTCGCTCTGGCTATCCCGCCGGCGATGGCACAAGCTGCGCCTGCCGTAGCCAAGAACGACGTCTCTGCCCAGGCGCAGAGCTTCGTAAAAAAGAATGCTGATAAGCAGTCTCATAAGGAAGCGCTTGAGGCTAAGAAGCAGCTTCAAGCTAAGCGAGACATGATCGAGAAGCTCAACGCCGATGGCTATGACCGCTTCATCGTGACCTACAAGAAGTCAGAACGTGCCGCAAGCAAGGCGACGACGCGGGCCCAGGCTTGGCAGAAGGCCGGTAAGTCATACGGGCTGAACGCTAAGGAGCTGCGCAAGACGGCTACCGGTTCGCACGTGATCGACCTCGGCAAGAACTTGAAGGGTAAGCAGGCCGATGACTTCATGAAGAAGCTTGCTGCCGATCCTTCAGTTGAGTCGGTCGAGCCAGATATTCGCCTGTACGCAACAGACCTGAACCCGCAGGACGAGTACTGGCAGAACCTGTGGGGCCTCAACGGCTCCTATGGTGTGAACGCGCAGGACGCATGGAAGCACACGCAGGGTAAGGGCTCCGTTGTTGCGGTTGTGGACACCGGCATCGCGAAGCACCCTGACCTGGATGCCAACGTCCTTCCGGGCTATGACTTCATTTCTGACCCGAAGTCTTCCAACGATGGCGACGGCCGCGATAACGATGCGACCGACAGCGGCGACTGGAACGAGGCCGGAGAATGCGGTCCGGGATCTGGCGCATCCGGCTCCTCGTGGCACGGAACCCACGTCGCGGGAACGGTCGCCGCGGTAGCGGACTCCCAGGGCGTCGTAGGTGTTGCACCGGAAGCCAAGATTGTTCCTGTCCGCGTCCTCGGTAAGTGCGGTGGCCGCTTGTCTGACATCGCAGACGGTGTCGCTTGGGCTGCCGGCGCCGAGGTCCAGGGTGTACCTCGCAACGAGAACCCTGCTGACGTCATCAACATGTCCCTGGGCGGCCGAGGCTTGTGCCAGTCCACTTACCAGGAAGCCATTAACCTTGCTACCAGCCGCGGAACCACTGTCGTGGTCGCCGCCGGTAACGAAGCCTCAAACGCGGGTGCTTCCCAGCCAGCAAACTGCCAGGGTGTTGTAACCGTGGGCGCAACCGATAAGAACGGTAAGCTTCGCACTACACGAACTTCGGTGATGTTGTGGACATCTCCGCACCAGGTGGCGACACCCGCACGAAGGGTGGAGGTATCCTCTCGACCGTGGACAGCGGCGACAAGAGCCCAGTTGGCCCAAGCTACGCGGAGTACCAGGGCACCTCGATGGCAACCCCACACGTTGCAGGCATCGTTGCTCTCATGAAGTCGGTGAACCCTGAGATGACTCCAGCTCAGGTTGAGCAGGCACTCAAGGACACCTCGAAGCCTGTCAACGGCGGTTGTGCGCAGCCATGTGGTGAGGGCCTCGTCGACGCGGGCCGCGCTGTCAAGGCTGCAGCAGGTGACGACACGCCGGTTCCTGAGCCAACCCCAGAGCCAGAGCCAACGCCTGAGCCAGAGCCAACGCCTGAGCCAGAGCCAACGCCTGGCCCTGAGAAGCAGCTCATTGTGAACGGCGGCTTCGAAGGCGGTCTCATCCCATGGACCACGAACGTTCGCGACCTCGTCATGAAGGACGGCTCGCACGCCCACTCGGGTAACAGCTCGGCTGCCTTCAATGGCTGGGGCTACCGTTCCACTTACAACCTGGATCAGACGGTGACTGTCCCTGCAAACCCCACCGCGACTCTGAGCTACTGGCTCAAGGTCCGCTCGGACGAACCATTCCCGTATGCACGCGACACGTTCAAGGTTCTTGTCTCCGATGGCACGAACTGGACCGTCGTCAAGACTCACTCCAACGTCGAAAAGGACCGCGGCTACCAGCAGCAGCAGGTTGACCTCTCCAAGTTCGCAGGCAAGAAGATCACCGTACGCTTCCTCGGTGAGGAAGACAGCTACTACTCCACGATCTTCAACCTCGACGACGTAGCGCTGAACGTCAAATAGCTTCCCCGCCCCGATTCAGGGACGTTAAGGCAACCTAGAACATTGTGGCCGGTCTGGATTTTCCAGACCGGCCACAATGCTTTTCTGTCCACACGTGTTGTTCCACGCGACCCCCCAATCCTATGCAGTTCTCATGAGGTTCCTGAGGACCGGACAAGAAATGTGAAAAGGTACTTTCGCAAACGCTTTGATAATGCCTACCGTTATCTCACCGTGAGCGATCTCACATCGCTCCCTGAGCACGGAAAGACGATCATAGTGACTCCATCTACTCCGCACCCCCATCGGGCTCAAGCCCGTATCGCACCACGCGCTCGCTTGATCGGCGCCCTCGGCGCTGGCGTTGCTTCGCTCGCTCTGGCTATCCCACCTGCGATGGCGCAAGCAAATCCTGCAGTTGCTAAGAATGAAGCCTCTGCCCAGGCGCAGAGCTTTCTGACGAAGAAAACTGACAAACAGTCCCATAAAGAAGCACTTGAAGCTCAGAAGCAGCTTCAGGCTAAGCAAGAAATGGTCGAAAAGCTCAACGCCGACGGCTACGACCGTTTCATCGTGACCTACAAGAAGTCGGAACGCGGCGCCAACAAAGCCACGACGCGCGCGAAGGCCTGGCAGAAGGCCGGTAAGGCTTACGGCCTGAAGGCTAAAGAGTTGCGTAAGACCGCAATCGGTTCACACGTGTTCGACCTCGGCAAGAAGCGCCTCAAGGGCAAACAGGCCGACGACTTCATGAAGAAGTTGGCCGCTGACCCTGCTGTTGAGTCCGTAGAGCCGGACCTCCGCATGTACCCGACGGGCCTTAACCCGCGCGATCAGTACTGGCAGAACCTGTGGGGTCTCAACGGCAACTGGGGCATAAAGGCACAGGATGCTTGGCAGTACACGCAAGGTAGGGGCGCGGTCGTCGCTGTTCTGGACACCGGTATCACGCGACACCCAGATCTGGATGCCAACGTGCTTCCTGGCTACGACTTCATCTCAGACGCTTGGTCGTCCAGCGACGGCAACGGACGCGATAACGATCCGCTCGACAGCGGCGACTTTAGCGGACCGGGTGAATGCGGCCCTGGTTCCCCTGGCTCCGGTTCTTCGTGGCACGGTACCCATGTCGCGGGCACGATCGCTGCAGTCGCAGATTCCCGGGGTGTGGTTGGTGTAGCACCTCAAGCGAAGATCGTCCCTGTCCGCGTGCTTGGTAAGTGCGGTGGCCGCTTGTCCGACATCGCAGATGGTCTCGCATGGGCTGCCGGCGCAGATATCCCGGGCGTGCCCCGCAACCAGAACCCAGCTGACGTCATCAACATGTCCCTGGGTGGTGGCGGATACTGCCAGCCTGTCTACCAGCGCGCTATCAACTTCGCTACCAGCCGTGGTGCGACCGTTGTTGTCGCGGCCGGTAACGAAAGCTCGAACGCCGCGGGCGTTCAGCCGGCTAACTGCCAGAACGTTGTGACTGTTGGCGCGACCAACGCCAACGGTACGCCGTCGTACTACTCGAACTTCGGTGATGTCGTGGACATCTCCGCGCCAGGTGGCGACACCCGCACGCGTGGTGGCGGTATCCTCTCTACCGTGAACACGGGCCGAACCTACCCAGTTGGCCCAAGCTACGCGGAGTACCAGGGCACCTCGATGGCAACCCCACACGTTGCAGGCATCGTTGCCCTCATGAAGTCGGTCAACCCGAACATGAGTGCGGCACAGGTTGAGAAGACACTCAAGGACACTTCTCGGGCGGTCAACGGCGGTTACTGTGTGCGCGGATGCGGCGTAGGCCTGGTCGATGCAGGACGTGCCGTACGCGCTGCCGCCGGCAACCAGGCTCCAGCGCCTCAGCCGAGCCCGACGCCAAAGCCAACACCAACGCCGACACCAACGCCGAAGCCAACTCCGGAACCGACACCTGATCCGAGCCCTGCTCCTGAGAAGCAGCTCATTGTGAACGGCGGCTTCGAGAATGGCCTTACTTCGTGGCGAACCAACGCTCGCGACACCTTGATGCGCGACCGTAACCACGCCCGTTCGGGTAACGCCTCGGCTTCGTTCAACGGTTGGGCCTACCCGTCGACCTACAACCTGGACCAGACGGTGACCATCCCTAGGGGTTCGAACGCGGTCTTGAGCTACTGGCTCAAGGTTCGCTCGGATGAACCGTTCCCATATGTACGCGACCAGTTCGCCGTGCTCGTGTGGGACGGCAGCCGCTGGACGACTCTCAAGACCCACTCGAACCTCGAGAAGGGCCGCGGCTACCAGCAGCACAAGGTTGATCTGTCCAAGTTCGCAGGCAAGACCGTGACGGTACGCTTCCTCGGAAACGAAGGTAACTACTACTCGACGATCTTCAACCTCGACGACGTACAGCTCAACACCAAATAATCTCACCACCTGATACAGGGACGGTGAGGCAATAAAAACAGTGTGGCCGGTCTGGAGAGTCCAGACCGGCCACACTGTTGTTAGCTAGGCGATGATGCGGCAGGGCACGCCATCGTCTCTATTGGAGGCGTACCTGTGAGTCCGGTTCAGCAGACGTGACGTCCGGAAGTTTCGCTAGCTCCTCGCTCACTTCGTCCAGCTGTGTCTCTTTAAACCCAGGATCCAAGCTGTAGACGAACGAGCCGTCAAACATCGTGACCCCAGGCTCAGCCTTTGTTCCGTAGTCTTCGAGGACCTCGGCGACCTGACGGTCTACTTCCTCGCGGTCCGCACCCTTCTTAACATGCACGATGAGTCCGGTTACCTTACCGCGACCTACTGGCGGTGGGCCTGGAGTCCGTAGTGACGGGTTCACGCTTGGCCCGCGCGGCGAAGGTCGTTCGCTCGAAGACGGAGCAGGTTGCTGGCTTTCAGACGAAGATGACGGCATGTCAGAAGGCTCCATTGTCGTGCTGGCGGAGGGTTGCGAAGAGCCGGAAGGTGATGGATTCGAAGGCCCTGGGTCGTTCGAACACGCAGCTACCGCTGTGAGCGCGAAAACGAGAGCGCAAGCGGGAAGAAACCGCTTGCCGCGTTGTCGAACCTCACGATTCTTATGGCCGTAAAACTGAGACGTCTTTTCTGAGTCCATGACTCATTTTCCCATCCGCATCGATAGGATGGAAGTGTCCCCACATATCCCTATCTGCGGGTTCGAAAGCGCTACCCCGCAACATCGAAGGACTATTCATGCCTGCTCGTCTCTCTGCCCGGCTTTCCGCCATCGCACCATCGGCGACCCTCGCCGTAACCAACCGTGCCAAGGACATGAAGGCACAAGGCAAGGACGTCATCGGATTCGGTGCCGGCGAGCCTGACTTCCCGACCCCGGGTTACATCGTCGATGCGGCGGTCGAAGCCGCACGCGACCCCAAGAACCACCGCTACACGGCAACCAACGGGCTCATCGAACTGCGCGAAGCAATCGCGGCAAAGACCCTCCGGGACTCCGGAATCGAGGTCGACCCGGCCAACATCGTGGTCACCAACGGCGGCAAGCAGGCTGTGTTCAACACGTTCCAGGCCCTGCTGAACCCAGGCGACGAGGTCATCATCCCGGCGCCTTACTGGACCACGTACCCGGAAGCCGTCAAGCTCGCTGGCGGCGTTCCCGTCGAAGTCTTCGCTGGGCCTGAAGCCGAGTACAAAGTAACGGTCGAACAGCTCGAGGCCGCACGCACCGACTCGACCAAGGCAATCATCTTCGTGTCCCCATCCAACCCGACCGGCGCCGTCTACACTCCGGAAGAGACCAAGGCGATCGGCGAATGGGCGCGCGAGAACGACATCTGGGTCATCACCGACGAAATCTACGAACACCTCGTCTACGACGACGCCGAATTCACCTCCATCGCGGCAGTCACCGAGGGCCTTGAGAAGGTCGTGATCCTCGACGGCCTCGCTAAGACATATTCGATGACCGGCTGGCGTGTGGGCTGGCTCATCGGCCCTACCGACTTCGTCAAGGTTGTCTCGACGTTCCAGTCCCACTCGACCGGTAACGTCGCCAATGTTTCGCAGCGCGCGGCTATTGCCGCGGTCGCTGGCCCGCTCGACGAAGTCCACACGATGCGTGAAAGCTTCGACCGCCGTCGTAAGGCGATGGTCGATGGCCTCAACCAGATCAACGGCTTCCACTGCCCTACCCCTAAGGGCGCGTTCTATGCGTACGTCGACGTGCGCGATGCCCTCGGCAAGACCTACGCCGGCGAAACCCCAACCACCTCGAGCCAGCTCGCCGAGCTGATCCTCCGGGAAACCGGTGTAGCGCTCGTCCCGGGCGAAGCGTTCGGGCCATCGGGCTTCCTGCGCCTCTCATACGCGCTCGGCGATGACGACCTCGCAGAAGGCCTCCGCCGCGTCCGCGAGTTCATCAACGGGAAGTGACACACCACCATGGACACGATCTATAAATGGCTCAGAGCAATGCCGCTACGACGCGGCCCACGCCGGCTCGTGGGAGGCGTGTGCGGCGGCATCGCCTACAAGACTGGCTGGGACGTCGGCATGGTTCGGCTCATCACGCTGATCGCGCTGATCCTGCCGATCATCTCGTTGCCGGCATACCTCATCGCCTGGGTCGTTATCCCGTGGGGTGCCAGCGACGAAGCCGCTGAAAAGGCAACACGGTATGGCAGCACCGTAGCGATCCCGCCAAGGGAAGACGATCCGCTGTTGCTTGAAAAATTCATGACGTGGGGCAGCGACAAACTGCGGAACTAGTTGGGTGTCCCCAGGCGCGGGGTACTCCTAAGTTAGCCCCGTTAAATGGTGTTGGCGTGAGCATTCGATCTACGAAGCTCACGCCAACACCATTTTTCACGCCTTACAAGCTCTAGGCTTCAACCGCCTTACGGGCCGCAACAAACGCGTCCACACACGCTTCAATGTCCTCAGGCGAGTGCGCCGCCGAAAGCTGAACACGAATGCGCGCCTCACCACGCGGAACCACCGGGAAGCTGAACGCCGTGACGTACACGCCGTGGTTGAGCATCTCGTCGGCGATCTTCGCGGCGAGCGCGGCATCGTGGAACATCACCGCGATAATCGCGTGCTCACCCTCAAGCAGCTCAAAGCCTTCCTCATCCATACGACGGCGGAAGTGCGCGGCGTTCTCGAAGAGCTTCTCACGCAAGTCAGCGGCGCCCGAAACCAGGTCCAGGGCCGTGATCGTCGCAGCTACAATCGACGGGGCGAGCGAGTTCGAGAACAAGTATGGGCGTCCCTGCTGACGCAGAATATCCACGATCTGCTGGCGGGCCGCGACGTAGCCACCCGATGCGCCGCCCAGAGCCTTACCGAACGTACCGGTGTAGATGTCCACACGGTCAGCGACACCTGCGTGCTCCGGCGTGCCGGCACCCGTCTCGCCCATGAAGCCCACCGCGTGAGAGTCATCGACCATGACCAGCGCGCCGTACTCGTCGGCAAGGTCGCAGATCTCGCGCAACGGCGCCAGGTAGCCGTCCATCGAGAACACGCCGTCAGTCACAATCACGATGCGGCGAGCGCCCGCTCCGCCGTTCATGGCCTTTGTCGATTCAAGCTGCTCCCGCAGGTCCGCCATGTCGCGGTTCGCGTAACGGTAGCGGGCCGCCTTCGAAAGCCGGATCCCATCGATCAGGGACGCATGGTTGAGCGCATCCGAAATGATCGCGTCCTGCGCACCGAACAGCGGCCCAAACACGGCACCGTTCGCGTCAAAGCAGGACGAAAACAGGATCGCGTCATCCGTGCCCAGCCAGTCGGCGAGCTTCCGCTCCAGCTCAAGGTGCTGGTCCTGGGTACCGCAAATGAAACGCACCGAAGCCATGCCGAAGCCGCGCTCCGTCAAAGCGTTCCGTGCGGAATCGATGATGCGTTCGTCGTCAGCAAGACCCAAGTAATTGTTGGCGCAGAAGTTCAGAACCTCACGCGCTTCACCATTCGCGCTCGCGGTGATGTGCGCCGACTGCGGGGTCGTGATCGTCCGCTCCCGCTTCGTCAGGCCCGAAGCCTCAATCTCATCCAGCTCAGCCTGCAGATCCGCAAGCATCGCCTCACGTGCATTCGTCACGAGTTCTCGTCCCTTCCCTCTTCGTTCGCCTTTACCCGCGTTGATTAGACGTTACGCCAATCCAACAAAACCTTGCCGCGCTGACCCGAGCGGGCGATATCGAAAGCCTCGCGCCATTCGGAAGCCGGAACCACATCGGAAATCACCGAGGTGATCCGCTCCCGGAACAGCTCATCGGTCTGTAGCATCGCGGTCATCGCGTACCAGGTCTCATACATCTCACGGCCATACACACCCTGCAACGTGAGCATGCGCGTCACAATCCGGCCGCCATCGACACTCCACGCACCATTTGGCAGACCCAACAGAGCGATGCGGCCGCCATGGTTCATGTTCTCGATCATCTCCGACAGAGCGGGCTGAGCTCCGGAAATCTCCAGGCCCACATCGAAGCCCTCGTTCATGCCCAAGCGGCGCTGAACATCGGAGATCTTCTCTTTACCGGCAAGCACACCGGCATCCGCGCCCATGCCCTCTACAAGCTTGAGGCGTTCCTCATTCAGGTCTGTGACCACGATCTTGCGGGCACCGGCGTGCCGAGCAATCGCGGCCGACATCAGGCCAATCGGGCCCGCGCCCGTGATCAGAACATCCTCGCCCACCAGGTTGTTCAAAAGCGCGGTGTGCGTCGCGTTGCCCAACGGATCGAAGATCGCGCCGAGCTCCGGCGTCACGAAATCATCCGTGTGGACCCACACGTTCGACTCCGGGATCACCACATACTCGGCAAACGCGCCATCACGCTGCACGCCCACCGATTGGGTCCTGATGCACATCTGGCGGCGTCCCGCACGGCAGTTACGGCACATGCCGCACACCACGTGGCCCTCGCCCGAAACGCGGTCGCCGACCTTGACGTCCTTGACGTAATCGCCCGTCTTGACGACTTCGCCATAAAACTCGTGGCCCGGGATCATCGGAGGCGCAATCATGTCTTGCGCCGCCTGGTCATAAGCCTCGATGTGCAGGTCAGTACCGCAGATCCCCGCCATGTGAACACGGATCAAGACATCGTGCGCGCCCGGCTCAGGAACAGGGCGGTCGGTGTACTCAAAACCAGCGTGCGGGCCAGACTTATACAGAGCTTTCAAGAAAGCCTCCCGGGTCGATGTGGGCAATCACACTAAGACTAACGCGCCCACGCCCATCCACGGCACCTTATCCGCGCAGATCCTTACCCATGCCAGGCCCCAAGCGGCCCACATCCTTCGGGCGGCCCACCACATTGCCGGCGGTAGGCGGGACAATCACGGTCTGCAACGCCTGATACTCCTGCTCACCATCAACAACCGTGAGCTCCGTATCTACTCGCACATTCCGGCGGATCACAGCCAGCGCGATCGGTCCAGCATCGTGGTGCAGTACCGCGCTCGTGACCGTACCCACCGCGCGTTCCCCCGCCTTAACCTCAGCGCCAGCGGCAGGCAACGTGTGCTCCGAACCATCCAGGTCCAAGAACACGAGCCGGCGCGGTGGATGCCCCAAGTTGTGTACGCGCGCCACTGTCTCTTGCCCCTTATAGCAGCCCTTGTTCAGGTGCGTAGCGGAACGCAGCAGGTCGAGCTCGTGTGGGATCGTCTTATGGTCCACCTCTGTCCTCACGCTCGGATTCCATGCGGCGATGCGGACCTGCTCATACGCCATCAAGCCGCCGATGCGCAGCCCGGCTTCCTGTACCGCGCTCAACAACTCCGGCATCCGGGAGCGCTTTACGAGCGAGAAGAACCAGTCACCTTCAGAACCAGGATGCTCATCTCCTACCGGACCATACGGCCAACCGCCCTCACAGACTTCCGGCCACGGATCACGCACAACCGGACCCCACACGTCAGTGTCTGCCGCGAGCGCCGACGCCACGCCGGCAAGCTTCTCACGCAACGCGAAGCGAGCACCCACGACAGCCCAGTCAGCCGTCACATCGGTCACCTCGACCTGGCTCATGAAGCGCATCTTGTTCAACCACTCGACCAAGCTACCCACGTAGCCAGGCTCCGTGACCAGCCACGTGGCCTCGCCGTCATCGACCACACGCACATCGAAATCGATGCGGCCCTGAAGATTCAAAAACACGCCCGCGCCGCAGTCTTCTGCGCCCCTGCCGGTGCTGGCGCCAAGTTATCGAGCCTCTGCGAAGCCAACGAGTTCAGCCACGTCAAACGGTCCGGGCCGCTCACACGAGCAACACCCCACGAAGACAAATCCACGACCGCGCGGCCTTCATCCACGTCCCGGCCTTCACGCAAAGGCGACCCATAATGCAACGCAACCCCGGCGTCGACACCAGGGGCGCGCACCGCACCGTCAACCCCCAAGAAAACAGAGTCAGGGGTCGGCTCAATCGTCGAAAGATCAACAGGTTGCGGATCCAACATCGGGGCCTCCTTAAGACCTCACACGCCCTCAAAAACAACGAACCGGCCCCGGCAAGGTTCACACCCCGCCGACGCCGGAACGTCAAACAAGTTTTGCCTCTACAACAGACTACTCAGCTGCGTTGTCAGAGCCAGTAGCGCCGTCAGAGCCTGCCGGGCCATCGTTACCTGCGTCGGTCTCGCCAGCGGAAGCGGCACCAGTATCGGCGCCACCAGTGTCAGCGGCACGGCGACGACCACCCGAAACCACACGCTTCAACTGAGCCGAGCCATGCGGCGCAAGCTCCTCGCCGGCTTCACCAGCGATATCCCAACGCCAGAACAGCATCTCGTTGACCAAGCCATAGATTCGCGTAGCGCGGTCATACGGATGCGCATGCTTGCTACGTTGCACGCCCGACGTCTCAAGGAACACCTGTGGGCCAGCGATATGACCCGAATACTGCTCCGTGATGCCACCCGGATGAGCGATCGTCACGTTGAGTGCGAAGCCGTCCTTGCCGTCGCGTTCAGTACGCAACTTCTCGACGTCCTCAGCGTTACGCAACGCAGGAACCACATCGCCCGGCGTCAAGCCAGGGCCACCATCCGAATCCGTGAGCTCACGCTCGAGCTGCCAGAAGCCAGTCTCCACGGCGATCGGGCGCAAAATCTGGCCCTCATCATCAGCAAGCCACGTCTCAGCACGGTACTCAACGACCGGCAGACCCACCTGCTCAAAAGTGACACGCTGGAAGAACCGCTGGTCGTCAGCGGCACCCTCGCCCAGCATTCCGTAGCCCTCCCAGCGGCCCAAAAGCCACGACAGCGGGACAAGCTCCGGCGTCAGATCGACGGGAAGTTCAATCGCCATAAATTACTTCTGACCCCGGAACAGGTAACGGACAGTACCAACCGCGAAGGCCAACATACCCAAACCGGCAGCACCGATCGCGCCGTAGAAGAAAATCTCATAAGCCAAGTAATCGTTCATGCCTCTAGTCTATCCCTCTTCCCACACCAGGCCAGAAACCAGCCGGCAGTGTGACGATCTAATAAATCAAATACCGCGTTACCAACGCCGCCGGCATGCCCATCGCTACCACGCCGCACGCACCAGCGACAGCGAACCGCCACATCGGGGTCCGCCCCAACGCTTTAGGTCGGCTCCACGAAACCAGCCACGCCCCCAGAACCATGCCGACAGCCTCTAGAACCGTCGCGACCCACAAAGCGGTCGACAACGAATCCGAATCAAAACGGACTTCCTGAACCCATATGAACCAGCCGGAGCCCATCGCCACGACCATCGACGCGCCAATGCTCTCCGCGAGAACCGCCACCTTATCCCGTGATTCCTCAACGGAAAACAGCTGAAGCACAAAGCTCAAGAGCACACCGACAGCAGCACCCATCGGCCACCACGCCAGCCCATGTTCCTCCGGGAGCAACAGCATCAGGCCAAGCGAAACCACCATCGTCGCAAACATCACGATGCGCACCGTGGAGCCGCCCACCGCGTGCTGGCGGCGAGGCCATAAGACACACACCGCCAGCAAGGCCATCGCGGTCGTCAACAAACCTGCATGCGCATCCAGTTGCGTCTGCCGCGAGCCCGTCCCAGAGCTCAGCAAAACAGGGGCCGTCACCACGGCCCACGCCAGCCCGGACAGAATCAACAGCAACGGATAACGCACCCTTCCATCATGCCGCATGATGCAAGGGCGCCGCAGGCTGGGCACCCTGTATGTCGGAATTGCGCTTCGCTGGACATGAACAAGCATGTTCAACGCGATACAACTCGGTTAGCGTAAAAGCTATGAGCACGCATGAATCCTCCAGCCCGAAAACTGACGCTGATATGCAGGCCGACGCCGGATCGCAAACAGAAACTGACACGATGTGGACGCTCAGCCGTTTCGATGGCCGGCCGTCCGATGCGGTTTTGGACGGCATCATCGCGGTGGCACGCGCAGCCGAGGACGCAGATGGGCACGAACCGTTCAATGAGCAGACCCGTATCGAGTTACGTCGCGGCGAGAACGTGTGGGGTGTCATCGTCTCGACGGATCAGTCGGCTGACGGTGAGGAGCCCAGCGAGGGTGTGACGGCAGCCGCGATCGTGACCGGCGCCGATGGGCAGCCTGCAACGATCGAAATGGCGGTCCACCCTGACAACCGCGGTTTCGGCATGGGCAAGGACCTCACGGACACCCTGGCGGCCCAGCTTGAGGGCCGCGCAGTCAATGCGTGGGCTCACGGGGATCACGATGCGGCACGCACGTTGGCCTCGCGTGCGGGCCTGGAACGGGTGAGGGAGCTGTGGAGCATGCGCCTATGCGATCCGCAGGCTTTGCCGGTAACCCCCGTTGTAGATGGGGTCAGCATCCGGGCTTTCGACCCAAGCAAGGACGCTGAGGCGTGGCTCGAGGTGAACGCCGCGGCGTTCGCTTCGCACCCGGAGCAGGGCAAGCTCACGCGCTCGGATCTGGATGAGCGGATTGCTGAAGACTGGTTTGACCCTGCCGGTTTCCTGCTGGCTTTCGATGACGGAACTGGCGAGCTGTTGGGCTTTCACTGGACCAAGGTGCATCCGGCGCACACGGACGAGCGTGGGACCGAGCACACTGCGATGGGCGAGGTGTACGTTGTTGGGGTCTCCCCGGACGCTCAGGGCCGCGGCCTTGGTAAGGCTCTGACCCTGGCCGGCTTGAATCACCTCAAGGACGAGGGGCATCAAACCATCATGCTCTATGTGGATGCCGACAATGCCCCGGCAGTCGCGCTCTATGACAGCCTCGGCTTTGAACGCTGGGACGTTGACGTGATGTACGCGAAGGACGCCTAGAAACCCGCGTGACGTCAGGCTTTGGCCGCTCATTGTTCACACGCTGTTCTTGATCGCCTTGTTAGAGGAAATCATCAGCGTTTGAGCGGTATCCTGATGTTGATTCCACCTGCTAAGCACATCCGTGTCTGAGCAGGGAAGGCTACGACACGAAGCCCGTGCCATGCTCGGATTTAGGAATCCGGACATCATAAGGAGGATTGCGTGGAGAATCACGCCGGAACCGTACCTGCGACGAAGCCGAAGCGCGTCAAACCGACTGCTGACCGGATCGAGGCCCCCGAGGCATCCGTCCACAACACTCCAGACGGTGATTTTGGGCTCGACCGGTTCCTCGACCGGGAAATGTCATGGCTTGATTTCAACCTGCGCGTCCTCGAGTTGGCCGAAGACCCGGACCTCTTCTTGCTTGAACGCACCAACTTCCTTTCGATCTTCGGCTCCAACCTCGACGAGTTCTTCATGGTGCGAGTAGCGGGCCTCAAGCGCCGCATCGCAGCCGGCATGGCCGTCCCATCGATGACCGGCTTGAGTCCACAGGACCAGCTCGCGACCATCCTTGAGCGAGCACACGAGCTTCAGCAACGTCACGCACGCGTCTTCACCGAACAGGTTCGTCCTGAACTTGCGAAAGAGAAGATCACGATCGTGCGCTGGAACGAACTCACCGATTCAGAGCATGACCGTCTGCGGAACTGGTTCACCGAACAGGTCTTCCCTGTCCTGACCCCGCTCGCGGTGGATCCCGCGCACCCGTTCCCATATATCTCTGGCTTGTCGCTCAACCTTGCTGTTCTGGTCCAGAACCCACAGACCGGAAAACACTTGTTTGCCCGCGTCAAGGTGCCCGATGTACTGCCTCGCTTGGTCCGCGTTGACCCGCCGTCGCACGATCCAGCGGAAAAGGTACGCTTCGTGCCGCTTGAAGAGATCATCGCGACTCAGCTCGACATGCTCTTCCCCGGCATGGAAATCATGGAGTACTACACGTTCCGTGTGACCCGCAACGAGGACCTCGAGGTTGAAGAGGACGATGCGGAGAACATTCTGCAGGCCCTCGAGAAGGAACTTTTGCGTCGGCGCTTTGGCCCTCCGGTTCGCCTCGAAATCGACGAAGAAATGTCGGATGAAGTCCGAACGCTACTCGTGCGTGAGCTTGGTGTTGATGACTCCGAGGTTTTCGCTCTGCCGACCCCTCTGGATCTGCGCGGTCTTGGCGCGTTGTCCCAGGTTCAGCGCCCTGATCTGCGCTACCCGCGCGCGATCGGCCGCACGTCCCGCTTCCTGAATGAGGCTGAAACCGCGATGGAAGCGAACGTGGTTGAGGCAGTCAAGGAACGCGACATCCTGCTGCACCACCCGTACGATTCCTTCGCGACCTCGGTTCAGGCGTTCCTTTCGCAAGCGGCGGCTGACCCGAAGGTTGTCGCGATCAAGCAGACCCTCTACCGGACCTCTGGCGACTCCCCTATCGTTGATGCGCTGATCGATGCCGCGGAGGCTGGCAAGCAGGTGCTTGCGATGGTCGAGATCAAGGCCCGCTTCGATGAGCAGGCCAACATTTCGTGGGCCCGCAAGCTTGAGCAGGCAGGCGTGCATGTTGTCTACGGCATCGTGGGCCTGAAGACGCACTCGAAGCTTTCGCTCGTGGTGCGGCGCGAAGGAAACCAGCTGGTGCGCTACTGCCACATCGGTACGGGTAACTACCACCCGTCCACGGCACGGTTCTACGAGGACCTCGGCCTGTTGACGTGCGATCCAGCTGTTGGTGAGGACGTCACGCGGCTGTTCAATCAGCTTTCCGGATACGCCCCGCGTACGACGTTTGACCGCCTCTTGGTTGCGCCGCGTTCGCTGCGTTCGGGACTGCTTGAGCGGATCGAGCAGGAAATCGAGAACAAGAAGGCCGGCAAGGAAGCCCGCGTGACCATCAAGGTCAACTCGAT
Organism: Pseudoglutamicibacter cumminsii; assembly: GCF_003143995.1. GTDB lineage: Bacteria > Actinomycetota > Actinomycetes > Actinomycetales > Micrococcaceae > Pseudoglutamicibacter > Pseudoglutamicibacter cumminsii_B. The sequence goes on along the minus strand of NZ_QFWG01000002.1, from coordinate 157,646 downwards.
GGTTGATGAGACGATCATCGACGCGCTCTACCGCGCTTCGCAGGCCGGCGTCCAGGTCGATGTGATTGTCCGCGGCATCTGTTCGTTGCGCGCCAACGTCCCTGGTTTGTCGGAGAACATTCGTGTTCGTTCGATTCTGGGCCGGTTCTTGGAGCACTCTCGTGTGTTCGCGTTCTATAACGATGGAGACCCTGTGGTCTATATCGGTTCGGCGGACATGATGCACCGCAACCTGGATCGCCGCGTTGAGGCGCTGGTTCCGATCAAGAACGAGGAAGACAAACGCGGCCTGATCGAGCTCATGGATCGCTACTTGTCCGATGAGACATCCTCGTGGCATCAGGAACAAGACGGCACATGGACCCGCGTGCACCAGGATGCCGAGGGTAACCGCCTGATGGACATTCAGGAATACTTGTTGAAGACCCGCTCACGCCGAGGAACACCGAACGCATAATGCCAAATTCGATTTCTTTTCCCGTTCGCTCGACTGAACCTATCGGCGAAATCGCCCAAGATAAGCCGGAGATCGTCGCCGCTGGTGTTGTGCCGTGGCGCATCGACCCTTCCGATGGGTTGCAGGTTCTGTTGATCCACCGTCCAAAACATAAGGACTGGTCGCTTCCTAAAGGCAAGGTCGACGCCGGCGAGACGATCGCTGAAAGCGCGGTTCGTGAAGCTAAAGAGGAAGCTAACCTCAAGGTGACCTTGGGGATCCCGTTGCCGTGCACGCATTATTTCGTGGGCAAGAAGTCCAAGGTTGTTTACTACTGGGCCGCTCACGTGGACAAAGCGAGGCGGGTTAATCCCGACGGTAAAGAGGTCGATATCGCCCGCTGGTATTCGCCGGCGAAGGCTCTGAAGAAGCTCACGAATGAAGCAGATCAGCTTCCGATCAAGGCCCTGGTTGAGGCCCACGAGCAGGACCACTTGCGGACTACGCCGTTCCTCTTGGTACGGCATGCGAAGGCTAAGCCGCGTAACGGGTGGACGCGTTCCGAGGGTGACCGAACCCTGGCGACCACTGGTTTCGTTCAGGCTCGGTCATTGGCTCGCATGTTGAGGGCTTGGAAACCTGAGCGGTTGGTTTCGAGCCGATGGACCCGTTGCCTTCAAACGGTTCATCCTTACGCTGCCGGCGCTGGGTTGAGCATCAAGAAGCAGACCGCGTTGACGGAGCATGCGGCTGACCGCGATCCGGATAAGGCGCAGCGAATCCTGTTGAAGCAGTTCAACAATCCGAAGCCTACGCTGGTGTGTTCACACCGCCCCGTGATGCCGACTCTATTGAAGGCTTTGCAGACCGTGACGCCTAAGGATTTGCGGGAGTTCTTGCCTAAAGAGAACCCGTATCTTGCCCCTGGTGAAGCGATCATTCTGCATCGGGCGCTGGATGCTAAGCGGCGCTGGCGTACGGTTGCGGTTGAGGTTCATCGGCCTTTCGAAGACTGATCGGCGGGGCTCTTGCGCTGTGTTTGTGCAGAGCGCTTACGCTGGGCTTGTGCTTGGTAGGCTCGGAGGTAGTGCACCTGTAGCGCGCGCTCGTTGAGTAGCGTGCGCTCGTGTTGAAAGGAACCCCTATGCCGCAGCCTCCATTGATTCAGCAGCACACGCTCCGTGTTGAGCAGGACGAGGTCCAGTCTCGCTTCAATCTTTTCGATGGCGATGACTTCATTGGGTTCATCCAGTACGAACAAGACGGCGACGTTCTGAGCTTCATCCACACGATCATCAAAGAAGAGTTTTCACGCCGCGGGTACGCGCGTGCCCTGACCACGATCGCGTTTGAACGCATGTGGGCGTTGGGCCTCAAGGTCAACCCGGTGTGCACCTACACCGTGGACTATCTCGAGAAGCATCCGCAGTACGCGGTCCTGCGCGCGCACTAGGCGCGTGTCCGCAGCAAGCCCTGCACAGCATCGTTATCCACAGCTTCGCTTTCCCTCACGACCTCCTGCATAGAATCGAGCCTCATGACCGTCCCCACGCCATACGAAGACATGCTCAAGGACGTCCTGGAGAACGGGACGCCGAAATCTGACCGCACCGGAACCGGCACCATCTCGGTTTTCGGCCGGCAGATCCGCTACGACCTCAGCAACGGAACGTTGCCGCTCATCACGACCAAACGGGTGCACTTCAAGTCAGTCGCACTGGAACTTCTGTGGTTCCTGCGCGGTGATTCCAATGTGCGCTGGCTCCAGGAACGTGGCGTGAGCATCTGGAATGAGTGGGCTGATGAAGACGGCGAGCTCGGCCCGGTCTATGGCGTTCAGTGGCGCTCGTGGCCGACGCCCGATGGCGGCCACATCGACCAGATCGCAGAGCTCATGGAGCAGCTACGTGAGAACCCTGACTCGCGGCGCCACATCGTTTCTGCCTGGAACGTCGCCGAGATCAAGAACATGGCGTTGCCTCCATGCCACGCGTTCTTCCAGTTCTACATCGCTAACGGCAAGCTTTCGTGCCAGCTCTACCAGCGTTCGGCTGACACATTCCTGGGCGTCCCGTTCAACATCGCTTCCTACTCGCTGCTCGTGCACATGATGGCTCAGCAGCTCGGCTTGGAGCCTGGCGAGTTCGTGTGGACCGGCGGCGACGTGCACATTTATGACAACCACATCGAGCAGGTCAAAACCCAGCTTGAACGGGAACCATACGAGTACCCGACGCTGCGTTTCGCGCGGAAGCCCGAGTCCATTTTCGACTACGAACTCGAAGACTTCATCGTAGAGAACTACCAACACCATCCGGGCATCGCGGCGCCGATCGCTGTGTGATCGAGCCGGCTGACTGATTCCAAGGATTTTGAGCCAACAGTTCCATGCATCAACACTTCGCTGACGACTTCATACCGCACGAATCGGCACGCCAGATCGGGATGATCTGGGCGCAGTCGGCCGAACGCGTGATCGGTGTTGACGGTGACATTCCGTGGCGGCTGCCTGAAGATCTCGCGTTCTTCAAGCACGTGACCGAAGGCCACCCCGTGATTATGGGGCGCAAAACCTGGGATTCCATCCCGGCCGCGTTCCGTCCGTTCTCCAACCGCACCAACATCGTGCTGACCAGCCAAGCAGAGACCCGTCACCAGGTCGCTGCCGCGGGCGGACACGCTGTGGGTTCGATCGCTGAGGCCCTCGACATCGCTTACAACAGCGAGGGCAGCGAGCAGGTCTGGATTGTTGGTGGCGGCGCGATCTACGAAGCGTTGGAGCCGATGGCGAACCTCGCGGTGGTCACGACGGTTGACACCCAGGTCGAAGGCGACACCCTCGCCCCCGTGCTCAGCGTCGGGTGGGAACGCGTTGCGTCGAGTCCGGAGGGTGAAGGCTGGATCGACAGCGAAAAGCAGCAACTGCGCTACCGCGTGGATGTGTACCAACGAAAAGGCTGACATGAACACGACACCGGAGAAGAACATCAAGCCAGAGGAGCCGGCGGACGGCGAAACCGCAGGCAGCGAAGCAGCGGCCGGCGAGGACCTCGTTCTGGGCACTCCACGCCCCGAACTGCACTTCCTGCTCGGTTACATGCTGTTCCCCGTGCTCGCACTCGCGAGTGCTGCCGCCGGAGTGTGGGCCGTCATCGTTGGCAACAAGATCGCCGGCGTGATCCTGCTGGTGGTTGTGGTTCAACTGTTCGTGTGGGGCGCGGTGCGCAGCATCGGCATCCGGAAGAAGCTCGTAGCCGAACGTATGGAAGCCGTCGAAGAGTTCTACACCGGCCAAGAAGCGATCGACCGCTGGCATGCTCGCGAAGCGGAACGCCTCGAAGCTGAGCGTGCACAGGCTGAACGTGAGCAGGCTGGGAAGACGCAGGCCGAACAGAACAAGCGCGATTCATAAGGATCCGGGTTCTCTGTTGAAACGACGCGGCACTGTTTTGAAACGACACAGACTGTGTTGAAGACCTGTGGCGAGGAGGCCTGAGACTGTGGCTGAGAATCCGGCCATTGCGCCGCACCCGTCAACGCGGGATCTGAAGCCGCTCGAGGTTCCACCTCTGGACGGAACCCTCGACGCGTATCAGCATGCACTCGCCGCAGTGCTTGACGGCCCTGAGCTCGAACACGCTCAGGAAGTAGTTGAGAACTTCCGTACCGGCTCTGGACCGAAGCTTGACGCGGCTCTGCGGGAGCGCGCCGAAACCCGAGCCGCTGCCGGCACCAACTGGCTTCACAACGAATGGTATTCCGGCTACCTCACGGTCAGAGAGCCGCTGACCCTCAGCACCAATGTGGCATTCCAGCTCGCACTGCCACTCGAGCCAACACCGGCGGGCCACGTGCCCGTGGGGCTGGATCGCGCCGTCGAGTTCATCCGGCGCGCGGCAACGGTGCACCTGCAGGCGGCGTCCGGAAACGTCCCGGAGGATGTGGACGCCCGCGGCAACCGCATCACGCTGAACCAGTGGTTCGTATACGCAGGCTCTACACGCCTCCCGCTCGAAGGCGAAGACCAGATCTTCCGGAGCAGGCTCGACGAGACGAACCGGGAGATCGGCGTATTCGTCAACGGCCGACTGTTCGCCGTGCCTCTCACTGACAGTGCCGGCACGCTCGTCTCAGCTGAGGCGTTGCGCGCAGCGCTCGAGGCGATACAAGTAGCGGCCACCGAACCCGCGGAGATCGATTTCAACACACCATCGCTTCTGGGCTCGGGCGTCCTTGAAGATCTGATGGTCACGATCATCGAGCAGAGCCTCAACCATCGGCTGTATGACCGCTTGGGTGACATGCTCTTCACAGTCGAACTGCTGAACGACTGCGATGCGACGGACGCCCAACGCATGCGCGAGGCCACCTTCGCTCCGCGCGGGGCATGGGCGTATAAGCCGTTGAGCTATCAGGTGAGCCTTCACGACGACTGGACGGCCGTCAACGTTGAGCACTCCTGCATCGACGGCGCCACCCTGCTCACGGCCATGCAACGCATCCAGACAGCGGAGGTTCCATCCGTGGGTTCCACTGAACTCACGGGCCTCGAAGCAGAAGAGCTTGTGTGGACGCTCGATAAGGGCACCGCCGCGGAGATCCGCACGCATGCCGACGCCTACGCTGAGCGGGCATCGAAGTTCACGGTCCAGATCGTCACGGCACCGCATCGTCCGCCGGCAGACATGCCGTTCAAGTTCAGCCGTGACGCCGCGGCTCAACTAACCATGACCATCGCGCAGCAGCTCACCTACGGCCGGATCCGGGCCGTGTACGAGGCCGTGGACATGCGCGAATACCGCGCCGGCCGCACCGAATGCCTGCGGGCCGCAACCCCGGAGGCCGCGGCCTTCGCGCAGAAGCTCGTTGCAGGAACCGCGACGCACGACGACCTGCTGGCCGCCGCCAACGCTCACCGCGGCTGGGTCAAACGATGCAAGTCCGGAAACGGTTTTGACCGTCACATCCAGATGATGACCACGATCGACGGCAACGACCCGTTCTTCACTGACGACGCCGTCCTCGCGGTGCGCCGGGACTTCCTGTCCACGACGTCGGTGGGCGGCCCACATCAGATTGTGCGGTACAGCTTCGCACCAACGGTGCCGGAAGGCTTCGGTATTTCCTACACTCCCCTTACCGACGCCACCGAGTTCTGCGTCTCATGGAACATGGACACCGCTGAGAAACCGGAGGAGTTCACCGCGAACCTCGTCAAAGCATCCGAAATGCTGTGGAACTTCCTGGATCAATAGGAGTTCCTGCCGCAATAGGAGGGCGACTGTTTCCCAGAGGTTACGTCCCTGAGCTCACAATGCGAAAGATTTGGGCTTAGTGCCTAGGTGCTCGCGTAGCCTTGAAGCTATGACTTCAAAGGCTGTAGGTTTTGTCGGTTACCGCGGCATGGTGGGCTCCGTCCTCATGCAGCGTATGCAAGATGAAGGGGACTTCGCCGGAATCGACCCGGTGTTCTTCTCGACGTCCCAGGCGGGCGCGGCTGCCCCATCGTTCGCTGAGGGCGCCCCTGCGCTCAAGGACGCTCACGATATCGATGAGCTTGCCAAGCTTCCGATCATCGTCACCGCGCAAGGCGGCGACTACACGAGCGCCGTTCACGGCAAGCTGCGCGACGCCGGCTGGGACGGCATCTGGATCGATGCGGCGAGCACGCTGCGCATGGAAGACGAATCCATCATCGTGCTGGACCCCGTCAACCGCAATGTGATCGACAGCGGCCTCGAAACCGGCGTCAAGGACTTCGTGGGCGGTAACTGCACCGTCTCGTGCATGCTCATGGGCCTGGGCGGCCTGTTCCGCAACGGGCTGGTCGAATGGGCGACCTCGATGACCTACCAGGCGGCTTCGGGCGGCGGCGCGCGCCACATGCGTGAGCTGCTGACCCAGTTCGGCGACATCAGCTCCTCCGTCAAGGACCTGCTGGACGATCCGGCTTCCGCGATCACGCAGATCGACGCCGAGGTTCTGCGCAAGCAGCGTTCGGGCGAGCTCGACGCAACCCAGTTCGGCGTGCCGTTGGCGGGCAACCTGATCCCGTGGATCGATTCCGATCTCGGCAACGGCCAGTCCCGCGAAGAGTGGAAGGCCGGCGTGGAAACCAACAAGGTTCTGGGTACCTCCGCTGAGAACCACATCATGGTCGACGGCCTGTGCGTGCGCATCGGCGCGATGCGTTCGCATTCGCAGGCGCTCACGATCAAGTTGCGTGAAGATGTGGGCCTCGACGAGGTCGCTCGCCTGATCGATTCCGATAACGAGTGGGCCAAGGTTGTTCCGAACGAGAAGGAAGCGACCATGCACGAGCTGACCCCGGTCGCGGCGTCCGGTACCCTCGACATCCCAGTGGGCCGGTTGCGCCAGCTGGAGATGGGCCCGCAGTACATTTCCGCGTTCACGGTCGGCGACCAGCTACTGTGGGGCGCAGCGGAGCCTCTGCGCCGCATGCTGCATATCGCGCTCGGCAACCTGTAGAGGCCATTCTGCAGGCGGTCGTAGCCGTCTTTAAACGTGTGAGCGCTCAGCCATGCTGGCTGAGCGCTCACACATTTAACGCGTTATCCGGGGCTTGCGCAGGCGTCCCGTATCAGGCGTCGAGCGAGGTTCCGATAAGCAGCGGCTCGTGGTGGAGTTCGATCCCCCACGCATCCTTGACACCGGCGCGCACCGCACGTGCCAAAGCCACGACGTCGGCACACGATGCGCCACCCTGGTTGGTCACGGCGAGCGTGTGCTTAGAGGACAACGATGCGCGGCCACCGGCGATCTCTTCGCCCGGTTGGCCCTTCATGCCGAAGCCCTTGTGATAGCCCGCGTGGTCGATGAGCCACGCAGCGGACAGCTTGACGTGGCCGTCCTTGCCTGCCGGGTAGCGCGGAGCATCCGCCGGCAAGGCGGAGGTGAGTGATTCCTCGACGATTGGGTTCATGAAGAAGGAACCACACGAGTTCGTGTCTGGATCCTGAGGATCCACGACCATGCCCTTGGAGCGGCGCAGGCCCAACACGGCTTCACGAACGTCGGCCAGCGAGACCCGGGTCCCGAGCTCGACGTTGAGGGCGCGGGCGAGCTGATCGTACGCGACAGGCAATGCCTCGCCGCGTTTGAGCCCAAACGTCACGGCAAGCACGACCCAGCGCGGCGAACCGTTCTGGGTTGCCCGCTTCAAAACGGAGTTCCGGTAGGTCAAGTCCAGCTCGGAGGCTTGCATGGTCACAAGCCGGCCTTCGTGCCGGTCCCACGCTTCGATCGAGATCAACGTGTTGGAGACGTCGGCACCGTATGCGCCGACGTTCTGAACCGGGGTTGCACCGGCCGCACCCGGAATGCCAGAGAGGGCCGCGAGGCCGCCGAGCTCATGCTCAACCGTCCAAGCGACGGCCTCATCCCACGGATGGCCCGCCTCGATCGTCACGGGAACAGTTCCGTCCACGGCGCCGCCAGCAGCAGCGATGTCCTCCCCCACTGTGCTGTCCCCCACGGTGATGCCGCGGGTTGCGATCTGCAGGACGGTCCCCCGGTAGCCTTCGTCGGCGATCACGAGGTTCGAGCCGCCGCCGACAATCAGCAGCGGTGTGCCTGCCGCATCGGCCTTTTGAACGGCTTCGAGGATCTCTTCTCGCGTGCGGGCCACGATGAAGCGGTCGGCTGGGCCGCCCACGCCCATGGTTGTGATGTCACTGAGCCTCGTGATCTCGCTGAGCTGTTGTTGGCCCTGTTGCTGGCTCTGTTGCATCTGCTGGCTCATGCGTCCTCGGAGCGGCCGGCGACGTTCACGATCGCCTGCGCGCGGTTGAGTACTTTTTCACCGTCGAGGGTCACTTCGAGGTCCACTCGGATGCGTTCCTCGTCAACGACCTTGCCGACCGTGGCAACCACGTCAAGCGTTGCGCCGACGGCTTCGGCTGGGTTGGTGCCGGCGTCATCGGCTACGGGGACCATGCCGGTGAAGCGGGTCTGGTAGTCCTCGATCTTGCCCGGGCAGCCTGCCCAGTCGGTTACTAGCTGGACGGCGGCGCCCATCGTGAGCATTCCGTGCGCGATCACGCCGGGCAGCCCTACTTCGGTTGCGAAGCGGTCGTTCCAGTGGATCGGGTTGAAGTCGCCTGATGCGCCGGCGTAGCGGATGAGGTCGGCGCGGGTCAGTTCGATCTGTGTGCGGCCGAGTTCTTGGCCGGTTTCGAAGGAAGCCATTGTTAGTCGTCCTCCCCGCGGATCATGAGGGTTGAGCGTACGGTGCTGACGGTTTCGCCGTTGGCGTCTGTGAGCACGGTTGAGGTGGTGACCATGCCGCCGGTCCCGACAGCGCGGGCGCGGTCCACGGTCACGGTGGCGGTGATTTCGTCGCCGGCGACGAGCGGGCGGACGTGGGTGAAGCGTTCGTCTGCGTGGACGACGCGGGAGAAGTCGATGCCGGAGTTCGGGTCGGTGATGTAGGCGGCTTCGGCACGCTGTGCGATCACGACCGCGAAGGTTGGCGGCGCTACGAGGTCGGCGTGGCCCGCGGCTTGCGCGGCTTGAACATCGTAGTGGTGTGGATGTGTCGCTTTGACTGCGCGCGCGAAGTCGCGGATTGCTTCTCGGCCGACCGAGTATGGTGCGGCGGCAGGGTATGTGTGGCCCTGCAGGTCTGCATTCACGCCCATGTGGCTCACCTTCCGCGCCGCGGTCCGGCGCTGTTCATTTTCTGTTTGAGTGCTCGGCGGCCGTCTCGCATGCGGGATCCGAATCCGATGAGGTGGGCGATGATGCCGATCATGAGGAATACGGATGCTGTGGTGAAGAGGCCGGTGTTGTCTTGGATGGCGCCCATGATGAGGAACACGAGGCCGGCGAGGACCGCGGCGATGGTCGCGATCAGCATGGCCTTCGTGAGTGTAGAGGCGGAGTCCCAGTTGAGCATGGTTACCAGTCTAGTGGCCGATGCGCGGCGCGGGGTGAGCTGAAGTGCGCGGCGGGGTCTGTATGAAGCAGGGGCTTGTACGAAGCAGGACCTGGCGCGCGGGTTTAGCTGGCGAAGCGCTAGTCGTTACGGATCAGGCACCAAGCCTCATCGAAGCGTTGCTGGGCGAGATCTTGCTTTCTTATCCATACTTCTAAGGTGCCCGCATCGCCGAACCAGCCGTTAAGCGTTGTCCACGACTCGATCGAAGCAAGCAAATAATGCTCATCGCCGTCACCTAGTGGCAATGCTTCGTGTAGCAGATCAGAAACAGCGCATTTCCCGTGCGCGGAGTGGCCACCTAGATGGCTATAGGGAATCTGATAGTCAGCGCTAACCTCGAACCGTTGCAGATGCCATCCTGCTTTTAGTTCCTCAAAACACGACTCCCACTGATCAAAACTTACTGCCGTGTCAGTTGGCAGATCTTCAAACGTCGGCAAAGTGAAACCCGGCATCATGAGCCCCTGCTGACACTCATCACCGCTAACAGGGTCCAGACCAACGGCTTCATCGACCAGATGCAATCCCGTCACATCTGGGATACATCTCACCAGCCAGCCCCGTTCGTTCCGATCAGCTGGGTCATAACCATAGGTTTGCAGGTCATGGTAGATCTCTAGAAACCCGCTTGGCAGGTCTAAGTCGTCGCCCCAAGAAGCTCTTGTTTCCGGATGAAGTTGGGCATCGGATAAGCAGAAAGTCGCAACGTGAGCCAACATGTCTCCAGGTGTGTTTCTAGGCCAGTCGATCCCCGAAATCCCTGGCCCGGCAAGCCAAGAGATGTGTGCTCCGGAGTCAAAGTATTCAGCGAGGCCAGCCCGGCTTGGCTCAAAAGATGACTCAGAGAAAACCGAGCAAACCTGAGGCGATAAACTGCCACACCCACGTTGAGAGAGCCAGGCTAAGACCGCATCCTTATAACCGTGCAGCGGAAGCATGGAAGCACCCCTTGGAATCACCTGTTTATCTCGTCTGGTTAATTCGTCAGCTTAACAGGAAAGGCCCCCAGCGCATTGCTGAGGGCCTTGTCTGTAGCGGTGGCGGGACTCGATCCCGCGACCTCACGATTATGAGTCGTGCGCTCTAACCAGCTGAGCTACACCGCCAGGAATGAGAAAATCCCGCCGGCCCCGACCCGAATCGGAGGGGCCATGCGGGATTCTCATTCAGAGCCCCCTATGGGAATCGATCCCATGACCTCAGTCTTACCAAGACTGCGCTCTACCACTGAGCTAAGGGGGCAACAGATGAAGACTCTACCAGGGTTTTAGCTCAAGTCCAAAACGAAAGCGAGGCCTCACCCTCAGCCGGTTATCTACCGGCCGCGACGCTTCCACTTAGGAGCGCCCTTGTCCTTGGAATCCTTGAATTTACGCGCCGCAGAGTCCTTCTTCTTGTGCTTGAAGCTACCCTTGCGGTCGTCGCGATCCCACGACTTTTTGCCGCGCGAACCCGACGAGTGACGATCATCACGATCACCAAACTTGCCGCCACGTTCGCCGCGCTCACCACGGAATCCACCTCGGCGGTCACCAAAGTCACGGCGCTCACCGCGGTGTCCACCACGGCGTTCGCCAAAGTCACGGTGCCCACCGCCATGCGAAGAACCACCGCGCGACGGCCCGCCTTGATCCTGCTGGATGTCGATGCGGCGGCCGGCTACGCGGGTGTCGGCCAGCAGGTCCAGGGTTGAGTCCGGCATGTCGACCGGAAGGTCAACGAGGGTGAAGTTTTCGCGGATGTCGATGTGCCCGATGTCGCCGGACACGAGCCCGCCTTCGTTCGCGAGCGCACCCACGATCGCGCCCGGGGTCGCCCGGTTGCGGCGGCCCACCGCGATCTTGTACGTCACCTTGTCGCTGTCACCGCGGCCACCACGCCCACCAGCGCGTGCGGAACCGCGTTCGCCCGCTACCGCATCGTCGTTTGCACGTTCACGCTTGGCTCGCTTCTTCTTAGCCGGCGGAGTCGTCGGGATTTCCTCGGTCAGCAGCGGCTGCCCGCCCTGTGCGAGGAACGCGAACGCCGCAGCAACCTGCACGGCGTCGACATCGTTCTCCGCAACGTAGTCGGTCACGAGCTCGCGGTACGGAGTGAGGTCCTCCTGTTCGAGCGCAGGCGTGAGCCGCTCAGCGAGCCGGCCCAGGCGGGACGAGTTCACGGCCTCAATGCCCGGGATCGGCGATTCCTCGACGGTCCCGCCGGTTGCGCGTTCGATGTGCTTGAGCAGGTAGCGTTCGCGCGGGGTCATGAACAGGATCGCGTCGCCAGTACGGCCGGCGCGGCCAGTGCGGCCGATGCGGTGCACGTAGGACTCGGTGTCGTGCGGGATGTCGTAGTTGAACACGTGAGAGATGCGTTCAACGTCGAGGCCTCGCGCCGCAACGTCGGTCGCAACCAGGATGTCGATCACGCCGTCGCGCAGCTGATCGACCGTCTTCTCGCGCTGAACCTGCGGGACGTCGCCGTTGATCGCCGCCGCACGGAAGCCGCGGGCCTTGAGCTTGGTTGCGACGTCTTCGGTCGCCTGGCGGGTGCGCACGAAAGCGATCACGCCGTCGGTGTCTTCGGTTTCCAGCAGGCGCGTCATGACGTCGAGCTTGTACTGGTGCATGACCTGGATGTAGCGCTGGCGGATGTTCGCGCCAGGGGTCGATGCGGTGTCCACCGCGATGTGCTCGGGGTCGCGGAGGTAGGTTTCAGCGATGCGGCGGATCTGCTTAGGCATCGTCGCGGAGAACAGCGCGACTTGCTTGTCTTCCGGCGTGGATTCGAGGATCGTGTCCACGGCTTCCGCGAAGCCCATGCGGAGCATTTCGTCGGCTTCGTCGAGGACCACGTAGAGGAGGTTGGAGAGATCGAGGGATCCGCGTTCGATGTGGTCGATAACGCGGCCTGGGGTGCCCACCACAACCTGTGCGCCACGGCGCAGCGCCTTGAGCTGCGGGCCGTACGGGGAACCGCCGTACACGGGCAGGATCGTGAGGTCGTCGAAGTAGCGGGCATAGGAAGAGAAAGCCTCAGCTACCTGCAGGGCAAGCTCGCGCGTTGGCGCGAGCACGAGGATCTGCGGGGTTTCAGCCGGGCCGTTGACGTCGTTGATTTCCGCGATCTTGGTGAGTGCCGGGATCGCGAACGCCGCAGTCTTACCCGTACCGGTCTGCGCGAGCCCCACGACGTCGCGACCCTCAAGCAAGGTCGGGATGGTCGCGGCCTGGATCGGTGAAGGGCGTTCGTAGCCGAGGTCTTCTACCGCAGCCAAAACGCGGGGTTCGATGTTCAGCTCAGCGAACGTCGGGCCCTCCGGCTTGGTTTCGGTGCTGGTTTCTTCAGCGCTAGTTTCCTCAGCGCTGTTTTCTGGAGCGGTAGTGGTTTCGTGTTTTTCAGCCATGTCAGTGGCCTCCTGTTTCTTGGGGAGGCGTCAACCGCACACTCGTGGGGTGCGCGGGACGCGGGCGTTACGCCCGTGACCGGCCCACTCCCTCCACGACACACAGTGCCCCGCATTGGGCGAGGCACACAAACCACATGCGAATAAGCCCCGTTCGAAGGGGCATGCATTGAATGAGGGAAAGCCGGATATCGGCGGATAATTCAGTTTACCCCGCCGCGCACGCGTGAACCTATAAAGGAGGCGGGGCTCACATGAGCCCCGCCTCGCAAGAGTTGGTTAGTCCGTCGTTGCGGATAGCCGCTCAGTGGACGCCGGAGTACCGTATTCTTTCTCGTTTTCATGGGTCGCTTCATACGAGATGAACTGGTATTTCCGCCCGTAATTTATGACATCGATACGTTCAATCTCGCGGCCGTTCTCCGATACCCGGACAACGTAACCGCCCCCCATTTGAAGTTCGGGGAGGTTCTCGAAGGTCAACTTGCTGAGGTCGCGGCCAGCGTATTTTTCACGGTATTCGGCCATGTAAGGCTTAACGTTCTCGACTGTCGAGCCTTTTTGCCCAACAGAGCACGCTTTCTTCGCGTCATCAGCCACTGCAGCCGTAATGAACGTTTCGGCAGCTTCCTCAGGGGTCGAAGCGCCCTTGCTGCAACCGCTGCCAAAAGCATCGCAACCGGTCAGCCCAGCGCCAACTACGAGGAGCGCACCCGCGCTCGCGATCAGTTTTCGCACCTTCGATGAGTTCTGCACCAGTGTGCCTCCGTCGCTCGCAACAATTTCCTTAGCGAGAACAGTAGTGCGCCGGTTTGCCGCCCACAAGAGCTTTTAGATAACAATTGGTGCGGCCCACCCGGCGCTTTCACCGGGTGGGCCGCAGCGCGATCCGTCTAGAGTCGCGCGAAAGCTCGTTCGAGGTCCGCGATGAGGTCCGCAGCGTCCTCGATACCAACCGAAAGCCGCAACAAATCGTCCGGAACCTCGAGCTCGGTTCCCTTGACGGAAGCGTGCGTCATCTCAGCCGGGTAGTTCAAAAGCGACTCGATGCCGCCCAGCGATTCCGCGAGCCGGAACAGCTCCGTGCCTTCCGCAACCGTCCGCGCTGCCTCCGCGCCACCAGCGAGCCGGAACGAGACCATGCCGCCGAACCGCTTCATCTGCCGGGCAGCAACATCGTGCCCCGGGTGATCCGCAAGCCCCGGGTACAGAACCTGCGTGACCTCCTCACGCCCCAAAAGCCACTTAGCTACAGCCTCAGCGTTATCGCAGTGACGTTCCATCCGCACCGCGAGAGTCTTCGCGCCACGCGTGGTCATGTACGCGTCAAACGGCGACGACTGATTACCCGCCGCGAACTGGATGAAGCGGATCTTGTCCGCCAGCTCTTCCGAATCAGTGACGACGCCGCCGCCCACCACATCGGAATGCCCGCCAAGATACTTGGTGGTCGAGTGAATCACCACATCCGCACCGAGTGCCAGCGGCGACTGCAGGTACGGCGAAGCAAACGTGTTATCCACTACGACGACCGCGCCAGCCTCATGCCCGGCAGCGGTGAGAGCCTCGATGTCGGCGATCTTCATGAGCGGATTCGATGGCGTCTCAACCCACACCATCGCGGTGGCTTCCGCACGGATCGCCTCGACAGCGGCCGCCGTGTCCGTCATATCCACCGCGGAATGGCGGATGCCGTTAGGGCCGTGAATCTTGTCGATGAGGCGGTGGGTGCCGCCGTACACGTCATTACCCATGACGATGCGGTCGCCGGACGTCAGCAGGCTGCGGATGATCGCGTCCTCAGCACCCAGGCCAGATGCGAAGGAAATACCGTACGCGCCACCCTCGAGTGCAGCGATCTGCTCCTGCCAGTTATCGCGAGTCGGGTTAGTGCCGCGCGAATAGTCATAACCCAAACGCAAGTTGCCCACCGAATGCGGGTGGTACGTCGTGGACATGTGCAGCGGCGGAATCACCGCGCCGGTGATCGGATCGAAATCTTGGCCAGCGTGCACAGCTCGGGTCGAAAAACCGAGGTCTCGCATGTTCGTGTTTGCCTGGTCAGTGTTTGCCTGGTCAGTGTTGATCTCAGTCATTGTCTACTCCATCAAAGTCTCAAAGTTTCATGTGGCCGCGTCGCTGTTAGCCCAGCGCACTCCAGCTCAGCTCACGACGTCGATGGCCTCGCCATCGCGCAAGAGCACCACGCCGGAGTTGACGCGCAATAGCTCGTGCAAACACTCGACGGGTTGACACCAACCGATCGTCGGCATCTGCTGCCCCACCGCGTGCGCGGCGTCGATCGGCGTATCCGGAGCCGAGCCCGCATCGAGCGCCGAAAGCACCGATTCACGCGTGACCGAACCCACCAGTTCACCCACTCGCGCAGGCCAATGCCCGCCCCGCACCACCGGCAAAACATTCACGCCGGCGGCATCCAACGCCTCGATCGCCGCGGACAAGGAAGCGTTTTCATCCACGCCGCGCACGCCCGGAAGCTCCGTCAGTTGCGCGCCCACGGTCTCGCTGGCGGTCTCGCCGTTCTCCTCAGCGCCGTCACCAGCCGCATCAATCTGGAAGCCGTTGGTGAGCATCCAGTCATCATTGAAAAACTTGCCCATGTAGCCGCGGCCCGAATCCGGCAGAACCACAACCACCACGGCGTCCTCAGGCAACTCGCGGGCCACGTTCAACGCGGTCACCACGGCAAGCCCCGAGGAGCCACCCACCAGCAGGCCCTCTTCGCGTGCAAGCCGCCGCGCCATCGCAAACGCTTCGGCATCGCTCACGGCCTGGACCTCATCGGGGACCTCAGGGTCATAGTTACCAGGCCACATGTCATCGCCCACACCCTCGACAGCGTATGGGCGGCCCGTGCCGCCCGAGTACACCGAGCCATCCGGATCAGCCACGATCACCTTGACCGCGCCATCGGACACATCCTTGAGGTACCGGCCCGTACCCGTAACCGTGCCACCGGTGCCCGCGCCCATCACAACGTGGGTCACACGGCCATCGGTATCAGCCCAAATCTCAGGGCCAGTTGTTTCATAATGCGACTCCGGGGCTGCGGAGTTAGAGAACTGGTCCGGCTTATAAGCACCCTCGATCTCGCGCGCCAAACGGTCCGAAACCCCGTAATACGACTCCGGCGAATCCGGTGCCACGCCAGTTGGCGTCACCACAACCTCCGCGCCGTACGCCTTCAAAACCGAGCGCTTCTCTTCCGCGACCTTCTCCGGCGTCACGAAAATCGTGCGGTACCCCTTGAGCTGCCCCACCATCGCAAGCCCAACGCCAGTGTTGCCGGAGGTCGGCTCCACGATCGTGCCGCCCGGGCCGAGCTTGCCGGCTTCTTCCGCCTTTTCGACCATCTTCAAAGCAATGCGGTCTTTGATCGAGGCCCCAGGGTTCAGGAACTCAAGCTTGGCTAGAACGGTCGCTTTAATGCCGTCCGTAACCGAGTTGAGCTTGACCAGCGGGGTGCCTCCGATGAGGTCCAATACCGAATTCGCGTAACGCATATAGTCCACGGTACCGGGGCGTGCGGGAGATTGAACACTGAGATTCACACGCCGTCACCTGGCTCGCTTTCTTCCTCGCCAGAAACTGGTCTCGGCGCTGAAACTGTCAGGGGTGCATGGGACAGTATCTATATGAACGCTCCCGACCCCGCTATGGCCCCCGATGCTGAACTGACGTGGGTTCCGCCTGTTCCGCTGGAATGGCGCACGGTGGTGTTCGCTTTTCAGCATGGGCGGCGCGATCCGTCGTTGCGGATCAATGCGCACGATGCGTGGCGGGCTGTTCGTTATCCGTCCGGCATCGCTGAGGTCAGGATTGTGCCGGAGGGTTTGAGCGCGTCAGCTATAGCTGGTGGGACGATGCGTGTACGGTCGGCGCAAGATAACCGCGGGGCCGCGCGAGGCCTAGGCGGGGCACTCGCGCGTCAGATCCGCTTCCAGGCGTGGGGACCCGGCGCGGAAGAAGCGTTGCAGGACGCTCCCGATTGGCTCGGCCGCAGCGATGATTGGTCTGAGTTCGATTCCTTGACTGACCTGCCGCCTCTGGTTCAGCGGATGCGGTCCGAACGTCCGGGCCTGTTATTAGGTTCTTCAGGGACGTTGCCGGAACACCTCGCGGCGGCAATCCTCGCGCAGAAAGTCACAGCCCACGAAGCCTTCGGGGCGTGGCTGCGGCTCGTGAGCCGTTTCGGCGACCCCTCCCCCGGCCCGATGGGCAAAGCCGGGGAGCTATTCGTGCCGCCCACCGGTGTGACGTGGAAACGCATCCCCTCATGGGAATGGCATCAAGCCCGCGTGGACAGCAAACGGCGGAACACCCTGGTTCATGCGCTCGAACGCGAGTCAGCTCTCCGGAGACTCCAAGACACCGTCCCCGCCGGCGGGGCGAACAGTGGCTTGATACAAATCGAGTCCGCGCTGCGAAGCATCCCGGGGATCGGCGTGTGGACCGCCGCCGAAGTTCTGCAACGCAGCCACGGTTCCGGCGATCACGTTTCTTTCGGCGACTACCACGTAGCCCACAACGTCGGATGGGCGCTGACCGGCCGCCGAGCCACCGACCGCGAAATGGAACAACTCCTCGCACCTTGGGCTGGGCAACGTCAACGCGTCGTGCGTCTACTTGCCGAAGGCGGTGCCACCAAACAACGCATGGGGCCACGACTCCACGCCAACGACCACCGCTGGCACTGAGCTCGCTGGCAATAGCTACCGCCGACCCGAACCGCAGGGCATAAAAAATCTCGGGACACCGTATGAACGATGTCCCGAGACTTAACAAAAGTGGCAGATGAGGGATTCGAACCCCCGAAGGCAGTGCCAGCTGATTTACAGTCAGCCCCCGTTGGCCGCTTGGGTAATCTGCCATATTCAATTGTTTCGCTTGCCTTCCCGTTCACGGGCCGTTCAAGCGAACGATTCACAACCATACCAAACCAACCCGGCACCCACCAATTCGAGACCAGCTCTTCCTGCCGCTTCCGCCCAAGCCGTGGTGAAACTCACGCAAACCACTACCCCGGCTAGGCTTGGAGACAAACAGATATCCAACTAGCCAGCCCAGCTCCGGCTGGCCCAACCAACAGCCCAGGAGGCTCCGATGGCTAAAGACTCAACATTCGATGTCGTCAGCAAGGTCGACAAGCAGGAAGTCAGCAACGCTCTGAACCAGGCGCAGAAAGAGATCGCCCAGCGCTACGACTTCCGCGACGTCGGCGCCGACATCGACTTCGCCGGCGAAGGCAAGCTGCTTATCAAGGCCAACGCCGAAGAGCGCGCCAAGGCAGTGCTCGACGTTTTCCAGTCCAAGCTCGTCAAGCGCGGCATCTCGCTGAAGTCGCTTGAGGTCGGCGAACCATACGCTTCCGGCAAGGAAGTCCGCATCGATGCGAGCATCAAGGAAGGCATCGACCAGGCGACCGCCAAGAAGATCTCCAAGCTCATCCGCGACGAAGGCCCTAAGTCCGTCAAGGCGACCATCCAGGGCGACGAGCTCCGCGTATCGTCCAAGTCCCGCGACGACCTGCAGGCTACGATCGCGCTCCTCAAGAACTTCGAAGACGCAGACCTCCAGTTCGTCAACATGCGCTAAACCCGCACAACAGAATCCGGGCTAAAAGCTCGGGCTTAAAACAAAACCGGGGTGAGGTAGCCAAGCGATCCATTGAGGATCACGAGGCGACCTCACCCCGATGTTTAAAACCGCGGATGCTTACAAGAACCGCGATATTCAACGCCGCGCAAGCTTCGCGGCGTATGCGCACCTCTCGGCGACGACTGCGCGAAAAACAGCTAACCGTTGGAAAGCGCCGAACCCCTAAGCGGCGTTACGGGCTTCCTGACGGCTGTTCATGAGTCGTGTAGCCAGTTCCGGGCGGCCATTGCGGCGCAACAGCGAATACAAGGCGCTGAAGCTGTACGGATAACCCGAACGTTCCGGGATCGTCTCCGGTTCCGCATGGGTATCCAACAGGAATTCAACGTCCTCAACAACCGCTGCGTCGTACTCCGCTCGCTCCTGACGATTCATGGCTGATAGACCTCCTTGAGTCACTTCACTCCATGCCTGTCTGGTATAACGGCGAAAACCGCGTCAATGTTCCCGCCGCATCACCCGTGTGATTAATCACACAGATAAATGTTCAGCCCCAGGGCTGGCCCATCTCCTCCGCCTGGACACGCAAACGCTCGATGCGCTCACGCGTTGGCGGGTGAGTGCTGAACAAACCTTTGATCTTGCCGAATGGGTTGGCAAACATCATGTGCGCAGCAGACTCCGTACGTGGGGTCTCCTGCAGCGGGGCATCCTGAATGCCCTGCGAAATCTTGAAAAGCGCCGATGCCAAAGCCGCCGGGTCCCCCGTCAGCTCAGCGCCTGTCGCGTCGGCATCGTATTCGCGGGTCCGCGAAACCGACATCTGAATAATCGAAGCGGCAATCGGCGCGAGGAACGCCATCGCGAGCATCGCCAGAACATTGCCGCCGTCACGGTTGCGGCTATTACCGCCAAAGAACATAAGGAACTGTGCAACCGACGTGATCACGCCGGCAATCGCGGCCGCGACCGAAGAAATCAGGATGTCGCGGTTATAGACGTGCATCAACTCATGCCCCAGGACGCCGCGTAGCTCGCGACGGTTCAGCAACGTGAGGATGCCTTCGGTACAGCACACCGCAGCGTTCTCAGGGTTACGACCAGTCGCGAACGCGTTCGGGTTCATGGTCGGCGAAACATACAGCCGCGGCATCGGCTTACCAGCGCGCTGAGACAGTTCACGCACAATCGCGTACATCTCCGGCTGTTCCGCCTCCGAAACCGGGCGGGCCTGCATTGCGCGGATCGCGATCTTATCCGAGTTCCAGTAACCGATCGCCGTGCTGATCACGCCGAAAGCCGCGAAACCGAACAGCCAAATGGAATCCCCCGTGCCGGCACTGATCAAGCCGCCGATAAGCAGCAAAAGACCAAACATGCCGCCGATGAGGAGGGCCGTTTTCAAGCCGTTGAACGAGGACTTCACGCGATTACTTTCGATCGTTGCTGTTTCAAATAACGCGGTGAACTCAGGCTGTGTCGCCGTTGCAAACACCGTGCGATTTGAAGATGTATTCATTACAACGCATGAATGTTCGAAAACGTTCCCAAAAACCTGAATGAAAGCTGAGAAGGCCCGGTGATCAGCCGTCACTACGGCGATCACCGGGCCTCCCCTGCGAGTCATAGGCGTCTACTTGAGCGACTGCCCTTCGCGAGCGATCTTGACCATCTCTTCACGCGGAACAACCTTGATCCGCTCACGCTCGCCCTTGCCAGCTGCGGTCCATTCCTCGCCGAGCTTGCGTTCGTGCGCATCCAGCGCGAGCCAGCCTTCCCACGTCGTGAACTCGACGCCACGTTCACGCAGCAAGTCCACCACGGCGTCTTCGGAAGGGTTCGATGCCGGCGTTAGGTTCTCGTGATCCTCCAGCAGGTTGCCGATGGTCTCCAGCGCGTCACCCTTGGTGTGGCCGATCAAGCCGACCGGGCCGCGCTTGATCCAACCGGTCGTGTAAACGCCCGGAACCACGGCGCCGTCCGCGTCCAGCACGCGGCCGCCTTCGTTGCGGATCACGCCGCGCTTCTCATCGAACGCTACCTCTGGGATCTCGGTGCCGAAGTAGCCCACCGCGCGGTAGACGGCCTGGACTGGGTAGTCGATCATCTCGCCGGTTCCGCGGACGTTACCCGTGCCGTCGAGTTCCTGGCGTTCCATGCGGATGCCCACAACCTTGCCGTCCTCACCCAGGATCTCAACTGGGGCCTGCAAGAAGTGCAGGTGCAGGCGGCGCGGTGCGGTCTGTTCTTCCTCTTCCTGCTCAACAACCCAGTTGGTCAGCGTGTTGACCATGGTCTTGACCTGGTTGTTGGTGCGGATCGCTTCGTCCGAGGCTTCGTCGAAGTCGAAGTCCTCAGGGTAGAGGACGACGTCGACGTCGCGGGAGTGCGAAAGCTCGCGCAGCTCGAGCGGGGTGAACTTGACCTGCGCTGGGCCGCGGCGGCCAAAGATGTGCACGTCAGTGACCGGGGACTTCTTGAGGCCAGCGTGCACGTTGTCAGGGATTTCGGTGACCAGAAGGTCGTCAGCGTGCTTCGAAAGCACGCGCGCAACATCGAGCGCGACGTTGCCGTTACCGATGACCGCGATCTCCTTGGCGTCCAGCGGCCAGTCGCGTGGCACGTCGGGGTGGCCGTCGTACCACGAGACCACGCGGGAGGCACCGAAGGAACCTTCGAGGTCGATGCCCGGGATGTCGAGGTCGGCGTCGTCGTTGGCGCCGGTCGCGAAGATCACCGCGTCATAGAGGTCGCGGATGTCAGAAAGCGTCAGGTCGCGGCCGTAGGTCACGTCGCCGATGAAGCGGATGTCGCCGCGGTCCAGAACCTTGTGCAGGGCGTTGATGATGCCCTTGATGCGTGGGTGGTCAGGCGCCACTCCGTAGCGGATCAGCCCGAACGGCGCCGGATGCTGGTCGAACAGGTCGATGCTGACCTCAAAGTCGCGTTCCGCTTTAGTGAGGATATCCGCGGCATAGACGCCGGCCGGGCCGGCACCGATAATCGCCACTCGCAGTGGACGCTGGCTGAGGTGTTGCTTCAACGTCTTTCCTTTCGGCTGTGCCCCTCGCGCCGTGCCGCTACGCTCGTGTCAGGCGCGCTCCACGCTAGTGGGCCTTGACGCTTGTGCGCATTGGTGCGCACAGGGGCGTGCGGGGTGAGGGAACGGAAAACATCCGCGTACTAGTCTAGTGGGCCGCTCCCGCACCGTGTCCGTATGCGTCGCCGCGGCATGATGACGCGTGACAAAACGCACGATGCGTGATCAAGTGGGATGCATCATGGCAGCAGAATCTGGATCAGTGAGGGCCGGCTCGAACCGTTCGGGCCTTCTGGTTGGCGCGCTCACCTACTTCATGTGGGGCTTGTTCCCGTTCTATTTCGTTTTGGTTGAGCCGGCTGGCCCGTTTGAGGTGGTCGCGTTCCGCATCACGTTTTCGATGCTGTTCTGCGTTGTCTTGGTGACCTTGACCCGCGGCTGGCGTTCGCTTCTGAACGTGGCCCGCAACCCGCGCACGCTAGGCGCGCTCGGCATCGCGTCGGTACTGATCACCGCTAACTGGACCATCTATATTTCCGCTGTTTTCACGAATAATACGGCGGAAGCTTCGCTCGGCTATTTTATCAACCCGCTGGTCTCCACGCTGTTGGGAGTGCTGGTGCTCAAGGAGCAGCTCACGCCCGCGCAATGGGTCGCGGCTGGGCTAGGTTTGGTCGCGGTCGTTGTGATTACGGTGGGTTATGGCCGGCTTCCGCTGTTCGGTCTGGGGCTCGCGTTCAGCTTTGGGCTCTACGGGTTGGCGAAGAACCGCGTGGGAGGCAAGGTCAAGCCAATTGAGGGGCTGGCTTTGGAGACCGCGTGGATGACCCCTGCCGCGGTCGTATTCTTGAGCGTCATGGCCGGCATGGGTCTGCTCACGTTCCCGAAGCTCGGCTGGGGTTTCACGGGCTTGCTGATGCTTTCGGGCGTCATCACCGCGATTCCGTTGTTGACGTTCGCGTTCGCGGCCTCGCGCTTGCGCCTGGTGACCCTCGGGATGATCCAATACATCGCCCCGATCATGCTGTTCATCGTGGGCGTGTGGGTTTTCGGCGAGCCGATGTCCGGAACCCGATGGGCTGGTTTCGCTTTGGTGTGGGCCGCGGTTGTCGTGTTGATGGTCGATGCGGTATGGCAGGCCCGCGTGACGCGTCACCTTCCGCGCACCGCGGCCCAAGGAGGTTCCGTGACGGAGGGGCCTGGTGCTCAGGCTCAGGATTAGTCAAAACAGCGCATCAGCCACACAGCAGGCTGGGCATAAACATGGAGGAGCCGCGGGGTGCAGTCACGCACCCCGCGGCTCCTTCATAAGTGACGACGGTTTAAAGGTCGTCTTCTTTCGCTTCGTCAGGGCGAACTACAAGGTTCACGATGGCTGCTGCGAGCCCTCCCCAAACGGTCACGATAGACAGAACAAGGAATCCGATGGCTGCCGGTGTCATGCCGTTGCTCCTTTCTGTTCGTCATTTTCGATGGCTTGGCGCTTTTCGATCGCGTCTTTTTCGATGGCGTCGCGGCGCGTGTACTCATCGAACTCTGGGTCGAACTTGTCTTTGGACTTGCTGGACCATGAGATCAGGCTCAACAGGACCGCGACGACGATCAACGCGCCAGCCATGCCCCAACCGAAGATGGAGACAAGCCATTCAGGGTAACCGTTGGCCACCGCATAGGAGTCTCGGATGAGCTTCACGAACTCGGATCCCAGCAGGTACACCAGAACCACTGGGAGCAGGCCGCCGACGAGGAACATCCAGAACTTGCCGACCTTAAACGAGGAGCGATGGTTGAGGTGTTCAGCGAGCTCCGGCAGTTTGCGGGCGAACCATGCGACAACGATCAGCGTGACTGCCGCGACGAACGTGATGCCGAAGCTGTTGACGAACTTGTCGACGACATCCAGCAACGGCAGGCCTGTCGTGGACGCGAACATCAGGGTCGAAGCGACCGCAAGCGGGAGCAGCACGGTGAGCGTGGTCGGTACGCGGCCCCAGCCGAGCTTGTCTTGGAACGCGGAGACGATGACTTCGAGGATCGAAACCATCGAGGTGATGCCTGCGAAAGTCAGCGAGCCGAAGAAAAGCACACCGAGCATCGGCCCCATGAACGCGTTGGATGCGATGGTTGGGAACGCTACGAACGCGAGGATCGGGCCGCTCGTGACGGCTTCGCTCACAGCGACGTTTTGCGCCTGAGCCATGAAGCCGAGGGCCGCGAAGACGCCGATGCCAGCAAGGATTTCAAAGGACGAGTTCGCGAACCCGACGACCAGGCCCGAGCCGGTGAGGTCTGTCTTCCGCTTGAGGTAAGACGAATAGGTCACCATGATGCCGAACGCGATGGACAGCGAGAAGAAGATGTGGCCGTATGCGGTGATCCACACGCTCGTGTCTTTGAGGGCTTCCCAGTTCGGTGTGAAGAACTCGTTGAGGCCGTTTGCGGCGCCCGGGAGCATGAGCGACTGGATGACCAGGATGATGAACATGACGGTCAGCAGCGGCATGAAGATGTTGTTGGCGCGGCCGATGCCCTTGCGGATGCCGGCGCTCATCACGATGATGATGAAGACCCACACGAGGATCATCGGGATCAGCACGGTCTTAGGGAACGTCGTGGACAGCGATGCTCCCGGGGCTTCCATGTGCAGGTATTTGTTGAGGAAGAACTCCTCTTCCTGGCCCTTACCCCACGTGAGGCGCGCCGAGTAGACGGTGTAGATCGCGGCCCACGCGACGATGGCCGCGTAATACATGCCGATGATGACGCAGATCAGCACCTGCCACCAGCCGAGCGCTTCGGTGCGCTTGTTGAGGCGGCGCATCGCGAGCGGTGCGGAACCACGGTACTTGTGCCCGATCGCGTAATCGAAGAAGAGCAGCGGGATACCGGCGGTCAGAAGTGCACACAGGTATGGGATGAGGAACGCGCCGCCACCGGATTCGTAGGCGACCGATGGGAAGCGCCAGATGTTGCCGAGACCGACTGCGGAGCCGATCGCGGAGATGATAAAGACATTGCGTGAGCCGAACGCTTCACGCTTGGTGCGTTTGTTCCCAGCTTTCATATTCCCAGCTTTCATAGAGGCGGGACTCGTGGTTCCTTGCGACATGCGGGATACCCTATGCCTATTTCGCTCAGGTTTCTATATGGAGGCTTGGATATTTCACAGCGTGATATTTCACAGCCGGACATTTCACGGCACTGATTTCGCACAGCACTGATTTCGACAGCGTTTATTTCGACATAGGTATCCCATGCGTGCGTAGGACGTGACAAACTGGAGATATGTCTGAGCTGTTTTCGCAGTCCTACCGGAACATCGTGACCGATCACTTCGAAGGCGAATGGGAACCAGATGATGGCCTGAGCGCGAGGGAATACGCTGATGCGCTCGCTGAATCTGATGTGACCGTACTGCCTGCCGCGTTGGAGCAGTTTTACCGTTCCGTGGGCGCTGTTGAGGACATCATGGAGGCCTACTATTTCGTGTGGGATCCGGATGAGCTCGAGGTCCAGGACGGTTACGTGTGCTTCATGGAAGATGAAGACGACCGTTATACATGGGGCTTCCCTGTCGAGTCGTTGAATGTCCCGGATCCGTTGGTGTTCCGCCGTTTCAACGCGAAAGACACGTGGGCTGAAACCGGCGCAACGATCTCCGAGTATTTGCTCGATTATTTCGAATGGGTTTTCACCGAGGTTGAACCTGCGGTAGAAGAGGATCTGTGACCACTACTCCCCACGGATCTGCCCGAGTCTGGGTTTCGCACGCCCCTGAAGATTACGCGTGCCCGTTTTGTGAGATCGTTGGCGACGTGTCCCCGTTTTCGCAAGCGAACCTGTGCGCGCCAACTGACTTGGTGTACCGCGATGAGCTCGTGTCAGTCATCGTCGCGTGCGATGGTTTCGGTGAGCATGCTGGACATGCGATGGTGATCCCGTCGGGTCACTTTGAGGCACTATATGACCTTCCCGACGATGTGAATGCGGCTTTGGCTGTCATAACCCGTTTGGTTGCGGTTGCGATGAAGCGTGTGTGGGCTCCCGAGGGGATCTCGACCCGCCAGCACAACGAACCGTCAGGCAACCAGCATGTGTGGCACTACCACCAGCACGTTTTTCCGCGGTGGGCCGCCGATGATTTGTACCGGCAGGTTCGCCGCCGGTTGCCGGTGGATTTCCGCGCGGTCAAGGCACGCGAATTAGCGGCCGCGTTGCGTGAAGTCCTCGAAGAAGAGGGTCGCGCGAGCAGCGGCATCGTCACCCGCTAGGCTGCATCGTCACCCGCTGAGCGGAGTCATCACCGCTAGGCGGGCAACCGTACAGATTAGCCCTCGCGGGTCACGACGCGTCGGCGAACGCTTCGAGAGCGGAACGCACCGTGCCTTGCGGAAGTGGCGCGAGCGCTTCAACCGCCTTGCGTGACCAGTTGCGCGCCTCGTCCCAGGCCCGCTGAGTCGCTGCATGAGCGGCGAGCGCGGTGACAGCGGTCTCGAGGTCCTCATCGCTCGTGAGGTCGCCATCGACCAGTTCGATGACCCGCTGAGCCTCCGCATCGCCGGCAGCAGCGTCTTGACGTGCGTACAGAACCGGGAGGGTGTCGACCCCTTCGCGCAGGTCGGTTCCGTTGATCTTGCCGGACGCCTTCTCCTTGCCGAGGATGTCGATGACGTCGTCAGCGAGCTGGAAGGCGATACCGACCTTCTCGCCGTAATCGACCAGGACGTCGCGGAACTCTTCGCTCGCCCCGCCATAGAGCGTGCCGTAATAGCCCGCGCACGCGATGAGCGACGCGGTCTTGTCTGACAAAACCTGAATGTAATGCTCGATGGGGTCCGCGCCTTCGCGCACGCCAGCGAACTCATGCAACTGGCCGAGGCAGAGGCGCTCGAAAGTGCGGGCCTGAATCTCAACAGCGCCAGGGCCCAGCTGAGCGGCGAGCACCGAGGCCCGCGCAAGAATCAAGTCGCCGGTGAGGATCGCAACCGAGTTCCCCCACACGTGCTGAGCGGTCGGGGCTCCGCGACGCATCGGGGCGTCATCCATGACGTCATCGTGATACAGGGTCGCAAGATGCGTCATCTCAACGATGCACGCCGCCTTGATGACCTCGTCCGTGATGCCCTTCTCACCGAGCAGAGACGACAACACCACCAAAAGCGGACGCACACGCTTACCGCCAGCCTCAGCGAGGTGACGCGACGCGCGGTCGATGATCGGATCAGAATTCGCGACCGCGTTCAGAAGCATCTTCTCGACCCGAGCGAGGCCTCGAAAACCTGCGGAGCGAACTCGACATCATCCGCAACATCACGGAAACCCTGAGGCAACTGGATCGTCGCAGTGAGAGCTTGGGTTTCCGGATCCAAGTCAACTGACTGCTCGACGTCGTGCCCAGCAGACGTCCAGGAGGAATCTGTCACGTTTTTCAGCCTTACTTCTTCACCGAGGACTTCCCCGGGTTCTTCCCCGAGGGGCTCGCAGTGTTACGCACGGGAGGCGCAACACGTTCTAGCGCTTGAACTACTCTATCGACCAAAGCCGGCGACGTGCGGTCAGACAAGTTACCCATCGCACGCACAACCACCCGCATCAACGCATTCGAGTTCATACCCAATCGCACAGCGGTACGCATGATCTTCGGGTTACCGACCATGTGAGCGAACACCTTGCCCGCACCGTAATGCGCGCCGAAATGCTGCTGAATCAGCTCCGGATACCGCGCAAGACCCGCATCGAACGCCGCACGCACCTGCGCCGGTGTTCCGCCACGGTACCGCGCCGCAATAACCGCGTCATCGATCACATCGGCAGCCATACGTGCCGACTCCATCGCCGCGTCGATGCCTTCGCCGTTGAACGGGGAAACCAAGCCAGCCGCGTCCCCGAGCAGCAACGCGCCGGGAACCGAATGCGGGGTGCGGTTGAACGCCATCGGGAGCGCGGCGCCACGCACTACGCCCACCTGATTCTCCGGGACGAAACCGCGGTTAGGGTCATAGTCCTGCATGACCTTAACCCACTCGGTCAACGTTGAACGCAGGTCGATTTTGCGGAAATCCTTCGCCGTATCCAAGATCCCTAAGCCGACGTTCGCGGTGCCATCACCCACACCGAAGACCCAGCCGTACCCCGGCATCAAGTCACCGTTGCGGTCCGGGAGCTGAAGCCACGTCTCCATCCACGGGGAGTACGACATCGGCGAGGTGTAATACACGCGCTGGGCCACACCCATCGGGCGGTCGGAACGCGGCAGGATGCCGAGCGACTTCGCTACGGGCGACGAATTGCCGTCCGCCGCCACCACGAGGTCCGCGGCGATATCAAACGGCTCGCCATCACGCTTGCCTTCAGGCGTGGTCCGCTGAACCTTGACGCCAACAACCCGGCCGGAACCGTCCTGAACAGCGCCACGCACCGTGTGGCCCTCCAGGACCTCAGCGCCAGCCTCGGCCGCCATGCGGGCCAGCTGCGCATCGAAATCAGCGCGCGTACGCGTCAAACCATAAGACGGGATGTCGGAGCTGAAACCCTCGAAAGAAACCGTCGATGAGCGACCACCAGCCACGAAACGCAAGCCGCGCGTGCGCTGCCAGCCGTCGGCCTCATCGTGCGCCATGCCGAGGTAATTCATCTCGCGCACAGCACGCGGGGTCAGGCCATCGCCGCACACCTTCTCACGCGGATACCGCGTCTTCTCCACAACCGTGACGCGGTACCCTGCCCGCGCCAAATAGGTCGCGGCAGTCGCACCTGCCGGGCCACCACCGGCAATCACAACATGAAGGGTCATGAATCTGCAGCGGCCTTGAAACCGCGGTGGATCGCAACAATGCCGCCTGTCATGTTGCGGTACTGAACGTTCTGCCAGCCGGCATCCTGAATCCAGTGCGCGAACTCGTCCTGGGCAGGCCAATCGCGGATCGACTCAGCCAAATACTTGTAAGCCTCAGCGTTCGAGGAAACCTTGGACGCAACCCACGGCAGCGCTTCATGAGGTATTCCTTATACACCACACGGAACGGGGTGAACGTCGGGTCAGAGAACTCCGCGATTACGAGGCGGCCACCCGGCTTGGTCACGCGGAGCATTTCGCGCAGCGCCTTGTGTGGGTCGTGGATGTTGCGGATGCCGTAAGAGATCGTGACGACGTCGAACGTGTTGTCCTCGAACGGGAGGTTCATCGCGTCAGCCTGAACAAAGTTGATGTCCGGGCGGCGGCGGCGACCCACCGCGAGCATCCCTTCCGAGAAGTCCGAGGCCACAACATCGATCCCGGCGTCCGCGTACGGCTCCGAGCTCGTGCCGGTGCCGGCCGCGAGGTCGAGGATCTTCTCACCCTGCTTCGCATCCACAGCGCGCACCACCACACGGCGCCAGTACGGGGTCAAACCGAACGTGAGGACGTCGTTCGTGAGGTCGTAGCGTTCAGCCACGCCATCAAACATGCGGGCGACATCATCCGGATTCTTCTGCAGAGTAGCTCTCATCACGTTAGCTATTCTCTCTCACTACTCGCACGCAGTCGAAACCATCGGCGCGGTGTGCCTGCTAATAGACGGTGTGCCAGCTAATAGACTGAGGCCGATATGACTTCTTCCGTGAATTCCCGTGCAGCTTCTTTCGGCGTGCCGTCGTTGCCGCGTCTGCGCGTCGTGACTCGTGCCCGCGGCATGCATCCGGCGATGGCCGCCCCGGCAACCCTCGCCGATGTTGCTGGCCCGTGGGATCACGTGTGGGCTCGCGGTGAAACGTCGATGGTCGGCACGGGCGAGGTTCTGCGGCTCAGCGCTCGCGGTGATGACCGTATCGATGCGTTGGCTTCCGCGTGGCGCGAGCTGTGTTCAGCGGCCACGGTGGACGATGCGGTTGTCGCCTCCGGTACGGGACTCACGGCGTTTTCTTCGGTTGCTTTTTCGCGGGCCTCGGGCCGCGATTCGGTGCTGATTGTTCCGCGGGTTGTGTGGGGCCGCAACGGTGACCTCTCGTGGATCACGGTGATCCTCGCGCCAGAGGACGCCGAGGAGCTGGGGTCGGAGCCGAGCCTCGAGGACCTTGAAGCGTACGCCGCGCGCGTACGCGGCGAGGCCAACACGGGCAAGGCTGGCGACGCGGCTAGCGAGGCGACAGATGTGGCCGGCGCCCACATCGTCGATCATGCGCACACCAGCGAAGCCCGCTTCCAAGACGGGGTCCGTAGCGCCATCGAACGCATCCGTTCCGGCGAGCTAGCGAAAGCTGTGCTGTCTCGCGACGTCACCGTGGATGTTCCCGGGGGCGTGCGCGTGGTGCCAACGTTGCACGCGCTCGCGGCCCGCTACACGGACTGCTGGGTGTACTCGGTTGACGGGATTATCGGCGCGACACCGGAGATGCTGATTGAAGCGCACGACGGGATCGCGCGTGCCCGCGTGCTAGCCGGGACGCTTGACCGCGCCAATCACGGCGAAGACGGCGCATTCGAACTCGCGAACGATCAGAAACAGCTCGAGGAACACCAGTACGCGATCGATTCGCTCGTCGAAGAGCTTGAGCCGTTCGTGACCGAGCTGCACTCCCCCGCCGCACCGTTCGTGCTGACCCTGCCGAATGTGTGGCACCTCGCATCCGATGTGCGGGCTCGCATCGGTGCCGCCGATGCCGGACCGTACAGCGTGCTCGATTTGTTGCGCGCCGTGCACCCGACCGCCGCGGTGTGCGGGACGCCGCGTCTGCTTGCGGGACGCATCATCCGTGACATCGAACAGGTTGACCGCGGCGCCTACGCCGGCCCCGTTGGGTGGGTCGATGCGCGCGGCAACGGCGAATTCGGCATCGCGCTACGGTGCGGGGTCCTGGAAGGCTACGGCCCCGAGGCGCCGACAGCCGCTCATGTTGGCAGCAACACGTTCCCGACCGAGGTCACGGTCACGCGCGGTGATGGTGGCGGCGCTGGCGACGGCGGCGCAACTAAGCCGGTTCCGGAACGGATCCGTTTGTGGGCTGGATGCGGGATCGTCGCAGACTCCGAACCCGCCGCCGAACTGCAAGAGACGTGGGCGAAGATGCGGCCGATGCTCCAAGCGCTCGGCGTTCCGACGCCGGCTAAGAGCTAACCCAGCTCAGCGAGAGCTTCCCTGGCGGCCGCGGCGAGCGCGCGATGCAGTTCGCGTGGCTTCTCGCGTTCGGTGTCCACGACCAAGAGCCGGCACCCGCTCGCGGAGCGGCCGGCGTCGAGCCATTCACGCACTTGCTCGTGCGAGCTAACCCGTTGTGCATCCCAGCCATAGGCGCGCGCCAGCTCAACCACGTCAAGGCCGTGTGGCACGCGGAAGAAGCGATCCACCGCCTCCCGGTAGCCCCCTCGCGCCGCAACCGAGCCGTGTTCGAGGGTCGAGAAGATGGTGCCGCCGCCGTCGTCGGCAACCACAACATCGAGCTGCGGAACCGCTTCAAGCGAAGGCACGAGCATCCCTGGAGCCCCGTACAGGAACGTGACATCGCCCATGAACGCGAGCGTCCGGCGCCGCTCGGCGAGCGCGATCCCAGCGGCCGTGGAAATGGTGCCATCGATGCCGGCAAGCCCCCGGTTCGCATACACACGAGGGCCGCGGCCGCGTCGCGGGGTTGCGGCGATGTCCATGTCGCGCACCGGACGCGATGCCCCGATCACGGCAGGCCCGTACAAGCCGGCCCACACATCGGCGGCAAGAGAAGGCCCCGTGAGTCGGCCCGTGACGTGCTCCCGCTCCGCGACCACCATGTTCACGGCGGCGACGACGCGGTCGTCGGCTTCGCGCCACGCTTCAACCCATCCCTCAGGACCGACCCCTGCGAACTCAGCGGCCTCAGCGAAGCTACGCACCGGCGCCTCGCGCCGCTTGGACAACTCACACCACGCGAGCGGTCCAGGCGCATAGACGGCCGACGGGATGTCTTCGCGCGCGAGCAGAGCGTTGATAGGCCGCGACAAGGTCGGCCGGCCGAACAATACGACCGCCTCAATCTGGTCTGCGAACGCCGCGAGCGTGAACTGATACGCCGTCAACGCGTTCTCGCCTTGGCGGGCATTCGAGGATGGCTCCGCGAGCAACGGCAAATCCAGGGCGTGAGCGAAGTGCGCCGCTTCCTCGCCGGCATCGTGGCCAGCGATGACAACGGTACGGCGTTGGTAAGGAGTGCGGCGTTGGTGATCGCCCTCGCCCGGGGTTCCCTCCCCCGCGGCGGCGCGTAGCGTCTTGCGCGAAAGGGCACGCGGAACCGGAACCGTTGCGGCGAGCGCGTCCATCTCCAACAGCTCGACATCGCTCAGTTCTGGGTGCCGGCGCTCGGAGACGTCGGCAGGCCCCTCTTCGCCCGTGATCATCGCGTCGCTGGACGGATACAGCGGATCCTCGAAAGCACAGTTGATATGCACCGGACCCGGCGCGTGCTGCTTATTGCCGAGCCCCGCAACCAACGCCTCAGCGACCAGCCCAGTCGGGTCCTCACCAGCAGGAACATGCACACTCGCACGCGTGTGCTGCCCGAAGATCCCCGCCTGTTGCGTGGTCTGCGAAGCACCCGTGCCGTGCAATCGTTCAGGCCTATCCGCTGTCAACAACACAAGCTTGACGCCCGCGTGCGCGGCCTCCATCAACGCCGGAAACAGATTCGCAACAGCGGAACCGGACGTCGTGACCACAGCAACCGGCGCATCGGACGCCATGGCCAGCCCCAGCGCCAAGAACCCGGCCTCACGCTCATCGATCCGCGCATGAACTGACAACACGCTGTCACGCTCAGCCTCGGCGAGCGCATACGCCAACGGCGCCGAACGCGAACCGGGCGCAACCACCACATGCTGCATCCCAGCGGAGACACACCCCTGAACAATCAGACGCGCGGACTCAACAGCAGACAAAGAAGGCATGGCACCAGTCTATGAGTGAGAGCCGACTCCCGGCCTTGGCCCCTGATCAAGCAAGTCCCGCTCCTTCTGAGGCGTCGGCAACGCATCCATGACCTTGAACAGCATCGCCGCGTTCGGGACCGGAGCAGGCCAATCAACCCAACAATTCGGCATAACACGCCTCCAAACGGTCCATCCACCACGCACGCCGTCCAGCATCAACAGCTAACGCCTCAAGTTTCCCACGCTCCGGAACCACCGCACCCACCGGCAAAACACCAGCCTGCGGTTTCAGACCAGGCACAACCACATCGTCATCAAACAGCGCACCCGTGCCCAGGCCGCACGCATACTTCAGCTCCGGCAACGCCGCCGCCAACGCGACCCCGCCAGCCAACCCCACCGAGGAATCCAAAGCTGACGACACCACCGCATCCAAGCCAGCCTGCTCCACAATCTGCAGCGCGGCGCGCACACCACCCAACGGCTGAACCTTGACGATAATCACCTCAGCCGCACCCATACGCGCAACCTTCAACGGATCATCAGACTTCCGCACCGCCTCATCAGCCGCCAACCGCACGCCCACGCCGCGCGCATCCAACGCCTCACGCAACCGGGCCAGCCCCTCGATCCCGGCAACAGGCTGCTCCGCATACTCAAGATCAAACTCAGCAAGCCGACTCAACGCATCCACCGCGGTCTTGTGATCCCAGCCCTCATTCGCATCCACCCGAATCCGGACCCCCGGCAGTTCACGCGCAACCGCGGCAACCCGGGCAACATCCTCATCAACCGACTGCCCGCGCTCCGCAACTTTGACCTTGACCGTGCCCACGCCGTCGTACCGAGCCAGAACCTCAGGAACCCGCTCCGCCGCCACCGCAGGGACCGTACCGTTCACCGGCACCGCATCGCGCACGGGCTCCGGCCAGCCACGCCACGCGGCCTCGACCCCGGCCACAAGCCAGCGCGACGCCTCCGCCGGCCCATACTCAAGGAACGGCGAAAACTCGCCCCACCCCGCAGGGCCCTCCAACAGCAGAACCTCACGCTCCACAACCCCGCGGAACCGCACATTCATCGGCAACCGCACCACCACGGCCGCCTCCTTCAGCTCAGCCAAAGACGGAAACCGCACCGACTCATCCCACAACACGCTCGCACCACGCTCAATCATGGAAAACACGATACCGAGCTGCGGGGAACGAAACCGTTCTGCGGGGCAGGAAACCGTTCCGCTGCACATGAGACCCAGCCGCGGGGCAGGTACGGGGCATGAGACCTATCCCGCATCCGGCATCCGGCGCGGCATCAGCTTCTACCCAGCAGAACGTGACACTCTAGGAGCATGCCTCACCTATCGACAGACACCGCGCCCCTGCGCGTCGTGTCACACCCGAGGCTATGGCCACGAGTCCTGGGCACCACCGTGCTGTCCCTCGGTGTCCTAGCGCTCTTCGCCCTCACCTACTGGGCTTTCATCAAGACGGTTCGCGGCCAATGGCTCGACGAACGCGCCCTGCTCGGTGCCCGTCGCTTCGTGCAAGACACCCCAGCGCTGCGCAACGAACTCGAGTGGTTCACCCAGATCCCGGTCGCGATCGGCATCGCGGGGCTCGCGCTGACTATCATCAACGTTTTCATCCGCCGCTCTGTGCTCGTACCGGCGATCGCCCTCGGCGCGACCGGGGCCGGGGTTGTGTGCGTCCGCATCCTCAAGGAAGTCCTCCTCGAGCGGCCCTTCACAGGCGTGTCCGAGGCCTACGTCAACAGCTTCCCCTCGGGGCACTCGGCTCTCGCGATCGGTGGGATGCTCGCTGCGCTCCTCTCGATGCCGCCGCGCGTGCGCACCTGGTTCAGCTTCGTCGGGGCGCTCGTTGCGGCCATCGGCGGGTCCGTAACCCTCATCATGTCGTGGCACCGCCCCGCCGACGTAGTCGGTTCCTACCTTGTGGTGAGTTTCTTCGCGCTGATCGCCGCCGGAATCATCGGATGGATTGACGCCGGCCGACGCCCCACCACGTTCCCTGCCGCGCTATGCACCGTGGCCGGGTTCGGTCTCGTCGCGATCAGCGCCGCGGTGATGCTGTTGCCTGAGTTCGTGAACGCGGTTCAGTCCCGTCCGCTCACCGCAACAGCCAACGACGCCGCGGCAGCTGCCAGCGAATGGTTCACTATCCTTGCGGTCGGCCTCATCACGGGCACCGCGCTCGCACTGTTCGGCGTCATCGAGCGGCTCGCGGTGCCGTCCCGCAGCAGCCGCTAACCCCGAAGCAGCCGCTAGACGCGGCTCAGCGCGGTCCGCACACCGAAACATCCACATACGACTGC
This sequence comes from Pseudoglutamicibacter cumminsii, assembly GCF_003143995.1. Taxonomy (GTDB): domain Bacteria; phylum Actinomycetota; class Actinomycetes; order Actinomycetales; family Micrococcaceae; genus Pseudoglutamicibacter; species Pseudoglutamicibacter cumminsii_B. Next base: position 122,997 of record NZ_QFWG01000002.1, on the reverse strand, counting down.
GGGCCCTGACACATTCCGTGTCAGGGCCCGCAGTCTATTCAATACAGCAGTCTTCAACGATGCTCGCGCATCGCTAGCCGCTATAGGCTCGCGAGAGCCTCCGCCGGGTTCTCGATCGCGTCAGCGACGTAACGCAGGAACGCGCTCGCGGCACCGCCGTCGCATACGCGGTGGTCGAAGGCCAGCGTCAGCTCCATGATCGAGCGAACCACGATCTCGCCGTCGACAACCCACGGGCGTTCCTTGATGCGGCCCAAGCCCATGATCGCAACCTGAGGGTGGTTGATGATCGCAGCCGAACCATCGACGTTGAACACGCCGTAGTTGTTCAGGGTGAAGGTTCCGCGCATCAGCTCGTTCGGGGTGCACTTGCCGTCACGAGCGGTCTTGACCAGCTCAGCGATCGCAGCATCCAGCTCACGCGCCGAAAGCTTCTGCGCATCAGCGACAGCCGGAACCACGAGGCCGCGGTCGGTCTGCGCCGCGATACCCAGGTTGACGCCATCGAAACGAACAATCTCCGACGTGCCGTCCTCGAGCTCGTCGATGCGAGCGTTCAGCTCCGGAACCTGCATCAAGCCAGCCGTCACGAAACGACCGATCAGCGAAAGCACACCGGGCACGCGGCCTTCCGCGTTCGGCTTGAGCTTCTTACGCCACTCAAGCAGCTCGGTCGCATCCACATCGACCCACACGGTCGCTTCCGGAATCTCGCGGCGCGAACGCGACATCGTCTCCGCAACAACCTTGCGAACACCCGTCATTGGGGTGCGGGACTCAACCGTCAAACCGGTACGAGCATCCAGCTCGCCAGCGCCGGCACCCTGCGATACGGAAGGGGCCTCGTTACCCAGAACAGAACCCGAGGTGTGTTGCGCGGACTGTGCGCCGCCATCGATCGCTGCCTGCACATCGGCGCGCATGATCAGGCCCTCAGGGCCAGTTCCCTTGACCGAGCTGATGTCGACGCCGTTGTCACGAGCGAGCTTACGAACCAGCGGGTTGATGACGCGCGGAGCAACGTCCTCGCCCTGCGGCTGGGACTGCTGAGCAGCTGGTGCGGTAGCAGCGGCCGATGCGGACTCAGCGCCACGGCGGCGGCCACGACGGCGACGGCGAGCACCACCCTCGTCTTCGCTCGTTCCGTAACCGATCAGGACGTTGCCCGAGCCAGTGCCGGCACGCTCTTCCTCGCGGTAGGACTGCGCGCCTTCACGGATAACCTCAGCCCCGGCGTCGGCACCGGAACCATCGTCGTCGCCAGCGGACTCGCCAGCCTCGCCGACGGTGATGAGCGAATCGCCCACGACCATCGTCTCGCCAGGTTCGCCATACAGCTTCAAAACCGTGCCCTCGAACGGCGACGGAATCTCAACAACAGACTTAGCCGTCTCAACCTCGGCAACGATCTGGTCGATCTCGACCGTGTCGCCTTCAGCGACGTGCCACGCAACCAGATCAGCCTCAGTCAGGCCTTCCCCGAGGTCCGGGAGAGTAAACGTCTGTGCCATTAGTCCTCCCACGTCATCTCGTCAACAGCATCGAGGATGCGGTCAACACTAGGCAGCTGGTACTTCTCAAGCATCGGCGACGGGAACGGGATGTCGAAGCCCGTCACGCGCTTGACCGGCGAAGCCAGCGAGAAGAAGTTACGTTCCTGGATGCGCGCCACGAGTTCGGACGCGATCGATGCGAAGCCCGGGGTTTCAGCGACCACAAGGGCGCGGCCCGTCTTACGAACGGAAGCATCCACGGTTGCGTCGTCGTACGGAACGATCGTGCGAACGTCGATGACCTCGAGGTCGAAACCTTCCTCAACAGCAGCCTCAGCGGCCTTGAGAGCGGTCGAAACCGACGCACCATACGTCACGATGGTCGCGTCCTTACCCTCACGCAGAACACGTGCGCTACCGCTACGGCGAGCGGCCTTCTTAGCCTCGTACTCCTGCTTGAGGGACTCAAGGTCAGCCTCTTCGCGGCCAAAGTACAGCTTCTTCGGCTCGAAGAACACCACTGGGTCATCCGAGTCGATCGCTTCACGCAGCATGAGGTAGGCGTCCTCAACACCCGATGGGATGAAGACCTTCAAACCCGGGGTGTGAGCGTACAACGACTCCGAGGAGTCACAGTGGTGCTCAACACCACCCACACCACCAGCGTGAGGCACACGGATCACGAGCGGCAAACGGACGTGGCCGCGCGTACGGTTATGCATCTTGGCGATGTGGCTCAGGATCTGCTCAAGCGCCGGGTAAGCGAACGCATCGAACTGCATCTCGATGACCGGACGCATGCCGTTCATCGCCATGCCGATCGCCATACCAGCGATACCGGACTCAGCGAGCGGCGTATCGAAGCAACGCTTGTTACCGAAACGCTCCTGCAGGCCATCCGTAATACGGAAAACGCCACCGAGCTTACCGACGTCCTCACCGAACATCAGAACCGCATCGTCAGCTTCCATCGCATCCGCAAGCGCAGTGTTCAGCGCCGCAGCGAACGAGGTAGGGCCAGCCGGGCGAGGCTCGCGGGCAGGCGGCACAGCCGACTCATTCTTACCGCGCACCGAGTCGGCTACGCCGCCGAACTCCGCCTGCTTTTCCTCAGGGGACATTTGCTTGGGGCTCACTTGGCCTCACCTTCCTGGGATGCAGAGTCACGTTCCAGCTCAGCGGCGAGCATCTCAGCCTGCTCGGCGAGCTGCGGGGTCTGCTCAACGTAGACGTACTTGAAGAGATCGTTCGGATCAGGGGTGATCTCGCGGTTCATCGCATCGCGAAGCTCCTTAGCGACCTGCTCAGCATGAGCCTTGATCTGCTCAGCCTTCTCGTCATCGAGCAGGCCCTCGTTGCGCAGGTAGGTCTCCATGCGGACCACAGGGTCCTTAGCGAGCCACTCCTGAACCTCGTCAGACTCGCGGTAACGCGTGTCGTCGTCAGCGTTCGTGTGCGCCTGCATGCGGTACGTCTCAGCTTCGATCAGCAGCGGGCCCGAGCCTTCGCGAGCGATCTTGACCGCGCGATCAAGTACAGCCAAAAGCGCGCCGAGGTCGTTACCGTCAACACGCTCACCGGCCATACCGTAACCAACAGCCTTGTGAGCCAACGATGGCGCAACGGACTGCTGTGCGAGCGGAACCGAAATCGCGTAACCGTTGTTCTGAACGAAGAAGATCACAGGCAGGTTGTAGACGGCCGCGAAGTTCAGTGCCTCGTGGAAGTCACCTTCCGAGGTCGCGCCGTCACCACACAGCGCGATCACGACCGTGTCTTCGCCGCGCATGCGTGCCGCGTGAGCGACACCCACAGCGTGAAGCAGCTGGGTCGTCAAAGGGGTCGACTGAACAGCGGTGTTGTGGTCATACGGGTTGTAGCCCTGGTGCCACTCGCCACGGAAGCCGGTCATGACTTCCTCCGGGACAACGCCGCGCGAAATCACGGCGACGGTGTCGCGGTAGGTCGGGAACAGCCAGTCACGTTCTTCAAGTGCAGCCGCCACTGCAACCTGGCACGCTTCCTGACCGTGGCTCGACGGGTACACCGCCATACGACCCTGCCGCACGAGTGCAGCGTTCTGGTCGTTGATGCGGCGGCCAACCACGAGCTTCTCGTATGCCTCGAGCAACCGTTCACCGTCCGGCAACGGGTACTCGTGACCCGGCGCAACACCCTGCTCTTCGCGTGGACGCAGACGCCCCTGCTCATCAATCAGCTGGACGCGCCCACGAGTAGGCAGCAGGTAGTCCTCTACCGAAATACCGAATGATTCCGATGCGCGCGAGACCGCGTCTCCAACGCGCGTTCCATCGAGCGGCTTAGTCACTTCAGCCCCCGACCCTGTGCTTTGGCTCACATGATCAGTCATGCCCTCTATGATGCCCGTTCAGGCTTTTCGTCGCCATGTATGCGAAAATGATCAGAGGATTTGCCGTCCTGCACAGCAAGTCCAGTAATTTGTCTACGCATCTGCCGTGGACACTGTCATTTTGTCCAGCGCTTCAAGGAGCTGTCTGCAGTGTCACAGAACCCGGCTTTCGCTCCCGCTCTAGACGCGGTCGACGCAGCCATCGTCTCCGAACTACTCAAAGATGGGCGTGCATCGGTCTCCGCGATCGCAAGCAACGTGCACATCTCACGAGCCCATGCTTATCAAAGGATCGCAAGCCTGCGTGAACGCGGGGTGATCACCGGTTATACGGCGACGGTCAACCACGCGGCGATGGGCCTTCGCTCATCAGCTTACGTGACCCTCAAACTGCGGCAGCACTCGTGGCGGGCCCTCCAAGAACGGCTCAGCCTGATCCCGGAAGTCCACCACTTTGCCCTCGTCGGAGGCACGTTCGATGTGATGCTTCTGGTGCGCGCGGCCGATAACGAAGCCCTGCGCCGCGTCGTATTCGAAGTGCTCCAGCCGATGCCGGAAGTCATGGACACCCAGACCCACCTGATCTTCGAAGACCACGAGCCCGAAAGCCCGGACGCATGACGAAGCAGCGCGGACAGAACCAGCCCGGAAAGAACGAACTCATGAACCCTGAGGACTTCGGGGCCCTCATCTCCGCGGTATCGCAAGCGCATTCGGAGTTCATCTATTCGGCCGAAGTCGTCGCTTCCGAAAACGATCTCACGCCGGCGCGCTGGCAGGTCATCCAGGCCGCGGCGCTCAAGCCAGCCACAGTGTCCGACATCGCCCGCGCCCTCGGCCTCACTCGTCAATCCGTTCAACGCGTGGCCGACGATGCGGTCAAGCTTGGTCTCGCAACGTACCGTTCCAACCCCAAGCATTCCCGCGCAAGCCTGCTAGCGCCCACCAAGAAGGGCCGCGCGGCTGTCGAGGCCACGCAAGCGGCGCAGGCCAAGTGGGTCGCCGCCGTCTCCTCCAGCCTCAGCGCCGAGCAAGCAGATCACGTACTCACCGCCATCGGCCTCATCCTGGACGCTAGCCAGCGCCACTGGGATGAGGCTGACGGGGGATGAAGCCGACAGCTGACGTGAGTTTTACCAGCGTTCGCGTGGAAGCGTCGGCTTGAATTCCGGCTTGCGCTTCTCCTGGAAGGACTTGAAGCCTTCCTGGTAGTTATCGGTGGTGCGCAGAACTTCCTGCAGGCGAGCTTCTTCGGCAACGGAGGCGTTGAAGCCGAGGTTCTCGTCGCGGATCTGGAACACGAGCTGCTTGGATGCTCGGTAGGAATCCAGCGCACCGCGGGCCACGCGGCCGGCGGTCTTACGCGTGAACTCGAGAACCTCATCGGCAGGCAGGGAACGCGAGAACAAGCCCTCACGCACGGCCTGCTCGCCAGAGATCAGCTCACCCGTGTAGATCAGGTCCAGCGCACGATGCGTGCCCAAGCGGGTCACGAACAGGTGGTGGCCGCCCGAATCGAGCAGAGCGCCGAGGTTAGCGAACGGGGAACCGATCTTCGCGTCCTCAGCAACGTAGACGACGTCGCAGGATGCCGCGAGACCCAAGCCCACGCCGAGGCACGCACCCGTGACCACGGCGAACGTTGGAACCTGCAGCCCGTGGATCGCGTCCATGACCGGAGCGGTCAGCTCGCCGAGGTAGTGGTTGACGTCGTCCTTGAGCGGATCAACCTGGGAAATATCGCGGCCTGCGCAGAACGCGCGGCCTTCGCCGCGCAGAATCACTGCCTGCACGGAACCTTCATTGATCTGCTCGGCAACCGTTGCGAGAGTGTCCTTGAACTCAGCCAGGCCGGCTTCGTCAATCGAGTTCAGCTTCTTCGGTGCGTCCAGAACAATCTCGAGAACACCCTGCTGGTTGCTCTCGGTACGAATCATCGACATGTTCTCTGTGGCCCTTTCAGTTATGAAAGCACGATGGGAAAAGCGACGGCCCGCCGGGTGGGCGGGCCGTCTAAGTTGGTTAGGCGTCGAAGTCGACGGCGACCTTGTCTGTCGTTGGGACGGACTGGCAGGTCAGGATGTAACCGGCGTCGAGCTCGTCCTGCTCGAGCGCGTAGTTCTCAGCCATGTCGACGTTACCGCTCACGAGCTTGGCGCGGCACGTACCGCACACGCCACCCGAGCAAGCGAACGGGACGTCCGGGCGGGCACGCAGTGCCGCGTTGAGGATCGTCTCGCGCGCTTCGATTGGGGATTCGACGGTGCCCTTGAGGCCGTCAACCTGGAACTCGATCTCGCGGGTCGGCTCGCCTTCTTCGATCTTGACTGGCTTGCCGTGCTGGCCGGTTGGGTCGCCGACCTGGCCGGTCGTGAACAGCTCGAAGCGGACGCGTTCAGCTTCAACGCCCTGCTCTGCGAGGTTGTCGCGAACCATCTGGACGAGCTCCATCGGGCCGCACAGGAACCACTCGTCTGCGAGGTCGGTGCGCAGAACCTTGTTGAGGAGCAGTTCGAGCTTCTCCTGGTCCAGGCGGCCGGTCAGCAGCGGCGAGATGCGCTGTTCACGGGACAGCACGTGGTGTACCGCGAGGCGGGATGGGTACTTGTCCTTGAGGTCAGCCAGTTCTTCAACGAACATCACGTCGGAGGACGAACGGTTCGCGTACACGAGGTCAACCTGGGAGCGCTCGTCTGCTTCGAGAACCGAGCGGGTAATAGCCATCACAGGGGTGATGCCGGAGCCCGCTGCGATCGCGACGAGGTGCTGGGCCTCGCCTGGGCGGACCAGGTCCTTCTTGGAGACGAACGTACCCTGCGGGCTCATGACGTCGATTTCGTCGCCCACCGCGAGGGTTTCGTTGGCCCACGTCGAGAACAGACCGCCCTGGTCCTTCTTGATGCCGACCTTGATTTCGCCGCGCACTGGCGCCTGGGAAATCGAGTAGGAGCGGCGCAGCTCAACCGGGGTGCCGTCGTAGGACGGGACCATGGCGCGCAGCGCTACGTACTGGCCTGGCGCGTAGTCGAACTCATCTGCGATTTCCTCTGGAACATCGAAGGTGACTTCAACAGCGTTCGCCGTCAGTCGGCGAATCTCGGAAACCTTGAGCGTGTGAAAACGGGCACGTTTGCGTGTGGTGGAAGCAGCTTCAGTCATGTCAGTGCACCTTGAAGTAGTCGAACGGTTCGTGGCAGTCATTGCACTGGTAGAGCGCCTTGCATGCCGTCGAAGCAAAACGAGTAAGTTCGCGGGTGTTCAGCGAGTGGCAGCGTGGGCATTTGACGCTCAGTCCGAGCATGACTTTGCCGCCATCTTTCGATAACCCGGCTGGTGGAGCGATACCGTATTCGGCGAGTTTCTTCTTGCCTTCTTCGGTCATCCAGTCGGTGGTCCACGCTGGGCTCAGCGTGAGGTCGACGCGCGCGCCGGCATAGCCTGCTTCGCGGAATGCGATGCGCAGGTCGTCGGCGATGGTGTCCATGGCTGGGCAACCGGAGTAGGTTGGCGTGATGGTCACGACGGCGGTGTCGCCGTCGAGCTCCACGTCGCGGAGGATGCCTAGGTCATGGATGCTGAGCACCGGGATTTCCGGGTCGTTCACGCTGGATGCGATTTCCCAGAGCGTGTCCTTGTCGGTTGCCGGCGCGCTACGTCGATCAGTTGTCACCACTTAACTCCTGGGTGTCGGTGGGCCAACACCTGCATTTCCATCAGGATGTAGCCCAAGTGTTCAGAGTGGTTGCCGGAACGTCCGTCAACGAGTGCACCTGGCTCCTCTGGAACCTCGAGGGAGGCTTCTTCGAGGACGGCCTTGATGCGGGTGTCCCACTCTTCGCGGAGGGTCGATGGCAGGACGGCGATGCCCTTTTCTGCCAGACGTTCCTGCAGTGGATGGTCGATGAAGAGCTCTTCAACGTGTGGCCACAGTACGCGGAATGCGTGGACCATCTTTTCGTGCGACTCTTCGGTTCCGAGCCCAAGGCGCAGGGTCCACTGCTGTGCGTGGTCCACGTGGTACTGGACTTCGCGCAGGGACTTGTCAGCAATCGCCGCGATCATTTCGTCTTCCGACTTCACGAGGCGGGAGTACAGCAGTTCAAGGTAGACCGAGAACAGCAGCTGACGTGCGATGGTCACACCGAAGTGGCCGTTTGGCTGCTCGACCATGACGAGGTTACGGAAGTCGTCTTCGTCGCGGAAGTAAGCGAGCTCGTCTTCGTCCTTGTCCCAGAACTTACCTGCGAAGGTCAGGAAGGAGCGGGCGTGGCCCAGCAGGTCCAACGCGATGTTGGCCAGGGCGATGTCCTCTTCCATTTCTGGGGCGTTGGAGACCCACTTCTGCAGGCGCTGCGAGAGGATCAGCGCGTCGTCGCCGAGCCACAGGGCGTATTCGGCGATGTCTTCGGAGCTTGGAGCTTCCTTGAGCGCGATGTCCTCTGGGCGGAGCGCGTGGCCTGGGGTTACACGAGTAGCGGAGGCAACGGAGTCACCGTAGCCAGCCAGTTGCTCATCGAGTTCCTCGGACTTCACAGGTGCTTCACCCCTTCAGACTCGGTGTAGTACATGGCGTGGCGGTAGTCCTTGCCCTTTGGCGATTCGAAGAATGCGCCCTTGTCCTGTGGGTCCGATGCGATGATGTCGTCGGACTGCACGACCCACAGGGACACGCCTTCGTTGCGGCGGGTGTAGAGGTCGCGTGCGTTGCGGACTGCCATTTCGGCGTCTGGCGCGTGCAGGGAGCCGGCGTGCACGTGGGACAGGCCACGGGACGAGCGGACGAAGACCTCCCACAGAGGCCATTCGTTGGTTTCTGCGAGCGATGCTCCGGTTGCGTTAGTTGGGTTCTCTGCGCTCATCAGGCTGCCTTCCTCACGTTTTCCTGCTGCTTACGTGCGTATGCTGCGGCGGCCTCACGTACCCAGGCGCCGTTTTCGTGTGCCTGGCGACGGTGTTCGAGGCGCTGAGCGTTGGCTGGGCCACCGCCCTTGACGACGCGCCAGAACTCGTCCCAGTTGAGTTCCTTGTGGATCCACTTGCCGGACTCTTCGTCGTAGCGCAGCTCTGGGTCTGGCAGGGTCAGGCCGAGGAACTTGACCTGCTCGGCGATCATGCCGACGAAGCGCTGGCGCAGGTCGTCGTTGGAGAAGCGCTTGATGTTCCAAGCCATGGACTGCTTGGAGTGCTTCGAGTCTGCATCTGGTGGGCCGAACATGCAGAGTGCTGGTTCGTAGAAGCGGTTGATGGCGTCCTGGGCCATCTGCTTCTGCTCCTCGGTGCCGCGTGCGAGTGCGAGCAGGGCTTCGAAGCCCTGGCGCTGGTGGAAGGACTCTTCCTTGCAGACGCGGACCATGGCGCGGCCGTACGGTGCGTACGAGCAGCGGCACAGTGGAACCTGGTTGGCGATCGCTGCGCCGTCAACGAGCCAGCCGATCGCGCCGATGTCGCCCCAGTACTTAGCTGGGTAGTTGAAGATCGAGGAGTACTTCGCGGTGCCGTCGAGCAGCTGCTCGACGAGCTCGTCGCGTGGAGTACCGAGGGTTTCTGCAGCCGAGTACAGGTAGAGGCCGTGGCCGGCTTCGTCCTGGACCTTGGCGATCAGGATGGACTTGCGCTTGAGGCTTGGTGCGCGGGTGATCCAGTTACCTTCCGGCTGCATTCCGATGATTTCGGAGTGTGCGTGCTGGGAGATCTGGCGCACCAGCGTCTTGCGGTATGCCTCTGGCATCCAGTCGCGTGGTTCTACGCGGCCGTCTTGTGCGATCAGGGCCTCAAACTCGGCTTGCGGATCGAAGTCCTGGCCGGTTTGCTCGGTCACGGTGGTGCTCATGATCAGCTCCTGCTTCCGATGAATAAGGTTTATGAGGGGCCAGCGCGATTTACTGACCGTTCGTTCAGGATATGTGATAACACTCTCACAAGGCAAGTTATTTCGCCTTGCTCAAGCTTCATCACTGTCTTAATGATCGCCGTGGGCCGACTCTCTTGTAAACATCATGGCGGCCGTTCAAACAACGATGCGGTGGCGGCACATTCTGTATGTGCCGGCCACCGCATCGTTATGTGGACCGCTTACAAAGGCTTTGTTAGAGCACCTTAGCGAGGAAGCTCTGCGTGCGTTCCTGTTGCGGGTTACCGAACAGCTGCTCAGGCGTGCCTTCTTCGCAGATGACGCCGTCGGAGAGGAAGAGCACGCGGTCGCAGACCTCGCGGGCGAAGCCCATCTCGTGGGTCACGAGGATCATGGTCATGCCTTCTTGAGCGAGGTCACGGATGACCTGCAGCACTTCGCCGACCATTTCAGGGTCGAGCGCGCTCGTCGCTTCGTCGAACAGCATGATCTGCGGTTCCATCGCGAGCGCTCGAGCGATCGCCACGCGCTGCTTCTGACCACCAGAGAGCTGCTGTGGGCGGGCCTGCGCCTTATCCGCCAGACCGACGCGCTCAAGCAGTGCCGCCGCTTTCTTGCGGGCTTCCTGCTTGTTGTAGCGTCCCAGCTCAACCGGGGCCAGCATCACGTTCTCTTCAACCGTCATGTTGGGGAACAGGTTGAAGTGCTGGAACACCATGCCGATGTTCTGGCGCACCTTGTTGATGTTGACCTTGGGGTCGGTGATGTCTTGGCCGAGGACCTTGACGGTTCCGCCCGTGGTTTCCTCAAGCCGGTTGAGGCAACGCAAGAACGTGGACTTACCGGAGCCCGATGGGCCGATCATCGAGATCACTTCGCCGCGCTTGACGTTGAGGTTCATCCCCTTGAGGACTTCGTTCTTGCCGAAGGCCTTGCGCAGGTCGGTGACTTCGATGACGGTCTCGGCCGCCGCATCGCCCGCCGCCTGCGCAGGTGCGTCCTGCGCAACGGTTGCGGCCTCGTTTACTTCATTGCTGTGTGGTTGGGTACTCACTTGTTCACCTTCTTATCCACGAGGTCAGCGATCCACGTGAGGATGGTGATGACCACGAAGTACATGATGCCGACGATGATGAGGGTTTCGGTCACGCGGTAGTTCGCTGCGTAAATCTGCTGTGCCTGGTAGAGCAGTTCGGCGAAGCCGATAGTCAGCAGCAGCGAGGAGTCTTTGAGCGTGATGACGAACTGGTTGATGATCGACGGCGTCGAGATCTTGACGGCCTGCGGCACGACTACGCGGCGCATCGACTTACCCCAGCCCATGCCGAGGGAGCGTGCAGCTTCCATCTGGCCTGGGTCGACGGCCTGGAGGCCACCGCGGACGATCTCAGTGAGATAGGCACCGGCGTTGAGCGACAGCGTCGCGACACCTGCCATGAAAATATCGCCTTGAACCTTCAACAGCTGCGGTACACCGAAGTAAAACAGGAATGCCCAGACCAGCAGCGGGGTTCCGCGGAAGATCGCGACGTAGGCGCGCGCGATACCGCGCAGCACGGCGCTGTTGGAGATGCGCATGAAGCCGAAGATGAGGCCCAGCGCCATAGCGATCACGAACGATACGCCGGTGATGATGAGGGTGTTGATCAGACCCTTCTGGAGTGCTGGCCAGGACTGCTTGAGCAGACCGAAGAAGTTGCCCGCGCTTTCAGCCTCTTCCGGGTCGAGGTACTTGTTCATGATCTTCTGGTATTCGCCAGAAGACTTGAGGTTTGCAAGCCCGCGGTTGAATGCCTTGAGCAGGTCCTGGTTCTCGCCCTTCTTGACGGCGAAAGCGTAGTCACCGCCAGGAATCTTAGGGGTCACAATCTTGAGGCCCGAGCCCTGGGTGATTCCGTAACGCAACACAGGGTCGTCGTCGAATACGCCGACCGCGGAGCCGTTCTTGACGGACTGGACCATTGCCGCGGACTGGTCAAGCGGCTTGATCTTGAAACCGTACTCCTTGGCAAGCTTCTTTGCGGCGCGCTCACCTTCGGAGCCGCCCTTGGCAACAACGGTCTTGCCTTTGAGGTCTTCGTAGCCCTTGACGTCGTTGTTGCTTTCGTCGATCGCCATGACTGAGCCGGACTCGTAGTACGCGTCGGAGAAGTCGAAGATCTTCTTGCGGTCATCGGTCACGCCCATGCCTGCAATCACGCCGTCGGCCTGACCCGAGGTCAGGGACGAAACTGCGGCCTGGAAGCCGAGCGATTTGAGGTTGACCTTGAAGCCCTGGTCTTCTGCGATCGCGTAGAGCAACTCCATGTCGATGCCGGTCATTTCACCGGTTCCTGGTTCGCGGAACACGAATGGAGCGAAGGTCGTATCGGTTGCGATCGTGAAGGTCTTGCCTTCTACCGACTCGTCTTTTTTCTCCGTTGAAGATACGGCGGCCGATGCGGTGGCCGGCTGGGGTGCGGGTGCTGCCTGGGCTGTTACTGCAGGCGTCAGGATCGCCGCTACTAGCGCAACAAGCATGGCCCAGATGGTCATCCGCTTGAGCGAAAGCTTGCCTTCCTGATTCCGCGTCCCGGATGCATCAGAGTGCGAGTAACTCATGTCGGGTCCGTTCTTTGGTCTCACATTTGATCCGCTGTTTGCATAACAGCGGCCCACACCCGAGGCGATGACGAACCAACGGCATTCACCCTTGGGTGAGGATGGTCACAGGTTTGTAAGCCTAACGGTTCTGATATTGCCATTCCACCTGCGATGATAGAGAAACGAGCTATTTGACCGTCTATTGATGCCAGTTTTGCCATCATACTGAGGGTTGAGGAAAGAGGTCTCATGCCTGTAAATCCGTGGGATACAGCGATGCGGGGAGGCTGGCTGCACACCCGTGATCATGGATCTTGCGTCATCGAGCCTCGTAACATTCGAGCTTCTGTGTGGCTTGCGCGTGGCTCTGCCCATTATCAGTTGCAAACCGATGCCTCTCTTTGTGACATCTTGGTCGCTATTGCTTCTCACGGCCTAGTCGGCGATGGCGCAGGTGCGGTCGATGCGCATGTTGATGTGCGCGCGACGTCCAGTTGCATCTCTTTCTCGGGCCCGTGCTCAGCTGTTGGAGCTGCTTGGGAACGGCTGGTTGGCCTGAGCTTGCATGACGCAGACCTCGACGCCGCGATCAAACCATCCCCACAGGTGTCATTGACGCACCACACCCCTCGCCACTGGCTCGCTGACGCGGCGGTCCGGACCGGCATCACTCAGTGGACGGCCGAGGCGCTTTCGCTCACGAACTCACACGATGACAACACGCTGTCACATCAGGTGCTTGCGGACCTCTTCGGGTCAGACGTTGCCCGACTCTGCAGGCTCACAGGACCCGACGCGCCCGAGGACCTCAACCTCGCAAGCCTCAGCAACGAAGCTCCCACTGACACCGATGACGGGGCATCGGCGTCTGTGCTTCGTAACACCGTTTTGGGCGCCGGCTCAGGTAAGTCCGGAAACCCTCAGCGCGCCGGAGTCTTCGCGATGAAACCTTCCAGGGTCGCGTTCACGGCCCTACTCCCCCATTCGGAAACCGGGCTCGCAGCAGCCCACGCGATCCGCACCCAGCTCGCCGCCTACTTCGCGGAGCAAGCCTCAGAGGGCGTGGAGCTTGAAGTCACGGCCCTCGGCGGCACCCTCGGCGTCACGGCACTGACCCCTCGCCCCGTATCCGACGTACAACGTGGCCAGATGGTCGCACGCGCCTTCGCGCACCCATCGGACGCCCTGCTCACCGAAGCCATCGAGGCCATCCAGCCCGCCAACGAGCACGCCACCTCCCCTGTGTTCTCCCCGGCGTTCTCCCCCGAACGGGTGTTCAGTTCCCGCCCGTTCGAGCCTGAGGTCCGCGCGGATGCTGTCGCGAAGGTTGTGGGGATGGCACGCAAGACGGTCCACTTGCCGTGGAGCGAAACCACCGCCCCTCACGGTTGGGAGTGGATTGTGTCGCCGCTGCATATCGACGCGTTCCCTACCGAATACCGCGGCTGGGACACGGATGTGCTCGCGACGATCGGCAAGGACACGTTCGCTGTGGCCCGCATGGCGCCCGGCAGCACGAACCAGGTTGAGTCTTTGCACGGTTTGTCCACCACGATCCCCTGCGTTGTGCTCGAGGACGAGGCCGGCCCGCACACGTGGGTCGATTCCGCGATGCGTTCGGTCGTGTGCGCTCCGGAGACCTTCCACGGCCAGCTGCGCGAGGACCTGGACAAAATCTTCGCGCGTGCTCCGCGTCTAAAGGCCCCATCGCCCGATGCGGTGGTTGCCGCTCGCGCGCACGCCGCTCAAGGTAGGCGGCGGCGCAAGCGCGCGCTCATCGGCGGCGGCGCGGGTGTAATCGCATTGTCGGCTGCCTGCGTGATCGGTCTGCTGACTCTGACGTAGCCGCGCTGTGCCGCGTTCAGTGGCGTCCCGCACCCCGCCACGATATGCCAGACCCGCCCCGCTATGCCGTAAGCGGAGTTTGTTGACGCTTTCGGGGATTTCTTTATTAGATAAGTCCCATGACTACGAATCCTGAATCTTCTACACCGCTGCAGCCTTCAACACCGCAGCCACCGGTAGCTGAGAAGCGCCCGGTTTCGGCGACGCATCACGGCCACACCCGCACCGATGAGTACGAATGGTTACGGAACTCGGAAGATCCTGAGGTCATCAAGCACCTCGAGGCCGAGAACGATTACGCCGACGCCGTGACCGCTGAGCAGAAGCCGTTGCGGGACGCGATCTACGAAGAGATCTCTGCACGCGTCGTACAGACGGACGTTGCGGTTCCTAAGCGTTCGCGCGGATGGTGGTACTACTCCCGCACAGTCGAGGGTTCGGCATACCCGATCCACGCACGCGTCAAGGCCGCCGACACCGGCGATCTCGCCGCCGACTGGACACCACCGGCACTCAAGCCAGGCGAGCCAGTCGAGGGCGAAGAAATCCTCGTGGATGGCAACGCTCTGGCCGAGGGCCACACGTTCTTTGCGCTCGGCGGCCTCGACGTGTCCCTCGACGGCACCAAGCTCGTCTACGCCGCGGACTTCACGGGCGACGAACGCTTCACTGTGTTCGTTAAGGACCTCACGACAGGGCAGTTGCTTTCCGACCGTATCGAGGGTGCGTTCTATGAGCCTGTTTTCACCCCGGACGGGCAGCGCATCGTCTACACGGTCGTAGATGAGACGTGGCGCCCGTATCAGCTCAAGGTCCACACGATCGGCACGGACGCATCCGAAGACACTCTCTTGTACCAAGAGGATGACGTCCAGATGTGGCTCGGTGCGGAAACGAGCGATGACGAGCAAGATCTATTGATCGTGGCTGGCAATTCCGAATACGCCGAGACCTGGATCTGGGAAGGCATGGAGGCCGGAACCGAGCCGCGTCTTCTGGTTTCGCGCGAGGAGCGCATCCTCAACAGCGTGACCCCGGTGACGGTCGATGGCCGCCGCCAGGCGCTCATTCTGCACGATGCAGACGCCCCGAACGGCCGCCTCGACATCGCGGACCTCGCCACGATCACGGACCGTTCCACGTGGCGCCCCGTGATCGCCGAGCACCCCGAGACCAAGCTCAACGATCTCGAAGCAACCAGCACCCACATCGTGCTTTCGGTTCGCGCGGAGACGACCCCGCGCGTCCGCATCTTCCCGCTGACCGCGCTCAGCGATGAAGCCCTTGCCGCCGGTGCTGAGCTGGAGTTCTGGGAGCCGCTTATTGAAGACGCGGGTGACGCCCCGGTTGCGGTCGAAGCGAGCTCGAACAGCTTCGAGGCACCTGTGATCCGCTTGCAGAAGGCCAGCGATGTCGTTCCGAATCAGGCCTACGATGCGGACCCAGTCACGCGCGAATGCCGGCTTTTGCACACCGCGCCGGTCAACAACTACAAGCCGGAGGACTATGTTGCGACCCGCGAGTGGGCTACCGCCCGCGATGGCGAGCAGATCCCGCTCACGGTGCTGCGGCGTCGTGATGTGAAAGCCGACGGCACGGCCCCGACGATCGTGTACGGGTACGGCTCCTACGAGATCTCGAACGACCCCCGCTTCGGCTACATGATCCCGAGCCTGTTGGACCGCGGCGTCGTGTTCGTGACCGCGCATATCCGTGGCGGCGGCGAGCGCGGCCGGCACTGGTACCTCGACGGCAAGAAGCTCAAGAAGGAGAACTCCTTCAACGACTTCGTGGATGCGACCCGCTGGCTCATCGAGGCCGGATGGGCTGATCCGAAGCGCATCGCAGCATTCGGCGGCTCGGCGGGCGGCCTACTCATGGGTGCCGTGCTGAATCAGGCGCCGGAGCTGTATCAGGCGGTCTTGGCGGCGGTTCCGTTCGTTGACCCGCTGACCTCGATCCTCGACCCGGACCTTCCTCTTTCGGCACTCGAATGGGAGGAGTGGGGCAACCCAATCGAGGACGAAGATGTCTACCGCTACATGCTCGGATACTCCCCTTACGAGAACATTACGAAGCAGGATTACCCGCTCATCGCGGCCCGCACATCGCTGCATGACACGCGCGTCCTCTACGTTGAACCAGCTAAGTGGGTTCAGCGTTTGCGCGAGTACACGACCTCCGGCAAGCCAGTGCTGTTCACGTGTGAAATGCACGGCGGGCACGGCGGAGCGTCCGGGCGTTACGAGATGTGGAAGGACCGCGCGTGGGAGTACGCGTTCATGCTCAGCGCGATCGGCATCGCCGAGTAGGAGCAATCGATTGCATAGACAGGGCTGAATCCCTGAATTTACTCGCTGAATTATGACTGGCCCGGCAACGTGATTTTTGACACGTTGCCGGGCCAGTCTTAAGATCGAATAACCGACCGTTCGTTCAGGCTGGGTGGTTGGACGTGCTTCAAAAGCGTCCCATAAACCCCGTCACAACACCGGCCGGTATAGCCCTACGCGCCGCTCGCCGGCGTACACCGACTGACCATGCACCGCTCACAACAGCGTGTGAATGTACACCGATGTGAAAGAGTACGTCGATGACTGAAACGAACACCGAGCTCGGCTCGCGTCTGGCTGAACACCACAAGATCCTCGAGTTCGATCACTGCACCCACTGGATGGGCATCGAACCGATCAAGGCTGAGCCCGGCTACGCAGAAATCGAGATGACCCCCCGCAAGGAGATGCTCAATGGATTCGGCATCGTCCAGGGCGGAATGCTCTTCACGTTCGCTGATGTCGCGTTCGCGATGGCCTGCAATGAACCAGCCGGCTCCGAAACCAGCTACACGGTCGCGCAGGGCGTCGACGTCAACTTCCTCAAGCCAGGCCTACCCGACCTTCCGATGCGAGCCGTTGCCCGCGTCGTCAACCAATCCGGCCGTTCCGGGCTCTACGACATCACCGTGACCCAAGAACGCGCCGACGGCAGCACCGAAACGCTCATCGAGTTCCGCGGCCGCTCGCGCACCATCAACGCGGCCCCGCCAACCGTGCGCTAAAGCCACCCGCCGCATCGCACGGCACCAGACCTTTACAGACCTTCGTACAGACGCCCCTATCTCCCCGCCAGGAGGAAACATGTCAAAGATTGTCCTATCCGATCAGGGCCAGCTCGATCCCGAAGAGAAAATGAGCGTGGACCAGATCCGCGAAATCCAGACCGAGCGCACCGCCAAGATCCTCAAGTACGCGTACGAAAACGTTCCGCTGTACACCAAGAAGTTCGACGACCAGGGCGTACACCCTGACGACTTCAAGGAACTCTCCGACCTCGCGAAGTTCCCATACACGACCAAGGAAGACCTGCGCATCACCTACCCATTCGGCATGTTCGCCGTGCCAATGGAGCAGGTCGCCCGCATCCACGCTTCCTCCGGCACCACCGGCCGCGCAACCGTGGTCGGCTACACCAAGAACGACCTCGACACGTGGGCACGCCTCGGCGCGCGCTGCTTCCGCATGGCCGGTGTCCGCCCGGGTATGAAGGTCCATAACGCCTACGGTTACGGCCTGTTCACCGGCGGCCTCGGCGCACACGCCGCGATCGAAGCGGCTGGCGCAACCGTCATCCCGATGTCCGGCGGCCAGACCGACAAGCAGATCACCCTGATCGAAGACTTCAAGCCAGACGCGATCGCAGCGACCCCTACCTACCTGCTGACCATCGGTGATGCGATGCAGAAGAAGGGCCTCGACCCACGCAAGACCTCGCTGCGCTACGCAATCCTCGGCGCCGAGCCATGGACCCAGGAAATGCGCGACGAGCTCGAGGACATGTTCGACCTCAAGGCATCCGACATCTACGGCCTCTCCGAGGTCATGGGCCCAGGCGTTGCCGGCGAAAACTACGAGTTGCAGGACGGCTCCCACATTTGGGAAGACCACTTCGCTCCAGAAATCATCGACCCATTCGATGAGCGCCGCCAGCTCGGCGACGGCGAAGAAGGCGAACTCGTCTTCACGACGCTGACCAAGGAAGCCCTCCCGATCATCCGCTACCGCACGCACGACCTCACCCGTCTGCTGCCAGGCACCGCACGCGAAGGCCACCGCCGCATCGGCCGCATCTCCGGCCGCTCCGACGACATGATCATCCTCCGCGGCGTGAACCTGTTCCCATCGCAGATCGAAGAGCTCATCTTCAAGGTTGAGGGCCTCTCGCCGCACTTCCAGCTCGAGATCACCCGTCCAAAGCGTATGGACGAGCTCACCGTCAAGGTCGAGCGCCGCGACGACTGCACGAGCGACCGCGCAGATGAGGCAGGCAAGGAAC
The DNA here is from genome assembly GCF_003143995.1 of Pseudoglutamicibacter cumminsii. Classification (GTDB taxonomy): domain Bacteria; phylum Actinomycetota; class Actinomycetes; order Actinomycetales; family Micrococcaceae; genus Pseudoglutamicibacter; species Pseudoglutamicibacter cumminsii_B. Next base: position 104,522 of record NZ_QFWG01000002.1, on the reverse strand, counting down.
TGCAGCGCCTCATCAAGATCCACATCGGATCTTCGTGCCGCATCGACGTTGTCGAGCCAGCCACCCTGGAACGCTCGATGGGTAAGCTCAAGCGCATCTACGACCTGCGCAACAAGTAAAACCCGCCTTACCCGCAACGGTTAAGCCAGCGCGGGTAGGACAGCGCGGGAAGAACAGCGTGGAGGGGTGGATCCGTCACAACCGACGGACCCGCCCCTCCACACGCTTAAACCCGAAACGTTAATAAACCCCAACTCCAGGACTGCGCTAGAATCGAGCATTCTGCATACCAAGGACGGCACACATGACGAGCACACCCGCCACCAACCCGCGCTCCGAAGCGAGCGGGACCACTGGCGCGCGCCGCGGACGCCCCGGCTACAACACCGCGACCGTGCTCAGCATCTGCGTGGACATGTTCACCAAGCACGGCTACGACGCCACGAGCATGGGGATGCTCGCCGAACGGCTCGGCATCTCTAAGTCCGCGATCTACCACCACGTGCCGTCCAAACTCGACATCCTGCGCCAAGCCCTCGACGCCGCGCTCGACCCGCTCGAAGAAGCGTTCCGCTACCACATCGCCAACCCTGAGCCCACGGCACTGGCGACACTGCGCGCGCTCATGTCGGAAACCATCGAAGTGCTCGTGGAACGCCGCCCCTACGTCCTGTTGTTGCTGCGGCTGCGTGGCAACTCGGAGGTCGAAGTCGCGGCGATGCAGCGCCGACGCAAACTCGACCGGCTCACCGCGAGCATCGTCGAACAAGCGATCGAAGAAGGCAGCATCCGCGGCGACCTCAACCCCGGCAACGTAGCCCGCTACATGTTCGGTACCATCAACTCCCTCGTTGAGTGGCTTCGCGTGGACGATTCGATGTCGACCGAGAGCGCCAAACGCGGCGTTCTCTCGCTCCTCTTCGAAGGCCTCGAAACCTCGCGCTAACCCCGCCGCTAGCCCTACATAGCCCGACACAGCCCCCAGATAGAATGGACCCTCGTGGATCAACTGATTTCTGAGCTTTCCGGCGCACCCGCAGGTAGCGCGGCCTCCAACCTAACCCTGCTGAACATCGGCTTCTTGCTGTTCGTGGCGATCGGCAACCTTTTGCTCGCCCACCGCAACGAACTCGGTTGGTGGTTCAGCATGCTCGGAACATTCTTCGGGTTCATCGCCGTGGCCCTCTACCCGGGCAGCGCCAACTGGATGCTGTTGCTTGGCGCGCTGCCGCTCTTCGCGGTCGGCGCAGTGGGTCTCGCGTTGTGGAGCAAGCATCCGCTCGCTGGTAAGTTCACGCGAGCCGTGCCTGTCGCGAACTTCTCGATCATGGGCGCGATCATGCTGCTCGTCTACACGGGTGTTGCGGCCCTGCTCCAGTTCGGCCCTGACCTCGCACATCCGGATCTGATCTTCTCTGAGATCATGCACATCGCATGGCTCAACTTCGCCCTCAACGCGCTCATCATGGCTGGCCTGCTGGGTGTCGGTTTCGGCTCGCGATGGGCGTGGTCGCTCATCGCGATCGGCGGCATCGGCATGACAGTGGCTTCCGCGCTGTTGCCTCGCCTGACCGGCGGTCCGCAGCCTCTGCTCGCGCAGCTGTTCGGCATGATCCTGCTGACCATCAGCGCGATCTATGCGTGGCTCATGTGGTTCCGCCCCACCCCGGAGCCGCTCCCGCAGGTAGAAGACGACGAGGACGAGTTCTAAAGCCCGGCTCTCACATCCTGACCTGTTGGCAACATTTATGTCTTCATTAGAAATCTCTACAAGTTAAACCTCGTCACACTAGACACGATTTCAGCTTTTTGCGCCAAAACCTGCAAAAGTGTCTGTAACGCAAGAACCACCTGAGCCAAGTGGGCCGGTGGCAGTCACACCTAGTGGGAGGTCTCTATGTCTAAGCCGCAGGCAGTCGAACAATCTGCTGGCCACCTCATTGTTGAATCACTCAAGGCCCACGGCGTCAAGCGCACCTACGTGGTCCCGGGTGAAAGCTACCTCGACGTGCTCGATGGCCTCTACAACTCCGGCATCGAAAGCATCGTGTGCCGCCACGAAGGCGGCGCAACCTACATGGCTGAAGCCGAAGGCAAGCTGAACGACGTTCCTGGCGTAGCGATGGTGACGCGCGGCCCAGGTGCCGCTAACGCCCACGTCGGCCTGCACACCGCATGGCAGGACTCGACGCCGCTCGTGCTGTTCGTCGGTTTGATCCCGTTCCAGCACCGCGACCGCGAAGCGTTCCAGGAATTCGACCCTAAAGCGTGGTTCGGCACCGGCGCCAAGCGCGTCATGGTCCTCGACCACCCAGAGCGCGCATCCGAGATCGTAGCCGAGGCCATGTTCGCCGCGGTTTCAGGCCGACCTGGCCCCGTCGTCGTCGGCCTTCCGGAAGACGTGATCCGCGAAAAGGTCACCGTTCCAGTTCACCCGCCAATCCCGGTAGCGACCGGCGGCATGACCGTTGAAGACTGGAAGGCGCTCAAGTCCGCGCTGCTCGAGTCTGAGAAGCCACTGTTCGTGTTCGGCGGCAACGACTGGACCGACGAAGGCGCCAAGGCCTTCACCGCGTGGCTCGAAGACCACCAGCTCGCGGCCGCCGCTGAATGGCGCTGTGAGGGCCTCGTACCGTTCTCTTCCCCGTCCTACGTTGGACCGATCGGTTACGGCCGCCCACGCCCAACCTATGACCTCCTCGAAGAGACCGACCTGCTCGTGTTCGTCGGAACCGTGCCGGGCGACGTCATCACCGACGGCTTCAACATCCGGCAGAACTGGGAACAGAAGAACTTCATCGTCTCGATCGACCCATCACTGCGCGGCCGCTCCGGCCCAGTGACCCACCAGATCGTCGCGAAGCCAGACACGTTCGTGCGCGACCTCGTCCGCATGGACCTCGACGTCAAGCCAGAGTGGAAGGCCTTCACCGAGCGCATGCGCGGCGAGCAAGAGAAGTTCGCTACCCTGCCTGGAGCCTCGACCCGCAACGAGCAGGCAACGATGGACGCCCTCATGGCGCACCTCGTACCTGCCCTGCCGGAGAACTCGATGGTGACCCTCGGCGCCGGCGAGCACACCAACTGGGCGCACCGCTACTTCCCTACCGAGTTCTACACCGCGATGATCTCCGCACGTAACGGCTCGATGGGTTACTCGATCCCATCCGCTGTGGCCGCGAAGCTCGACAAGCCAGAACGCTTCGTCGTGACCATCGCAGGCGACGGCGAGTTCCTCATGAACGGCCAAGAGCTCGCAACCGCAGCCCAGTACGACGCCGCGATCCTCGTGGTCGTGATGGACAACGCTGAATACGGCACCATCCGCACCCACCAGGAACGCCAATACCCAGAGCGCGTCTCCGGAACCCAGCTCAAGAACCCGAACTTCGCGAAGATGGCGGACGCGTTCGGCGGCAAGGGCTTCCTCGTCGAAACCAACGACCAGCTTCCAGAAGCCGTCAAAGGCGCCGTAGAGACCGTTGAAGGCGGACAGTTCGCGCTGATCCACCTCAAGGTCCCACAGCGCCACAAGGCTTACTAAGCGGCGGAGCCGTCGCGGCATATTAAGCGGCGGAGCCGTCGCGCTTATTAAGCGACGCTGACGACGTGGGCCGGCCACCGTTGCTGGTGGCCGGCCCACGTATTTAATCCGCGAAGGCTTAAACGTGTGAGGGGCGTGCCAGCTATGTAGCTGGCACGCCCCTCACACGTTTCTATGGAAGATTACTTCCAGTCTTTGTAGGTCGTGTTTTCCTTTTCAACCAGGGTCAGCACGTCGTAGGTTGCTACGATCTCGCCGTTCTGGTTGTGGAGCACGGCATCCCAGGCGACCTCGCCGTATTCGTCGGTCACGCGTGGGGTGATGCGCTTAGCGGTCAGGGTCACGCGAACCGAGTCATCGATGCCCACTGGGGTGATGAAGCGCAGGTTCTCGAGGCCGTAGTTCGCCAAGACTGGGCCCGGCTTTGGCTCCACGAACAGGCCAGCAGCCCAGGAAACCAGCAGGTATCCGTGGGCGACGATGCCTGGGAAGAACGGGTTAGCCTCCGCGGCCTCGTCGTTGGTGTGTGCGTAGAAGGTGTCACCGGTCGTGTTAGCGAAGTCGGTGATCTCCTGGCGGGTAGCCTTGCGCAGGCCGGACGCGAAGCCGTCGCCCACACGCAGCTCGTTGAGCGGGATGCGGAATGGGTGGCGGTACTTATCCGAGCCACCGAACTCTGGGTCGCCAGCGAGGCGCTGCTCGGCGCCCGTGTGCCACACGCCGGTCACGGCGGTCAGCATGTCTGGGGAGCCCTGCAGTGCGGTGCGGGACATGTGGTGCTTGATAGCGCGAACGCCACCGAGCTCCTCGCCGCCACCGGCGCGGCCTGGACCACCGTGGATCAGGTGTGGAACCGGGGAGCCGTGGCCGGTCGAGGTCTTCATGGTGTCGCGGTTCAGCACGTGCACGCGGCCGTGGTGGCCCGCGATGCCCTTAGAAACTTCCGCCACGACCTCTGGGTCGTTCGAGCACACGGTCGCAACCAGGGAGCCCTCGCCCATAGCGGCCAGGCGCACAGCGGACGCGGTGTCCTCGTACTCTGCGATCGAAGAAACCGGGCCGAAAGCCTCAACCGAGTGGAGCTCAGGGGTCTCGGCGTCCTCGAAATCGAGGATGACTGGCGACATGAACGCGCCGTCCTCAACCTTGCCGCCTTCGGCAACCAACGCATCGTCAGCGCTTTCCGGCGTACCGTAAGCGACCTTAGCGCCGGCGTCGACGAGCTTCTGGACCGCGCCGCGCACGTCCTTGAGCTGATCCATCGAAACCAGCGCACCCATGCGGGTTTCCTCAACGCGTGGGTCACCGACCTTGCCGCGCTTATCCAGCTCGGCACCGAGCGCCTTCACAACAGCGCCCTTGAGGCCTTTCGGAACGAAGATGCGGCGAACCGCGGTGCACTTCTGGCCAGCCTTAGCGGTCATCTCAACCGCAACAGCCTTGACGAACGCCTCGAACTCTGGGGAGCCCTCGGCTGCGTCTGCGCCGAGGATCGCGGCGTTGAGCGAGTCGGTTTCCGCGGTGAAGCGGACACCGCCGCGGGTCACGTTCGGGTGCTCGCGCAGCGCGTGAGCCGTGCTTGCGGAACCCGTGAACGCGACGATGTCGCGGTAGTCGAGGTGATCGATCACGGTGCGCGCCGAACCCGTGATGAGCTGCAGCGAACCCTTCGGGAGCAGGCCCGAGTTGGTCATCTGGCGCACGACCTCAACGGTCAGCTGAGCCGATGGGGTTGCTGGCTTAACGATGGTCGGCATGCCCGCAACGAACGCCGGCGCGAACTTCTCGAGGAAGCCCCACACCGGGAAGTTGAACGCGTTGATCTGCACAACCACACCCGGCAGAGCCTGCATGATGTGCGTACCGAGGAACGAGCCGTCACGCGAGAGAACCTCGACTGGGCCCTCTTCGATCACGTTCGAGTTTGGCAGCTCACGGCGGCCCTTCGAAGAGAACGTGTAGAGCGTGCCGATACCGCCGTCGATATCGATCATGCCGTCACGAGCGGTAGCACCCGTCGTGAGGTTCAGGCGATCCATTTCTTCACGGTTGGCCTGGAGGTACTGGGCGAGCTGCTTCAAAATCAGTGCACGTTCGTGCAGCGTCAGCTCGGAGAGGTTCTTCTGCCCCACAGTGCGGGCATGGTTGATCATGGCGTCAAGGTCGAGGCCCTCAGCGGAAACGGAGCCAATGACCTCACCGGTCGATGCATCGTATACCGGGGTTCCCTTGGCGTCGCCAGCCGGGGTCCACCATTCGTCGCACGCGTAACTTGGCAGAACGTCGGTCACCGTGGAAGTGCTCATAAGGATGCAACATCCCTTTCCTGAACGATCGGTCAGTTTTCCTTACCAGACTACCAGCGCGCGAGGCGTACATCACTAAAAAGGCGAAACTTCTCTGCCGGCGCAAACTCGGCGCACTATCGGTGCAATAACGGCGTAAAACAACGATGCGGGCCCGATTGGTACCGGACCCGGATCGTTGTCAGTTAGCTGTCAGAAGCGGTGCTTACCGCTTGCCGCTTACTTCTTGCTGTTTACTTCTTGCTCCAGTCGTAGAAGCCCTTGCCGGACTTCATGCCGAGCTCACCGCGCTCAACCATGTCACGCATGATCTGCGGCGGAGCGAAACGCTCACCCAGCGTCTCTTCGAGGTATTCGGCGATGCCAAGGCGCACATCGAGACCCACGATGTCGGTCGTCTTGAGCGGGCCGGATGCGTGGCCGTAGCCGAGCACCATCGCGTTGTCGATGTCCTCAGCGGAAGCCACACCGGCCTCAACCATGCGCATCGCTTCGAGCGCCAAAGCGACGCCGAGGCGCGAGGAAGCGAAGCCCGGGGCATCCTTGACCACGACCGCGGTCTTGCCGAGGCCCTCAGTCCAGCCGCGCGCAGCACCCACGAGCTCTTCGTCGGTCTGCTGGCCAACAACGACCTCGATCAGCTTGGACGCTGGAACCGGGTTGAAGAAGTGCAGGCCGAGGAAGCGGCCCGGGCGGGACAGCTCCTTAGCGAGACCATCGATCGAAAGCGAGGACGTGTTCGACGCCAACACGGCCGTTTCGTCCATGTTCTTCTCAGCGTCCTGGAGGGTCTGGACCTTGAGGTCCCAGATCTCTGGAACAGCCTCAACCACAAGCTCGCGGCCTGCAAGATCAGCCTTGTCAGTGGAGACGCTGAACTTGCCCATCCAGTCCTCAACACTGCCCTCGAGGCCGCGGTCGATCGACTTCTGCACCGAGGTAGCGACGCGCTCGGTCGCCGCCTTGGCCGCATCGTCATTCGCTTCGATAACGATGACCTCGCTACCCGAGGTCAAGAAACCGTGCGCGATGCCGGCGCCCATGCGGCCGCCACCGATCACGCCAACCTTTGCTGGAAAATCGCTCATCTACGTTTCAACCTCTACTTCTTTTTCTTGCGATCAAGGAACGCTTGCATGCGGTCGAATTTCACCTGTGACTCGAACAGGATCGCCTGCGCGAGCTCGTCGACGGCCGGGTGTGCGTCACGCGGCATCGAGAACACACGCTTGGAGATCCGAACCGCGAGCGGGTCTTGCTTGCCGATGCGGTCGGCGAGCGCGTGGGCGCCCGCCATGAGCTCGGATGGTTCGTGCAGTTCCGTCACGAGCTTGAGTTCGAGGGCTTCCTCAGCGTTGAGGATGCGGCCCGCGAGGATCAGCTCGAGCGCGGTTGGTTCACCCACGAGCTCCTTGAGGCGCCACAGGGCACCCGCCGCAGCCGAGATGCCGAGGTTGGTTTCAGGCTGCCCCATCTTGACCTTAGGGGTCGCGATGCGGAAGTCGGCCGCGTAGGCGAGTTCGGCGCCGCCGCCGAGGGCGAAGCCATCGATCGCCGCGATGACCGGCATCGGGAGGCGGTGGATACGCGAGAAGATCTGCGAGTTGATGCCCGCGAGCGCGTCTTCGCGGCGTCGTTCGCGCAACTGCGCGATGTCGGCCCCGGATGCGAAGATGCCCCGCTGGCCGGCTTCCTCGTTCGCCTCAACACCGGTGATGATGAGGATCTTCGGGGTGCTCTCGAGGTATCCGCACAGGGCGTGGAACTCGTCGACCATGGTTTGGTCGATCGCGTTGAGAACCTCTGGGCGGTTCATGCGTGCTACGACGCGGTCTTCGCTTTCGGTGATCTCAAGGGCTGTGAAGCCCGATGCGTCGAAGGCCATGGTTTAGACGGCCTCCACGATGATCGCCTGGCCCTGGCCTACGCCGATGCACAGGGTCGCGAGGCCGAGCTTGCGGCCTTCGGTTTCGCCGAGTTCGCGGTCCATGCGGCCCAGGAGGGTGATGACGATGCGCGCACCCGAGGAGCCGAGTGGGTGGCCAAGCGCGATCGCGCCGCCGTCGCGGTTGACGATCTCTGGGTCGAGTCCGAGCTCGCGGACAGAAGCGAGCGACTGGCTTGCGAACGCTTCGTTGATCTCTACGGCCTTGATGTCGGAGATGTCGAGGCCGGCCTTCTCAAGCGCCTTGCGGGTCGATGGGACCGGACCCATACCCATGATTTCTGGGGCGAGACCTGCAGCAGCGTTGGAGACAACGCGTGCGCGTGCCTTGAGGCCGTACTTCTTGACGGCTTCTTCCGAGGCCACGATGATCGCGGACGCACCGTCGTTGAGGGAGGATGCGTTACCTGCGGTCACGACTTCGCCGCCCTTGACGACTGGACGCAACTTGGCCAAAACCTCTGGGGTCGAGCCTGGGCGTGGGCCCTCGTCAGTGTCAACGATGGTTTCGTTGCCCTTGCGGTCAAACACGGAGACCGGAACGATCTCGTCCTTGAAGCGGCCAGCTTCGATAGCGGCGAGGGCCTTTTCGTGGGAGGACGCCGCGAAAGCGTCGGCGTCTTCGCGGGAGATGTTGTACTGACGTGCAACTTCTTCCGCCGTTTCTGGCATCGAGTAGGTGAACTTGCCGTCGCGGGAGAGCTCACCGGAGAGGAACTTAGGGTTCGGGAAACGCCAACCGATCGAGGTGTCGTGAACCTTACCTGGGTTTGCGAATGCCTTGGCTGGCTTCTCCATGACCCATGGCGCGCGGGACATCGACTCAACGCCACCGGCAACCACGATCTCGGCGTCGCCGGCCTTGATCATCTGAGTTGCCATCGCGATCGCGGACATGCCCGATGCGCACAGACGATTGACGGTGATGCCTGGCACGGAGTCTGGGTAGCCGTTGAGCAGCCACGCCATGCGTGCGACGTTGCGGTTTTCTTCGCCTGCACCGTTAGCGTTGCCGAGGATGACTTCATCGACTACTTCTGGGTCGATGCCTGCACGTTCGATTGCTTCCTTGATGACAAGGGCCGCCAGGTCGTCTGGACGGACAGAGGACAGTGCGCCTCCGTAGCGTCCAACTGGAGTACGTACACCGCCGACCAGCATCGCTTCAGTCATGGTTCTCCTTTAGTAGAGGTTCGCACCGGGGCGCGCGGATTCGCGGCCACGAAGCATATGGGTGTTTATCCCAGTGTTTCATGTGCCGCGGTGCAGCGGGAGATCTGTGACACATACCCCTAAATGTGAGTAGTCTTACTTTCAGTTATTACCGTCTTGCAATGAGTCATTACCTCTGAGTCATTTCGCCCCGATTATTGAGAAGGAATCATGTCTTTCTTCCGCCGTCTCCCCCTGCTTGCCTGGGTGCTGATCGCCATTGTCGCCAGCATCGCGCTGACGTTGCCTACCTACGGCGAGGGGGCCGACAAGGCCTCGATCATGCCGGGCTGGCTCGCTCGCGTTTTCATGACCTATAACTCTCTGTTCTCCGGGATCTTGACGTTTGCGATCCCGCTGATCATTTTGGGCTTGGTTTTGCCGGCTATCGCTGAGTTGGGTCGTGGCGCCGGCAAGCTTTTGGGTATGACGGCCGGAATTGCCTACGGTTCCACGATCGCTGCTGGCGTGTTGGCTTATGTCGTGGCGTATTCAGTGTTCCCGTCGTTCTTGAATGGACACGCGCCAAACATCGGTGAGGCGAGCGCGGGCATTAACCCGTATTTCGCGATTGTTCAGGAGGCCTCTGAGGAGCCTGTTGTTCCGGAGATCGTGTTGCCTCCGGCAATCGAGGTTTTGCCGGCGCTGGTTTTGGCGTTCATTTTGGGCCTGGGGCTCACTGCGATCAAGTCGAACGCACTGTTCGATGCGGCGGTTGATTTCCGCAAGATCGTTGACAAGCTGATCCGCAACATCATCATCCCTGGTCTCCCGCTGTTCATTTTCGGCATCTTCATGGACCTGACGCTTTCGGGTGCTGTGGGCGACGTGGTCAGCAACTTCCTGCTGGTCGCTTTGGTTGCGCTGTTGTTGACGTTGACTGTGTTGGTACTTCAGTACCTGATCGCTGGCGCTGTTGCGGGCCGCCGCCCGTTGAAGTCGCTGTGGAACATGCGTTCGGCGTATGTCACGGCGTTGGGTACCGCTTCGAGCGCCGCGACCATTCCGGTCACGATCGAGGCGGCTAAGAAGAACAAAGTTTCGGATCCGGTTCGAAACTTCGTGATTCCGCTGTGCGCGACCATCCACCTTTCGGGTTCGATGGTGAAGATCGTTCTGTTCTCGCTTGCGGTCATGATGCTGTCCGGCACGGATATTGCGTTTGGCCACTACTTGCCGTTCATCCTGATGCTGGGCGTCATGATGATTGCGGCACCGGGCGTTCCGGGTGGTGCGATCGCTGCGGCTTCGGGCCTGTTGGGTTCGATGTTGGGCTTCAATGAGGCTCAGATTGGCCTGATGTTCGCGACCTACATCGCGCTGGATTCCTTCGGTACTGCCGCGAATGTTACGGGTGACGGCGCTATTGCGATGGTCGTTGACCGTTTGGCTCGCAACCGCAAGGACGTGGAACCAGAGGCTTTGGAGGAGCCGGAGTTCGTCGAGGAAAGCTAAGGCGTCTGCGCGGCCTAAACTAGGTTGCATGGCCTTGGAAGATTCTAAACACCGCAATTTGCACATCGACCGCACGGGTCTTGAGGTGTTACACACCCAGATCAACGGCGAGATTGCGCCGGCACCGTTTAACAAGCTGCTGGGTGTCCGCCTGGTTGATGCCCGCGAGGGCGCGGTGGAACTGACGTGCCAGATGAAGCCGGAGTTCCTGAACAAGATCGGTTCGGGGCATGGAGGTTTCGTTTCTACCCTTCTGGATAACGCGTGCGGCATGGCCGCGGATACGATGTCGCGGCCGGGCCACGCGTTCACGACGATGGACCTGCACGTTCGGATGCTTCGCCCCGTAACGCTTGCGTCTGGCCTGATGCGTGTTGTGGGCGAGGTCGAGAAGTCGGGCCGCTCTGTCACGGTGACGACTGGCAAGTTGTATGCCGAGGACGGCACGTTGTTGGCTAGCGCGACGTCGAGCTTGTTCTCGTTGGACGTCTAGGAGCTGTTCCCATGCCGGTTGTCGCCGTAGTGTGTTTGATCCTTGCCGGGGTTGCCGCGATCGCGGACTGGATTCTGACTCCGCGCACCGAGGGCACGTGGCGTTGGGTCACGAAGGCGTCGGTTCCCGCGTTGTTGACGGCGAGCGTGGTGCTGACGGGCCTGACGCGTCCGCATCCTGCCTGGGCATCGACGCTCGTTGCGGGTGCTTTGTGTTTCGCGTTGCTGGGCGATCTTCTGCTGTTGGACCGCGGGCGCTTCATGTATGGGGCGTTGGCGTTTGGGGGCGCGCAGGCGGTCTTGACGGTGACGTTGACGTGGCGCGCCTGGGCCGGGCCGGTTCAACGAGGTGCTGAGCCGGGTATGCCCGAGGGCGGCTGGATCGGCTTGCTCGTCGCCGGCATCGTGGTGGTGGCCGGCTTCTTTGCCGTGGGTTTGCGGCTGATTCGGGCCGCGCATCGTGATCACCTGAGCCTGGTGACCACGGTCTATATTGCTTTGATTTCGACGATGGTGTTGGCTGCGTCGTTGCATGTTCGCCAGCCTGGTGGCTGGTGGGTTATTGGTGCGGCTTTGCTCTTTTATGCTTCGGACGCGTTGCTGGGGTGGAAGCAGTTTGTGAGCCGGGACCAGGCTCATTCGGTTGCCGTGATGGTCACGTATCACTTGGCATTGTTCGGCTTTACGTGGTGGGCGTTGTTGCAGTCCGGGGTCACGTCCGCGGTCATGTGACTCGGCCTCAGCACTGTAATGCCCGCCCAGTGACGCTGGCCCAGTAACGCCCGGCTTGGCGTGTGCCGTGTCAACTAGACTGGGCGTGTGACTGCTCAAGATTCTGTTTTGCCTGAGAAGGTTTCTGACGTTTTCGACCCCACCGCGTGGCGCGTTGTTGAGGGTTTTGATTTCCAGGACATCACCTACCACCGCCAGGTTGAGCGGGACGCCAGCGGCGCCGTTGTGCGCGATCTGGGTGCGGTCCGCATCGCGTTCGACCGCCCGGAGGTGCGTAACGCGTTCCGCCCTGGGACGGTCGACGAGTTGTACCGGGCGTTGGATCACGCCCGCATGACTGGCGATGTGGGCACTGTGATCCTCACGGGTAACGGCCCGTCCCCTAAGGACGGCGGGCATTCGTTCTGCTCGGGTGGGGACCAGCGTATTCGCGGCCGTGATGGCTACCGTTATGCCGCGGGCGAGACGCGCGAGACGATCGACCCTGCCCGCGCCGGTCGTCTGCACATTCTTGAGGTTCAGCGCCTGATCCGCACGATGCCTAAGGTCGTGATCGCGGTCGTGAACGGTTGGGCTGCCGGTGGCGGGCACTCGCTGCATGTGGTCGCGGACCTGACGATCGCTTCGGCTGAGCACGGTAAGTTCAAACAGACTGACGCCACAGTTGGCTCCTTCGACGCCGGTTACGGTTCGGCGCTGTTGGCTCGCCAGATTGGTCAGAAGAAGGCGCGTGAGATTTTCTTCTTGGCTCGCGAGTATTCGGCTCAGGACATGGTGGATGCTGGCGCGGTCAACGCCGCGGTTCCGCATGCCGAGCTTGAGAAGGTCGCGCTGGAGTACGCGGCGGATATCGCTCGCCAGTCGCCTCAGGCAATCCGCATGTTGAAGTTCGCGTTCAACGCTGTCGATGACGGTATTGCGGGCCAGCAGGTTTTCGCCGGCGAGGCTACGCGCCTGGCCTACATGACGGACGAGGCCGTTGAGGGCCGGGACGCGTTCCTTGAGAAGCGCGATCCGGACTGGTCGGCCCACCCGTACTACTTCTGATTCAGTGTCTGTTTTGCGTAACGATGCGGGGTCTGACGATGCGGCGCACGCGTTCGCTTCTGCTGTTGCGGATGTGCGTGCCCGGCTTGCCGCCGCGCTAGAGGGCGCGGGCCCTGCGGTTGAGATCGTTGAGGCGCCCGCTGACTCCGCTGACACAAGCACGGAAGCCGGTATCCCGTTCGTGGTCGAGCATCCGGAAGATGCTCCGGAGGGTACCGCGGCGGTGATCCGCACATCGGGGTCTACCGGGATGCCTAAGCGCACAGCCTTGCCGGCTGATGCTCTCAAGGCTTCCGCGGCCGCGACCGCTCAGCGGATCGGTGCCGGCCATTGGCTGCTTGCGTTGCCACTGCATTATGTTGCTGGGCTCGCGGTGGTTTCGCGGACTGTGCTCGCGGGCACCACGCTCGTAACGATGGATCTGCGTTCGCGGTTCACTGCTGAAGCCTTTGCCGCCGCGACTGACGAACTCGCCAACAGCGCACGCCACGGTACTGATTCTCCGCAGCCGCCGCGTCTGCTGACCTCCCTGGTCCCGACCCAGCTGACACGCCTCCTGGAATCACCCCAAGGCATCAACGCGCTCAAGCGTTACGCCGCCGTTCTGGTGGGTGGCGGCGCCACCCCGCCGGCCACACTCGAACGCGCACGCGAACTCGGCATCCCAGTCGTGTTGACCTACGGTTCCGCCGAGACCTGCGGCGGGTGCGTGTACGACGGCGAGCCGCTGCCGGGTGTTTCGATCTCGATCGATTCCGACGGCCGTGTCAGCTTGGGCGGCCCGCAGGTCGCGGCTGGGTATATCGGCGACCCGGAACGCACCGAGCAGCACTTCGTGACGCACTCCCCCGATCCGCGTATGAGCCACGCACACCCGACCCGCTGGTATGTCACGGACGACCTCGGCACTCTCCTGCCCAACGGCGTGCTTCAGATCCGCGGCCGCATCGATGACGTCATCAACACCGGCGGCGTCAAGGTTTCCGCGGCCCGCATCCTGGCGGCCATCGAGTCGATGCCGTCGGTCCGCGAAGCCGTCGTGGTTCCGGTCCCGCACCCCGAGTGGGGGCAGACGGTCGGCCTCATCTATGCGGGGGACGCAACCGAGACCGACATTGCCGCTACAGTGAAGGCGAACGTTTCAGCGGCAGCCGTACCCCGCGTCGTGATCCGGGCCGACGCGATCCCGCGGCTCAGCAACCACAAACCTGACCGGCAAGCCGCGGTTACTCGCTTGAGCACGCTAATCTAACTAGCGGGTTCATTTACCCGTTACGTCTTTTTAGAAAGGACCTCGTTCTTCGTGGCCACTGCCTCACAATGGATTTCTGGCGCTCGCCTGCGCACGCTCCCGATGGCCGTCTCACCCGTGGTGGTGGGTGTTGCGGCGGGTTACGCGGCGTCGGGTTCGGTCAAGTGGATTCCGGCGTTGCTTGCTCTGGTGGTGTCGCTGTTGCTGCAGATCGGGGTCAACTACGCGAACGACTATTCCGATGGCGTGCGCGGCACCGATGACAACCGTGTGGGTCCGTTCCGGCTCACTGGGTCCGGGGCGGCGAGCCCGCGGGCGGTCAAGTTTGCCTCGTTCTTGTGCTTCGGGTTGGCGGCGGCCGCTGGCCTGGGTCTCGTTTGGATGACGCAGACGTGGGTCTTGCTGATCGTGGGTGCGCTCGCGATCGCTGCGGCGTGGGGTTACACGGGCGGTAAGAACCCGTACGGTTACCTCGGTTTGGGCGAGCTGTTCGTGTTCATTTTCTTTGGCCTCGTTGCCACGGTCGGCACGACCTACACCCAGTTGGGGCGTTTGACGGGGCATTCGTGGCTCGGTGCGATCTCCGTAGGGTTGATCGCTACTGCTTTGTTGATGGTCAACAACATTCGTGACGTGCCGACCGACCGTGCCGCGGGCAAGCGCACGCTCGCGGTGCGTGTTGGGGACCGTCCGGCGCGCCTGATCTATGTTCTGATGATCGTCGTTGCGATCTTGGGGCCGGTGAGCCTCGGGTTTGTCACGAACACGTGGCTTTTCGTGGTGTTGTTGACGTTCGTTGTTGCGTTCAAGCCGTGCGCCGCGGTGTTGACGGCGCAGGACCGCCGCGACCTCATTCCGGCGCTCGCAACCACGAGCCTGATTCAAGTGGTTTTCGCTGTGCTGTTCTCGTTCGCTGTCGTGATCAATAAGCTTCTGATGGCCTAGCGGTCCTCAAAGAGCGGCCGCCGCATCAACCGGGATGGTTGATGCGGCGGCCGTATCCGTTTAAGTGTGTGCCGTTCTAGCGGTCCGCGAGGTCGTCTTGCGCGCTGCTGTCTTGCGCGTCGAGGTAGGCGTCTTCGACGTCTTCGTCGCTCGGCGCTTCCGTCTTAGGGGCCTTCGTGGCTTCGGTTTCGTCTTTGCGGCGGTTGAGTGCGCGGCGGAACTGCTGGCTAGCCTCAGCTTGGGCTTTGTTCATGAACAGGAACGTGACCGCGAACGAGACAACCGCACCCACAATCACTGACGCGATAGCGCCGCCGACTGGCCAACGGTTGAACGCGAAAAAGTAGTACACGAGCATCGCGACGCCAATCAGAATCACGCCGCGGATCAAACCCATCCAAAAAACCTTCACCGCACCAGTCTAACGGTGACCTGTGGAGGGGCCGTGCTGGCCGCAAACTAGAATGGACCGTATGCGTTGGCTCGTATTCATCGTTCCACTGGTTCTTGTTTTTATCCTGTACGCGTTGTTCAACGCGATCGGGACGCCTCAGCATCGCGTGCGTTCTCTCCCGAAGGGTGTGTGGATCGCCGCGATCATCGTGTTGCCGGTGGTTGGCGCGGTGCTGTGGTTGACCCTGGGTTCGGATAAGACTGCGCCGGCTGCCGCTCCCCGCGGCAAGGGCCCAGATGACGATGCGGCGTTCCTTGAACGCTTGAACCTTGAGCGGGACCGGAAGAAGATGCAGCAGGACGCGTTGCGCCGCGAAAAGGAACTTGAGGCGCGGGAAGCCGCGTTGCGTGAGCGTGAACAGGCCGCGGACCAGGACCGGCGAACCGAACGGGACGAATCAGCAGAGCGCGATGGCGATGACAGCGCCGAGAACGACTCCGAAGGCGGCTCGACTGGCGGTGGCCGACTGTGATGCATCTGCTGACGGTACTGCCGTTGAATCCGACGCATTACGATGGCCCGGTCACGGATAGTCAGCCGACGTGGCTTCCGGTGATCCTGGGAACGGTGGGCGTTTTCGTTTTGATCGCGATTTTCGCGACGTTCATTGTGTGGCTCATGCGTGGTGATCGCCGCGATAAGGAAGCCGGGATGCACCTCGAAGAGTCCCCGTTTTTCGAAACTCGTGAGAACCCCTACGAAGAACAGTTCCGCCGTAAAAACCAGGGAAACCAAAGCCCTCAGGATGGTGACTAAGTGAACCGCAAATCGATCTGCGTGCTTCTTTTCGCGCCGGCTGTGTATCACGTGTTCTTGCTCGTTCTCATCGTGAGTTCGGCGCTTCCGCCGCGCGGCCTGGTACTCACCGTGTGGGGCGTCTCGCTGATTATCCCGCTGATCGCGGCAGCGCTCATGGCCCGCGATAAGACCACCTACGCCCCTGGCCTCGTAGCTACCGTCGCAGTCCTCGCGATTCTGCGGTGCGCGCTTTTCACCGCCGAGCAGTTCCTCTACGACGCCTACTTCGTGACCCCTGCAGACCTCGTCCTCGCGGTAACGCTAGCGCTCATCGGCATCGTGATGGTGCGCAAGCGCGAATCCATCCCCCACGCCGCATAAACAGCGGAACACATAGCAGTTAAACGTGGGTGGCCGGGACTCCGACAAGGAGCCCCGGCCACCCACGTTAACGGCCACACTAGCGGCCGCCGCGCCCGTCAGCCGCTAGATGCCTGCGTATGAGTGCAGGCCCGCGAACACGGTGTTGACGACGGTGAAGTTGAAGATGATGCAGCCGTAACCGATGATGCTCAGCCATGCGGAGCGGTCGCCGGTCCAGCCGCGGGTTGCCCTAGCGTGCAAGTAGCCTGCGTAGACAACCCAGATGATGAAGGTCCAGACTTCCTTGGTGTCCCAGCCCCACGGGCGACCCCATGCTTCGTTCGCCCACACGGCACCCAAGATCAGCGTCAGCGTCCAGGCGACGAATGCGACCGCGTTGATGCGGTAAGCGACGTTCTCAAGCGTCACCGCGGACGGCACCAAACGCAGCCACGGCAGTTTGTCCTCGCGGCCAGCCAGTAGCGCGGCCTGGCGGCGTGACTGAATGAGTTGCAGGACAGCCATCGCGAACGTCAACGTGAACAGCGCGCAAGCCAATACCGCGATCGAAACGTGAATGATCAACCACGGCGACTGCAGCGCCGGCTGCAAGTGCTGAACGGGAGTTGGGAACGCCATGGTGGCCGAGCACATCATCGCTACGACCAAGCCAGAGACGAACACACCCATGAAACGGATGTCCTTGACCATGAGCGCGACCAAGTACACCGCAACAACCACGAGCGCACCCGTGGTCATGAACTCGTACATGTTGCCCCACGGAACGCGCTGCGCGGCGATCGAACGGGTCACCACGGCAGCGGCGTGGATCGCGAAGGACAACCACATCAAAGCGATCGCAACCCGAGCCAAGCGGCGCGTCGGTGCCTTTTCGTCGTAGTCCATGTCGTCATCGACCAGCTGACCATCCACCGTCGCGTTCCGGTGACGCACCCGCTCGGTATCCCGCTCAGTCTCCGACACATCACGCTCAGCAACCGCAACCGAACCCGGAGTGACATTGCCGGCCGTGCCCTTACCGGCCGCAGCGGCAGCCAGCGCACGTTTCTCTTCCTTCACGAGCGACTTCTCGATGTCGCGAATCGTCTGAGAAGAACGCACCAAGTCGTATGCGAACACCACGAACGTCACCGAGTACGCCATCGCCGCCAACAGCATCAGCAGCTCGGAGGTCGAACCCAAGGAAAGGTTCAAATCCCCCTTAGGGGTGTACGCGGGGAGATAAGAAAACACAGTCGTCACAGTCATCCGTTCTCTCGGTGATCAGCACCATCACTCAGCCACTGCATAGCGGCCGGAAACTTTCGTCACCAGCGCTTCCGCCTCAGTCTGCAAACGCGGGTCCTCACCGCGGGCAAGAAGTGCATATTCAATTCTACGCTTGCCGTCCTCAGACGGCTCTGAAACCTTGAACCATACGCGGCGGCGAGGAATGAACAGCGACGCCAACAAACCAGCCACAGCGAGCATCGAGAACCCGAGCAGCCACGGCTTACCCGGATCGTGGTGAATCTCGATGCCGATGAACCGCTTCAAGCCATCGAAACGGATGGTGCCCTTACCCTCCGGCAGCTCGTATTCGCGGTTCTGAGGGTTCAGACCCAGGACGATGCCGCCCGCATCGAGCTTGCGCGAGTTCAGCTGCGTCATCTTGTCCGTCTTGAGCACGTACACGTTCTGCGGCGCACCCGTCTCAAGGCCAAGGTCGCCGTAGTAGGAGTCCAGGTTCAACGATGGCGCGAGCGCCTCCGGGTCACCCGAATACGAGACCCCGTCGTCGCCCACAACCGTGGTAGGGAGGAAGAAACCCTGGAAACCAAGCTGGCTCGGCTTCGCGTCAGGCACCTTCAGGACCACCAGAGACATATAGGACGGGTCCTGTGGCCGAGCGACAACCGGGCCAGAGAAAGCAACGTTGCCTTCCCCGTCCGTCACCGTGATCATCGGGGCGTAGCCGTTACCAAGCAAGTAGATATCCGTGCCGGCAACTCGCAACGGCTCATTCACTTTGAGCTTTTCGCTCGTCCACTCGGCGTCCGGGCTGCGGCGTACCTCGAGGTTCGCTTCGTAGTCGATCGGCTGGCCGTACTTGCCGTCCGCACGTTCTTGGCGGTCGAACTGGATCTTGAAATCTTTGAGCTTAAGCTGGAACGGTTGCAAGTTCTCAGCCTTGAACCGCTGGCCTGGCGAGATCTGGTCGTAAGCGATGAGCGTGTTGGTGAACCCTTCGCCCTGAACGATGATGCGCTGGCCGTTGTACCCGAACAAGCCACCCAGCGCGACGGCGACCAGCACGCCGATCAGAGAAACGTGGAATGTGAGGTTTCCCCATTCACGCAGGTAGCCACGTTCCGCGGCAACCGAGAGCTGCCCGTCGCGCTCCTCGATCGCGGTGCGGTAGCGGCGCTTGCGCAAGATGGTGCGCAGGCTCTGCGCGATCTCCTCGCTATCACCCTGGTCCGCTTCGAGCTCGATCACGCCGTTGACCGGCATCCGGTTGAGCCGCGCCGGGGTTCGCGCCGGCGGGCGTACAGTTGCTCGCGCGTGCTGGCGGGCACGCGGAATCACACACCCAATGAGCGAAACAAACAACAGCAGGTAGATCGCCGAGAACCATACGGACGTGAAGACGTCGAACAGTTGCAGCTTGTCCAGGATCGGGCCAGCGACCTTGTGCTCTGCGATGTACTGCGCCACACCTTGCGGATCCTGATTGCGCTGCGGGAACAAGGAGCCCGGAACGGCAGCCACCGCGAGTAGCATCAGCAACACCATCGCGGTGCGCATGGTTGTCAGCTGGGTCCACGCCCACCGCAGCATGCCTAGCGGGCCGAGAGCAGGCGCCAGCTGCTTCTGCTGTGGCTTCTTTGCGGGCTTCTTCGTTGCAGCCGGTGCGGTTCCCGCTTTCTTCGCGGCGTCCTTCTTGGTCACAGCGGCAACCTCACTTCGTTAGCGAACCAGTTCTGTAGCTCGGCAATCCAGGTGTTCCACAAGCCGGAAGCCATCACAATCCCCAAGAGAATCAGAATCACGCCGCCTGTGCGCATCACGGCGAGCTGATGTTTACGGAAGAACGAAACCGCGCGCGTGACCTTGGAAAGCCCCAGCGCGACCAGCAAGAACGGAATTCCTAGACCCAGGCAGTACACGAACGTAATCAGGGCACCTCGTGGAACGTTCGCGTTCGGGCCGGTCGTCAGAGCGAGAGCCGCCGCCAGCGTCGGCCCCATGCATGGTGCCCAGCCGAGCGCGAATGTCATGCCCAGCAGCGGCGCGCCCCACAGCCCGGCGGGTGGGCGTTTGCTGATCCGGCGTTCGCGTTGCATGAAGCCGAAGCCGCCCATGAAAACCACACCAAGCAACGCGACGACAACGCCGAGCGCCTGGGTGACCCATTGGCCTTCGTTGAGCATCCAAATGTAGGCGCGCGTGAACACAACGCCGATCAGCACGAAGACCACGGAGAAGCCCAGAACAAACAAGCCGATGCCCGCGAACACTCGGCCGCGCTTGTGCTGGTTGAGCTCCATGCCGGTCAGCCCGGTGACGTACCCCATGTAGCCCGGCAGTAGCGGCAGTACGCACGGGGACAAGAAGGAGATGAGCCCGGCGAGCGCGGCGATGGGCAACGCGACCAGCAGTGAGCCGTCAGCAATCGATGCGGCGGCCTGGTTACCTGCTGTACCTGCCGCCGATGCAGTGGCCGCGGCCGCTGTTGCCGCCGCGAGTGCGGTGCTGATCATTTGGTGTCAGCGGGGGTCTCTTGCGCGGTTTTGATGAGAGCGCGCAGGGTGGACTCTTCAACAACGCCCAGTACTCGTGCCGATACGCGGCGGTTCGGGTCCAACACGAGTGTTGTAGGCACGGCCTGTGGCGGCACGTATTGGGACAGCGCGAGCAGGACCCCGCCTTCGAGGTCGCGGACGGATTCGTACGGGATCTTGAAGGTTTTATCGAAGGCTTCTGCTGCGGCTTTTTCATCGCGCACGTTGACGCCCAGGAACGTTACGCCTTTGTCTTTGAACTCGTCTGCGACTGCCTTGAGCGCTGGCGCTTCCACTCGGCACGGCGAGCACGCGGCGTACCAGAAGTTCAGGACCAGCACATCGCCCGCCGCGTAGCTTGCGGCGTCGATCTTGGTTCCGCTGAACGTTTCACCTGTGAATTCGACGGGTTCGCCGCGGTCTTCGGGGGCGTATTCGCTCACGGAGCCGTCGCCGGCTACGTAGCCTTTTCCGCTGCCCTCTTTGTTTTGGTTGGCGAGGTTGCTGGATTCGGTGGAGCATGCGGCGAGCCCTGCGGCTGCTGTTGCGAGCATGAATCCGAGCACGGCGCGGCGTCCGTAGCGTGGGTTTGGGGTGATTGAGGCGTTCATTCCGGTGTGATCCATGTACCTATGCCCCTGGGACGTTGACCGTTCCAGGGAGGAGTTCTGCTGCTGGTTCTGAGTAGGTGAGGTCTACGGCGTTGCCGTTGCGGTCAAAGGAGATCGAGGTGACCGAGGCGAGCGTGCATTCGCGGCGGAATGCGTTGAGCGCCAGGGAGCGGCCTTCGGTTGCTAGGCGGGTGACCCAGATGGGTAGCTGGTGGGATACAACGACGATGTTGGCGCCTGGGCCATGTTCCTCTACGGCTTGGTCGCGGTGTCGGCTGATGGCCTGTGCCATGCGGGTTGCCTGGTGGGCGTAGGGCTCTCCCCACGATGGGGTGAGGGGTTACGTACGAGCGGCCAGAGGCGTGGCGTGCTCAGCAGGGTGTCCTTGATGTTGCTGTAGCCCTCGAGTTTGGATTCGGCTTCGATCACGCCGGGCTCGGTTGTGATCGGGAGTTCGAGCGCCTGTGCGATGGGGTCTGCGGTTTGTTGTGCGCGGATCAGCGGGGAGCTGATGAGCGACACGAACTTGGTTCCGTGTTCTTTTTGTTCCGCGAAGTGTTTGGCAACCAGGCGGGCCATTGCGTGGCCGCGTTCTGAGAGCTCGTAGCCGGGCAGGCGACCATACAGCACGCGGTGAGGGTTTTCGACTTCACCGTGGCGAACAAGATGGACAACAGCATGGGACATGGTGCCTATTCTCTCAGAGGGAGCGCACGGGTGGAGATTCAGTGAACGTTCAGGTTGTTTTTCGCATCCTTTGAGCCCGCAGTTCACTTGGCTGGGTAGACAAATAGTTGCCCCTCAACTAAAGTAGTTGATACATCAACCATTGACCCGTCAATCTTATGACTCAACCCTATGAAGGAGAGGCCGCGATGAGCGTACTTCCATTGAACTTGACCCCAGGCACCTGGAACCTGGATGCCGCACACACTGAGATCGGCTTCTCGGTTCGCCACGCAGCGATCGCCCGCACCCGCGGACGCTTCACCGCTGACTCCGGCGTACTGACCGTGGGCGAAACGCTCGAAGACTCCAAGCTCGAGGTAACCATCGACGTCGCTTCCGTGGACACCTCCAACGAAGGCCGCGATGAGCACCTGCGTTCTGCAGATTTCTTTGACACGGAGACCTACCCGAAGGCCCACTTCGTCTCCACCAAGATCACCGGCGAAGGCAGCGACCTAACCGTTGAGGGTGAGTTCACGCTCCGAGGCACCACCAAGCCGCTGACCCTCAACATTGACTTCGCTGGCGTTGTCGACGACCCAATGGGCGCAACCCGCACCGGTGGCGAAGCAACGGCAGACTTCAGCCGCAAGGAGTTCGGCTTGACCTGGAACGCTGCGCTCGAGGCCGGCGGCGTTCTGGTTGCTGACAAGGTCAACCTGCAGATCGACGCGGAGTTCGTCAAGGCCGACGCATAAGGCGCGTCCCTTGCTTTCGTGACCTCTCGAGGTTCACATCTTTCTTGTTTCTACACATTCAGAGGTTTCG
The DNA here is from genome assembly GCF_003143995.1 of Pseudoglutamicibacter cumminsii. Classification (GTDB taxonomy): domain Bacteria; phylum Actinomycetota; class Actinomycetes; order Actinomycetales; family Micrococcaceae; genus Pseudoglutamicibacter; species Pseudoglutamicibacter cumminsii_B. The sequence goes on along the minus strand of NZ_QFWG01000002.1, from coordinate 82,144 downwards.
CTCGTGCCAGTACGATGGAGGCATGAGCGAAACCTCTGACTTTAACCGTGACCGCGACCCCCAGTGGGGTGACAGCGCTTCCTCTGATGAGCCGCGTTATGGAGTCCGGCGCGAAGACCTGCCGCCGGGCAGTTACCCGCCACCGGTCAATCAGCAGGGGCCAACGCCGGATACGCACCAGACCAGCTACAACACTATGAGCGGCTGGGATTCGCAACCGGGGCCAGGTTGGGGAGAACCTCATTTCGCTTACGACCAGAACGGGTGGCCGGTCAACAACCCGTGGCAACAGCAGCCTGCACGCCGCCCCGGGCTCATGATTGCTGGATGCGTACTCGCGTGGGTCTTTTCCGCTTTCGGCTTTCTTTCAAGCTTCGGCCTTCTGATGGCTTCGAACTTCACCCCGCAGGAACTTGAACGCATCATCACCGAGGAAATGCCTCCGGAGTTTCTAGAGTCTTTCTATACGGGCTTGGATCAGATCGGCGGTTACGAAGCCCTTCTAGGGTTCATGCGGAACACGGGTATCGCGATCCTCGTGTTCTGCGCCTTGTTCTCGGTTGCCGCAATTTTCGTCATCACCGGCTCCCGCGCATGGCGGTTCATCGGCGTCATTCTGGCCGCTCTGGCTAGTGTCGTGGCGCTCTTCAGCATCGTCAGCAACCCGTTGGTGGCCGTCGTGTGGCTTGCATGCATGGCGATCATCATTGTTGGATGGACGATGCCGGCAACAAACGCGTGGCTTCGGCAACAAGCACAGCTCAAGCGTGCCCGCCGCTAAGCAGGCTATTTCCCTCCATAACCGACGATTGAGGAAACATGACGAACACCCCTCACCCGCCTAACGCACCGGAACCGTACGGCCAGAATCAGCCAAGCACGCCACCACCGGCCTCTCAGCAATCGCCTGCGCAGGAGCCGCAGAGCTTCGGCTGGGACGGCCCTATGCCGCAGCCTCCTCAGGCCGCTCCGAACCCTTATGGCGCGCAGGCTCCTGGCTGGGGTAACTATTCGGGCGACTCGATTCCGACGACCCCACCCAAGCGGCCAGCGAGCGTTGTGTTCGGTTCGATCGCGGCCTGGTTGTGGGCTGCCCTCACGATCGTTGGCGCGATCGTCGTCATTGCGGCTTTCGGCGCAGTAAGCGACCAGGAGCTACGGCAGGTGCTGGGGCCTGAAGTGTTTGTGGAGGCAGCGAAGCAGGGCGTTAGCGAAGAACAGCTCATCAGCTCTGTCAAAGCCATGGTGCCTCTCATTGGTGTGTTCCTGGTTGTTGTGGGTGTTTTCGCTCTGATCGCGGGCATCCTGGCGTTCAGGGGCAGCAACGGCTGGCGCATTTTCGGTATCGTCGGGGCCTCGATAACTTTGGCTTTGACGATCATCGGCTCGCTGAGCGCACCGTCCTGGGGCATGCTGACGGCTGTTCTGCCGCTCATCTCGATCATCTGCTGGGCCGTAGCTGGCGGCTGGTACCGGGCAGTCCGGGACTACAAGCGAATGAGCCTCTACCGCCGGTAGAACCACGCCACAATAAACGCGCCACAATAAATGGGCTGGCGGACACCCTGAAAGGGGGTGTCCGCCAGCCCATTTTAGATTCCTCTTTTCTAGGCGTGAGCGTTGTTCTTCCGACTTGATAGCCCCACAATAAGTAGGCCCATAATCGACCCTAGAACGAGTGCCGCCGCAGCATACAGGATGGTCATCCAGTCAATGGTGAAAGGCAACACATCACCCATGAGTTGTGAGACCAGAGCTGCGGTCCCAAGGCCCGTAATCAGCCCCAGCACGAACGCTTTGACCGCAATGCTACCGATGCTCCACCTGAGCACCCAGCGTTGCCACGAGGCCGGCAGGCCCAGCGTCCAGAACGTTGAACTCAATGCTTCCAAGCTCTTCGCGTTAGTGCGGCTCACCATGATCACGATCACACAGGAGCCGATCAACGCGGACGCCAAGCTGAAATACACGTTGCTTGGCGTACTCGCTTCTTGCTTGAGAGGAACCTGCAAGAGATCGCGGGAAATCCGGCTCTCTAGCGCCCCGGCCAGGAGCTCTTTCTGCTGCGAGTCAGACAGATCAGTGAAGACCCACCTCAATCCTTCAAGCGATAGCCGATGCTCTTTAGCTGTCTTAGTAAGCATGAATGCAGCTGCGTTTGCTTCCCAGTGCTCGCCGAAATCTGCCTGAGCTGCGGGGAGTAGCTCACCATCTGGAAGGCTCTCAGAAAAAACACGAGCTTCAGATCCGTCTAGAAACGCCGAATCACGCACAAGCAGACCGCCCTTGTCTAAGGTGGCAGCCTCCTCGCTGCTTAGCGCGCGACCAAGAATCCTCCCGAGATCGTCCGCATCATCAACAGCGCTGATACCGTACGACCCATCGACGCCCTCTATGATGTCGAACTGGCCTCTTGTGTTTGTCACTGCCACCGGCTCCTTGAGCCCGAGCTTATGCGCGAGGTCGTTGACTGTCTTCTCGCTAGCTTTAAGCCCGTTCGCATGTTCCTGTTCAACACCGAATTGATCATCAGGCAACGGTGAGATCAATGACTTGTTCTGGGCGGCCGTGATGCTTTGAGCAAAAGTCGAGCTGAACATGAGATTACCGATAGCAATACTGAGCAGAGCGATAGCAAAAACTGTCAAGGCTCGATGGTACGTAGATAGTCGCTGCGCGAGCGGCCGTGGTTTGATGGGAGATTTTCGGCTCATATAACCAGTAATTGCCAACGACAAGAACAAAGACCACACAGCTACCGGCAGCGGCGCCCACGTTTCGAGGACATCAATTCCCAGTTGCCCCGATGCGACACCCACGCCTACCAGTGTGAGAACTGCTGCGACACCCGTACCCCAGAGCAATTTCTTGGAAGAAAATGCTCGCTGGGCTCTGTCCGCGGAGGTGCCCACGGCAACGGAGCGGCTTACTCGCGGACGCGTGATAATGCCACCCGCTACGAAACTGACGATCACCCCAACTGCGATGACGGCCAACCACTTGGTTGGGATCTGCGGCCCTGGGCCTTGAATACCTACGAGATCAGCCAGCGCCGGAGCTAGCAACCAAGCAACACCAACCCCCAACGCCATGCCCAGGACAGATGCAAGGGCGACAGCAAGCCCGATCTTTCTGAATGCGGTTTTCCACAAAGGCGCTGGATTCACACCCAACCCATACAACTGATTATTTACTGGCGCTAGAAGTTTCTTAGACCAGGCCCATAAGAAAGCGACTAGGGACATCGGTAATAGAAGTGCGAATACACCAAACACAAAGGAGTATTGATCGGCTATCCCACGGTGAGGGCGGTCTTCAACAAAAGAACGTTCTAGGAACCCGGCCCCCAACGCGTCACCGTCAAGTGACTCGAGTTGCGCCGCCGTTTTCTCATCAAGATGCGAATAAACATACTCCTCCAGCGCCTCGCGGTTAGTGATAGCGCTGGAATACAACGTTGTCGATATGGCTGCAGCACTGATCTCCGATGCCGCGGAGTCGATCGTGTTCCACGTGCCAGGGAATGCCAGAAGCCTTTCTAATCCGGGAAGGAATCTATACTCGGCTTTACCCACAACCGTCAGCTTTACATTTCCTTCTAACCCAGTTACCGTTTCACCCTCTGAGAGATCAGATTCTCCGGCAACTACGACCTCGCCAGGCTTATCAGCCCACCGCCCAGAAGTGAGGGTATACCCAAACTCCTGACCAATGTGTGGCCAATCCCCCTCGCTCATGGCCCTACGATGCTCTTGATCAGTATCCAAATACAGGTCAGTACCGGTGGCTACAGCGATCACGCCGTCCCCTGGCCGGTTCAACACCGAGCGCACAGATTCCTTCTCGCCGGCATTTGCATAAAGAGGCATCTGTAGCCGCGCCGCCCTGTCTCCAAACTGCATCTGAGCGTTATCGGCAGGTTTCATTGACATTTGTCTGTCAGCTGTGGCCACCCAGCTCAGCATGCCTACCACAACGGCTAGCACCACAAGCACGAAGCGATATCGGCCCTTTTTACCGAGGATCTTCTCCACATACCTACCCACCACGAACCTCACCTGCCTCTATACGCCCGTCAACCAAGGCATAGCCGGTATGGCAGTACTCGTTCATGATCGGGTCATGGCTCGTAGCGATCACCGTGCTACCAGCTTCCGCTAGGTCACGGAACAATCCGAACATCGCATGAGAGTTCTCAGTGTCCAACGCAGCTGATGGCTCATCGGCAAGCAGCACGCGCCGCTCGCCGCTCAGCGCGCGCGCGATACCGACGCGTTGGCATTGGCCGCGGGAAAGCTCAGCTGGGTATCGGTCCAGCAACTCTCCCAAGCCCACGCGAGTCAACGACTCCTTAGCCATAGCTTCAGCATCGAGCTGTGAAACACCCGCTGCAGACAACACGAGCATCACGTTCTCAGCAGCCGTCAGTTCCTGGATCAACAGGTCATCCTGGTGCACGAAACCGACCACGTTACGCCGCAGGTCCAGAACCTGCGCCTCACTGGCCTGACCTACATCTATACCAAGAACATCAATTCGGCCCTTATCCACAGGAATCAAGCCAGCAATGGCACGTAAAAGGGTCGTTTTACCTGAACCGCTCTTACCTGCTAATCCAACAAACTCTCCGGCCGAAGCCTGAAGATCAATACCTCGCAAAACGTGCGTGCGCTGCGCGCCTACACCCAAATATTTGTGGACGTTTTCCACCGTCACAGTAGTCATCATGCCTCTTTAAAAAGGCCGGGGTGCAGCTTGCTAACTGCACCCCGGAAACCAGTAAAAACAGTTAGCAGCCGCGATCCGTCCGCCAGGACGAAGCGGTATCATTAGCGAACCATCCGATAGAGTTTTGAATCGAATTTTGCCGCATGGTGTAACACTTCCCTAAACCATTCGCATGCTCATACCAAGCAGCGTTCCGGCTAGTGCGGTTCATCCATGAACTCATCTTGTCATTCGCTCGGTCCGAGAGGTTCATCACCTTTAACCCCGCTCTGCGGGATCCTAGAAGTCCTCCGAAGTCCTTATGTTCGAACAAGCAAACTAGATTCGTGCCGCAGTCTTTAGCTGCGGCTTGCGCGGGTTGAGCGAAACCGATTCCGGCTGCAACCACGGCTAGAGCGGCACAAAGCTTTTTCATCTTCATGACGTCATCCTTTTGAGCATGGCCTCACGAGGAGGCAGTAACTTTATAAAAAGCACCACGCGGTGCTAGAGAAAGATATATACGTGATTTACCTCACGGTCAATTACTCTCCATATAACGTTTCAATAACGCCGAGGCTCTCGCGCGCTGATTGGTCTTTAAACGGCACAGCCCTCGAAGTTTTCACTCCAAGGGCCCTGCTATTTTTCTTGTGGCTTTACTATCCCGCGAGGATCCTGCGGAGCCTTTCCGGGTCGATATGCCAGAAATCCCGTTGGACTCCATCCACCATGAGAACCGGGATCTCCTCCGCGAATCGGTCCATAAGATCCGCATCGACAGAAATGTCCACATCGTCCCAAGCCATCCCGAATTCTGCAGTGACCTCATCCATCGTGGCGCGGGCCGCCGCGCACAAATGACATCCCGGCTTGGTGTACAACTCAAGCTTCATACTCGCTCACCCTCCGCTGGAACAGCCGTTTCAACACTGACCGTTAAACATACCGCCTGTTAAACACAACGTGGGCCGCACCCACAGGGTGGACCCACGTAGAAAGCTCGAAAGCTGCTTACTTCTTGTTGCGACGCTGGTGGCGCGTCTTGCGCAGCTGCTTGCGGTGCTTCTTCTTCGACATACGCTTACGGCGCTTCTTAATGACGGAACCCATCGATGCTCCTTTCCGTCCCACATCGGCCTGACAAAAATCGTGGCACCCGCGGGCACCATTCACCCCAGTTTACAGGAAGTTCACCACGGCGCGATTCGAGGCCTCAGCGCCGCACCTTCACAACGATCAGGCGGTACCCGTCTGACGGTTCTGCTGAACGTTCTGCGTCATGGCCTGACCAAGGTAGTGCTGCACCGCAGACTCCGGGACACGGTAAGAGCGACCAAACTGAACCGCAGGCAACTCGCCAGAATGAACCAGGCGATACACGGTCATCTTAGATACACGCATTACGTCCGCGACCTCTGCGACGGTCATGAAACGCGCATCAGAGAAGTTGCTGGGTTCATTCATGAAGTGGACCTCTGCTTCCTAGTGAAGTGACAAAGCCGCGCCCCGCAACAAAACCGGAACGGAAACACACCATTCCGCCTACGTCAGGCCGACTCTGAATGACAGTTTACGTTGCAGAAGTGCCAAGTGTGAATTCGGGTGCCTGGTGTGTCGGATGAGAATAAACGCAGATAGAGGCGTCAGGCCGCCGAAACCCGTGGAAATACAGGGAAGAATCTATTTTCGGCGTCCGAAACGCTGGAAAAACGTCTGCGCCTTCTCCGTCACAGATTCAATCTGCCGGCCCACGTTCTGAACGATCCGGTGCGCCGCATCCTCCGGTGCATCTTCAGCTTCTTTAACAACAACCTGCTCAACAGCGGTCTTGTCATCGGTGGCCGCGACATCAGCGGCGGCAGTCGCACCGGAGGCTTCAGCCTCCCCGGTGGAACCCGCCGCAGCATCGTGAACCTGGGCGACCCACTCCAACGCACCCACCAGCGCATCCGGCACCAACGAATACAAACGTCGCTGGCCGTCCGCCCGCGTCTCCACAACACCGCCATCGCGCAAGACCTTCAAGTGCTTCGAGACCGTTGGCTGGCTCGCATCAACTGAAGCCACCAAATCAGACACGCTCAACTCATCTGACGCCGCCAACAACTCCACGAGCTGGCGGCGAGTCGGATCACTCAAAACATGGAAAATATCCTGCGCCACACAACCAGCATATGCCCCAAAAGGCATGAAAAAGGGAGGGCGACACGCACGCCGCCCTCCCAAAGTTGTGAATCAAGGTCTAGTCGAACCAAGGAACTAGTCGAACCAAGGGTCTAGCCCCAAACCGGGGAACGCTTCCTTACGAGTAGCCATGATCGCGCGGTCAACCGGGTCCGCAGGGTCATAGCCCATCTCCCAGCCGCGCCACCACAGCTCGGCCTCGTCGCCCATCTTCTCCGGAGCATCAACGCCATAACGCTCCGAAATGTAGTCACGGAACTTCTGCGGCACCGGCGTCTGAACATCCAACGGCTTACCAGCCGCAACCGCAACCAGATGCGTCCAGGCCCTCGGAACCGTCCGCGCAATGTCATAACCGCCGCCACCCGTGGCGAGCCAACGGTTCTCCGTCAGCTCCTGCGCGAGGTAAGCGATCTCGATCGCAGTCTGCCGCTGACCATCAATGCTCAAACGCAAGTTCGTCAACGGATCCAGCTCATGGCCGTCACAACCGTGCTGAGAAACAATCACCTCAGGCTCAAACGCCCGCGCAACGGCCGGAACAATCGCCGTAAACGCTCGCAGCCACCCGTTATCCCGAATACCCGCAGGCAACGCGACATTCACCGCCGAATTTGGCGCGTTCGGGCCACCCGTCTCATTCGGGAAACCCGTCCCCGGGAACAACGAACGCCCCGACTCATGCAACGAAACCGTCATCACACGCGGGTCATCATAGAAAATATCCTGCACACCATCGCCATGGTGAGCATCCACATCGATATACATCACCTTCTTCACACCCGAAGAAAGCAAACGCAAAATAGCTGCCGCCGCATCGTTATAAATACAGAAACCGCTCGCGTTACCCGAATGCGCGTGGTGCATACCGCCACCGAAGTTCACCACCGGAACGCCAGCATCGCCCAAAACCAGGGCGGCACCCATCAGCGAAGCCCCATACAAGCGCGCAGCCGCATCATGGATATCCGGGAAAATCGGGTTATCTTCCGTACCCAACCCGAAAGCCTCATCCGCGTGCCCCTCACCAGCACGCTTCACCGCCGCAACATACTCCGGCGTGTGAATCTGAAACAGCTCATCATCCGAGGCCGAATACGACGACGAAAAACGGCCACCCACCTGCTCCATCACATCCAACTGCTCCAACAAATCAGCAGTCATACGCATGCGTTCAGGATTCATGGGGTGGTTGTCAGAAAACCGGTACGCACTCATGTGCCGGTCATAAACAACAGTCACCGAAGGGTTAGCTGAAGACATCACACTCATCACCTTAGCCGTCACAGTCCCGAGGTGGTTCAATGGAACCGGTAAGCACGCCTATATGACGCGCGCGAGCGAACCGCACCCCTCAGAAGGCTTCCATGACTCCACGCTACATCCGCAACCCCCAGGACGGGCAACGCAACGTCCTGTTACGCGGCATGCACCAAGCGCGGAACCACACCAACCGGCTCATCGCGAGCTCCCCCGCACGGCTCACGATCCTCGTGTTCGCCGTCGGCATCGCCTTCTTCACAACTCTGCTCTCGCTACCCATCGCATCACGCACCGGCGAACCAACCCCGCTCGCAGACGCGATGTTCACCGCGGTCTCCGCGTTCTGCGTCACCGGCCTCACGACCGTCTCAACCGCCGGACACTGGACCTTCTTCGGCCAACTCGTCATGATCATCGCGGTGTTCGTGGGCGGCCTCGGAATCATGACGCTCGCCTCGTTGCTTTCGATGGCTGTGTCCCGCAAACTCGGTGTGCGCGGCAAACTCATGGCGCAACAGGCCATGTCCCAAACTGCGTCCTCAAAACTCGGCGAAGTCGGCTCGCTGCTGCGCGTTGTCATCACAACGGCGGTCACCATCCAATTTGTGGTCGCCCTCTGGCTGACCGTCCGCTTCTGGATCCGCGGCGAAGATTTCGCCCACGGGCTCTGGCATGGAACCTTCTATGCCGTCTCCGCCTTTAACAACGCCGGCTTCACCGCCCACATCGACGACCTCGCCAACTTCAGCCACGACCTGTGGATCCTGTTCCCCCTCATGATCGCCGTGTTCACCGGCGCGCTTGGCTTCCCCGTCATATTCGTGTTGCTACGCCACCACTTCCATGCCCGCAAGTGGAACCTCCACACCAAGCTCACCGTCACGACCGCGCTCATCCTCGTGGTCGTCGGCTGGGTCATCTGGGGCGGCATCGAATGGAACAACAAAGCCACCATCGGCGACCTGCCAGTCGGCGACAAGATCGTCTATGCCCTCTTCGCCTCCATCATGACCCGCTCAGGCGGCATGGCGTTGGTCAACCAAACCGACCTCCACCCCGCAACCATGGTCGTGACCGACGCGCTCATGTTCGTCGGTGGCGGCTCCGCATCCACAGCGGGCGGCATCAAACTCACGACGCTCGCAATCCTGTTCCTGGCGATCCTCGCCGAAGCCCGCGGTACAGAACACGTCCACGTGTTCGGCCGCCGCCTCCCCGAAGCCGCGCTCCGCATCGCGATCGCCGTGACCGCACTCGCCGCAAGCATCATTACGCTCGGGATCATCCTCATCCTCTTCGCGAAACCCGATGCACCGCTCGAACACGTCGTGCTCGAATCGATCTCCGCGTTCGCTACCGTAGGACTATCAACCAACCTCTCCGCCGAACTCCCCGACTTCGGCAAATACGTCCTCTGCGGACTCATGTTCACCGGGCGCCTCGGCACCGTAACCTTCGCGACCGCACTGACCCTGCGGCAACGCCGCCAGCTCTACCAACTGCCAGAAGAAAGGCCGATCATTGGCTGATCAACAAACACCCAAGCACTCCCCCGTGCTCGTGATCGGGCTCGGCCGGTTCGGCGCCGCCGTCGCAGAACAACTCGTGAGCATGGGCCGCGAAGTCCTCGCAGTAGAACGCAGCCCCGAACTCGTCCAAAACTTCGCCGACCGCGTGACCCACGCCGTCGCAGCCGACGCGACCAACATCGAAGCCCTCCGCCAACTCGGCGCAAGCGATTTCAGCTCCGCCGTGGTCGGCGTCGGAACCTCGATCGAATCCTCCGTGCTCACCACCGTGAACCTCGTCGACCTCGGCGTTGAACACATCTGGGCGAAAGCCATCACCCCAGCCCACGGGAAAATCCTCTCCCGCATCGGCGCAACCAACGTCATCTACCCAGAAGCCGACGCCGGCGTACGCACCGCACACCTCGTGGGCGGCCGCATGGTCGACTTCATCGAATTCGAAGACGACTTCGCGATCGTGAAAATGCAGCCGCCGAAAGAAACCCAGGGGTTCACGCTCGCGCAGTCACGCGTGCGCGAAAAGTACGGGGTCACCGTTCTTGGCGTGAAATCCCCCGGCGAAGAATTCGCTTACGCCCAAGCCGACACCCTCATCACGCCGCGCGACATGCTCATCGTGTCCGGGCACGTCGACCTCATCGAACGGTTCGCCGGGCGCCCATAAGGGTTGGGCCTTCGGGCCGGCGAGGTTGCGTGGCTGTGCCTCAGCCGGCCATCTCGGCGGCGCGAGCTTAGCCAGCCATTTCGGCGGCGCGGTCAGCGCACGCCTTCTGGCCAGCCACAACGGCTTCGCTGAAGCCCTCGGCTGCCATCGTGTTGATCGCGGCCTCAGTGGTGCCGCCCGGGGACGTCACAGCGCGACGCAACTCGGCGGGCTCGCGCTCGTCCTGAGCCAACATCGCGCCCGCGCCAGCAACGGTTGCGGCCGCAAGCTCGCGAGCGAACTCAGGATCCAGCCCCAGCTCAACGCCACCCTTAGCCATGGCCTCAGCCAAGAAGAACGCGTAGGCCGGGCCCGAACCCGAAACCGCCGTCAACGCATCAATCTGCGACTCCGGGATCTCAAACACCCGGCCGGCACCCTCGAAAATCTGTGAAACCGCGCGGACGTGCTCGTCCGTCGCGTTCGTGCCACGCACCAAGCCCACAACGCCAGAACCATACTGAAGCGGAGTATTCGGCATCGTGCGCACCACCGGCTGGCCAGCGGACACCGCCGCCTCAAGCTGCTCAACACTCACCGCAGCCGCAATCGAGACGACCACCGCATCGGGCTTGAGCTCCGGGGCAAGCTCCGTCAAAACCTCAACCATCATGTGCGGCTTGACGCCCATCAACACGACATCAGCGCCGGAAACCGCCCGCAGGTTCGCGCGCTCATCCTCCTGCTGCGACAACGCCTCAATACCCTGATTCTTGCTCCACGCCTCAGCGCTCTCCGCGCTGCGGGTCGTGACCACCACCGAATCCTTCGAAACGCCTGCCTTGAGCGCGCCCTCGAGGATCGCGCCGTTCATGTTTCCAGTTCCGATAAAAGCAATCCGCATATCAGTCATGGGGCCAGTATTTCATTCGACGGCGTACCTTGCAGGTGGGTGCGCGTGAAGTCGAGGCATTCGGCCAGGATCCGTTCAACGCCATCGGGTTCTTTGCGCCACCGCCGCGTTGTAACCTCAACCGTCGCGGAGCCTTGCCAGCCCGAATCCCCGAGGTACTGCAGCGTTTCGGCGACAGGCTGCGTCCCCATCCCCGGCGGGAGGTGCTCGTCCTTACCGCTGTCTGTCCCATCGCACACATGCAGGTGCGTCAAACGGGAACCCAGCGCCTTGACCGACGCCAGCGAATCCGCCCGGGCGATCGCCGCGTGCGAAAAATCCCACGTCACAAAGTCATAGTCCAACGGCACCGGATCATAGTGAGGGCGGTACATCTTGCTGTTCTTCTGCCCCGCGGCACGCCACGGATACATGTTCTCGACGGCGATCACCACGCCGTACTCCTCGTTCGAGCGGCGCACACCCTCAGCGAAACCCGTCGCATACTTGCCCTGCCAACGGAACGGCGGATGCACCACGATGGTGCGGACCCCCATCTCGTGCGCGAGCAAAACGGAACGCTGGATCTTCTTCCACGCGCCACCCCACACCTGCTGCGTAAACAACAGCGTGGGCGCATGAATCGCGGCAACCGGAACCTGATACCTCTGGACCAGCGCATATAGTTCGTCGCCCGTGCGGGTCGTGGCGTTACCCGTTACCAAGACCTCGATGCCGTCGTAACCCAAGTCCCGAGCCAACTGGAACGCCCGCTCAGGGCCCTTCGGGAACGCGCACGTCGTCGAAAGATAGACGGGGACACCCTCAGAAGCAGACGACGATGGGTCAACAGACAACGTAGCTCCTAGCGTGCCGGCGGAACCAGGTGGAGATTCTCCTTGAGGGCATCAACATCCCCAACACCAGCGTACTCGTCATCGATCACATCGTAATCACGCAACAGCCGATCAAAGCGGTGCATCAGAAGGCCCTCGCGCAAAGCCCACGGACAAATGCGGACCTCCTTGACCCCCAGCTTCTCCATGACCATCTCCGCGGCAACCGCCCCGGCCAGCAACTGAGGGGCACGAATAGGCGACACACCATCCAACTCAGCCCGCTCATCGAACGACAACGAAACCAACTTCTGAGCCCACTTGCGGACGTCCTTCAACGACAGCGTCCGCACCAAGAACGGGCCGTCAGCCTCCGATGCGGCACCACTCATGCGCGCCAACGTGCGGAACGTCTTGGACGTCGCGACCACAAGGTCAGGCTCGACCTCGTTCGCGAACCTGTTCAACGGCTCCTCGATGACGCCCGCAATGTAGTCACGCAGACGCCCCACCAAAGCCTTCTTCGGTGGGTCACCCGGCAAGAAATCCTTAGTCAAACGGGCAGCGCCCAACGGCATGGACACCGCGAGGTCAGGGAACTCGTTCCGGCCAATCGCTACCTCGAACGAGCCGCCACCGATGTCCAAAACCATGAGGTCACGCACGCCCCAGCCGAACCAGCGGCGGGCAGCGAAGAACGTCATCGCCGACTCTTCTTCGCCCGTGAGCTCCTGAAGCTTAACTCCAGACAACCGTTCAACCTCGCGAATGATGTCCGGCCCGTTCAGCGCCTCACGCAACGCGGAGGTACAGAACGCGAGCAGGTCCTCCGCCCGGTGACGGCGAGCGAAATCCACGGCCTCATCCACGAAAGACAACAGCGCCTGCCGGCCCTCATCCGTCACCGCACCACGCGGATCAAGATAGCGAACCAGCGAAAGCTGCTGCTTATACGACGCGAACGCCGTAGGGCGAGCGCCCGGGAACGCATCCACGAGCAACAAATGCACCGTGTTCGAGCCGATATCCAAAACACCTAGACGCACGGCGGGGCCTACTCGCTCTTCTTCTTAGCGGTAGACGTCCGCTTGGTCGCGGTCGTCTTCGCGGCTGTCGTCTTCTTAGCAGCGGTTGTTTTGGCTGCCGTGGTTTTCTTGGCGGCTGTGGTCTTGGTAGCTGTGGTCTTGCGAGTGGTGGTCTTTCGAGACGTCGTCTTCTTTGCGGTCGATCCGCCCTTCGCGGCGACCTTGGCGCGCTTCTCCATGAGCAAGTCGATCGCTTGCTCCTTGGTCAGCTGCTCAACGGTTGTGCCGCGAGGGATCGTGACGTTCGTCTTGCCGTCAGTGATGTAATCACCGAAACGGCCCGACTTCACAACGATCTTGCCACCCGAGTTCGGGTCCTCACCGAACTCAGCCAACGGCGGCTTAGCTGCACCGCGGCCACGCTGCTTAGGCTGCGCATAAATCTCACGGGCCTGCTCCTCAGTGACCGTGAAAATCTCTTCCTCGGTCTGCAGCGAGCGGTAGTCCATGCCCTTCTTGAGGTACGGACCAAAGCGACCATTCGCCGCCACAATCTCCGTACCGTCGGCATCCGTGCCCACGTGCCGCGGAAGCGACATGAGCTTCACGGCCTCTTCGAACGTAACCGTCGCAGGGCTCATACCCTTGAACAGGCTCGCGGTCTTAGGCTTCTGCTTAGCCGGCTTCTTCTTCGGCTTCGGGTTCCCGTTCTTGTAGTACTCGGTCGGGATCGAATCGTAATAAGCCTGAAGCTCTTCCTCCGTCATCTCAGGAATAACCTCAGTCACGTACGGACCGTAACGGCCGTCCTTAGCCACAATCATGTGGCCAGTCTCCGGGTGGCGGCCCAGCTCGCGGTCACCCTCAACAGCGGCATCCATGAGCTCCTGAGCCTTCTGCGGCGTCAACTCATCCGGAGCCAAGTCCTCCGGAACATTCGCACGCAACGGCTCCTTGCCCGGCTCCGCATCCTCAGGGAGTGCCTTCTCAAGATACGGGCCAAACTTACCCACGCGCAGCGTGATGTCATCCGTGATCTTGATCGAGTTGATCGCGCGGGCATCGATCTCGCCCAACTGATCCACGACGTTCTTCAAACCCTCGGCGGCGCTGTCACCGAAATAGAACGAAGACAACCAGTCCTCATTTTTGAGCTGGCCAGCGGCGATCTTATCCAGGTCGTCTTCAAGACGAGCCGTGAAATCGTAATCCACGTACTGGCCGAAGTGCTCCTCGAGCAGGCGGATCACCGAAAACGCGGTCCACGACGGAACCAACGCGCCACCACGCTTGGTGACATAACCGCGGTCCATGATCGTAGAAATCGTCGGAGCGTACGTCGACGGGCGGCCGATCTCACGCTTCTCAAGCTCAGCAACAATCGAGGCTTCCGTGTAGCGGGCCGGAGGCGTCGTCTTGTGACCCTCCGCCTCGACGTCCTGGCTCGTCAACGCATCACCCTGCGCCAACTTAGGCAACCGAACCTGCTGGCCCTTCTCCTTAGCTTCCTCGCTCTTACCTTCCTCATAAGTAGCAAGGAAACCAGGGAACGTGATGACCGTACCCGAGGCCGAGAACTCAGCCACGCGACCATCCGCGGCCTCACCCTGAACCTTGACCGTGGCCGTCGAACCTTTCGCATCAGCCATCTGCGAGGCCACAGTGCGCTTCCAGATCAGCTCATACAAACGGAACTCATCAGGGCTCAAAACATTCTTGACCTGCGCCGGGGTGCGGAACGAGTCCCCCGCCGGGCGGATCGCCTCGTGAGCCTCCTGCGCGGCAGCATTCTTGGAGGAATACACGCGCGGCTTCGGAGCCACATGATCCGCGCCATACAGCTCGGTGATCTGGCGGCGAGCAGCGTTGATCGCCTCACCCGAAAGGCTCACCGAGTCGGTACGCATATAGGTGATGAAACCGTTCTCATACAGACGCTGCGCAACCTGCATCGTGACCCGCGACGAGAAACGCAGCTTCCGCGAAGCATCCTGCTGCAAAGTCGAGGTCGTAAACGGAGCAAAAGGACGACGCGTGTACGGCTTCTCCTCAACCGAAACCACAGAGCACGACGCCCCAGCCAGCCCATCAGCCAACGACGACGCATCGGCTTCCTTCAGGACCACCACATCGGCCTTCTGAGCCGCTGGACGCAACTGGCCTTCATCGTTGAAGTCGCGGCCCGTAGCAACGCGGCGGCCGTCAACCTGCGTCAAGCGCGCACGGAACGCCTCGCCCGAGCCCGCAACGAACTCGCCAGAAACATCCCAATACTCCGCCGGAACGAACGCCATGCGCTCACGCTCACGCTCAACCACCAAACGCGTAGCAACAGACTGCACGCGGCCAGCCGAAAGCCCAGGGCCCACCTTGCGCCACAAAACCGGGGAAATCTCGTAACCGTAAATACGGTCCAAAATACGGCGGGTCTCCTGCGCATCGACCAGATCCATATCCAGATCACGCAGGTTCTCAAGAGCGCGCTGAACCGATTCCTTGGTGATCTCCGTGAAGGTCATCCGGTACACCGGCACCTTAGGCTTCAAAACCTCCAAAAGGTGCCACGAGATCGCCTCACCTTCACGGTCGGCATCGGTCGCGAGATACAAAGCGTCAGCATCCTTGAGCTCACGCTTCAGATCCGTGACCCGCTTCTTCTTATCCGGGTACACCACGTAATACGGCTCGAAACCGTGATCCACGTCCACCGCGAACTTACCCACGGACGTCTTCTTCAACTCCGCAGGCAGCTCTTTAGGCTGCGGCAGGTCACGAATGTGGCCCACCGACGCGTCCACGACGAAACCATCACCCAAGTACTTGGCAATGGACTTACTCTTCGCCGGGGACTCGACGATCACGAGCTTCTTACCGGTTTTATTCTTAGTGGCGGGCACAGCACTCCTCGAAACCCGACAGGTGAGACACACCGGACGGCATGCCCCTCATCAGTTCCTAACCCTAGCGTGCCAAACGTATCGCACGCTTGTCACCACGAGTTAATCTGCGCCACGCGTTACACCGCGTGTGTTCTGTTCGGCCTGCTGGGGTCCGGGTGCGGGGGCGGGGGTTGTGGCCGCGAGGATGGATCTACCTACGGCGTGTACGGAATCGGGCTGATCCCCTTCTCGCCAGGGAACGGACGCGCACGGTCCGGAAGCCCCGAAAGCAAGTAATAGGTACGACGACGCGGAACATCCGGATCCTCAGCTTCACGCGAGCGGGCCGTGAACTCCTCCTCGAGCTCACTCAGCCGCTGCAGAAATTCTTTCTCGGTTTCTTCATCCAAGAAGAGCGAACCGAAATACATGTACGCCGGGGCGGGCGCTTCAGAATCAGCGCGACGGTTCTGCTCGCGGTATTCGATCTCCGCGATCAGCTTTTCGCGGTACGCATCCAGCCGCGTCTGCGCGTAATCCGTCAACTGAGTCGGCTGGCCACCACTCGAGGCCGTCATGACGGAATCGCCCGTGGCCCGCCAGTGCCGCTCGCGGCCGTCACTCGTAGCGCCTTTCGGGGTTGGAACCCGCTTCACGAGGCCGAAACGTTCCAACTCACGCAAGTGATAACTCATCGCCGACGGCGTCAACCCCGTCAGCTCCGCGAGCTCAGTAGCCGTGCGCGTGGAGCGCGAACCGAACAACTCATCGATCGCTAGAACCCGAGCACGGTGCGTCAACGCCTTGATCGCCTTCGGATCCGTCACCACAATCTGGCGCCCATCGCCCGCATCGATCGTCGCCGTTGCATCCGCAGCCGGGCCAGCAAGGACATCAACCTTCGCCGACGCGGCCGAAGCGGCGGAAGTCCGGCGACGGCCGGTCACCTTTGAATCATTCGGATCGGAAACAGGCGACATACAACACCCCCGAGCAAGCCAGGACACCCTAGCGCAACGACAACCCACAGACAATAACTGCAGACCCTTTAATTATCCCACAATGTGGAGTAAATCACATCGCCCGCCAAGGCAGTATTACTCCAGAACAAGCAAACCCTGCCTCAACAAAACAGCAGCGAAATCAACCAAGCCGCTCACCTGCTGCGCTGTGTTTTCTTGGGTTGCTGTGCTCTCTTGATCTGCGGCGCTTTCCTGAACTGCGCTGCCCTGAACTGAGCCGTCCTGGTCTGCCGCGCCGCCGGACGTCAGCTCCACGACCGCCGCCGCCAACGCACCCACCGGAACATCACCATCGCACGCCGAAACCAACCCAGCCTGCTCGGTCGTCAACGCATGCGTGCGACGCAGCCCGGACCCCTGCCGCAGGATCAGCATCTGCGGATGCGGATCCAACGGCTTGCCATACGACTCAACCGTCACATCATCCGCAACAACAGCGCGCACTGACGCCACATCGACGCCCACCAACGCATCGGCCGCTGTGATCTCGCGCTCAAGCCACGGACCCAAAGGAGAATCCACCTCACGCAGAATCTCCTCGAACACGCGCCCCACACCATGCACGCGGCCCGGTTCCGGGCGCCTCAGCCACACGTAACCGAAGCCAACACCCTCGACATCGCGCGAGGCGAAATCCTCAAGATACTCGCCGAAACGACGCTGGGCGGCCGCCGGGTCACGGTCCTCCGATGCATCCCGCAACCACATCTGCGCGTAATCAGCGGGCGACTCAACATCGCGCTGGATGACCCACGCCTCGAGGTCTTCCGGCGTCCACTCATCCAAACGTTCGGCCCAGTGGGCGCCGGACGGGATCTCCCAGTTCGCCAACATCTGAGCCGTACCGCCCGGGGCCAAAACATCGCCCAGGCCGCGCCACAAAGTTTCCACCAACTGGTCGCCCGGAAGGCCGCCGTCCCGGTACGTGAAACGATCCTCCTCAGTCTCGCCCGCAGTGCGAGGCGTGATCACAAACGGCGGATTCGAGACCACCAGATCAAACTGTTGCCCCGCGACCGGTTCCAACAGCGAGCCCTGCAGCAAGGTCAGCCGGGCATCCACATCGGCGGGATCGATACCCAACTGTTCATGATTCAGCAGCGCGTTGAAGCGCGTGAACGCCAGCGCACGTTCGGAAAGATCTGTCGCCGTCACGTGCTTGGCATGCCGCAACAAATGGAACGTCTGAATACCGCAGCCAACACCCACATCCAACGCCGTATCAACCTCGCGGCGCACCGTATTCGCCGCCAACGTCAACGACGCTTGGCCAATCCCCAACACATGGTCCTTGCGCAAAACACCCTCACGATGATGCGCACCAACATCCGAAGCCACCCACAGCTCCAAGCCATCATCAGCCGCGTGCGGGCGCAGATCCACCGCGGCACGAACCCCACCACCCGGGGCCGGCTCGACCAAACCCAGCCGCATCAGGCCACCGACGCCAACCCCCGGCATCGCCGCGGCCAACTCAGCGGCGCCAACCACACCGCCCAAAACGAAAACCTCAACCAGCGACGCCAGTCCGGCATCCGAACCGACCGTCGCCGCTGGGCCATCGGCCGCTTCCGAGCCGCCCGTTCCAGCGGCACGGGCCTGCGCAACAGCCCACCGCGCCGCCGCCGGCTGCTCCCGGACCAACGCATCCATCGCGTCCTCGCCCACCAACGCAACAACCGCATCAAACGTGAAACGAGCCGCCGCAAGATCAGCCCGCAACACAGCGACATCCTCAGGCGAAGAAAACACAGGAAAATCCGGAGAAACCATGACATCAGTCTAAATAGATGCTGTGAAACAGGTCGCGGGACGAGACATATTTTCACCAGACGCCCCGTTACTTCCCAGTAGGTTGTAGGCTTCAAGCATGAACGGTATTGCAAGCGATGAGCTCATCGGCACCTGGGTCAAAGGCTGGGCCGAAGCCCGAGGCTTCGACACCTACCACGAAGGACCAGTCCACGCCTACCGCCGAACAGGTCAAGACGAAGCCCACTGGGAATACGTCGTCCACGAACCCGACAACGAACTGCTGCAAAAACTCGCACACATGATGCGAGAACACAGCGGCCAACGCCTCACCGTCTTCACCGAAGACCCCGACAGCATGCCCGAAAAGGTCCACGAGGTTGGTCTCCGCGTTGTCGCCAACCGCGAAGTCATGATGACCAGCCCGATAGCCGCGCACGACGTCGAGGCACCCCTCACCGAGGACAGCCTCGTCTGGCAAGAAAAGCGCGACGGAGCCCACACCTGGGTCTCCCTCCACCGCCGCGAAGACGGAGCCGTACTCGCATCCGGACACATGGCATCGATTGGCGACTACGCAGTGTTTGACCGGATCGTCACCGCGCCAGACCAGCGCCGCAAGGGCTACGGGACGCTCGTGACCCGCTACCTCGCATCCGTCGCGACCGAAACCGACGCCGAATACGGCCTCCTCGTCGCATCAACCGACGGCTACGAGCTCTACCACCACCTCGGCTGGACCCTGCTCGGCGCAATGCTCGCGATCGAAACCCCAGAAGAAGCCGACGACACCGCCCGCATCGACCACACAAGCTAACGTTGGGTCAGTGCTAGCGAGCACGATCACAAGCCCCCGGCGTCGCCCCTCACCATTGAGCGGCGGCGCCGGAGCTTTTAACGATAACGACCCAGGCCGCGGGAAGGCGCCAATCCTGTGGGAAGATGCAGGGGACACTAGAGATGTAGGAGTCATGAAAGATTTCCGGACACTGGTCCCCCTGCTGGGCCGCGGCGATGAACCCGAGACACTGCGGCACGTCCGCGTGTTCCCCTCCCGCGAAGCCGAGTACGCGGCCTGGCCTGAATGGCTCCACTCCGACGCCCGCGTTGCATGGGGGAACGCCGGCATCCCCCAGCCCTACCGGCACCAAGTCGACGCCGCCAACCTCATCCACGCCGGAAACGACACGATCATCGCGACCGGAACCGCCTCCGGTAAATCACTCGCCTACCTCATGCCGGTACTCGACGCGCTGACCCGCGGGGCACGCGTAGCCAGCACGCCACACGACGCGACCGACCCGGCCGACCGGGCCGCTGGCGCTGAAGCTGACGCGGATGTTGATGCTGAAGCCACCGTGCTGTCGGGCGGGCGCGGCGAAGCAACCGCCCTCTACATCGCACCAACCAAAGCGCTAGCCGGGGACCAGCTCACCGGCATCCTGGAACTCGACGTACCCGGAGTTAGAGCCACAACCTACGACGGCGACACCCCACCCGAGGAGCGACGCTGGGTACGGGACCACGCCAACCTCGTACTCACCAACCCGGACATGTTGCACTACGGGATCCTGCCGAACCACACACGGTGGGCGCCGTTCATGCGGAAGCTGACCCACATCGTCGTGGATGAGGCGCACTTTTACCGAGGGGTTTTCGGTTCCCACGTCGCGGTACTGCTGCGGCGCCTGCTGCGGATCGCCGAGCATTACGGTGCTCGCGTGCGGGTTGTGGGCGCGAGCGCGACAAGCGCTGAACCTGCCGAAACGTTCAGCCGTTTGACGGGTCGGGACACGCAGGCGGTCACGCACGACACCTCTGCAACTGGTGAGACCACCGTGGTGTTGTGGGAGCCACCGCTCACGGACAGGCGTGGTGAGAACGGCGTGTTTTTGCGCCGATCCTTGGTCGCCGAGACCGCCGATTTGATGGCAAACCTGGTTTCGGGGCATGTTCGGACGTTGGCGTTCATCCGTTCGCGGCGGGGCGCTGAAGCGATTTCGGATTCCGCCCGGCGGCTGCTGGAAGAGGTCGACGAGTCTTTGCCACGGCGGATCGCGGCATATAGGTCGGGCTATTTGCCGCAGGAGCGCCGGGCTTTGGAGGATGCTCTGCGAGCGGGTGAGCTGCTGGGTGTGGCATCGACCTCCGCGCTTGAGTTGGGTATTGATATCTCCGGTTTGGATGCCGTGCTTGTTGCGGGGTGGCCGGGTACGCGTGCCTCGTTTTTCCAGCAGATTGGGCGCGCTGGTCGTGGTGGGCAGGATTCTTTGGCGACGTTCATTGCCGGGGATGATCCGCTGGATGCGTTCTTGGTGCATAACCCGGAAACGATGCTGGATTCGGGTGTTGAGGCGAGTGTTTTTGACCCGGCGAATCCGTACGTTTTACAGCCGCATTTGGCGGCGGCTGCGGCCGAGCTTCCCTTGACCGTGGCCGATGTTGGGCTGTTTGGAGATACCGCTCTAGGGCTCGTCGAGGACTTGGAGGAGCGCGGTATTTTGCGTCGCCGCCCTTCGGGATGGTTTTGGGTTCATGCGGAGTCGGCTCACGAGTTCGTGGATTTGCGTTCGGTGGGTGGCGGCCCGATGCAGGTCATCGACTCTGAGACGGGCGCTGTGATTGCGACGATGGATTCTTCGCAGGCGCATTATCAGGCTCACGAGGGTGCCGTTTATCTGCATCAGGGTCGCCGCTATGTGGTTGATGTTTTGGATGAAGAGAACCATGTTGTGGTCGCTACCGCGGCTGAACCTGACTTCTATACGCAGGCTCGGGATGTCACGAGTGTCAAGGTTTTGGACGTCACGCATCAGGAGAAGTGGGGCGAGATCGGCGTTCATTACGGGGATCTGTTGGTGACGACGCGGGTGGTTTCTTTCCAGCGGAAGGCGCTGGTTTCTAACGAGATTCTGAGCGAAGAACCGCTTGAGCTTGAGCCTCGTGAACTGTTCACGAAGGGTGTGTGGTTCACGATTCCTGAGACGCGCCTGCATTCTGCTGGCGTGGAGGCTGGTGCCATCCCTGGTTCTCTGCATGCCGCGGAGCATGCCGCGATTGGCTTGTTGCCGTTGCTGGTAACGAGTGACCGCTGGGATATCGGCGGTGTTTCGACTGCGATGCATGTTGACACTGAGTCGCCCACGATTTTTGTTTATGACGGTCACGCCGGTGGGGCTGGTTTTACTGAGCGTGCTCATGCGATGGCTCCGTTTTGGTTGGAGGCGACGCGTGAAGCGATCCGCACGTGCGAGTGTTCCTCGGGGTGCCCGTCGTGTGTTCAGTCGCCGAAGTGCGGCAATAAGAACAACCCACTCGATAAGGCCGGGGCTGTCGCCCTACTGAGCGAGATCCTGCGGCTCGTTCCCGCACAACGCAAGCGCCGCTAAAAGTAGCTGTCTCCGTCACTCTTCTGCCGTGATGGTTGGCGGCCCGGCGTAGGACTCGGCTTTCACAGCGGGCAGTGGCCAGCCTTTGAGCCATCCGGTTCTGTTGGCTTTCGTGGTGATGTGCACCGTTGCTCGCTGAGCTGTATCCCCGCCACCACCAGCAGCCCCGCCACCAGTCAGGAGCGTGCATCGGGTGATTCCGGCGTCGTGTTTGGCCGCGATTTCCGCGGCGAGCGCACACGGGTTTCCAGCGGAGATGACTCCGCGGTGTGCGTCAGCTGCGGCGAGGGCTGCGAGGTCTGCCGCGGTTTTTGCTCGTGCTTGGTCGGCCGTGGATACGGCCCACATTGCAACTCCGAGTGCCGCGATGAGGCCGAGGCACAGGAGCCCTATGACCAGCCCGGTTGCGCCGCCGCGGTCCTCCGACCAGTTCGTGGTTTTCATGACGCCATCCTTATTGCTGGCCTGAAGCCGCGGACTCTTCAACGCGTGCTGTGGCAGTTGCGTGCACTGTGATGCCGGGACCGAGGAAGGTCCAGAGTTTGACGTTGTTGCGCACCTCAACAGTGACCCATTCGCCGCTGCGATCCACGCGTTGAGTTGCGCCGTCGCCCGCAACCTTCGCTACCTCGATGTGAGATCCTCGTGCTTCTTCGCGTGCTGACATTCCTGCCGCGTGTTGGGAACGAACTTGCGCTGCCCCTACTGTTGCGATGGCGCCTATGAAGGCCAGCAACAATACGAGAGCAGGCAGGAGGACCGCGAACTCAGCCGTGACTGACCCACGCGTCACACTCTCTTTGG
The DNA here is from genome assembly GCF_003143995.1 of Pseudoglutamicibacter cumminsii. Lineage (GTDB taxonomy): Bacteria > Actinomycetota > Actinomycetes > Actinomycetales > Micrococcaceae > Pseudoglutamicibacter > Pseudoglutamicibacter cumminsii_B. Next base: position 59,216 of record NZ_QFWG01000002.1, on the reverse strand, counting down.
AACGAGGAACCCCTGTGTGCGGATGGGGCGGTTCCACACGTCGTGCCGAAGGTTCCATGTCTCGTTGCGAGTGTTCCGTTGAAGCGTGAGCGGCGGTGTGTTGTGTCGCTGTGTTCATCGTGTCCTCCTGCCTGCTGGTTTTCGTATCGCTAGAGGCCCAGCGCTTTGGAGATGAGGCCCATCAGCATGCCTTTGACCTGGCCTCCGCTCAAGATGGTGACCAAGAGCCCAGCGAAGCCGACTGCGGCGAGTGTGACGATCGAGAACTCTGCGGTTGCGATGCCGGCTTCCGGGTCGTCGATCGTAGAGGTTGGGCGTGAAGTAGTGGTTTCCATGTGGTTCTCCTGACCTTTCTATTGCTGTGTTTAGGTACCGGGTTGTTCCCGATGATTTGAGTCTTCCGGCTGAGGGATTGCCGGTGTGCCTCGGAGAAGAATCTGTGGATAGCTGAGTGTCGGATTCGTGCTGGTGGATAACGAAACCGTGGAAGGAATTACTGGTTCCACGGTTGGAGCGCCAGTGCGACCGGAACGACGCCGAGACATATAAACGCAGGAAGCGCGCATAACCCGAGTGGGATGACGACGCGCACGCCGAGGCGCTCGGTTTGCGCCTTGGCACGGTCCTCGTTCGCCGCGCGCTGGTGTTTACCGGATTGCCTGAGTAGCTCCGCCACTGGTGCCCCCGTAGCTTTAGAGACCTGGATGAAAGAGCTCATGCGATCCGTATTCGGAGCGTAACTGAACGCTTTTTGTGTTTCGACGCCCCAGCTCAGGGCGGTAGCGACCCGGCTGAACCCGAGAGCGTTCCCGGTGGATTCGTCGATCTCGGTGAGTGCATGCTCAATCGACATGCCCGCTTCGATGCACAACGCGAGAGCATCTGCGATGAGCGGCTCATATTCGGCGCCCATATAGCTCTCACCCGAGGCGCTATCTTCCCGCGGCTGCGGCGGTTGCTGAGTTCGCGTTTGCGTGGAACGCGGTTGAGCGGAGCGTGGTTGAGTGGAACGCGGTTGCCATGACATGACCGCGATAGCCAGCATTCCTGCGAAGATCCAACCTGCCAGCACTGTGAAGGCCAGTGTCATACCGCGGCCTCGCTATCGCCATGTGACATCTTGCTGATGAGCCTCCGAGACCAGACCAACGATGCACACCACAGAAGGCAACCAGCGAACAGGCACACACGCCCGGCGGTAGTTGTGAACAAGATTCCCAGCGGATCGGCACCCAACAGTTGCGCCATCACGATCCCGCCCAACGGCAAGAGCGCAAGGATGCGGCGAGTGGTCTGTGCCGCCGCGATACCCGTGACCTGGCCTCTAATGGCAGCGGCTCGAGCTTTCGCGTGGGCAGCGACGGCATCAAGCAAGTCAGCGTAGGCGATCCCTGTTTTCTCGGCGAGGCCCTGAGCCCAGTACACGTCTCGTAGCATTCGCGGAAATCTGTCGGGCTCGCAGCCGGCATCCGGCGCAGCCGCCATCGTGACAGGCGCGCCCAAAGCGATCCTCGATGTGGTGAGCGATGCCGCGTTTCGCCATGATTCGAGCTCGTGTGCGCGCACCCGCGAAGATGCGTTGCGAGCGGGCTTCTGAACAGCTTGGTTTTCTACGGCGAGCGCCGAAGTGAGAGCTTCCCAGGCGTAGCGATGGTGCGCGCCTGATCGCATGAGTGAAGCAAGAGTAGAGATGACCTGTTGGGCGACGTCGTAGATCACCGCCAGCTCTTCGCTCGGTTGCTCACTTGCCTGCTTCGGTTCGGTCCGTTGAGAACCAACACGCACTGGCCTGCCAAACGCGCCCTCACGCTTCCATGACAGCACACTGACAAGCAGCAGGGCGGCGCAAACCCACGCGGTTATCACGACGTCTCCCTCCTTCCGGAGGGCTGCACACTCTGCCGCTCGCAGGGTTCCACGCTCTGCCGCTCGCCGGAAGGTTCCACTCGTTGCGGCGCACCAGAAGCATCCGCAACGTAGCGGAGGTCAACATCGAGCGAACCGATATCCGTCAACCGCAAGGATCCCAGTGCGACTGGCCCTCGACCCCGCTCGGTGCGTTCAACATGAATCACGATGCCAATCGCACTAGCGGCTTGCATCGCCGTTGTGTGAGGTTGCCATCCGGCGAGGGATCCAAGCGCCATCAAGCGAGCGGGAACATCGCTGATCGAATTCGCATGCACCGTGGCGCCGGCCCCGGTGTGCCCCGTGTTCAGAGCCATCAGAAGGTCTTGGATTTCCGCACCACGACATTCACCCACGATGAGCCGGTCAGGGCGCATCCGCAAAGCCTGCCGCACGAGTTCCTGCAGCGAGACTTCGCCAGCGCCTTCCGCATTGGGTTGCCGCGCTTGCATCGACACCGTGTGAGGGTGCGCCGGACGCAGTTCACGAGAATCTTCGATCATGATGAGCCGGTCGTCGCCCCGGCACGCCGCGAGCATCCCTGCCAGCAGAGTGGTCTTGCCGGCACCGGTTCCGCCGCTGATCATGAACGTTTCCCGGCGATCCATCACATGTTTGAGTATCGGAATCCACGCGGCCTGCGGGCCGGTCAATATGTCGTCCAGCCGGGCTTGTGCTGGATTCGGAACTCGGATCGATAGAACAGGCGCGTCCACGATGGGCGGCAGTACCGCGTGAACTCGATAACCGTCCACGACCGCATCCCCATACGGGTGCGCTGTATCCAAAGCGCGGCCCGCACGACCAAGGACTCGAACCGCGATGCGCTCAACCTCGGATGCTTCCAACCGCATCTCGGTGCGCGATAAACCGCTAGCTTGATCTACCCATACGGAACCGTCGGACGTTACCAACACGTCGGTCACCCCGGGCGTCTCGACGAACTGAGCCAGCGGCCCCACGCCGGTCAGCTCCCGCTGAATCGCTTGAGCTGCTTGGCGCACGGCTCCCGGACCACGAAACAGCCCGCCAGGTGACGAGGAGCCCGCCGAAATCAGCCCAGATGACAGCAGGCTGGCAATGGTGGATGGGTCGGCCGACAGACCCGTCTCAAGTAGTTGTTCCCGGACCCGTTGAATCAAGTCGCGTGAATGCGCGGCATCCCTTTTCATGCGACCCACCTCGACCTAGCCGGGGACTTTTCCCCGATTCCTCTCCCGGCTTCCATCTGCGGAATCCAGACTTTCCGAGCCAACCCGCGCGCCGCTGAGATCACGCTGCGCCCCTGAATACTCCCAGCCCACGCGGCGCCGATCTTCGCCGCTTCCGCGCGGGAATCGCACCTACGGGGTCGAACACCCAGAACACTCCAGTCGGCGCCGAGCGCTGATTCTCCCGCCGCTCCCTCACCTAGCGCCCACGGCCGTTGCAGGCACACGATCCGGTCACGCCGCACCCGCCCAGACTCGGAACGCAACCACCCATCGACTGCAACCGGCCCGCGATCAACAATGACCACATCGACCGCCCGCGAAAACGCATCGATTGCACGGGTAAGACCTGCTTCGTCTAAGCCCTGACCCTGCCCCGGCGCGAAAGTCACAAGGTGAACGCCTGCCAGCCGCGGCAACAGCTCGAGAGTGCTCGCCGCGGGACCGTCCTCGATCGCCGCCAGAACCTCAGGCCACCGCATCCCGCCATCAATGCCCCAACGCGTATCCGAGCACGCGTCCGCATCCAATACGACCACCGACCAGCCGTGCGCCCGCACAGCTTGCGCCACCCCGGCAGCAACCGCCGCGCTATTGCGGGAGCCCGGGCCGTCTGCGATCTCGATGACATGCCCCAAAACAGAACCGTGCCTGCTCCCCCACACGATCTTGCTCAGCAACGGCGCCCCCGAAGGCAGAACAATCGGATGCGCACCCGGATTCCGAGCCGCCGCCGCGTATACCGCGCCAGGGTCGAGCCCTACGTAACACAGTTCAGCCCCGTCAACCGCCGCAGGTACGGCGCATGACCCTCCAGCCTCAACACCGTTAGCCTCAACCAGGTGCGCCACAACCTCCTGATTGCCAGTCAGCGCATTCGCTCCGACCGCCGGAGCATCGACCAACTCGAGCCCCAATCCATGCACCACGGCAGCGGCCTCGCCGCGGACATCGAAACCGCGCGCTTCGAACCCTCGGACATCGAAACCGCGTACAGCGCTCCCCATTGCGGGGCCGTCAGACGCGGGATGCCACAGCACGATGGGCTTGCCACTGATGGACCTGCCGCCGATGCGCTTGCCGCTCATGGACTTGCCGGCTTGGCCTCGCCGGCTCCGGTGAGTGTCTAGTAGGCGTACGGGTGCGGAGTCCGCGGGGTCGTCCGCGGTGCGCTTGCGCCGCCCGCTAGAGCGGGCAGATCTGGTGCTCGTTTGCGCCTTGAACTTAGATTGAGCGCTGAAGTTAGATTGAGCTGGATCGTTGGTCAGGGTCCACATGCACCCAGCACACTGGAAGCCGCGCCTAAACGGCCGCCACCATTAGAAAATGTGGAGAAAACCCCCACATCCCATCACTGTGGATTCCGGAACCCGCCTTCAGCGCACGGCTCCCAGCCTCAAGCCGCCAGCGGCTCTCACACTTTCGGTTCGACCTTGGCCGGGTTCGCAGACGGCCTCATCCATCCGGTCTCGAGCCAGCCGGCATCAGTCAAAATCGATGTCAAGACTGTCGCGGTGAAGCCCCACAACAAGCCTTGCTGCAAGCGATAGGCGGGCATCCGGAAAGGTTTTCCGTCGCGTTCGAATTCGGTAATGCAACGCACGTCATCGCTCAAAAGGTCCGCAACCGGCGTGCGAAAAACATCAACAGACTCGTTGACGTCCACCGGCGCGACCTTGCTCGGCTTCTCCCACACAGCAAGCACCGGAGTGACCTCATAGCCGGACACGGTCGGCGTGACCGGAAGCGTCCCTAGAACCTTGACACCATCGGGGTCCAGCCCAGTCTCCTCAACCGCCTCACGCAGCGCGGTGTCCACGAGTGTCTCGTCGCCTTCTTCCCAGCCGCCACCGGGAAACGCGATCTGCCCCGCATGCGAACGCAACCCGTCACTGCGCCGCAACAACAAAACATCGAGGTCAGACGGCACGACCTCAGACGAATGCACCGCCGGAATAGAGTCAAGCGCACCAAACAAAACAAGCACAGCGGCACGCTTACGCACCGGGAACTTACCGCGAAGCCGCGCATACATCGGCAGCCGCTCGTCATTCACCACCTCGACACCCGTGCCCTCACCACCGAGCTCAGCGCCAGGCCCGCCATCGACCTCAGATTCACCGCCGCGGACACCCGCGTACTTATCAACAACCGCCTGCAACTGCTCACGTACTGTGCTCATGCGTTCAGCCCGTACCCCATCGCACGCAGTTCGCGGCGCGAATACCCGTCAACCATGAGCCTGTGCAGCTCTTCTCGCCCCGGCGCGAGCTCGTATTTCAAAAGCTTCTTTGCCTCCTCAGGGTCGGTCTCGCCCTCCCCGTACGATGGGCACCACTGCGCAATAGGGCACGCACCGCACGCTGGCCGCTGGGCATGGCAGATGCGGCGGCCGTGGAAAATCAGGTGATGCGAAAGGTTCGTCCAGTCTTTCTTTTCGAAAAGCTCCCCCACCTGGTGCTCAACTTTGACCGGGTCAACTTCTTTGGTCCATGCGAAGCGGCGGGCCAGCCGCCCGAAATGCGTGTCCACCGTGATTCCTGGGTGGCCGAACGCGTTGCCCAACACCACGAAAGCGGTTTTGCGCCCCACGCCCGGCAAGGTCACGAGGTAGTCGAGGTCGTCAGGCACCTCGCCGCCGGTGTCTTCCAGGAGCGTGCGGGCAAGGTTCTGAATGTTCGCAGCCTTGGTCTTATAAAAGCCAGTTGGCCGAACCACGTCCTCGACCTCGCTGAGGCTCGCCCCAGCCAACGATGCGGCGTCCGGCCACCGCTGGAACAGTTCCATAGTCACTTGGTTGACTTTGACGTCGGTCGTCTGCGCCGATAAGACGGTCGCAACCAACAGCTCAAATGGATTCTCGAAATCCAATTCAGGGACCACGTAAGGGTATTTCTCCGCGAGTTCGCGGTTGATTTTGCGGGCACGCCGCTTACGCCCCAGAGGTGTTTCGCGTTCCCACATCCGCTCGCGCTTCTCAGCAGGGGTGAGTCTGCGTGCCATAGCCCTCGCGTTCCTTTCCTTCGCGCATCCTGCGCGGTCGATCTCTGCCCTTCACCCTACCCGCCGCCGGCACCGGCCAGCCCGGCAGCCCCATCGTCATATACCGGCCCTGCGTGGGCCAGCCCAGCCTCGCATCGTCATGTGACGAGCCGATTTGCCCACGATCACCACCAGATGAAACAGTATGCGTAACGTGACCTGCCTCACATAAGCTAAGAACTAAGTGATTCAGATCACCTCTTAGATGTTTTGCGATATGAGTCTGTGAGGAGTCGTTATGCCTGAAACCCCGGCAATGGACAACCTGAGCCACGAGGACCGCTCATTCCCGCCGGGCCCCGAGTTCGTCAAGAACGCCGTCGCCCACGAGGACCTCTACGAACGCGCGCGACAGGACCGCCTCGGCTACTGGGCGGAGCGTTCCCGCGAGGCTCTCACGTGGGCCGAAGACTTCACCACGGTCCTCAACGACTCCGAAGCGCCGTTCTATAAGTGGTTTGAAGACGGCAAACTCAACGCCGCTTACAACGCACTCGACCGCCACGTCGAGGCTGGCAACGGCGACCGCGTCGCGATCTACTTCGAAGATGAAACCGGCGCCACCGCAACCTACACATATGCCGAACTCACCACCGCCGTGCAGAAGGCCGCCAACGCGTTCAGCGAGCTGGGCGTGGGGTCTGGCGACCGCATCGCAATGTACATGCCGATGATCCCGGAGGCCGTCATTACGATGCTGGCTTCCGCCCGCCTCGGTGCGATCCACTCGGTCGTGTTCGCTGGCTTCTCCGCGGATGCGTTGCGCTCGCGCGTTGACGATGCGGAGGCGAAGCTGGTGGTCACCGCGGACGGCAACTGGCGCCGCGGCAAGGCGAACCCGGTCAAGAAGGTCGTGGACGCAGCGCTTGAAGCCGACGGTCACACGGTGTCCAACGTTGTTGTGGTGCGCAACAACAAGGAAGAACCTGAGGCGTGGGTTGATGGCCGCGACCTGTGGTGGCACGACATCATGGAGAACGCCTCGGATGAGCACACCGCCGAGGCTTTCGAGGCCGAGCATCCGCTCTTCATCCTCTACACGTCCGGCACCACGGGTAAGCCGAAAGGCATCCTGCATACGACCGGCGGCTACCTGACTCAGGCCGCCGTGACCGCAAAGGACACGTTCGACCTGCACCCAGAGACCGACGTCTACTGGTGCACGGCGGACATCGGCTGGATCACCGGCCACTCCTACGTCACATACGGGCCGCTCATCAACGGCGCCACGATCCTCATGTACGACGGGACGATGGACACCCCTGACAAGGGCCGTTGGTGGGACCTTGTGGAGAAGTACAAGGTCACCATCATGTACACCGCCCCAACCGCTATCCGCACCGCGATGAAGTGGGGCCGCGACATCCCTGACGCCCGAGACTTGTCTTCGTTGCGCGTGCTCGGTTCCGTGGGTGAGCCGATCAACCCTGAAGCGTGGATGTGGTACCGCGAAGTCATCGGCGCGAACAACGGCGCCGGCAAAGACGGACAGCCCGGACCGCGCAAGGAATACCCTGCCCCGATCGTGGATACCTGGTGGCAGACCGAAACCGGTGCGCACATGATCGCCCCGCTCCCGGGTGTTACGGCAACCAAACCGGGCTCCGCGCAGGTCGCCGTGCCAGGCATCAGCGCCGACGTCGTCGACGACCTGGGCGAGCCTCTCGGCAACGGCGAGGCCGGCCTGCTCGTCATCAAGGAACCATGGCCTGCGATGCTCCGCGGCATCTGGAATGACCCAGAACGCTACAAGGACACCTACTGGGAGCGCTTCGGCGACATGTACTTCGCGGGCGACGGCGCCAAGAAGGACGACGACGGCGACCTGTGGCTCATGGGCCGCGTCGACGACGTCATGAACGTTTCAGGCCACCGTTTGTCCACGACCGAAATCGAGTCTTCGCTGGTCGCCCACGAGGCGGTCGCCGAGGCCGCTGTCGTCGGTGCGGCAGACGAGACCAAGGGCGAGGCGGTCGTCGCGTTCGTGATCCTCAGCGGCGAGACCGACTCGTGGCCAGACGACATCACGGAGCAGCTGCGCCAGCACGTCGCCGCAGACATCGGTGCGATCGCGCGCCCGAAGGCTGTCTTCGCTGTTCCTGAACTACCAAAGACCCGCTCCGGCAAGATCATGCGTCGCCTACTCAAGGACGTCGCGGAAGGCCGCCCAGCCGGCGACTCCTCGACGTTGGCGGACACCACGGTGATGAACCAGATTTCCGAATCGATGCGGAATAAGGGCTAATTCTTCACCGGGGTTGCCCCCGACGCGTAAAACGGCGTGGCTGGAACGAAGCCGCCACGCCACAGAAAACGATGCGGTGGACAGATGCACTGTCCACCGCATCGGCTTTTTATGACACTTGTAAGGACTTGTGACACTTGCCGCGGCTTATTACATGTGCGGCGGGCTGATCTTCCCTGTCAGCGCCAGCAAATACTAAGCGCCAGCAACTACTTCAACTACTTCAGTGCACGCAGTTACTTGCACGATCCAGTTGACACCGCAGTCGACCGGCTCGGAGCCTCATCGACGATGGCTTTCAACTCATCATTCGTGATCGCGTAGCCGACGTTGTCCTCGTCCTTAGACTTCGCGAAAATCATTCCGCGGAACGTGCCATCGCTAGCCACGAGCGGCCCACCCGAGTTACCGCGCTTCACATCCGCCGCAAGCTGATACACATCAACCTGAGACGAACCGCTGCCATAAATGTTCGGCAACTGCGCCATAGCCCGCTGCTTCACAGCGGCATGCGAAACCGTGTAAGGACCACCCGCCGGGAAGCCCATGAATGCCGCCTCATCACCGGCACGCAACGTACGGCCCATCTCCAACGGACGCATATCGAGCCCATCCACTGCAATCACAGCGATATCGCGGCGCGAATCAAACGTGACAGTCCGGCCCGTCAGAGCCCTGCCATCCGGAGTCTCAACAACAGGCTGCTCAATGCCACGCACCACGTGAGCATTCGTCAACAAGCGGTCCGGAGCGATCGCGAACGACGTACCCGTCTGGTTCACACCACACTCGGTAGCGATACCAGTAACCCGCGCAACAGATCCCTTAACAGCCTGCTGCGCATCGGTCAGATCCGCATCAGCTGGGATCCCCGCATCCGGAGAAACAGACGGCGACGGATCACCCGGAACAGGCCGCGGAGAAGGCAACCGAGGAAGAGAAATCTCCGGAAGCTCAAGCGCCGCAACAGCCTGACGAGCCTCACCAAGCGAACGCTCCATGACCTCCGGAGTCGTATCCCGGACCGCCTGAACCACACGAGAATTAGCCAACTGGGGAGACAACCACGGCATACCCAACGCCGACCACGTAAACGCAAGAGCAGAAATAGTCACCCACGTAGCCGCGAAATACACGACCGACCCGCCAAGGCGATCCCACCATCGTGGGCGAGGCCGATCCATCCACCTGCGAATCTGCGCGGCCGCGGCCTCACCAAGCCCCTGACCAAGCGCAAGCAAAACAGCGAACGTTATAAACAAACCCGCAGCACGCCACGCAGGATCCTGAATAGTGCGCGCCATCAACGGGATACAGAAGAACGCCGCAGTAGCACCCGCGAGGAAACCCGCCGTAGCGCCCAAAGAAACCATGAAAGCCTTGCGCCAGCCAGTCCACAGTTGCGCGATGATCACAAGAATCAGGATCCAGTCAATAAGGTGCAGACCTAGAAACACCGCACCTCCTCCATCTGACGTAACGTTCCCGCGAGCTCATTCACACCACACAACTCGCGCGTTCACCAGCACTAGCCGTGCTGAACATCCTAACCAGGCCCACCCCACACTGCGCCCACAACAGTGCAGAACGTTATGCAATTGTTTTGAAAATGATTCACTACGAACGAAATCGGGTTGCGCCAAGTGGCATGCGGCACAATAGTATTGAAGAAGAGCCATAAATCGCATACACAAAAGGAGACCCATGGACATCGAGGTCCTTCGCCGGGCGCCGCTGTTCGCGCACTTGAGCGACGAAGCTTTCAACGTTCTGACCGAAGAACTTACCCAGGTTGACCTGACCCGTGGCATGTCCGTCTTCCACGAAGGCGATCAGGGCGATCAGCTGTACGTGATCATCTCCGGCAAAATCAAACTCGGCCGCACCGCAGCAGACGGCCGCGAAAACCTCGTCGCGGTCCTCGGCCCTGGCGAACTGTTCGGCGAAATGGCTCTCTTCGATCCACACCCACGCAACGCAACCGCAACCGCTGTAACCGAAACCCACCTCGCAGGCCTGCGCCACGAAAACCTGCGCCGCGCACTCGCGACCAACCCTGAGGTTTCCGCGCAGCTCCTGCAGGCTCTGGCACGCCGCCTGCGCCGCACCAACGAATCCCTCGCGGACCTCGTATTCTCCGACGTCCCTGGCCGCGTTGCGAAGGCCCTCCTGGACCTCGCGGACCGCTTCGGCCGCCCAACCGCAGACGGCATCCTGGTTCCACACGAACTCACCCAGGAAGAACTCGCGCAGCTGGTTGGTGCCTCCCGCGAAACCGTTAACAAGGCTCTCGCCGAATTCGTACAGCGTGGCTGGCTCCGCCTAGAGGCACGCGCCGTCGTCATCCTCGACGCCGCACGCCTGCGCCAGCGTTCACGCTAAACCAACCGGCGCACACTTACCTCTAGATAACGATGGGCGGACCAGTTCAACTGGTCCGCCCATCGTTATCTGTAAAGACTTCTACCTATGCATGCGCTCTCCAGGGAGCCGCGCCGGATGATCAGTCACAAGGTTCAAACCCCACTCGAAACCATCCACAACCCGGTGAACCAACTCGAGCCGCGCATGCGTCCATGACCGAGGCTGCGACATAAACGCGACCAAACCATGCGCTTCGCTCGCCTCCTCAATGACAGCCTGAATAGGCGGCGCAACAACCTCAGGCCAACGCCCATCAACACCCACCGGGCCGGCCGGGCCTGAAATCCGTTCAGCGGACTGATCGCGATCAACCGGAACCCACGCACCCCAATGGTCACCGCCCGGGATCACAGAAACGTCCTGACCCACCGGCAAAGCGATCGCGAACACCGAACTCTCAACACGCCGCAAAGCGTAGTCAGCGCTCACCCAACGGCACACGAACCTCAACAGGTCAGTACGTAAGCCCCACCCACGATGCTCAATCCACCGAGAAAAACGAGTGCTGTCCGCCGCGATCTCAGAACGAGCGGTCGTCCACTCAGCGTTACCGATCGAATCCACCATGTCCACGTCCGAGAACCCCGCAAGCAGAATCCCCGTCTCAACGAACAAGCCTCGCACCGCTGCCATGACCGCACGGCGAGCACCCGCAACGTCATCCGTGCCCATCCGGGCGGCCCACTCACGCGCAGACGGACCAAACCAACGGACGTTATCGTCATCCACCGGCTCAACCACCGCAGAGGGAGGCGCAACCGGGCCCAACGGAGACTCCGGTTGCCGTTGCGTCATCCACGTCACCAAACCATCGGCATGCTGGTCATCTGCTTGCTGGGCCATGACCAAAACCTGGCTTGCGTGACGCACCCGCACAGGATGCGGATGTTCCAACTCAAACCAGTTCCGCGCCGACGCCCGCTCCCACCGAGGAACCGGATACACCCGACGCAACGGCCGGCTGAAACGCCGATCACTCAAAAGCGACGGTGATTTCAACTTCAACCGGGGAATCCAACGGCAAAACCGGAACACCCACCGCCGAACGCGCGTGCTGACCCGCCTCACCGAATACTTCGCCCAACAGCTCGGAAGCGCCATTCACCACGCCGGGCTGCCCCGTGAACTCAGGAGTCGAAGCCACAAAGCCCGTCACCTTAACCACGCGAGTCACCCGATCAAGAGAGCCCAGCTCCGAACGAACCGCAGCCAACGCATTAATCGCCGCCGTACGCGCCAAGTCATACGCCTGCTCCGGGCTCACGGCACCGCCAACCTTGCCGGTCGCCGGCAACTCGCCCGCGACCACCGGCAACTGACCCGACGTCTGAACCGTGCCGTTAAACGTCACCGCTGGAACATACGCCGCCAAAGGCTTCACAACCTCCGGAAGCTCAATCCCCAACTCAACAAGACGCTTCTCAAAAGAAACTTCAGCCACTGTCAAACCCCTACTCAGACTCGAGCGGGCGCTTAAAGTAACCCACCAAATTCACCGAAGGAGCAGCAACAATTTCCGCCCCCGTCGTCGGAGCAGCGCCGCCAGCTGCAGGCATCGAAACAACCTGCACCAGCTCCCAGCCCTGCTTACCGAAGTTATCCAAAATGGCCTTAGTGTTATGCACCATCAAAGGCGCCGTGAAGTACTCCCACTTAGTCATGCATACAAGCCTAGCGCGCCTGCACCGCCTCGTGAGATGCTCCACCGAACCGTGAGCCCATCCACATACTCGACTCGTTCCAAGGTAGCTCCGGTACCCTAGTGCCTATGTCCCAAGGTAAGTCCCTCTTGAGCACGTCCACCTCAACAGTGCGCCGACTGCTCGGATTCCTGCTCGCAAGCGTCCTCGCCGGCGTCCTCACGGCAGGCACCCTCGTGCCTCTCGTGATCTTCACCGGCACCGCCACCAACATGGCATCCGACGCCTACGCAGCAATCCCGTCGTTCCCAAAGAACACGGCAGTGCCGGAACCTTCCGTCATCTATGACCGCAAGGGCAAGGTCGTGGCGAAGTTCTTCGCGCAAGACCGCAAACCGGTCAAGCTCAAAGAGATCTCACCTTGGATGCAGAAAGCAATCATCTCGGTTGAAGACGAGCGCTTCTATGAACACGGTGGTGCAGACCCACGCGGTATTTTGCGTGCAGCCGTATCCAACCTCACGGGCTTCGGCGGCCAGCAGGGTGCATCCACGATCACCCAGCAGTACGTCAATAACCGCAACATTCTCAACCAGATCTCAGAAGGCGTTCCAGCTTCCGAGCTGACGATTTCCGGCAATAAGTCCGTGGCCGACAAGGCCCGCGAAATCAAGTGGGCCAATGAGATCGAACAGACGATGAGCAAGGACGAAATCCTCGAGGGTTACCTCAACCTCGTCTTGTTCTCCGGAACCACCTACGGTGTCGAAGCCGCGGCACAGCGCTTCTTCTCGATCCCTGCCAAGGACCTCAACATCGAACAGTCTGCGATGCTCGCGGGCATGGTCCAGCGTCCAGGCTTCTACAACCCGGTCAGCAACCCGGAAGGCACCATCCAGCGCCGTAACGCAGTGCTCGGCCGCATGCTCCACACCGGTGCGATCACCCAAAAGGAGCACGACGAGGCCGTCAAGAAAGACCTCGAGCTGAAGCCTTCACACAGCCAATCCGGTTGCACGGCTGCGAAAGAAGCCCCTTACTTCTGCACCTACGTTTACTGGGAAATCCTCAACAACCCAGAGTTCGGCAAAACCCAGCAGGACCGCGAATACCTCCTGCTCAACGGCGGCCTCAAGATTCACACAACCTTGGACATGAAGCTGCAGAAGGCAGCGAACAAGCAGGTACGTGAGGCCGTCCCAGAAGGAGACAAGGGCGGCCTGGGCTCCGCTATCGTCTCGCGCGACAACAAGACCGGCGACATCCTAGCGATGGCGCAGAACACCAAGTTCGGGACGAGCGAGAAAGAGCCTGACACCTACACCGAATACAATTTCGCTGCAGACCGCTCGCACGGCGGCTCGGGTGGCTTCCAGGGTGGCTCGACCGCCAAGGTGTGGACCGCGATGGCGTGGATCGAAGCTGGCAAGAGCGTCAACTCGACCGTTAACGCATCCCGCCGTAACTACACGGGTAGCTCGTGGAAGGCTTCCTGCTTGCCAGGCAAGACCTACAAGATCTTCGACGAGTGGAACGTCGGTAACGCGATCGCGAACCAGTACAGGAACATGCCAATGAACAAGGGGCTGTACTGGTCCATCAACTCCGCAACCGTCGCCGAGGCATACCAACTGGACTTGTGCGACATCACGTCGGTAGCTGAACGCATGGGCTTGCTCGACGGCCAGGTCACCCAGAAGGGCGAACCGGCAGACGCCGCATCCTTGGCTTCCACCGGCCCTTCGCTCGTGATCGGCTCGCAGTCCGTGACCCCGCTCTCGCAGGCACGCGGATTCGGAGCCTTCGCTAACGAAGGGAAGATCTGCGAAAACCGTGTGTTCACCAAGATCACGGGTGCGGACGGAACCGAATACAAGGTTCCTGAACCTGAGTGCAAACGCATCTTCGAAGAGAAGGATGTCTCCACGCTCAACAGCATCCTGACCAAGATCGCTGGCGAACGCATCGTCAAGGGCCGCTTCAACGCCCCAACTGGCGGTAAGACGGGTACTAACGACTACGCAACCTCGACCTGGTTCGCTGGCTACACCGAAGGCATGACCACGGTCGCGTGGATTGGCCGCAAGGACGGCACCACCAAGGTTGGTCTGCACAACGGCATCAAGCTGCGCGGTAACCCAGTGCGTCGCGGTGACTCGATGACCCATGCCGGCCCAATGTGGGCCAAGTACATGGCTGAGGTCTACAAGGAATACGACCACGGGAAGATCCCGAACGCCGTCAAGCAGTCGAGTTCTTCACAGTCCTCGAGCGCCGTTGATTCCTCGTCGCGCCAGGCGCCAGCCCCTGCTCCGTCGCCGTCACGTTCCTCGAAACCTTCCTCATCTCCTAAGCCGAGCCAGGAAGAACGGAAGGAAAAGAAGCAGGAGAAGAAGGATAAGCCGAATCCTCCGGCTAAGAAGGAGAATCCGCCTAAGGAGAACCGCTCGGGTGGCCCAACTTCTGGCCGTATCGGCAACGACTAAGCTTGCCCAAGATGAATAAGCTTGCGTGAAAGGTGAGATAGTGCCGCATCGATTCAAGCGCCTTGCCGCCTACGCGGCGGGCGCCGCGGTTGCCGGTGGTTCCGTTCTCGCTGCACGAGCTGCATGGAATGCGCTCGACTTCCGGATCACCGAGCACACTGCTCCCGTGTTGGAGCCCGGTGCGCAGCCGATCCGTTTGCTGCACATTTCGGATATCCACATGGCTCCTAGGCAGCGTGCGAAAGTAGCGTGGCTACGCTCGTTGGCTGAGCTGAAACCGGACGTCGTGGTCAACACTGGTGACAACCTCGCCAGCCACAACGCAGAAGATGCCCTCATCGACGCGCTCGAGCCGCTACTTGAGCACCCCGGCGCGTTCGTTCCGGGCTCGCACTGCTACCACACCTCGCGGCTCAAGAACCCGCTCTCGTACCTGAGCAAGCGGCGCTTGGCGGGTGAAAAGATCCGGTACGCCGAAGACGACGAGCTCGACTGGCGCCGGATGCACGCTGCCTTCGAAGACGCCGGTTGGCTCAACGCCGCCAACGCGCACGGATGGATCGAGATCCCTTCCCGGGACGCTTCTTCGCGCCCACGCCGAATCGCGGTCACCGGTGTGAATGACCCGCACATCGGCCTGGACAGGGTCACGTCCTGGCCCGAAGAGGCCACGCAGCGGGCCGGAGCTACTGTCGGCGACAGCTCTGTTGCGTTCCGACTCGGGCTAACCCACGCCCCGTACCGCCGCGTTTTGAATCAGCTCACGACGATGGGCGCTGACCTGATCTTGGCAGGCCACACGCACGGTGGCCAGATTGCCCTGCCGGGCTACGGCGCGGTGATTTCCAACGCAGACATCCCGCCGGGCAGAGCCGCCGGGCTGGGCACGTGGATCGCTGGTCGCCGACGCGCGTATCTGAATGTTTCTCAGGGCGTTGGGGCGAGCCGTTTCGTTCCGTTCCGCACCGGGTTCAAACCCGGCGCATCGCTCATCACGTTGGTTGCGCGCCAGGTTTGATCTCGCTTACGCGTACGGCTGTGAGCGCGGTGTGAACTCGCGGCCGGTGAGGCGTTCGAACGCCTCGATGTAGCGCTGCGAGGTCGCCGCGACGATGTCCTCCGGGAGGGCCGGCGGAGGGGTGTCGCTCGCCTTGTCCCAACCGGAGGCTTCAGAAGTCAGCCAGTCGCGCACGAACTGCTTGTCGAAGGACGGCTGGGACTGGCCCGGCTTGTATTCCTCGGCATCCCAGAAGCGGGACGAGTCTGGGGTCAGAACCTCGTCGCCCAGGACCGTGCGGCCCGTCACGGGGTCCTTACCGAACTCAACCTTGGTGTCGGCGAGGATAATGCCGCGTTCACGCGCGATCTTCTCGGCACGCGTGTACACGTCCATCGTGAGCTCGGCGAGCTCTTCCGCGGCTTCGCGACCAACTCGCTCAACCATCTGCTCGAACGTGATGTTCTCGTCGTGCTCCCCCACCTCGGCCTTAGCCGACGGCGTGAAGATCGCGGGCTCGAGCTTTGAGCCGTCAACAAGGCCCTCCGGAAGTTCGATCCCGGTCACGGTCTGGCTCTGCTTGTACTCAGCGAGCCCGGAGCCGGTCAGGTAGCCGCGCGCGATGCACTCGATCGGGTACATGTCCAGCCGCTGGCAGATCATGGCACGATGCGCAACGGGCTCCGGAACGTCGGTCGACAGCACGTGGTTGGCGACGCCGCTGAGCTGTTCGAACCACCACAACGAAAGCTGGGTCAGTACCTCGCCCTTGTGGGTGATGGGGGTGCTCAGCACGTGGTCGTAGGCGCTGATGCGGTCGGATGCGACCACGAGGACGCGGTCCGTTATCTCCGGGTTCTCAGGGACGTAGAGGTCACGCACCTTGCCCGAGTAGGTGTGCTTCCAGCCCTCAAGCTGGATTGGGTTGGTCGTGTAGCCGCTCACTGTGCGTCCCCTTCCGTGCCAGCACCGTTGCCGGCGCCAGATGTCCCAACGCCTGGGATCGTGATCTCGCCGCGCGCTGCTTTGAGCGCGATGTCGGTACGCTTCTGCGCCCCGTCGAAGCTAATCTTCTCGGCCCCGGCGTACGCGACGTCGCGGGCTTCGTTGAGGTCTTCACCCAAGCCAACAACGGCCAGGACGCGCCCGCCAGCGGTGACGAGCTCGCCCTCGGCGTTGAGGTCGGTACCAGCGTGGAGGACGGACACAGCCTCATCGGCCTCGGCCGCATCAACACCCGTGATGACATCGCCCTTCGAGGACGACTCCGGGTAACCGGCGGAAGCCAGCACCACGGCCACCGCGGTGCGTTCATCCCACACGAGAGGCTCGATCGTGTCGAGCTTGCCGCGCGCCGCAGCGAGCAGGACGCGCCCCAACGGCGAGCCCAGACGCTGCAGAACCGGCTGGGTTTCGGGGTCGCCGAAGCGGGCGTTGAATTCGATGACGCGCAGGCCGCGGCTGGTCACAGCGAGACCGCAGTAGAGGACGCCGACGAACGGGTTTCCGCGGTTCTTCATCGCCGCGAGTGTCGGTTCCGCGACGCGCTCCATGACCTGCGATACGAAGCCTTCAGGGAGCCACGGAAGCGGCGTGTACGCGCCCATTCCGCCGGTGTTGGGGCCTTCGTCGTTGTCGAAGATGCGCTTGAAGTCCTGGGCTGGCTCAAGCGGGACCGCGTTGGTTCCGTCGGAGAGCACGAAAAGCGAAACCTCGGGGCCGTCGAGGAACTCTTCGATGACGACGCTTCCGCCGGCCTCGAAGCACGCCTGAGCGTGCGCGAGCGCTTCCGCGCGGTCCGAGGTCACGACGACGCCCTTGCCTGCCGCGAGGCCATCGTCCTTGACGACGTACGGGGCACCGAACGTATCGAGCGCATCGGCGGCTTCTTCAGCCGTGGTAGCCACGCGCGCCATCGCGGTTGGGACCTCGGCCTCAGCCATGATCTCTTTAGCGAACGCCTTCGACGCCTCGAGCTGTGCGGCGGCCTTCGAGGGTCCGAAAACCGGGATACCGGCTTCTACAAACGCGTCCGCGGCGCCCGCAGCGAGTGGGGCTTCCGGCCCAACAACCACCAGATCAACAGAGAGTTCCTTCGCGAGCGCAACGCACGCGTCGGGATCTGTGGTGTTGAGTTCGTGGACGGGCACATCCGCCGCGATTCCAGCGTTACCGGGGGCGGCGTGCACCTCCTCAACGGAGTCATCGCGCAAAAGCGCACGGACAAGGGCGTGTTCGCGGCCGCCTGGGCCAATTACCAAGACCTTCACAGTTATCCATCCTATAGATTCCGCGCCGCATATTCTCGGTCGGTTGCGGACGTGACCGAGGGCCCGGCTGTGCCACGCGGCCCCAGCATGCGGTGCATTACCCTGGCTGTATGACTTCCGACACTTTTGCTTCTGCTGATCCGCACTACAACCCGGACCGTTCGATCACGGCCGCGGACGTCGTCGAGCTCGCTCATGTGACCCGCAACGGCGCCGTTGAATCCCGCCACCTCGGCGTGCTCGCGGTTGTTGGCCCTGACGGTGAGTTGGTGTCTTCGCTGGGTGATCCTGAGGCGCTGATTTTCCCTCGCTCGACGCTCAAGCCGTTCCAGGCGTTCGCGTCGCTACGCGCTGGCGCCGAGCTGGACGATGAGGAGCTCGCGTTGGCGTGTGCGTCTCACCAGGGTGGGGTGAGGCATCAGGAGTTGGCTGAGCGGATTCTGCGTGAGGCCGGTTTGGATGCTGGCGCGTTGAAGTGCCCGGATGCGATGCCTCGTGATGCGCAGGCGCGCCGGGACCGGATCAAGCAGGATGCTGGGCCGGATAAGCTCGCGTTCAACTGCTCGGGTAAGCACGCAGGGTTCTTGAAGGCCGCGGTCGCCTCGGGCGTGGATACGGGCTCGTATCTTGACCCGGAGCATCCCGTTCAGAAGGATGCCCTGCATCTCCTGGAGGTTTTGGGTGGAGCTCCGCTGGGCGTCGTGGGCGTCGATGGTTGCGGCGCTCCGGCCCCGCAGCTGACGGTCACGGCACTCGCGCGGGCGGTCGCCCGTCTGGTATCCGGTACCTTGCCTGAGGGGCACGGCTTCACCGACGATGATGCGGCGATGTGGGCGCGGATCGCTCCTGCGATGTTGGCTCATCCGTGGGCTGTTCACGGCGAGGGCGAGGAGAACACCGTCACGATGCAGCGCACTGGCGTGGTCGCCAAGCTGGGCGCTGAGGCTGTGTTGGTTTTGGGCACCAAGGACGGCTATGGCTTGGCTTTGAAGATGCTCGACGGCGGTGACCGCGCAAACACGCGTGTCGGTTTGGATGCTTTGGTTGCGTTGGGCCTTGCCGATTCCGATGTGGTGGCGGCCGCGTTGGATGAGATGGATAAGCCTGTTTTGGGTGGCGGTGCGCCGGTGGGTGAGGTCCGCAGTTCGGCTTCGGTGACGCAATTGAGTCGCGCATAGGTGCGCTTGGTCACATAAACCACATATGCTGGGAGTAGGGTTGCCGCTAGTTTTCTGGCGGCTCCCGGTCCCGGTGGCCGCGCCAGGGCGGTTGCCTGAGGAGCCTTATGGAGGTTCATGTGGCACAGAAACGTAAGATCTCGGTTGAGCAGGGCGAAGCTGCGGTTGCTGCGTGGCGGAATGACCGTCAGAGCCTCGATAAGAAGACGGAAGCAATCGCGGTCCGCTATGTGTTACAGCTTCTCGCTGAGAAAGCTCCCGGTGGTTCGGTTGAGGTTCGCGTTCCTCCACACGGCGCTGTTCAGTGCATCGAGGGCACGTCCCATAAGCGCGGAACCCCACCGAATGTTGTGGAGATGACCCCAGACACGTGGCTCCAGCTCGGTACAGGTTCGCTCGAATGGGCCGATGCTCTGGAACGCGGACTCGTGGACGCGTCCGGCACTCGCAGTGACTTGAGCGAGTACTTCCCGCTGTGCGAAGCGTCAGTGACTAACTAGCGCTCAGAGCTGGGTTAGTTGGCCAGCGGAGCTGGTGGGTAGGCTTATCCCTATGACTGATCAGCCCACTGAGAACACCGACAACCACGCGCCGTCCGCACAGCCTGTCCCTGCGCGTGCTGAAGAAGCCCGCCCGCAGGCCGCAACCGCTGAGCCTGTCGAGTTTGAGGTTCGTGTTGCACCTAAGCCTGGTGCGTTCATGGTGACCGGTGGCGCACTCGGTGTGATCGTTGCGCTGATCTCTGCGTGGCTGGGCGGCGGAACCGAGGAACACTCGATGGGCAGCGTCTTCGGCTTCCTCGCGGTCCTCTTCGCGATCATCGGCGTTGGAATCGGCGCGATCGTTTTCCTGATTTTCGACCGCGTGGGCCGCAAACGCACCAAACACATTTATGCCGTCAAGGAAAGCTCTGCCGACGGGGCTGAAACGACAAACGAGTAGCATTCAGCGCCACCATTCGCCGCCCTATTCTGCACCGCTGGTCTTTTGGTATTTACCGACTGCCGTAGTGTGACAAAATAGGCGGCATGGCTCGTGGCAACGGAATGCTCAATCATGACCTCCTCCCTGACGAACGTCGCGTACAAGAAGAGTGCGGCGTTTTCGGCGTGTGGGCGCCGGGTGAGGACGTAGCGAAGCTCGCGTATTACGGTCTCTACGCTCTGCAGCACCGCGGACAAGAATCCGCCGGTATCGCGGTTTCGACCGGCGAACGCATCAATGTGTACAAAGACATTGGTTTGGTTTCGCACATTTTCGATGAGAACACCCTCAACGCGTTGTCCGGCGATATGGCTGTGGGCCACTGCCGCTATTCGACGACGGGCGCCAATAAGTGGGCTAACGCTCAGCCGACGCTGGGGCCGACCCCGTACGGCACGGTTGCGCTCGCGCACAACGGCAACATCACGAACACTCGCGAGCTGTCCCGCTTGATCGGTGAGTTGCACGGCGAAGAAACCAAAGGTGAGATCCGCGCAGGTAACACGACGGACACCGCTCTGATCACCGCGCTCCTGGATAACGACGCGCACGATTCGCTTGAAGACACGATCGCTGAGCTACTGCCTCGTCTGCGTGGCGCGTTCTCGCTCGTGTTCATGGACGAGCACACGCTGTATGCCGCACGTGACCCGTGGGGTGTCCGCCCGCTGGTTCTGGGACGGCTTGAGCGCGGCTGGGTTGTCGCGAGCGAGCAGGCCGCCCTCGCCACCGTGGGTGCGAGCGTGATCCGTGAGATCAAGCCGGGCGAAATGGTTGCGATCGACGCGAACGGTGTGCGCACCCGGCGTTTCGCTAAAAAGCAGCGCGCTGGCTGCGTTTTCGAATACGTTTACTTGGCTCGCCCTGACGCGACGATCAAGGGCCGTAACGTCTATGAGTCCCGCGTTGAAATGGGCCGAGTCCTGGCCCGCGAGAACACCGCCGAGGCAGACATCGTGATTCCTGTCCCGGAGTCCGGCACGCCTGCCGCGATCGGCTACGCGGAAGCCTCAGGGATCCCGTTCGCACACGGGTTCGTCAAGAACGCCTACGTGGGCCGCACATTCATCCAGCCGACGCAGACGCTGCGTCAGCTCGGCATCAAGCTCAAGCTCAACGCTATGGAGTCCGTGATCCGCGGCAAGCGCGTCGTGGTTGTTGACGATTCGATCGTGCGCGGTAACACTCAGCGCGCCGTCGTGCGCTCCCTGCGTGAAGCTGGTGCTGCGGAAGTGCACGTCAAGATTTCCTCCCCGCCGGTCAAGTGGCCGTGCTTCTACGGAATCGACTTCGCGACCCGCGCCGAGCTCATCGCTAACGGCGCCGACGAAGAGCAGATCGCGCAGTCGATCGGCGCTGACTCTCTAGCCTATATTTCAGAAGAAGGCATGATCGCGGCGACCGAACAGCCACGCGAAAAGCTGTGCACCGCGTGCTTCACCGGCGAGTACCCCATCGCGCTCCCTGACTATAAAGACCTCGGCCCGGAGATCAACGAACGTGACCCAGGCCGCCACCCGGAAATCCTAGAGAAACGTGCGCAGGCTCTCTCCACCACTGAGTCCTAGCCTGACCTCCAAACAAAGGAACTGAAACTCCATGAGCTCCTCTGATCAGCAACCCATTACCTATGCCGATGCTGGTGTGGACGTTGAGGCCGGCGACCGTGCGGTCGAGCTGATGAAGGCCTCCGTTAAGGCAACCCACTCCCCCGCTGTTGTGGGTGGCGTGGGCGGCTTCGCGGGCATGTACGACGCGTCGGCGCTGCTGAAGTACAAGCGCCCGCTGCTGGCTTCCTCGACCGATGGTGTAGGTACCAAGGTCGCGATCGCTCAGGCCATGGATAAGCATGACACGATCGGTTTCGACCTCGTCGGCATGGTTGTTGATGACATCGTGGTGGTCGGCGCTGAGCCGCTCGTCATGACTGACTACATCGCGTGCGGCAAGGTTGTTCCTGAGCGGATCGCCGCGATCGTTTCCGGTATCGCGGAGGGCTGCCGCTTGGCTGGCACCTCGCTCGTTGGCGGCGAGACCGCTGAGCACCCTGGCCTGCTCGGCCCGGATGAGTACGATGTGGCGGGTGCCGCTACCGGTGTTGTTGAGGCTGATGCGATGCTCGGCCCTGAACGCGTCAAGGCTGGCGACCGCGTGATCGCTATGGCTTCCTCCGGTATTCACTCGAACGGCTACTCCCTGGTCCGCCGCGTGATCCACGCTGCCGGCTGGGACCTGAACCGTGAGGTCACCGAGTTGGGCCGCACCCTGGGTGAAGAGCTGCTCGAGCCGACCCGCGTCTACGCTGGCGACTGCTTGTCCCTCATGCGTACGCTCAACACCGAGCCCGAGTCCCCTGAGGCGCCTCTGCGCGGCTTCTCGCACGTGACTGGCGGCGGCTTGGCCGCGAACCTCGCCCGTGTCCTCCCGACCGGCCTCGCGGCCACTGTGGACCGCGGCACCTGGGAGCTCCCGCCAATCTTTTCGCTCATCAGCCAGCTCGGCAAGGTGCCGCAGGACGACCTCGAGCGCACCCTCAACGTGGGTGTCGGCATGGTCGCGATCGTCGCCCCAGATGCGGCGGCGGATGCGATCGCACACCTCAACGCGCGCGGCCTGCAGGCGTGGGACATGGGTGAAGTCACCGAACTCACCGACGAGATCCGCGCTGACGAAGCAACCGTCCAGGGCGCTAAGGGCGTCGACGGCGGCGCTGTTCGCCTCGTCGGCAACTACGCGAACTAGCTAACTCAGCTGTGCGAACGCAGCAGCTGAGCCTCAACCTCAAGCAGGGCCGGAGTTGCGAGTGTTCGCCACAGCACATCGACCTTGTCGTCGGCGCGGCCTGGGCCCGCGGTGATCGTCGCCGCGGGCTGGCCGCGCTTGATCGCATCAAGCACAAAACGGTAACCCGACATCACGGCAAGCGAGCTACCAATCACAAGCAGCGCATCGGATTCCGCCTTCAACTTCTCGACGCGCTCGCGGCGCCCCTTCGGAACGTTCTCACCGAAGTACACGACCGAAGGCTTCATCTTCTCCGAACCGCACACAGCGCAACCCACCGTGTTGAAGCGAGCCACATCCGCATCGGACAGTGACACATCGCCATCAGGGTTCACGTAGGCGTCCCGGACCGTGACCGATTCGCGGTAGCCAGGGTTAGCGGCCTCGAGGCGAACCTCGTACACCTCCCGCGGCTCCGTGGCGCCGCAATCAAGGCATTCGACCTGCGTCATATCACCATGCAACGCGATCACGTCCGTGGCGCCCGCTTCCTCGTGCAAGCCATCCACGTTCTGCGTCACGATCCCCGAAAGCAAGCCGCGGCGCTGCCATTCAGCCAGTACACGGTGACCCAGATTAGGGCGTGCCTGATTCATCAGCCGGTGCCCAATGAAAGCCCGTGCCCAATACCGCTTGCGCGCAGCCGGGTCTGCACGGAACTCCTGAACCGTCATCGGACGCGTGCGACGCAACGAACCCTGCGGACCCCGGTAATCAGGGATCCCCGAATCCGTGGAAATACCGGCGCCCGTCAAAACCAAGACCCGGCCGCAGCTCAACATCGCCGTCACGGCCTCGCGGGCCTCATCATCCGGGGTCGGGTCAGCACTATGACCCACCGCACGCTCAAGCGAACGCAACGCGGCCTTATGCGCATCAGCCACGCGAGGGTTATCCGTAAACGCCGTCTGCTCCTCACTCCAACGAGGCAGAGGCGTCACGCCCTCAAGGGCAGCGTTGCCAGCGCTACCGGCGTTACGAGCGTTATCAGGCATCGAACCCTCCCCAGCATCCACAGACGGAACAGAAAAACAGACTCACAGAAAAGCGAGAGGCCGCCGAACCAACCAGGTTCCAGCGGCCTCTCACACGACGTTAAACCCACTCACCAGCGGGGAAGCGATCAATATCGACGATCGTCCTCATCGTCGTCATCATCAAAGGCGCCATAGCGGGCAGCAAGATCCGCGTATGGGTCATCCTCGTACTGCTCTTCAGAGTAGTCTCGCGAGTTCTGAGAACCCCCGATACCTAGCTCGCGCTCGAGAGCACTCAAATCGGTGCCCGGGGTGAAGTACTTCATCTCCCGGGCCTGACGTGTTGCCTTAGCCTTCTGACGGCCGCGCCCCATGGCGTGACCCCCTCTTCCGCTCTTCACCTGGGGAAGTCCCGGCGGCTGAGAATCCAGCACCCGAGAGGCCCCAGTGGATGATCTACAAATGTTTCGTGAGTCCAATTCTACACGTACACCCCTATGCACTGCGAAGCGAGACGCAGTACACAGGGGTTCCGTGCAATACAGTGACCGGTCAGTGCTTGGCTTCAATCACCAAGCCATCGGCGTCGTCAGCCGCACGATCCACGAGAACCGTATCGCCATCGAGCACCTCACCCGCAAGAATCTTGCGAGCCAACTGGTCGCCAATCTCACGCTGAACCAAGCGGCGCAACGGACGAGCACCATACGCAGGGTCATAACCCGTCAACGCAAGCCACTCGCGAGCCGCAGGCGTAACATCCAACGTCAAACGACGGTCAGCCAACCGCTCTTCCAACTGATGCACCTGAAGGTCCACGATCTTCGACAAATCATCAAGCGAGAGCGGATCAAACATGACGATCTCATCCAAGCGGTTCAAGAACTCCGGCTTGAAGGACGCCTCAACCACGTCCATGACCGCCTTCTTCTGAGCCTCAGGCTCCATGGTCTGATCAACCAAGAACTGAGAACCCAGGTTCGACGTCATCACCAAGATCACGTTGCGGAAATCAACCGTGCGACCCTGGCCATCCGTGAGCCGGCCATCATCAAGAACCTGCAACAGGATGTCGAAAACCTCAGGGTGAGCCTTCTCAACCTCATCCAGCAAAACAACCGAATAAGGCCTACGACGCACAGCTTCCGTCAACTGGCCACCCTCGTCGTAACCGACGTAACCCGGAGGGGCACCAACCAAACGGGACACCGCGTGCTTCTCGGAATACTCCGACATGTCGATGCGGACCATCGAACGCTCATCATCGAAGAGGAAATCAGCAAGCGACTTAGCAAGCTCCGTCTTACCCACGCCCGTAGGTCCGAGGAACAAGAACGAACCCGTCGGGCGGTTAGGGTCAGACAAGCCAGCGCGGCTACGACGCACCGCATCGGAGATCACCGCAACAGCCTGCTTCTGGCCGATCAAACGCTTACCAACGTTCTCTTCCATATGCAGGAGCTTCTGCGATTCACCCTCGAGCATGCGCCCGGCAGGAATGCCAGTCCACGAAGAGATCACCTCAGCGACGTCATCGGCGGTAACCTCCTCGGAAACCATCCGATCCTGACGATCATGCTCAGCCTTCTCCTCAGCCTTGACGAGCTTGGCCTCGAGCTGCGGGATCTCGCCGTACAGGATTCGGGAAGCCTCCCCCAGATCGCCCTGACGCTGAGCCACATCAGCCTGGCTACGCAGATCATCGATCTGAGCGCGAATATCGCCGGCCTCGTTGAGGGAAGTCTTCTCTTCCTCCCACCGCAGAGTCAACGCCTCGAGCTCTTCCTTCTGATCAGCCATCTCCTCACGCAGAGCAGCCAACCGCTCAACCGATGCCGAATCCGTCTCATCCTTGAGAGCCAGCTCCTCCATCGTCAAACGGTCAACCGAACGGCGCAACACGTCGATCTCCTCCGGAGCGGAGTCGATCTCCATACGCAGACGCGATGCGGCCTCATCCACGAGGTCAATCGCCTTGTCCGGAAGGCGACGGCCCGTGAGGTAGCGGTCCGAAAGCGTTGCCGCAGCAACCAGCGCCGAGTCAGCGATAGCAACCTTATGGTGCGCCTCGTAGCGTTCCTTGAGGCCACGCAGGATCGCAATCGAGTCATCGACCGACGGCTCACCCACGAAAACCTGTTGGAAACGACGCTCCAGAGCGGCGTCCTTCTCGATGTTCTCGCGGTACTCATCCAGCGTCGTGGCACCGATCAGGCGCAGCTCACCGCGCGCAAGCATCGGCTTAAGCATGTTGCCCGCATCCATCGAGCCTTCAGACGCACCCGCGCCGACCATCGTGTGAATCTCATCGATGAACGTCACGATGCCGCCCTCAGCCTGCTTGATCTCCTCAAGCACAGCCTTGAGCCGCTCTTCGAACTCGCCGCGGTACTTAGCGCCCGCGACCATCGCACCAAGATCCAGCGAGATGAGCTTCTTACCGCGCAGGGACTCCGGCACATCGCCGGCCACCATGCGCAACGCAAGGCCCTCAACCACCGCGGTCTTACCCACGCCCGGCTCACCAATCAGAACCGGGTTGTTCTTAGTCCGGCGCGAAAGCACCTGAATCACGCGGCGGATCTCCTGATCACGGCCGATCACCGGGTCAAGATCACCCTTGCGAGCGACCTCCGTGAGGTCCGTACCGTACTTATCCAGAGCCTGGAAGCTACCCTCCGGATCCTGCGAATCAACCTTCCGGTCCCCACGCACGCTCACCATCGCGGCCTTGAGCGCTTCAGCTGAAGCACCGTTGTCCCGCAACGCGACGCCAGCCTCGCCGGCATCCGCAGCCAGTCCGAGCAACAGGTGCTCAGTCGAAACAAACTGATCCCCGTTCGCTTGCGCCGCCTGCCGAGCCGCAGAAATAACCTGCAACATCTGCCGCGAAGCCTGCGCCTGAGCAACCGAAGTCCCCGAAGCCTTCGGCAACTTGCGGATCGCCGTCGACGCCGCAACCGACACCGCATCAGGATCCGCCCCAGCCGACTTCAATACAGCTACGGCCACCGATTCCCTCTGATCCATGAGCGCCTTCAAAAGGTGCACCGGCTCAAGATTCGGGTTACCGGCAGTCGCGGCATTCATGCTCGCCGCGGAGAGCGCCTCCTGGCTTTTAGTCGTCAAATTCGTATCCACGCCAAACCCCTTTCCTGCTCCTTCCGGAGCCCTTGGCCTTTAAACTTGAGTCTACCTAACTCAACTTCTAATTGGTAGGAATTATTCCCACGGAGGAACCACTTTTCAGAGGTTTCTTTGAATCCGCGGAAACAGCACTGAACCCACGGAAACAGCACGATGGTGGGTGATGCGAACGCTCGATTTCGCCGCTTACCCCTGCCGCGGCTTAGTCTTAAAGACATGAGTCCCAAACCCCAGCCACGCCCAGGCCTCGCAGAAACCGACCCAACATACTTCCGCGCCGAACCCGTATCGTTCGTCCGTCGCGGAGAACGCATGACCAACGCGCAGCAGCGGGTGTGGGACACGCTGCGTGACACGATCCTGATCGACGTACCCCGCCACCACGCGGCCACATCGATCCACCCGGACGCGAACATCGACGTCCTTTCCCACTTCCCGCACCCCGAACGCCCACTCATCGTAGAAATCGGAACCGGGCTCGGCGAAGCCATCGCGCACGCGGCACACAACAATCCCAAGACCAACTTCCTCGCCGTCGAGGTCTACACGCCGGGGCTAGCCAAGCTCATGGAGCGGATCGAAAAGCTCGAGCTCGATAACGTGCGCGCGATCCAAGCCAACGCACCCGAAGTCCTCGACGTAGCGCTCGCCCCGGAATCCGTGAGCGAACTCTGGATCTTCTTCTCCGACCCGTGGCATAAGACCAAGCACCACAAGCGCCGCCTCATCACCGACGCCTTCGCGGAACGCGCGGCTCGCGTCCTCAAACCCGGCGGAACCTGGCGCTTGGCGACCGACTGGTCCAACTACGCCGAGCAGATGCGCGACGTCATCGACAACAGCCCGCACTTCGAAAACCTGCACGCCGGCGAGCGCGGCGGCGAAGAATCACCGCTGACTGCGATCCGCCGCGTCGACGCCGAAAAACACGAAGCCGACCCCGAATTCATCGACACCCGCGGCGGCTGGGCCCCACGTTTCGAGGGCCGAACCCTCACGAGCTTCGAGGCGAAAGCCCACAAGGTCGGTCGTAAGATCTTCGACCTCACGGCCCGCAAGATCTAAGCGGTTCGAGGCAACGCCCGCTACATTCGGGTAATCTGAGAGGTTGCACATACGCACCCAATCTGAGGAACCGTTTTACGGATTTGGCATGAGTAATAAACCCAGCCCCGAAAAGACCGACCGTCCACAGCAGGGTGAGAGCCCAACGAAGACCAAGAAAGCACCGCAGAAACGAGGCAATCCCCTCACCCGCGGCCGCTCTTCACACGTAGGCCTCTACCCTCACAACATCCACCCGGGGCTGGTACCCGGTATCGGCGTTGACGAACAGCGTCACGTCTTCTCGATCGACAAGCTCGTCTTCGGCATCACCGCGGTGCTCATCGTCGCGTTCGTCGCGTGGGGTGTCATGAGCCCCGAATCCGTGGGCGAAGTCTCCTCGGTGGCGTTCGCGTGGACCATGAAGAACATGGGCTGGCTGCTCAACATCACCGTCATGGTTTCGATCGGCGCGATGCTGTTCATCGCGTTCTCCCGCTACGGCCGGATCCGGCTCGGTAAAGACGGCGAAAAACCTGAGTTCAGCCGCTTCGCATGGGTCGCCATGATGTTCGGTGCCGGCATCGGCGTCGGTATCTTCTTCTTCGGCGCATCCGAACCGCTCTACTACTTCGTTTCCCCGCCTCCGCTCACCGGCGTTGAGCCGGAAACGCCGGGCGCAATCCACATGGCTGTCGCTCAGTCCTCCTACCACTGGGGCATCTCCGCGTGGGCCATGTACGCCCTCGTCGGCGGCGCGATGGCGTACTCAAGCTACCGCCGCGGCCGCGTAACCCTCATCTCGAGCGTGTTCCGTTCCCTGTTCGGCAAGCAGACCGATGGCTTCGCTGGCCGCCTCGTCGACATGTTCGCGATCATCGCAACTCTCTTCGGCACCGCGGCATCCCTCGGCCTTGCTGCGATCCAGCTCGGTAAGGGCGTAGAAATTGTCTCCGGCGCAAGCCGCGTCACGAACAACGGCCTCATCATCATCCTCGCTGTCCTGACCGCGGCATTCATCATCTCCGCGGTCTCCGGCGTATCCCGAGGCATCCGCTACCTCTCAACGACCAACATCGTGCTCACGTTGAGCCTCGTCCTGTTCGTGTTCTTCGCAGGCCCAACCCTGTTCCTGCTGAACCTGTTGCCATCCGGCGTGACCGAATACGCCAACGAGTTCCTCTCGATGATGGGCAAGTCGCTCTCATGGGGTTCCGACGTCGTTGAGTTCCAGTCCGCTTGGACCGCGTTCTACTTCGCATGGTGGGTCGCCTGGACCCCGTTCGTTGGCGCGTTCATCGCCCGCATTTCCCGCGGCCGCACCCTGCGCGAATTCTGCCTTGTGGTCATCGCCATCCCTACCGCGATCCTGATCTTCGCGTTCACGATCTTCGGTGGCGCCGCAATGTGGATGAAGCGCCAGGGCATCGAAGGCATCAGCGCCGACGACTCGCCACAGACGATCCTGTTCCACCTGTTCGACAAGCTGCCGCTGGCGAACGTCACGCCGTTCCTCATCATGGTTGCGCTAGCGATCTTCTTCGTGACCTCCGCGGACTCCGCGTCCGTCATCATGGGCACGTTCTCGTCCCGCGGCAACCCGGCACCTAACAAGCTCGTCGTGATCTTCTGGGGCCTCGCGATGATGGGCATCGCGACCGTGATGCTGCTCTCCGGCGGCGAATCCTCGCTGACCGGCCTGCAGAACCTCACGATCCTGATCGCGATACCGTTCTGCATCATCCTGCTGCTCATGATCGTCGCGTTCATCATGGACCTGCGCACCGACCCGGCGTCGATCCGCAGCGACTACGAGTCCACGATGCTCTCCAACGCCGTGGTGCGCGGTATCGAGAAGTACGGCGACGACTTCGAGCTGACCGTCCGCCACTCCGGCGACGGACGCGGTGCAGGTGCAGACTTCGATTCAACCTCCGAGAAGGTCACCGAGTGGTACCAGCGCCACGACGAGACCGGCGCGGAAGTCGGATACGACTACGAAACCGAAACCTGGGACGACGGCTACGAACCAGAAACCCCGGGGCCTGTCACCGAGCCGAAGGTCGGCGAGATCGGCGCTGGCGACAAAAAGCCAGCCGCCGATGCTGAAGCCGGTTCCGATGCGGGTGCCGGCAAGGACGTTGATCCAACCAAGGACGCAACGTCTAAGGACTAACGGCCCCGGTAAGGGCGAATAAAACGGTGGTGGCCGGAGAGAGATTCTCTCCGGCCACCACCGCTTTTAGGCACTGAAGCGTTGGGCGCTGTAGCGCTTAGTCTTCGGGCGGCATGAGTTGCAACTGAGCCCACGCGTGCATCGAACGCTGCTGTAGGCGGTCGGTGTCGCGTCCCGTTCGGGTGATCGCGACCTCGCCTGACGCGCCGGCCGCGAAGATTCGCTGCGCCGCGATCGCCACGCCCTCGGCGCGGCCACGCCACCGCTCAACGTCTTGCTCCAGCTCAGCAACCTGCTGCAACAGCGCCTCAACGCGCTTCTCCAGGCCGATCATCCGCCGGATGCCTTCAAGCGAGACGCCCTCGGAAGACAGTTCCTGGACGCGCCGCAAACGGTCGATATCCTTCTGCGAATACCGGCGATGCTTACCCGCCTGCCGCTGAGGCACAACCAAACCAAGGCGGTCGTATTGCCTCAACGTCTGCGGGTGCATCTGAGCGAGCTCAGCGGCAACGGAAATCACAAATACAGGCGCGTCCCATTCGCCGTCCCGCCCGGAACCACGGTCATGCTTTCTACCTGATGACGCGTTCATCAACGCCTCCTTCCGCTACCTGAACTCTGTGCTTAGAGCTTCGCTGTGCTGGCTTTAAAGCTTTGCTTGGGAAGCAATGTTAGCCCGCGGATCATCGCCGGCAGTAGCCTGCGCATAGTCCTC
Source organism: Pseudoglutamicibacter cumminsii (assembly GCF_003143995.1). GTDB lineage: Bacteria > Actinomycetota > Actinomycetes > Actinomycetales > Micrococcaceae > Pseudoglutamicibacter > Pseudoglutamicibacter cumminsii_B. The sequence continues at coordinate 27,985 of NZ_QFWG01000002.1, read as the reverse complement.
GACGGCCTTCTTCGCTTCCTCAGAAAGGTCCTTCGGAACCACGATGTTGAGCACAACGTACATGTCGCCCGTGCGCTTGGACGTCTTCACGCCACGGCCACGCAAACGCATGCGCTTGCCCGATGGGCTACCCGCCGGAACCTTCATCCGCACGTTTTCGCCGGAGATAGTTGGAACCGAAATCGTGGCACCCAAAGCGGCCTCGTTGAAGCTCACCGGGACCTCAACCGTGATGTCGTTGCCGTCGCGTTTAAAGAACGGATGCTCGTTGACGCGCACGGTCACCAACAGGTCGCCTGCGCCTGCAGCCCCCGGTTCACCCTTGCCTTTCGCGCGGATCGTCTGACCATCACGCACGCCCGCAGGGACGCGGATCTCGATGACCTCGCCTTCGCGGGTCCGCAAACCGATGGTCGTGCCCTCGATCGATCCCTTGAACGAGATCGTGGTCTCGGCCTTCCGGTCAGCACCACGTTGCGGACGCTGCTGGAAGCCACCGAAGCCTCCCCCGCCGCCACCGAACATGCCGCCCAAAATGTCCTCGAACCCAGCTCCACCACCGCCGGTCGAGTAACGGACACGCTGCCCGCCACCGCCGAACACATCGCCGAAGATGTCCTCGAATCCGCCGCCACCGCCACCAGCGGTAAAGCGGGCACCCGAGCCCATGGCGCGGATCGCATCGTACTCTTTGCGCTGCTGTTCATCGCTCAGAACCGAATAGGCCTCTGAGATGTCCTTGAACTTCTTCTCAGCCTCGGGATTGTCCTTGTTTGTATCCGGGTGGTACTTGCGCGCCAACTTCCGGTAGGCCTTCTTAATGTCGGCCTCACTGGCGTCCTTGGAGACGCCCAGCGCCGCGTAAAAGTCTTTTTCGACCCAGTCTTGACTGGCCATCGTGACGCCTCCTAGCCTCACTCAAAATCTCTAAAAATCTGTATCTACAACCGTGGAAACAGGCGGCGGCGGGTTCAATAGACCTTCCGTCTAGACCCGCCGCCACACTGTTTCACGTCATGCTTTATTCACCGGTGGAAACCATGACCTGCGCTGCACGCAGAACACGGTCACCGCGTTTGAAGCCGATCCTGAAAACCTGCCCCACGTGATCCTCCGGGACACCCTCAACAGGCTGGCGGAGCATCGCCTCGTGGATCGCCGGGTCGAACTCGACACCGGTCTCGTCGATCCGCTCAAAGCCGATGCTGCCCAGGGCACGCTCCAGCTTGTCGGCGATCGCCGCGAACGGTCCGTCCTCCAGATCACCATGAGCACGAGCCGCATCGATATCATCCAAAACCGGAATCAAGCTAGCCACGGCCTTATTGAGGCCCTCATCGTGAGCGTTCTTCTTATCCCGCTCTACACGGCGGCGGTAGTTCGTGAACTCCGCCTGCAACCGCTGGAGGTCCTCTTTGTATTCGGCCGCGAGGCCCTCCGCATCCATTTCGCCGGATGCGGAGGCCTCTTCGGCTCGTGCGGCGTCGTCGAGGATCTGCTGAGCCTGGCCCAGCGCATCGGTGTCAGCTCCGCCCTCTACCGGGGTTTCAGGGGCCTGCTCGTCGCGAGCCGCTTCCGCACCCGTCTCTTCAGGCTGCTGATCGCCTAGGTTCTTCTCCTCGTTCGACATATGCCACTACCTCACTTCTGGTCTTCGTCTTCGTCAACGACCTCGGCGTCTACGACGTCGTCGTCATCCGAGCCGCCAGCGTTAGCCGCGCCCTCAGCGCCAGCCTCAGACTGAGCCTGTGCATACAGAGCCTCGCCCAGCTTGGTCTGGGACTGCTGCAGTTTCTCGAACTTAGCCTTGACCTCGTCGTCGTTGCCCTCTGGGGTTTCAAGTTCCTTCTTGAGCGCATCGACGTCAGCCTGGACCTCGTTCTTGACGTCCTCTGGCAGCTTGTCAGCGTTGTCCTTGATGAGCTTGTCCACCGAGTAAGCAGCGGACTCTGCAGCGTTGCGGGTCTCGGCTGCCTCGCGGCGTGCCTTGTCCTCTGCAGCGTGCTCTTCAGCTTCCTTGACCATGCGGTCGATGTCCGACTGATCCAGCGAGGTGCCGCCGGTGATGGTCATGGACTGCTCGGTTCCGGTGCCCTTGTCCTTAGCGGAGACGTGCACGATGCCGTTAGCGTCGATGTCGAAGGTCACCTCGATCTGTGGGAGGCCACGTGGTGCCGGGGCGATGCCGGTCAGTTCGAAGGTGCCCAGTGGCTTGTTGTCGCGAGTGAACTCGCGCTCGCCCTGGAAGACCTGAATCGACACGGATGGCTGGTTGTCTTCCGCGGTCGTGAAGGTTTCGGAACGCTTGGTTGGGATCGCGGTGTTGCGTTCGATCAGCTTGGTCATGACGCCACCCTTGGTCTCGATACCGAGGGAGAGCGGGGTCACGTCGATCAGCAGAACGTCCTTGCGTTCACCTGCGAGCACACCTGCCTGAAGTGCCGCACCCATCGCGACAACCTCGTCTGGGTTGACGCCCTTGTTTGGCTCCTTGCCCGCCATTTCCTTGACGAGATCTGCAACAGCTGGCATGCGGGTCGAGCCACCCACGAGAACGACGTGGGCAATGTCGCTGACCTTGACGCCGGCTTCTGCGATGACGTCGTTGAATGGCTTGCGGGTCCGCTCAAGCAGATCCGAAGTCAGGTCCTGGAACTTAGCGCGGGACAGGTGCTCGTCCAAGTGGACTGGGCCCTCTGGGGTCACCGAGAGGTACTGTAGCGAGATGTTGGTGCTGGTTGCCGAGGACAGCTCACGCTTTGCCTGCTCTGCGGCTTCACGCAGACGCTGGAGAGCGATCTTGTCGTTGGACAGGTCAGCGCCCTTGCTCTTGGCGGACTCGAGCAGCCAGTCGACGATGCGCTGATCCCAGTCGTCACCACCGAGGCGGTTGTCACCTGCGGTTGCGCGAACCTGAATGGTTGCGAAGCCGTCTTCATCCTTGCCAACTTCGAGCAGCGAGACGTCGAACGTACCGCCACCGAGGTCATACACCAGGATGAGTTCGTCTTCCTGACCCTTGTCGAGGCCGTAAGCCAGTGCAGCCGCGGTTGGCTCATTGACGATGCGGGACACCTTGAGGCCCGCGATCTCGCCAGCTTCCTTGGTTGCCTGACGCTCAGCGTCGTTGAAGTATGCAGGGACCGTAATCACGGCGTCGGTGACCTTTTCACCGAGGTAATCTTCCGCATCGTGCTTGAGCTTCATCAAGATGCGTGCAGAGATTTCCTGCGCGGTGTACTTCTTGTCATCGATGTCGATGGTCCAGTCAGTGCCCATGTGGCGCTTGACGGAGAAGATGGTGCGGTCAACGTTGTTGACGGCCTGGCGCTTAGCGATGTCACCCACCAGGACCTCGCCACCCTTCGAGAACGCAACCACCGATGGGGTGGTACGCGAACCTTCAGCGTTAGCGATCACGGTTGGCTCGCCAGCCTCAAGGATGGAGAGCACCGAGTTAGTAGTACCGAGGTCAATACCTACAGAACGTGCCATATGAATTCCTCACTTTCGGCCGTTCAACGAACAGCCCTTCAGTTGCCTATTCGACTCAACGCTTGGATTCCATGGCGATCGATCCAGCGATCGGATCTCCAAACCTGAGCCATCTGTACTCAAGTATGTAACATGAGTCGAGTCTTGTCAACTTATCCTGAGTCGAGAGCGCTCAACTTTGATTTGGCTACGCTGGAGTCATGCTGGAAAACACTTCAACCACCACCGCGGACCAGGCTTCGCACGCTGAAGCGGACCACACCTCTGGTGAAGGCCAGGAACCGTTTACGATTCTCTTCGTTTGCACCGGCAACATCTGCCGCTCAGCGATGGCGCACTACATGCTCCAAGACGCGCTCGCCCAAGCAGGCATCAGCAACGTGCGCGTCGACTCGTGCGGAACGTCCGACGAAGAAGCCGGCAACCCTGCCGACCCACGCACCGAACGCATACTGAACGACCTCGGCCTCACAGCGAAAGGCCACGTGGCCCGCCAACTCAACGCGGGCGACTGGGCACAGACCGACCTGTTCCTCGCCGCGGACGTCCGCCACATCGAAACCCTCCGCACCCTCGCGCCAGCCGAGATCAACCCGGCCCGCATCCGCATGGTGCGCTCCTTCGAACCCGGCGCCGCTAACCAGCCCGAAACCAACCTGCGCATGGCAGACCCGTGGTACGGCGACATGAGCGACTTCGAAACCACACGCGAGCAAATCACCGCGGCGCTCCCAGGGATCATCGAATGGGTACGCGAAGCAAGCCGGTAATCATCGCGGTCGACGGCCGCTCAGGAACCGGGAAAACTCACCTGAGCCTCGAGCTGGCCGAATGGTTGCAAGCACAGGGCCGCAGCGTTGATGTGTTGCATCTCGACGAGCTCTACCCGGGCTGGCACGGCCTCCACACGGGCCTCGAAACCTACACACAGCAACTACTGCCCGCCTTGGCACGCGACGGCCACGTCACCTGGACGCCCTGGAACTGGTACACCTCACGCCACGACGCCCCACGCACGCTAGGGCCGGCGGACGTCATCATCCTCGAAGGCGTCGGAGCCGGGCATCCTGCCGCCCGGCGGTTCCTCGCCGGGACTCTCACCCTGACCCTCGACACCGCGACCCGCAAAAACCGCGCCCTCGCCCGTGACGGCGCAACCTACGCACCCCACTGGGACACCTGGGCCGCACAAGAAGAGCAACTACCCACCGCAAGCGACGGCCCCAACGACATCAGCATCAACGTCGACAACGGGAGCGGCGACGTGCTCGCCCGGGCCCGCGTCTGGGTCGGAGCGCTTCCTGCACAGCTTTAGTCAGCGCGCTACTGCACGACTGCAGTGAGGCGCGCTACGTTATCCAACCACTTCGCCATTGGCGAGCGGGCTTCCCACGCTTCCATCGTCAACAGCTCAGACTTATCTTTATACGAATCCATGATCGCGTTGAGCGAGGCCACGCATTCGCTACCTAGGGTCAACATCGTGATCTCGTTGTTGAGGCTGAACGAACGCATATCCATGTTCGACGACCCGAAAACCCCCACCGTGTCATCGACCGTGACGCACTTGGAATGCAGAACGTCCGGGGACGGGTACCGGTAAATCTTCACGCCGGCGTCCAGCAAGGTGTCGTAGTAGGACTGTTGCGCGTGGTTGGTGATCTTGTTGTCGCCTTCGCGGCACAAATACAGTTCGACGTCAATCCCGGACTGCGCCGCGGTCGTCAGCGAATACAGCAACGAATCATCGGGAACCAGGTACGGCGTCGTGATGCGCACCTGCCTTCTCGCGTTATAGATGAGCGAGTTGAACATCCGCAAGTTGTTCTCCTGCGGGTAACCCGGGCCCGAAGGGATCATCTGAGCGAGCGTATCGCCAGGGCGGTCGTGCTCGGAGAACTGGAGCTGATCGAACACTTGATTACCGGATTCAAGGTACCAGTCGGTTGCGAAAACGAGGTCCAGGTGGTCGACCATGGGGCCTTCGATGCGGGCCATCATGTCGATCCATTCGCGCCCGAGCTTGTGCGCGGAACGGCGCAGGTAGCTCGGTTCGATGAGGTTGATCGAACCCGTCATGCCGATGCGGCCGTCGACCACGAGGATCTTGCGGTGGTTGCGTAGATCCGGGCGACGCCAGCGCCACTTGAACGGCGCGATGGGCAGCATCCGATACCACTCGATGCCGGCTTTCGTGAGGCGCTTTTTCATCTTCCGGTAGCCAGGCAAACGCCAGGTACCGATCTGGTCGAACAGGAACCTCACCTTGACGCCGCGAACCGACGCCCGCTCAAGCGCTTGGAACACCGGCTCGGTGTATTCCTTATCAACGCCCGCGATATAGAACTCGACGTGCACGTAGTCGGTCGCCGTGTCGATGTCCTCGGCCATCGTCTTCATGATGTTCTTGTAGTCGGCATCGAAACGGAATCGGTTACCGCCGGCGAGCGGATAACCCGTCAGGTTCTGGTTGAGCTCGGAAACACTCGTGACCCAGCGCGGGAAGTGACCGGGAACTTTATCGAGCGGATCCGGGCCCACCGCCTTCATGATTTCCCGGTTGACTGCTTCTTGCCGTTCACGCCGTGGCTTGTTGAGTCGGTGCGAACCGAACAGCAAAAAAATGATGAGGCCCACGTAAGGCAACAGGAAGATCGCAAGCAGCCACGCCATCGCGGTCGTGGGGCGGCGCCCGCCCGGGACAATGCCGAGCATCGCGATGCGGATCAGCAAATCCACCGTGAGTAGCGAGTACGTGAGCCATTCAGGCCAATTCGCTGGCAAGAGCCAGATATCGCCCATCCAGGTGTCCTCTCACGTCCGCCGGCAACCATCGATTCGCCCGAGGTTGCAATAAACCAATACCTGTAACTTTATCTGTCGGCGCTTTGCCGCGAGTACGCTGTGACTCAATGAACCTTTGTGACAGGCGTTTGTGACGGTCTGTGTGACGGTTTAGAGCGTGGAGGGGTTATGGCTCGGCAGAATGCGCCTCGATCGATGGTCGGCGTGTGGATTGAACGCGATGTTGCGGCGCCCGATGCGGCGGTTGCTTCCGATGCGGCGGTTGCTTCCGATGCGACGGCGGGTTGGTCTGCTCGTTGCGTTGATCCGGCGGCTGGGTGGTTGCGACTCGATGATGCGGGTGTGACGCGCGGGGACGGCGTGTTCGAGACGTTGTTGTATAGGCGTGGGCGGATCCGTTCTGTGGGTGAGCACTTGGCGCGGATGGAGCGTTCCGCTGAAGCTCTCGCGCTCGAGATTCCGCCGGCTGACGTGTGGGAGCGTGCGATCGCGCTGGGCTTGGAAGCGTTCTTGGCACAGGACGCAGATTCCAACGCAAGCCACGAAGAGGCGGAGCCGGACGGCGAACCCGAGGCGTCGATCCGTTGCGTTGCCACCCGCGGCGCCCCAGGCACAGGTGCTGCATGTTTTGTAACCCTCTCCCCTGTTCCGGCGCGGGACCCGGACCCTAAACCGATCAAGGTTCTGACGCTGGACCGCGGCTACGATTCCGGTGCGGCCCAGCGCGCCCCGTGGCTACTTCTCGGCGCGAAGACGCTCTCCTACGCGGTGAATGTCGCGGCGTTGACGTACGCCAAGAGCCAGGGCGCGGATGATGCGATCTTCGTGACGAGCGACGGCCTCGTACTCGATGGACTGACGGCCTCCGTGGTTGCTGCATACCGCAGCACCGAAGAGCCTGGGCGGATTGTGGTGCGCACCCCGGGTGTTGAAACGGGCGGCCTCGCAGGCACCACGGTCGCGGCGATCGCTGAGGCTGCGAAGGCTCACGGCTGGGCGGTCGAGTCTGTCCCGATGCGCCCCGCTGACCTGCTCGCGGCCGATGCTTTGTGGCTCGCGAGCTCGGTTCGGATGCTCCGGCCGGTCTCACATGTGGATGGCGTAGAGGTGTCGATGGACCCTGAATTGCATGAGGTTCTTTCCCACACTCTTGAACAAACGCTGTAGCGATGAAACAAACACTGTAGTGTGGAACCTGTGAATGCTTTGAACAAGATTTTCGCGTCCATCTTTTCCCTCGTTGCGGGAATCGTCGGCTCCAAGGTCCTGGAGAATGTGTGGCTCCAGGTGACCGGCGCCGATGCCCCGACGAAGAAGAACAAGGAAGCCCGCGAGGAAGCCTCCGCAACCCGTGTTGCGCTCTTCGCCGCGATCTCCGCCGGCATGATGGCGTTGATCCAGACCTCGATCGAGCAGGGCTCCAAGAAGGCCGCCAAGCGCTCCAAGAGCAACCCGGAAGAGATCTAGAACCCGGAGATCTGAAACCCGGACGAACTTAGACTGCTCCCCGTGAGTTGCGCTGTGTCAACAGCGGCCAACTCGTGGGGAGCAGTTCTATGTATGGCCACCTACTCAGCGCGTCTCCCCAACCATGCGCACGCGGCTACGACGATCGCCTCAACCCCACGGTCCAGAGTCGGTTGGAGGTCGGGAGCGAAAGCCGGGTTGTGGTTGCCAACAGCGGTGCTCGTATCAGCGAAGCCGCCGAGCCCCCAGTACGTATACGGAACGCCCCACTCGTCAGGGATGACGGAGAAATCCTCGGATGCAGGCACCGCATCCAGGTCACAGGCTTCATCACCGAAGTAGGCGTCGAAAGCGTCCCGGACGCTGTCAGTCGTTTGAGCGTCGTTGTCGGTCAGCGGGTAGCGGTCGTAGTACGTGAACTCTGGTTCGTGCGGGCTGCGGGCGGCAAGGCACTCTGCTCGTACGATGCGCTCGATCGCCTCTTTCAGGTGCTCACTCACTTCGCTGCTGTATGCACGAGTGTTGATGAGCAGCTCGGCCGAATCAGCAATGATGTTGGACTTGGTTCCCGCGTGGATCGCACCAACAGTCACCACAGCGGTCTCGCTGGCCGCCACTTCACGCGAAACGACGGTCTGAAGCCTCATCACGATGCTGGACGCCAAGACAACCGGATCCACGCCGAGCTCCGGCATCGAGCCATGGGATCCTTTACCGTGCACCGTGACCTTGACCGAGAAAGCAGAGGAGAGCACCGGCCCGCGGCGAGTCCCCACGTAACCCCCAGGCAAGCTCGCGAGCACATGCTGGCCGAGGTACACATCGGGCCGTGGCATTGCTTCCTCGACGCCTGCCGCGAGCATCGCCCGTGCACCTTCAGCGGTTTCCTCGGCGGGCTGGAAAACCCCAACGAAGGTTCCGGACCACTGATCCTTGTTTTCGCTGAATGCCTGCAGCGCACTCAGAAGCGACATGAGGTGAACGTCATGCCCGCACGCGTGTGCCACCGGAACCTCAGCGCCAGTCTTGTCATCAACCTGTGTTGCTGTGGAGGCGTAATCCTTACCCGAGACTTCCTTGACAGGCAACGCATCGATGTCCGCGCGTGCCGCCACGACCGGGCCGTCGCCGTTTTCGATGACCGCAACCACGCCGGTTTCGCCGACGCGGTTGGCAGAAATACCTGTGGCTTCGAGCTCTTGCAGAATCCGCTCAGAGGTCACGTGCTCCTGCATGGATAGCTCAGGGTTCTGGTGGAAAAACTTATACAGTTTTTCGCGCTGAGGGCGCGTTGACGCGAGCCCGCTCAGAATGGCCCTTGCGCGCTCAGTGGTGGCCATCGACCTCAGCCTGCACAGCAGTCGGGTGGTGCAGGGCCTCACCGCGCGGAGTCCGGTGGTCCTCCGCGTCCTCGGCGGCCTTCACAACCGCCTCGAGGTCGTCCTCGATCAGCGTTGCCCGCTTGAGGTGCTTAGAACGGTACGCGGCACGCCCCACCATGTGAGCAGAAACCGGGTTGGTCAGAAGCATCATGATCCAGATCAACGCCAAAACCGGGATCGCTTGCCACACCGTGGTCTTGATCGCCACGGCACACAGCATCATCAAAAGCCCCAAAACCTGAGGCTTAGCAGCCGAGTGCATACGGGACAGCACGTCAGGGAACTTGAGCATACCGATCGCCGCAGACAAACTCATCAGGCTACCGCCGATCATCAACACAGCCGCGGTGATATCCCAAAACAACGTCCAGTTCACGCCGAATCACCCCGCTCAGTCCCCGCACCATGGGTGGAGTCCGGGCCCGTCCCCTCGACCGGCATCTGAGTAGCAGCAGAAGAGGCCGTAACCCTCGCGACCGTAACCGAACCCAAGAAACCAATCACCGACGCCAAGAAAACCATCGGCAACGCCGAAAAGTCACTCGACACCGCCATCCAAATCAGCAAGCCGCACGAAATAATCACCAACAAAACATCCGAGGCGATAATCCGGTCCAAAAGCGACGGCCCACGCACAATCCGGACCACCGTCAACACGGCAGCCAAACCCAGCACCACCGCTGCCGCCAATGCGGCTAAGCCAAACCAGCCGTATTCAGCCCACCACATCATCGGACGCTACCTCCCTCACTGCGTTCAGCTTCAACAGCGTGCTCAGCGTCAACCGCGGCGTCTACCGAATGCCAGCCATCAGCCTCTCGACGAGCAGCAACCAACTCACGCGCGACCCGCAGCTCCTCTTTACGCAACAGCCCCAGCTCTTCACGAGAACCCATCACATAAATCAGGCGCCGCTCAATCTCCAAAACATCCGCGCGGAACCTATTCGCCTCATCCGTGTTCCGGATTCCCAAAACATGCAGGTACAACGTCCCATGGCGGCGGTCCACATCCACCACCAGCGAACCCGGAATCAGCGACGCCACATGGCCCACCGCGGTCATCAGCAAGTCATCACGCGTACGCAACGGAACCTCAACCACCGCGTTCGTGACATTCTTACCTTGCCTCCACGAAACCCACGTGACCTGGAGCGAACCAGACACAATCTGGCCCACAAACCAGCCCATGAACGCGAGCCCACGGATCGGCGAGAACCGCCCCGAAAGCACGACGGGCGGCAGCCGGAAAACACGCACAATCAGTAGTGAAAGCGCCAGGCCAAACAGTATGTTCGCGAATGCGAACGACTGCCACAAGATGCACCACACCACCACGAGCCACACCAGAAGCGGCAGCTCAACCAGCAGGCGGCGCATCGACTTCACGAAACGGCTCACTTGCCCGCACCCCCTTCACCGGACGGATCCTCCAAGGTGCGGCCCTTGCCATCCTCCGGGCCACCCCGCTCTGGCGCAGCACGGTTCGATGCCTCATACACGGCCACCCGGTATTCCTCGCCCTTGACCATCGCGGCAGACGCCTTGTCTGTGAGCTTGAACAGCGGGCCCGCGAAAATCGTCAAAGCCAACGATGCGCACACCAGCGCTGCGGTGGACCCCACCATGATCCCTGGAAGGACCTTCACATTGCCGTGGTCGGAGTACCGCGAATCCGGGAACTGGGCTACCGCCTCATACGTGCGGACGCGACGGAACTTCTTGTTCATCGCCTCCAACAGCATCGGATCCGCATCCTCGGCGTCCTCAGCGCGGCGCCAGAACGCACGGTTCCACACGCGAGCCACCGCAACCAGCGTCAACAAGCTCGTGAGCAGCGAAGCCGCGATGTTGACCCACGCCATCGCCGAACCATCCTCGACACCGCCGATCACCAAACCGACCTTGCCGATGAAGCCCGAGAACGGCGGGATACCCGCGAGATTCATGGCAGGGATGAAGTACAGCACCGCCAAGAACGGGGCGAGCTTAGCGAGCGAACCAAGCCGCTCAATATTCGACGTACCGCCACGGCGCTCAATCAGGCCCACGACCATGAACAACGAAGTCTGAACCAAAATGTGGTGCGCGACGTAGTAGATCGCCGCCGCGTAACCGGTCTGCGTGCCCAACGCGATACCGAAAACCATGTAGCCGATGTGGCTCGTGAGCGTAAACGAGAGCATACGTTTGATCTCGGTCTGGACGAGCGCACCCAAAATACCGATGATCATCGTCAGAACCGCGACCCACATCAGAAGATCCGAGAGGTCGTTGTCCCTGAAAAGCAGCGTCTCGGTGCGCACGATCGCGTACACACCCACCTTGGTGAGCAGGCCAGCGAACACCGCCGTGACCGGAGCCGGCGCCGTCGGATAAGAGTCCGGAAGCCAGAAGCTCAACGGGAATACCGCCGCCTTGACACCGAACGCGATCAAAACCATCAGGTGCAGCAACGTCTGCGTCGTCGGGCCAAGCTGCGCGATCTTATCCGAAACATCCGCCATCGAAACCGTGCCCGTCGCCGCGTAAATCACGCCGATCGAAATCAAGAACAGCATCGACGAGAGAACCGAAACAACCACATAGGTTGTGCCGGCGCGCACACGCTCAGCCGAACCACCCAACGTGATCAACACATAGGACGCGGTCAAGAAAATCTCGAAGCCCACATACAGGTTGAACAAGTCACCCGCGATAAACGCGTTCGAAACACCCGCAACCAAGAACATGTACGTCGGATAGAACACCGAAATCGGGCCGTCGCCCTTCTGGTCCGTATAGCCCTGCCCCGTCGCGTAAATCAGCACCGCAAGCGAGACCACGTTCGAGACCACCAGCATCAACGCCGCAAACTCATCCACGACCAAAGTGATGCCAAACGGCGGAGCCCAGCCACCCATCGTCACCGCGGCCGCGCCCAACGAATACGCCCGCAACAACAACACGAAACCGATCAGCAACGAAAGCGAGAGCGTCGTGATCGAAACGAACCTCTGAGCACGCGGCGAACGCTGAAACACGAACGCCAAAGCAGCACCCAGAATCGGTAGCACAACCACCAGCGGGGTCAGCGACACAACATCGAAAGGCAACGCATCCCAGTTCATCAGCGATCACCCTTCTCTTGCTCTTCGCGTTCCTCGCGTTCAGCTTCCCGCGCCATCTCCGCCATGTACTCGTCAACAACCCTGCGCGACTCAGCGCGCGTCCGGGCCGCCTGAGCCGGAGTCAGGTTGTCAGGGTCCTCACCCAAGCCGCCGTCGTCATCCGATTCGACTTCATCCGGCGTCGCGAACTCGGAATCCTCGACGTGCAGCTCGCCGTCTTCCTCAGGGTCGTGCACAATGCCTCCCTGCGAAACACGCACGTCCTCAGCGTCAGCCTGAATCTCATCCGCACGCGAAAGCCACCACGAACGGTAAATCATGCCGAGCAAAAACGCCGTGACCGCAAACGAAATCACGATCGCCGTGAGGATCATCGCCTGCGGAAGCGGATCCGAATAATCCTCCGCAGGCACGTCCCCACCCACCAGCGGCGCCAAACCACCTGGCCCGCCAGCCGTCAGGATCAAAACGTTCACACCATTGCCCAGCAACAGGATGCCCAACAAGACCCGTGTCAGCGTGCGTTCAAGCATCAGATAGATGCCCGCGGAGACCAACACCGCGACCATCAACAGCATCGTTATATCGATCGTCATCGGGTCACCTCCGATCCTTCGTCAGCACCTGCACCTGTCGCACCACCTGGCCCACTTGAGTTGCCACCTGTGCTGCCGCCGCGTGAGAAGTTCTGCCCGCGCACAGCCGCACCGTCATAGCCCACCAACGCTTGCTGCGCTTCACTCACGTGCTGGATCTCCGCGTCAAGGCGCACATCGAGCTCAGAGCCCAGCGATTCCAGAACGTCCAAGACCAAGCCGACCACGATGAGGTACACGCCGATATCGAAGATCGTTGAGGTCACAAAGTGATGCTCACCGAAGAAGGTGAAATCAATAACGGCGGTCTGGAAAACCTGCCCGCCGAAGAACAGCGGGAAAATGCCCGAGGCTGCCGCGATCGTGAGCCCCGTACCGAGCAGTGGGCCTGGGCCTATACGGATCGCTTCGGCCAGCTCAACTCGGCCACCTGCGAGATACCGCAACACGAGCGCGAGACCCGCGAGCAGGCCTCCCGCAAAACCGCCGCCCGGCGAGTTGTGGCCCGCGAACAAAAGATAGATCGAGAACAGAATGAACGAGTGGAAGATCAGCCGGGTGATGACCTCGATGATGATCGAGCGCCGCTCCGGTGCAAGCGTCCGGCCAGCTACGAGCCACGCCGAGGACGTATCTGCACGTTCAGCGTCAAGGAAGACGCTCGCCACACGCTGACGCACCGCCGAGGCGTACACAGTGCCGATCGAGCCGGGCGCAACGTTGCCTGCGCGAGTCCGGTCCGCCCCGCGCGTCACCACGAAGATAAGCGACGCAACACCGGTCGCCGCGATCGCTAGAACAGTGATCTCTCCGAACGTATCCCAAGCACGAATATCCACGAGCGTCACGTTCACGATGTTGTGGCCGTGGCCGCCTTCAACGGCCAGCTGCGGGTACTTGAGCGAGATCGGGTCTGCGGTGCGTGCCGCCATCGCGAGGCCCGCCGCAACGGCCGTGAAAACACCGAAGCCGATCGCCACGGCGAGCTGAACGCTCCGGCGCCTACGAGGCCGGCCTTGCCACACCGAAGCCGGCAAAACGCGTAGCGCAAGCAAGAACGCGATCAGCACGATCACTTCGATCAACAGCTGCGTCACAGCGAGGTCCGGCGCGCTGTGGAACGCGAACAGAGCTACCATGCCGGAGCCGGTCAGCGAGACCATCAGCACGCCCATGAAGCGGCGGCGTGCCCGCATCGCGGCCACCGCACCAACCGCCATGACAACCAGGATCAGGACGTTGACGAGCTTGGTTGTGAACACGAGGTTCGTGGTCTGTTCGCCGCGGTCGAATGAGACGCCACCGCCCGCGAGAACACCGATGGTCGGAACCAGGAGCGCGGTTACGAGGATGACCGCGAGGTAGTAGGACAGCTGGCCTCGCTGCAACGCGGATGTCACGCGGTGCGCGGTCCAGTCGATTCCGGTGATGACGTAGCGGTAGGTGCGTTCGCCATCGATGAGCGCCGGGACGCGGGCTTGGGCCTTAGCGACGATTTCCCGCGCGAAGAACATGATGAGGCCGAGCGCCACGATCCCAGCGGTGATCGCGAGCTCGATGGTGAACCCGTGCCACAGCTCAAGCGGTGCCGTGTGCGGCTCCAGATGTGGGAAGACGTTGGCCGCGGGGCTCAGGAGCGCATCGGCTGGGCCTGGAACGAAGCCGAGGATGATAGTTCCGAGCGTCAGCACGACGATAGGGGTTGCGAGCGTCGGTTGGGTCCAGCTGATCTTGGTGGGCTCGACACCTGGCTTGGTTGCGAAGGAGCCCCACACGAAACGGGCGGCGTACGCGAAGGTCAGCACGGAGCCGAGCGCGAAGATCACGGTCACGAGAACGCTCGCGTCCGTTGGCGCCTCGATGAGGGCGGCGAGGGCGGTTTCTTTAGCGATGAAGCCGAAGGTGATAGGAAGGCCTGCCATCGAAGCCGCGGAGATGACCGAGCACACAAACAGAACCGGGCGTGCTTTCCACAGGCCGGAAAGGTTGCGCAGATCGCGGGTACCGGTTCCGTGGTCGATCGCGCCGACGACCAGGAACAGCGCGGATTTGAACAGGCCATGGCCGAGCATGAGCGCAAGCCCACCGAGCATCGCCGCTGGGGTTCCGATGCCGAGGACCGCGATGATGAGGCCGAGCTGGGACACGGTTCCGTAGGCCAGGACGAGCTTGATATCGGTTTGGCGCAACGCACGCCAGCCACCCAGCAACAGCGTGTAGAGGCCGAAGCCGACGGTCAGCAGCGTCCACCCCGGAGTGTCCGAGAACCCTGGCGCCAAACGCGCAACGACGTAAACGCCAGCTTTGACCATCGCCGCGGCGTGAAGATAGGCCGAGACCGGGGTCGGTGCGGCCATCGCGCCGGGAAGCCAGAAGTGGAACGGGAACAACGCAGACTTGGAGATCGCGCCCACCAAGATCAAAATGATCGCCGCCGTGACCACCGCGTTCTCTGCAGTCAGCGCGTCGGTCATCATGAGGATCTCGGAGAGCCGGAACGTACCGGCGGTAACTCCGAGCATCACGAGCCCACCGAACATCGCAAGGCCACCTGCGGTGGTCACGATGAGCGCGGTCAGCGCTGAACGGCGTGCAGAGAGACGCGAGCGGGCGTAACCGATCAGCAGGTAGGACAGGATGGTGGTCATCTCCCAGAAAATAAACAGGGAGATCAAGTCATCTGACGTCACAAGGCCGAACATCGCGGCCGCGAACGCCGTTAGCTGCGCAGCGAAAGGACCGATCGAGGCGTCTTCGGATTTGAAGTAGCGGGCGCAGTACAGCAACACGAGCGCGCCCACTCCGAGGATCAAAAAGCTTAGAGCGGCAGCCAGCGGATCCAAGCGGAAAGCGAACTCCACATCGAACGTTGGAATCCACGTATATTCCTCTTGCGGAATAAGATCTTGGCCGACCGTTCCCGGGGCAATTTCCCCCAAGTTTCCGGGCATTCCCCGCACAACCACCGTGGTCAGCCACACGAAACCTGCGGCCGGGACCAGCGCCAAAACATAGAACGCGTTCCTACCAATCCAGCGCACCAAAAGCGGGGCCAAAAATGCCGCGACGAACAGTGCAAGCAGGACTGGGAGCACGGTTTCACCTAACGTCTCGATGTACGGGACAAACTGGGACCGCCCATCCAAACAATCCACAGTCTCTTTTATTCTACGGAACCCCGCCATAGGCTCTTCACATGCACACAACCCCTCACGCCGCCCCAGGCGCTCCGCAGGCCTACGGGCAGGGCACTAAAAAACAGGTCTTCACGTGGTCGCTGTGGGACTGGGGCGAGAACGTCACCAACTCCATCATGCTCACGTTCGTGTTCACGGTTTACCTGACGTCGGAGTCGTTCGGTGACCCTGACGAGAACGCGTCCCAGCTTTCGCTCGCGGTCGCGTTGACGGGTGCGGTGATCGCGCTGACGGCGCCGGTTTTGGGCCTGCGGGCTGACCGCAGCGGTAAGCGCAAACAGTGGCTCGCGTTCCACACCGGGATGATCGTTCTCGCGACTGCGGCGTGCTTCTTCATCAAGCCGGAGCCTGCGTATTTGTGGCCAGGGATCCTCTTGATCTGCGTTGCTACGTTCTTCAGCGAGATCGCGAACGTGAACTATTACGCGATCCTCCCGCAGATCGCCCCGAAACATAAGATCGGCCGGATCTCCGGTATTGGGTGGGCGTTCGGTTATCTGGGTGGCATTGTTGCGCTCGCGGCGGTTTTGTTCGTGTTCGTGCAGCCGGTGGTTCCGTGGTTCGGTTCAAATCCCGATGAGGGCTTCAACATCCGCATGGTCGCTGTGTTCTGTGCGGTGTGGATGGCGGTGTTCTGCGCCCCGATGTTCTTCAGCGTCCCGGAGATCCCTGCGGTTCCGGGGCCTAAAGCGAGCTGGCGTGAGTCATATGTGATGTTGTGGCGCAGCATCAAGAGCTTGTGGCACAAGGACCGGCCGACGGTGTGGTTCTTGTTGGCGTCTGCTATTTACCGGGATGGTTTGGCGACTGTTTTCACGTTCGGTGGGATCATCGCGGCCACCGTTTTCGGCATGGATCAAACCGAGGTCATTCTGTTCGCGCTGGTTGGCAACGTGGTTGCGGCTACGGGCGCGATCATCGGCGGCTGGCTTGACGATGTGGTGGGCCCTCGCGCCGTCATCATGGTTGCGTTGATCGCGCTGATCGGTGCGGGCCTGGGTGTTTTGTTCTCTCAGGAAAGCTGGCAGTTCTGGGTCTTCGGACTGTTCCTGTGCCTCCTGGTCGGGCCAGCACAGTCGTCCTCGCGCGCACTGCTTGCGCGCCGCACCACCGAACACACCGCGGGTGAGATTTTCGGCCTGTACGCGACCACGGGCCGCGCCGTCACGTTCCTCGGCCCCGGGCTGTTCTCGGCCTCGATCTACGTGGCTTCGAAGGTCATGGACAACATGGGAGCGGATGGCAGCGCAACCCGCTACGGCATCATAGGAATCCTGGTGATTTTCGTGGTCGGCATCGTGCTGTTCTCGATGGTTCCAGGGATCAAGCGGGAAGACACGACCACGCGCGCGGCCTAGGGCGAAGGAGCTGCCGCGCCGGAGTGACGGGGCCTACTCCCCGCCTACTCCCCCGCCGCCTAGTCTTCGATGCGGGTGCGGTGGAAGTTCAGGTGCGAACGCGATGCGGTCGGGCCGCGCTGGCCCTGGTAACGGTTGAGGTACGGGCCGGTGCCGTAGGCGTGCTCGGCTGGTGAGGACAGCTGGAAGAAGCACAACTGTCCTACCTTGGAGCCTGGCCACAGCATGATCGGCAGGGTCGACATGTTGGAAAGCTCAAGGGTCACGTGTCCCGAGAAACCTGGGTCGATGAACCCTGCGGTCGAGTGGGTCAGAAGGCCGAGCCGACCGAGCGAAGATTTACCTTCGAGGCGGGCGGCGACGTCACCTGGCAGGGTCACTTTTTCATAGGTGGCTCCCAGAACGAACTCGCCCGGGTGCAGAATGAACGGCTCGTCTGGTTCAACTTCGACGAGGCGGGTCAGCTCAGCCTGTTCAGTCGACGGGTCGATGTACGGGTACTTGTGGTTGTCGAACAACCGGAAGTAACGGTCCAGGCGTACGTCCACGCTCGAAGGCTGGATCATGTCCTCGCCTCGCGGTTCGAGCGCGATCTTCCCGGAATCTAGGGCTTTACGAATATCACCATCTGAGAGCAACACACGCTCAGAATATCGCGTAGCCACCATTTCTCGCATTTTCCGGGCCAATTTGAAAGCTGGACCGCGAACATCTGACATAGTGAAGATCTGACATAGTAAAAGGTGCACGCAACAAAAGGTGTCCGTGCGATGCGCGCGGTTCACTTCACCGGAAGGATCGGCTCGTGAAAGGTAGGCACGCCGCCGCGACCGCGAGGACTGTGCCGCGGTGGGCTCTTCCCGTGGGTGTGTTCCTTGCCGTTCTCGCGCTGATCCTCGTGACCGTACTCTCCCGCTCTGGTGGCCAAGCAACCAACGATGCTGAAACCAGCCCAGCGGCAACGTCACCTGACGCGAAGCAGCCAGCCGCAGCCAGCGCATCGGACGCCACAGAAAACAAGCCAGCCGACGCCGACAAGACCCCTTCCAAGGGGAGCATCGCGGGACCGAAAATCAGCGCGGCTCCATCCGCATCATCGTCAGAAAAGCCTTCCGAGTCCGCTTCGACGAAGGAACCAGGCGAAAGCGAAAAACCCTCAGAAAGCGCGGAAGACCGCAGCCCCGAGATCCCGAGCGACCCCAACAACATCAAGGTCCTGGCCAACAAAAAGCGGCCCCTCGAACCGTTGACATACGCGCCTAAAGACCTCGTCCACATCGGCAGCGGGCAAAGCATGCGAAGCGAAGCCGCACAAGCTTTCAAAAAGCTACGCAACGACGGGGCGGCATCCGGGGTGAACTTCCACCCCGTGAGCGGCTACAGGTCCTACAACCAGCAAGCCGCAACCTACAACCACTGGCGGGCCACGTACGGCCAACAACACGCGGACTCCGTGTCCGCCGCACCAGGAACCAGCGAGCATCAACTGGGCCTCGCCGTCGACGTCTCCGACGGGATCTGCAACCTGCGGCGCTGTTTCGCCACCACGAATGCCGGGCAGTGGGTTGCGCGGAACGCCCACAAATACGGGTTTGTGATCCGCTATCCCGACGGGAAGACCGACGTCACCGGATACTGGTACGAACCGTGGCACCTGCGTTACGTCGGAACTGAGCTGGCGCGCGAACTCACCTCGAAAGGGCTGACCCTCGAGGAGTACTACAAGTGGAAACCAGGCAAGTAAGGGCCCGACGCGTGCCCGCGGGTAGATCCAGCACGAACGAACCCGGTAGGTTGGAACCATGAGCACCAATGAGCCAGAAAAGAACGAACAGCCAGAGCAGCCGGAAGTGGATGCGCAGCAGGATGCGCAGCCTCAGCAGGAGCGCGGCGAGCGCATGCTGGATGAAAGCGAGCTCGAGCCGTTCAACGACATCGAACGCGTGATTGTTGACGGCGCGGAAGGGAAACTGGAAAGCAACGAGGTCCTGTCCAAGATCGCTGCCGCGAACTTGTTCTTCCTGACCGAAGAGGAAGTCACGGACGAACAGCAGGTTGTTCAGCCGCTACTGCTCAAAGGACCTGACGAGAAGGTTGTGCTTGCAGTTTTCACGCACCCTGCGCGCGTGGCACAGCAGTTCATCGATATGGCTCCGTACGCGGTCCGCATGCCGGGGTTGCAGGCGTTCCACCAGGCAGTTGGCGTGGGTATCGCGATCAACCCGGGTCACCCGATCGGGCTCGTGCTGGATGCCGAGTCTGTTGAAAACATCCGCGAAGTGCTCAACAGCTAGCCACCTACCGGTTCTGGCGTGGGAGCACCAGCGGCGGCCGAAACACGTTTTGGAAAACACGGCGTCGCGTGCCAGAATCGGAGAGTTCACCAAGCGAGTTCACCTACATGTGGTGAACGATGCGGGTGTAGCTTAATGGTAAAGCTCTTGCTTCCCAAGCAAGCGACGCGGGTTCGATTCCCGTCACCCGCTCTCTTTATTTCTAAGAACGTTTCTCGCTCGGCCCCAGGTCCATTCGCTGGCCTGGGGCCGAACTGTTTTAAGTGGGAGCTGCTTTCACGTGGGCATTGTTTCTAGGCAGGAGATTCAGCCCGGCTGGCTCGTTCAAAGCGGGACCCTCGGAGTTACTACAACCGCTTTGTGTTAGTCGTCACGTTTTACTGCTAGCATTCTCCCAATCACTCATTCGTATTCGTAGTTCCATTTCTTAGTTCCAAGGACGCATCATGGCTACCAACCTTGAGAAGGACGGCACCGCCGGCGCCTCAACCAAGCTGAAGCTAACAAAGGGGAACCGCACCGCCCTCATGGGCGCGATGTTCCTCATGGCGACCTCCGCCATCGGCCCTGGCTTCATCACTCAGACCACCAACTTCACGGTCCAGCTGGGTGCGGCGTTCGCGTTCGCGATCCTCGTGTCCATCCTCGTGGACATCGCGGTTCAGCTGAACGTGTGGCGCATCATCGGTGTCTCCGGGCTGCGCGCACAAGAGATCGGCAACAAGGTCCTGCCCGGTGTGGGCTGGTTCATCGCCGTCCTCGTGTTCATCGGCGGGCTTGTGTTCAACATCGGCAACATCGGTGGTACCGGCCTGGGTGTCAACGCGATGTTCGGTTGGGATCCGCGCATCGGCGGCGGTATCTCTGCGGCGATCGCTATCCTGATCTTCTTGTCCAAGCGGGCAGGTATGGCGTTGGACCGCATCGTGGTCTTGCTCGGCGCGATCATGATCCTGCTGATGCTCTACGTCACCATCGTGTCTGCCCCGCCAGTTGGTGAGGCGCTCAAGAACACTGTGATGCCTGATCAGGTCGATTTCCTCGTCATCACAACGCTCATCGGCGGTACCGTTGGCGGTTACATCACGTTCTCGGGCGCGCACCGCATGATCGATTCCGGCATCAAGGGCCCTGAGGCGATCCGTCAGATTACTATGAGCTCGGTGCTCGGCATCATCGTGACCGGTATTCTGCGCGTGCTTTTGTTCCTCGCGATCCTCGGCGTTGTTGCAACCGGCGTGACGCTGGCGCAAGACAACACCGCGGCTGACGCGTTCTACCACGCGGCCGGCGAGATCGGTCTGCGCATGTTCGGTGTGATCCTGTGGGCGGCAGGTCTGACGTCCGTGATCGGCGCGTCCTACACGTCGGTTTCGTTCATCACTAAGCACGATTCGAGCCCTCGCCTGCGCAACATCCTCACCGTCGCGTTCATCGCTGTGTGCGCGGTCGTGTACCTCATCATCAACCAGGCGCCACAGACCCTGCTGATTTTCGCTGGCGCATTCAACGGTTTGATCCTCCCGATCTCGATGACGGTGTTGCTCTACGCTGCATGGGCACGCCGTGATCTGCTCAACGGCTACAAGTACCCAGCGTGGCTGTTGTTGATCGGCGTGTTTGCTTGGCTGCTCACGCTGTTCCTCGGATGGAACTCGCTCGGCGGGCTCGCCAAGCTCTGGGCATAAATAGCTAGGGCCTGATGCGTGAGAGCATCAGGCCCTACGCTTTTAAACAAGCGGACGAGTAAGCAGGCGGACGAAGGAGAACACATGAACGCGACTCCAGTGAACAGCGCAGAAGCACACAGCAGTGCTGGCGACGATGTGGCACGCTTGACCCCGGCGGAAGCCCGCACGCTCTTCCGCGAAGGTCTGCGGAGGCCAACCGCAGGTTTCAGTGACGGTTGGGCGCAAGCCAACCTGCTCATCGTGCCCAAGGACCTGGCGTTCGATGTTTTGCTGTTCGCGCAACGCAACCCGAAGCCGTGCCCTGTGCTCGGGGTTCTTGAGGCTGGCGCGACCACGGGGCCGTTGCTGGCCGGGGGCGATATCCGAACCGATGCGCCGTCCTACACCGTGTACCGGGACGGGGAGCTCGTGGATACGCCGTCGGATGTTCTGAAGTATTGGCGTGATGACCTCGTGACGTTCATCATCGGGTGCTCTTTCACGTTCGAAGCACCGTTGCTGGAGGCGGGGATCCCGGTGCAGCACATCGAGCAGGGCTGCAACGTTCCGATGCACAGCACGAGCATCGAGTGTGAGCCTGCGGGACGGATGGCGGGGCCGCTCGTGGTTTCGATGCGGCCCATTCCTGCGGATCGGGTGGCCGATGCGGTGCGGATCAGCTCCCGCTACCCCGGCGTGCACGGAGCGCCAGTGCAAGTGGGGCACCCGGAAGCGATCGGAATCAAGGACCTCGCGGAACCTGACTTCGGGGACCCCGTGGACATCCCTGACGGCACGGTCCCCGTGTTTTGGGCATGCGGCGTGACCCCGCAGGCAGCCGTTATGGCGTCGAAACCCGAGTTCGCGATCGGTCACGGCCCCGGGCACATGCTCATCACCGACCTCAAGAACATCGAGCTGCAGGTTCCTTAAGGGCGGGGCGCCGCTGGCGAGGTCAGTAAGTGCGCGGCGGCCGGGGCGGGAGGCTAGAACGCCTCAGACCCGATCTTTTTGGCTATCCGAATCAGCTCCGCAATTTTCTCTTGCGGGAACTGCGTTTTCCGATAGACCACGTCAATCGTGTTCTGAAAGACCTCCTCCTGCAGCGGCCGATACACCAACCCGTCGTACACTCGCTGTTGCGCCGGTACGCCATCACCCTGGCCTGTTTCGAGAGCCTCCGGCGGCGCAATATTGCTGACCGCAACCCCCAGACCCCGGCGAACAAAAGAGCGGATCGCTTCCCAGGAAGTGAAACGCCACGTCGGTGTGATGTCAACGCCAAGACCCTGAGCCTTCTGTACAAAAGGCCGCTGAACTTCCGGTGGATCCAACATGATCATCGGAGTCAGCGCTAAGTCCTTGATGGAAACTCGGTCTTCAGCGGCCAACGGATGCCCCTCGGGTAAAACAGCTTTGAGCCGGACTCGCCCCACAACCTCAACTTCCAGGTCCGCCCGGGTTCGTTGTTGCCCCAGCACTAGTGCGGCATCCAGTTTTCCTTGGGCAACCGCATCCTCCAAACCGCGCGGGTTTGTCTCACTAAAGCTCAGTTCAACCTCTGGATGATGCTGCACGAAATGCGCGGCAATATCGGGGAAATAGAGGACGAAAGTGGTCTGCATTCCGCCGATCTTCAGGGGGCCACGTAGCCTATCTCCAGCAGACTTCGCTTCCTGATGCGCTTCCACCATGGCCGTCAGCACCCCTCGAACACGTTGCGCGTATCGCTCCCCGGCCGGAGTAGGAACCGAGCGTTGACCCTTGCCTCGGAGGATCAACTGCGTCCCGATGTCTTTTTCGAGAGCCGCTATCGCGTTCGAAATATTCGCTTGCGTGACATGGCAAGCCTCTGCAGCGGCGTTCATCGAGCCATGATCAACCACCGCTAGGAAATACTCGAGCTGCCTGATCGTGATGTGCAAACCATCCATATATAAAACTTAGCTATATTGATTGAAAAAATAAATAGTTTGAAATACCTCTCGACCGAACGGAGACTTGAAAGCACCCATGTGACACAGGCCACATTCGTTTTGAGGAGGCATAGTGCGTTCCCTGCACATCAACCCAGATACCGGCTTGCCGCGCTGCGATGAGACCGTCAACCCAGCTAGCATCGACAACCCAGGCATGCGAGTCGTCACCCTCGGAACTGCAGGCGGCCCCCGCTACTGGAAAAACAACATCCGCAACCGGTACGGAATCTCAACCGCGGTCGTCGTCGATGACCGCTTCTACCTCGTCGACGCTGGTAGCGGAACCGGTCGTCGCATCCGCCAATCAGGGCTCGACTTTAGCCAGCTCGCAGGCTTCTTCTTGACCCACATGCACTCCGATCACACCGTGGACCTCCCAGGGCTCCTCGTATTCGGACTGTACGCATTCGACACCGACCGGGACGCTCCGCTCCCGCTCTACGGTCCTGGCGACCGCGGTGCCCTGCCACCTGTGTCACCTTTGGCCACGAACCCACCGCAGCCGGTCGCACCCAACAACCCGACCCCGGGTATCGAGGACATGCTCGACTCGCTCTTCGCGGCGTACGCGACCGACCTCAACGACCGCGTCATGGATTCCCTTCGCACTCCCCCAACCGATATCTTCAAGGGCCACGACATCGAGATCCCCGAAGAAACCGGATACCACCCCAACGACAATCCGACGCCCGATATGGAACCGTTCGTCATCTTCGAAGACGACAAGGTCACAGTTTCTGCGATCCTCGTGGAACACCCACCCATTGCGCCGGCATTCGCTTTCCGCTTCGATTCGAAATATGGATCCGTGACCATCAGCGGCGACACCACCGAAACACCCAACATGGTGCGCCTCGCTAAGGGAACCGACCTCCTGCTGCACGAAGCGATCGACTTCGGCTGGGTTGAAGAAGTCTACGCTCACGATGACAGGCCCAAAGTGCAAGCCGGCCGCCAACACCACTACAAGTCGCATACCTCCGTCGAAGGGGCCGTCCGCATCGCGCAAGAGGCCGGCGCCAAGCGGCTTGCCCTTCACCACATCGTCCCCGGAAACAGTGATCCCAACATCTGGGCCTACGGAAAGTCACAGATGGGCGACGCATTCTTGATCCCTGATGACCTCGACATCATCGAAATCACCCACACCGCATCGAAGTAGAGGTTCCTCATGACTACGAATTCCACTGCCACAAACTCAGGCGAGCCTCAAACAGCAAGTGACGGCACTCAGACCAGCCTGCGCACCAAAGACATGAAGGCAATCCTCGCCTCAAGCTTTATCGGCTCGATGATCGAGTTCTACGACTTCATGCTCTATGCGACGGCTTCATCCATCGTTTTCGCGCACCTCTACTTCGCAGACCTCGGTCCCGGCCTAAGCCTCTTCGCATCCTTCACCACACTCGCTGTCGGTTACCTTACGCGGCCCCTCGGCGGCATCATCTTCGGCCACTTCGGCGACCGAATCGGCCGTAAAACAGCGCTTGTAACCACCATGATCATCATGGGCGTCGTGACCGTACTCATCGGCCTTATGCCATCTACGGCGCAGATCGGCGTGATCGCTCCGATCTCCTTGTTGATCCTTCGCATCATCCAGGGCATCGCGGTCGGCGGCGAATGGGCCGGCGCAGCTCTAATGGCGATCGAGCATGCTCCCGCCAATAAACGCGTCTTCGCCGCATCGTTTGCGAATGCCGGTGGACCTGCCGGCGCAATTCTCGCGACATTGACGATGTCGCTCATGTCTGTTCTGACGGGCGACGCCTTCATCGAGTGGGGCTGGCGCATCCCATTCCTGATCTCCGGCGCCCTGATCGCCGTGGGCCTCTACATCCGACTCAAAGTCGCTGAAACCCCAGCCTTCCAGAAGATGGACAAAGAAGCCCACAAGAAAAAGGCACCGCTGGCCGAAGTCATCAAGAACTACAAGAAGCCAGTCATCGTATCGCTCGTCGCTGCGATCACGGTTTATATAACCCAGTCCATCACCACTGTGTGGGGTGTGTCCGTAGCAGTCGAAGCAGGCAACGACCGCACAACTGTTCTGAACTGGAAAGCCATCGCTGCAATCGTCACGCTATTTGTAACCTTCGCTGCCGCCCGCCTCGCCGACTACGTAGGTCGCCGACGCATGCTCGTCGCTGCTTGCGGCCTTGCCGCCGTCTCAGCCCTACCTCTCACACATCTGATCGGCTCGGGCGAGATGGGCAAGTATGTGTTCGCAGCTATCCTCGGAAACGGCATCATCCAAGGCCTCGTGTACGGTCCGATCGCCGCCTACGTCGCCGAGCTTTTCTCAGCATCTATCCGCTACACAGGCGCATCGCTTGGGTATCAGCTCGCCTCAGCACTCGGGGCAGGCCTTACCCCAATGATCGCCACCGCGCTCGTTCACTGGAGCCCATCCGGCGGTCTCTGGGCCCTCGGCGTCATCTGGGGAGGCGTCGCGTTGATAGGTGCTCTCACAGTCGCCTTCTACAAGATGCCGGAAGACGTCCACACCGGCGCCATGGATGAAATCCGCGCCGCCAAGAAGGTCACAGCTCAGCAAGCGGAGGCGACGCAGGCGTAGGCGATGCATAACTTAGCCGACTCACGCCTCAGCCGACGCGGACGGGTAGGTTTAGATGAGCCTCAGACGGGGCTGAACGCTGAACCTACCCGCCTAGCTGTGTAAGGAGACCATGATGGGCAACGTTTCGGCGATGCTTGGCGTGCTATCCGGTTTCACAGCTATCTGGGTTGTGATCCTGGTCGGCTACGTTGTCGGACGCCTCAACGTCCTAGGCCCCGAGGGCCGGTACGTTCTCAGCCGGCTCACGTTCCTCATCGCGAACCCGGCCCTGCTGTTCCAAACGATCGCGCGCGCCGACATCTCCGTGATCTTCGGGCCGCAAGTGTTCATCGCGGCGATCAGCGCATTCATCGTCATGGCTCTCTACATGCTCATCGCGCGCCTCGCCCTCAAACGTAAATCAGCAGAACTGACGGTCGGTGCGCTGTCCGCCGCCCAAGTGAACGCCGCTAACCTCGGCATCCCCATCGCGATCTTCGTGCTCGGCGACGCCACCTACTCCGTGCCGGTCCTGCTGTTCCAGCTCGCGATCCTCCAGCCGCTCTCCCTCATCTGCCTCGATGTTCAGACCCAACGCGTCGGCTCCGGCGTGGTCGGCGCGCTCAAAGGCATCGCAACCAACCCGCTGATCCTCGCCTCACTCGCCGGCGTCATCGTAGCCACCACCGGAGCCACCATCCCAGAAACCGTCATGAACCCCATCGAAATCCTCGGTGGCGCCGCGGTCCCGGCGATGCTCATGGCGTTCGGAATCTCGCTCGTGGGTTCCAAGCCGCTCCAGCACGGCAGCGGCCGCCGGATCGACGTCATGCTCGTGCTCACCTTCAAACTCATCGTGCACCCGTTGATCGCGTGGTTCCTCGCCGCCGTCGTGTTCCAGCTCGACTCCGCCGGCATCTTCATGGCCGTAATCCTCGGTGTGCTCCCCACCGCGCAACAGTCAAAGCGCGCGCAATCACAAGCAAGTCCCGGCCAGCGGCTGTTTTGGGTCGTTGTGTAGTGAACTGGGTGACCCGTCTTGAAGCATGCACCAAACAGCGTTGATGTTTCGTGTCAGGCCACTGAGTAGGTAAAGCTTTCGCGAAACCAGTCCCGCCGTCAGACACGACCATATAAGGAACCGCGATCCGCTTCATCAGCCCCTGGTACGCCCCGGAGTGCTCAGTCTTAGCGAGATACCAGCCGAGGACGTGCTGAGGTGTAGACGCAATCAAAACAACAGCTTGACGCCCCAGGTAAATACCATCGATAAACACCACAGGGTGAACTTCATCAACGGTTGGGAACACCGGCCACAAGTCCCAACACCAGGCAGTGTGACGACGGAAGGTACGTCCTCCGCCAGGCATATCCCGCATCAAAGTACGACCCAGCAGCCATTTCATGAATTGTTTGAACTGGTGCGTACGCTTGTCGATTTGTTGCACTTGAGAAATGCCACAAACCCGGCAACGCCAACGGGTTTTACCAGAACTGGTGTGACCGCCACGATGCAAACGACGACGACAAAAAGGGCAGTGAGGAACGTTCATTCAGCCAGACTGGCAAAAATGAAACCTTAAACACGGGTAATGCGCGTAAACACGGGCAACGAACGCTATTTATGCCACACATTTTGTCCAGGTAACAAGTTTTGTGGGTAAAAGATGAAACCCGATTCTGCCGCGTAAACACAGGGGAAAACCGGGATTTTTGCCACACATTCGGGGGTGCGGACGGAATCTTGGAAGGATTCTGTTCGTGAAAGTTGTTTATACGCCCGAGCAGCGTGCGAGAGCTTTGGCAGTTTATCGTCGTACTCAGTCGGTGACGAAGACGGTTCGTGTGCTGGGATATCCCGGTCGGTGGACGTTGTATTCATGGTTGAGGAATCCTCAGCCTAAGGGCCGTAAGCCTAGGAGAAGGCGGCCTGTTAAGCGGTATTCGTTAGAAACTAAGATTGGTGCTGTCGAGCTGTTTGAAGCTGGTTGGCGGCCAGAGGATATTGCTCGTGAGTTAGATCTGACGTCGAAAATGTCGGTTTATCCGTGGGCGAGATCTTACCGCGAGTCA
>NZ_QFWG01000001.1 GCF_003143995.1 Pseudoglutamicibacter cumminsii | reverse complement strand
CGCTTCGTCTCTGACGCGACCAAAGTCCGGACCTCGGTCAGGCTTAGCGGCCGCTGTTCCGTATCTGCATCTTTAGATGGTTTGCCTTTATAGCGGCACGCGACCCGGGACTGGCCCCCGGTCTTGGTATACAGCAGGTCGGATCGTTCACCGCACTCGCTCACCGCACGGTGGGTACACGCTTGGGTACGAGCTGCCTTGAGAGCTCGAGAATCCTGAACCTCGGCTATATGCAGCCCGGTCCCAACCACTGTGGTCGATCCGGTGACCGCGCCAGACCGAGCCGCGACCCCCGTCGTCCGGCATGCTTGATGCCACACCGGCCGCGGACCCAACCTAACAGGCGCGACAGTAGACGGTTTCGGCGAAGAAGTACCAGGAACCGCTTTCTCGACCTTTTGTTTTCGGGATTCGAAACCTTCGTATCTAATGGTCTCGTCGTTAAACGACACGTCAGTGGCGTTAGCAGTACCAGCGTTGACGAGAATGAAGAAACCGACGAGCGGTGCAATAGTAGTGGCGATTCTTCTAAAGGTTTTAGTTTTCAGCACCGTAAACTCCTTGAACTTCCCAGCCGTCATTTTTGCGTTTCAGGATGAGTAGCCCTGAGTCGGTTTGCCCAGCCGACGTTGTGCCCACGGAAGTTGTCTTGTCTGCGGTGTAGAAGACTCGTTCCTCTTCGCGTGTGGTGAACGTGACGTAGTACGTTCCGTCGTCAAGTTTCTTGTTAGGGGCATGGATGTTTTCGTGATGGATGTATCCACCTACGATCCACGCATTGTGTTTCTTCATGCGCGCAAACGTTTTCTCGGCAGCTTGGCAGTATTCGCAGTCACGTGAAGTGATCTCCCAGAACTCGTCCCGGAAGCCACCTGTTTCCCACGCATAGTTGACTTCTTTGAACCAGTGCTCCGCGAAAGCTAACTGCCCGACCTTGTTTTTCTCTTTCGCTATCTCGGGCAGTGGTCCCGGGGCAGGTACGTTGCGGGCGGGATGTTTCGGTGTGGCCGGCTCGTATGGTCCCGATTGCGACGGTGCCGCTGTTGGTTCCGTTGAAATTGACGGCGACGCCTTGCCAGACGCCTCAGCCTCCCTAGACGGTGTTGCTTTTGTGGCGTCGGCCGCCTGAGATACCGATGGTGTCGTCTCAGCTGAAGCCGCGTCCTCGCTGTTGGCCCCGCAACCCGCCAAGCCAGCGCTCAGAGCAAACACGGCTGCCGCGGCAATAGAGCGTCGTTTCAGATCGATCACGATAATGCCCCTTAGATGTCTCTAGCTATCTAGGAACAAAAGTAATCAATCGAAGCTAAAGGCACCATAGAGGTTCAAGAGGCATAAGAAATTCACAAGTGGGGCACAGATTGGAAGCTACAACTTCCGCGTAATCACGGGGGAGTGGATCGCGAAAGCATTGAAGGAGCGAAAAGTGCTGTCCGAGTATGCGGAAGGCAGTGCTATCGAAGGTCAGCTAGAAGCATGAACGAAGAGCAAAGGCTGGTCGAACGCGGTGCCATGAAACGCTCAACGAAAATATCTCAGGCGCGACAACACTCCACCTGAAAACTTCAGCAAACAAAAAAGTCTCGGGACACCGTTCAAACGATGTCCCGAGACTCTTAACAATTGGTGGGTCCAGAGGGACTCGAACCCCCGACCCTCTCGGTGTAAACGAGATGCTCTAGCCAACTGAGCTATAGACCCAACTGTTTGTTCTCAGTTCACTTTCGATCCCTGAGCACGAACAATCACCTTACCCTAGTTTTTCTGATTTACCCAACTGGGGCGCCCGATGTGGCAATCACCACATCGAACGCCCCAGTCTAGAGCCCGAATTCCAGCCCGCTAGATCCACATCGCCGGGTCGACGTATTCGCCCGGATCGACCGCAGGTTTGCGCTCGTCCGGTTTAGCCGCACGCGCCCTACCTGGCACGCCTGTGATGATCGACCCTGGACCAGCGTCCTTGACCACAACCGCGTTAGCGCCTATCTGCGAATCCGCGCCAATCACAACCGGACCCAGAACCTTCGCGCCAGCGCCGATAGTCACGCGATCACCGATGGTCGGGTGGCGTTTGATCTTCGCAAGCGACCGCCCGCCAAGGGTCACGCCATGGTAGAGCATGACGTCGTCACCGATTTCCGCGGTCTCACCGATCACGACACCCATGCCGTGGTCGATGAAGAAGCGGCGGCCGATGCGCGCGCCAGGGTGGATCTCGATGCCGGTCGCAAAGCGGGTCAGCTGCGAAAGGGCCCGGGCAGGGAGCCTCAACAACGGCGACGCGTTCCACATGCGGTGTGCCAGCCGGTGCATCCAGATGGCATGCAGACCTGAATACACGATCGCGATTTCGGCGCCAGAGCGCGCCGCCGGATCGTGTTCCCGCGCGTTCTTGATGTCTTCCCGGAACGTGGAGATGAATCCCACAGAGGGTCCTTTCGGGCTGAGAGAGTGCTAGCTGGTTTCAGCCGCGGATGTCATCGTAAAGCATCGTGGAGATGTAGCGCTCACCGAAGTCCGGAACAACCGCAACAATGAGCTTGTCACGGTTTTCTTCGCGCTTAGCAACCTCAAGCGCTGCCCACACGGCAGCGCCCGAGGAGATACCGCCGAGGATGCCTTCCTTTGCGCCAAGCGCGCGGGCAGTTTCGATGGAAGCGTCGAGTGGAGCGTCGATAACTTCGTCGTAGATCTCTCGGTCGAGGACCTCAGGGACAAAGTTCGCGCCGAGGCCCTGGATCTTGTGTGGGCCCGCGGTGCCTTCGCTCAGCAGTGGGGAATCGGCTGGCTCTACTGCAACAACCTTCACGCCGCTTTTCTGCTTCTTGAGGTAGCGGCCGGCACCCGTGATGGTTCCGCCGGTGCCAACACCGCCGACGAGGATGTCAACGGCGCCATCGGTATCGTTCCAGATCTCTGGGCCGGTCGTGGCCTCGTGGATCTCTGGGTTGGCCTTGTTGCTGAACTGGCTAGCGAGGATCGCGTTGTCGGTCTCCTGGACGATCTGCTTTGCCTTTTCGACTGCACCGCGCATGCCATCCGCACCGGAGGTCAAAACGATCTCTGCGCCGAATGCGCGCAGGATCACGCGGCGTTCGCTCGACATGGTTTCCGGCATCGTGAGGATCACACGGTAACCGCGTGCCGCACCAACCATCGCAAGGGCGATGCCGGTGTTGCCCGAAGTTCCCTCAACGATGGTTCCGCCTGGCTTCAGTTCGCCGGACTTCTCAGCGGCGTCGATGATCGCGCGGCCGATGCGGTCTTTAACGGAGTTCGCTGGGTTGTAGAACTCGAGCTTGACGGCGACGTTGCCTGGAAGGTCCGCGTCGAGCTTGTTGAGGCGAACGAGCGGGGTGTTGCCGATTGCTTCAGTGACGTTGTTCAGGATTGGCACGATGTGCTCCTTATGGTTGGAAAATCTGTGCAGTTTCGGTGCTCAGCTTATGGAATTGCTGGTCGGGGTGTCGGCTTCAAGAAACTTAACGAAACGTGCCCGCGCTGCGTTGAGCTTCGGGTCGATGATGACCTGGCAGTAGCCGGCCTGCGGATTGCGCTGGTAGTAGTCCTGGTGCTCGATTTCAGCGGTGTACCAAGGGCCCAGGGGCTCGATGGTGGTGACTATCTGGTCGGTCCAGTTGGCTTGGTTGCGTTCAATGGCCGCTTCGAAGACTTCAGTCTGCTCCGGGCTGTTAGTGAACAGTGCAGAACGGTATTGAGTTCCGACATCGTAGCCTTGCCGGTTCAGTGTTGTTGGGTTGTGCATCGTGAAGAACATGTCCAACACCACATCCTCGCTGATGATCGAAGGGTCGAACGTTACTGCGACAGCTTCGGCATGGCCTGTGGTCCCGGTACACACGCTGTAGTAGTCCGCAGGTGCGTCGCCGCCTCCGGTGTAACCGGATTCGACGTGGGTGACACCGCGGACCATGCGGAACCAAGCGTCGAGGCACCAGAAGCACCCGCCGGCCATCACGATCGTGCGTTCACTTTGTTGATTCATCAATTGGTTCAACACTTCGCAAGCCGGGAGTGTTCCCGAGACTGGTTTCACGGGTAGCTTAATGAATATGAGTTCTACTGCATCGGAGAATCGGGTCCCTACGCTCCGCACGGTTTGGGAGCACATCAACCGTTTGTGGCCGGAGACGTTGGCTGAGTCGTGGGACGCTGTGGGCCCCGTAACGGGACGACCAGATCAGCTGGTTCACCGCATCGTGTTTGCGGTTGATCCAACTGAGGAGGTCGCTGTCGATGCGATTGAACGGGGAGCGGACCTCTTGTTGACTCACCACCCTTTGATGTTGCGGGCAGTGAACTCAGTTGCTGGTCATCGTTTCAAGGGCCGCGTTGTGCACACGCTGATCGAGGCGGGGTGTGCGCTCTACACGGCTCACACTTCGGCTGATTCGGCTCTGGGCGGTGTTTCTGACGTCATCATTCGCGGTTTGGGCGTTGAGCAGTCTGAGCCGCTGGCTCCGGTGGACCGTGGCGTTGAAGGTGAAGGGATCGGTCGCGTCGGGGATCTTGCTGAGGAGTGCACTCTCGCGGAGTTTGCTGAGCGCGTCTATAGCATCATGCCGGCGGTTGCCGGTGGGGTGCGGGTCGCCGGAAACCCTGAAGGCAGCGTCAAACGTGTAGCTGTTTGCGGCGGGGCAGGGGATTCGCTGTTCGATGCGGTTCGTGCCTCTAAAGCAGATGTGTACGTGACGGCTGACCTGAGACACCACCCCGCATCGGAGGCTCGCGAAGCTGCGGTGAATGACCGCCCGTTCCTCATCGATGTTTCGCACTTCGCGTCGGAATGGCTGTGGCTTCCCGCCGCGGCTGATGGGCTGAGCCGCTCGCTGCATGACGATGGCTATGACGTCGTGTGCCAGGTGAGCCAAGTGAACACTGACCCATGGGACTTCATTTTGACGCCGTGACGGGCTCTCACAGAATGACCAGCATGACGCGGTGATGGCTTAGCCGCTTGGCGTGGGAGACAATAGAGGTAGGCAGTGAGGCCTCGGATACGAAAGTAGGGATCGTCGTGATTACCGCAACACGTGAGCATCAGGAGCTTCTGCTGGAGATTCAGGCTTTGATCTCCGCGGTTGAGCAGTGGCGCCGCGAGCACGATGCGGTTGCGACGGCCAAGCGTGTGCGCCAGGCGCGCGCGGACGCGATCCAGGCACGTGCCGAGCGTGACGATGAAGTGCGACAGCTCGAGGTTTTGAACCGTGCGGTCGCTGACCTAGAGAAAGCCATCGTCGAGCTGGCTTCCGATATCGAGGTCAAGGAAGAGCAACTCCTCGCCGGCGTCGAGACGCAGAGCGAAGCTGATCGTTTGGCACGGATGGTCGATATTTTGCGTGAGCGCCGTGTTTCGCTCGAGGAGACGCTGGTCGAGACGGTTGAGGAACGTGACGAAAAGCGTGCCGATGCCGATGAGGCTGAGCGGGTTTTGACTGCTGCGGTCGCAGAGAACCACGCCGCTCAGGTGTACGTGAGGGATCAACGCGAGTCCCTTGTTGCGCAGATCAACGACGCTGAAACGCAGCGTCAGGAGCTCAGCTCTCGACTGGACGCGGAGCTTCTTGAACTTTTTGAGAAGCTCGTTGCCGAGCACGGGGTTGGAGCTGCCCGACTGGACAATGGTACGTGTTCAGCGACTGGATTGCCGTTGTCGCCGAAAGAGCTTGCCGCGATCGCGCAGCTTGGTGAAGAGGAGCTCGCGTTCTGCCCTCACACCGGGATTATTCTCGTGCGGGAGCGCGGCGCCTAGCTGGGTGCGGGAGCGCGGAGCCGAGCTGGGTGCGGGAGCGCGGCGCCTAAACCAGCTCCGCGAGGCTAGTTTTCGTCGAGCACGATGGTGAGTTGCCCGGCCTTCCGTGGTGTCGGCTCGATGAGTTCTGTTTGCGGCCAGTGTTTCTGCATCGCGGTGAGCAGGGCTTGTGGTGTTTGAGGTCCATCGCCGCGGGTGTGCATGAGGAGCCGCGCAACTTCGCCTCGGGTGTGCTTGGCATGGTGTGAGACGACCTTGCGTTTGCCGTCCTTGATTTGGACGACGTTGACGGTCACGGTTTGTTCCTGAGGCGGGACGTAGGCCGCTTGATACGCGGAAGACCGGCAATCGATAATGAGTTCGCCTTCAACGCGTTCAGCCAAGGCTTCGGCAAGGCGTGGTTTCCAGTAGGTAGCCAGCTTCCCAAGTCCAGGAAGCTTGACGTCCATCGAGAGTCGGTACGCCGGAATGCTGTCGCCGAGCCCCACAGCACCCCATAGCGCCGAGATCACGAGGATGCGCTCGTCGGCTTTCTTTTTCTGGGTGGCAGTCATGCCCGCGTAATCAAGCGCATCGTAGAGCACGCCTGTATAGATCTCGTGTGCGGGAGCTGCAGGCGCATCGAAAATGTCGATGTTTCGCTCGATTTCGTGCGCAACAGCCTTTCCAACACCTAAGACTTCCGCCGCATCGGCCGCCACTGAAACCTCCTCAAGATGCTGCGCAACCTCGCGGCGCGCATCGGCGAGCTCCGGACACACCAGAGCATCAAGATCCACGCTCTTTCCGTGGGTGGCGGGCGTCTTACCTTCAGATGGCGGCAGAAGAATAATCACGATGGTCATCATAGCGGCGCTGAAACCTGCGCGGGCCGTATGCATGGGTAGGATGTAAGGCGCGGAAGGAGACGGACAGACGACCGCGACGCCGTGTGCGTCGAGGAAAGTCCGGACTCCACAGGACAGGGTGGTGGATAACGTCCACTCAGGGTGACCTGCAGGAAAGTGCAACAGAGAGCAGACCGCCGTGGCCCTTTCGAGGAAGCACACGGTAAGGGTGAAAGGGTGGTGTAAGAGACCACCGGCGCGTCAGGTGACTGGCGCGGCCAGGAAAACCCCACCCGGAGCAAGACCGAGCAGACTACGCTCCTAAGCGGTCCGCTGAAGTAGTCGGGTTGGTTGCTTGAAGCCACGAGTAATCGTGGCTCTAGATAGATGGTCGTCATGCGTGAAGCGGTAACGCTTTACACATACAGAATCCGGCTTATGGCCGTCTTCTTCCGCTCAAACTTCGTACTGCTGATTTCTGAGAAGTGTGTGACGCCACTCAAAGCGGCATGAATCCCGTGAGGTCCGGCACGTCCTTAGGTAGAATGGGGAGCGGTTTAGCACGCTCACCGAACAGGTGATGCGCGCTCCACAATTGTCTAGGCCAGTGAACGCTCACATCATAAAGGGCTGCTGGCTGAATCCAATCAACCAGGAGTTGTCAGTGACCCAGCAGACTGAAGCTGTATACGCAGACTGGAAGAACCGTGAGGCTCTAGCGGAAAAGATGATTCCGCTGATCGGTCGCCTGTACCGCGAAAACAACGTGGTGACCTCGATCTACGGTCGCAAACTGATCAATGTTTCAGTAGTCGACATCCTCAAGGCTCACCGCGTCGTCCGCCGCATCGAGGGCAAGGAACTCGATCCGCAGCGTACCTACGATCTGCTGGTGAAGCTCGACGAACTCAACCCAGGCAACGTATCGATCGACCTCGGCCGTCTGAACCGTGCCGTCGAGGAAAACGGTGCAGAAGACACCGACGCGTTCCTCGCTGAGCTCTACGCAGACGTCCTGGGCCAGAAGGCTGACGCAAGCGGTGCCCGCGACGTCGTCCTCTACGGTTTCGGCCGCATCGGCCGCCTCTTGGCTCGTATCCTCATCGAACGTGGCGGCGTGGGCCTGCGTCTGCGTGGTGTCGTCGTCCGTAAGGGTGCAGACAACGACCTCCAGAAGCGTGCGTCGCTGCTTCGCCGCGACTCGGTTCACGGCGCATTCGACGGCACGATCGTTGCTGACGAAGAGAACAACACGATCACCGCGAACGGCACGCAGATCCAGTTCATCTACGCGAACGACCCATCTCAGGTCGACTACACGCAGTACGGCATCGAGAACGCCATCGTGGTTGACAACACCGGCCGCTGGCGCGACGAAGAAGGCCTCGGTCAGCACCTCAAGGCTAAGGGCACCAGCGCGGCCCTGCTGACCGCACCAGGTAAGGGCGACATCAAGAACATCGTGTTCGGTGTCAACGACGGCGACATCACCGAGGACGACACGATCCTCTCCGCAGCATCCTGCACGACCAACGCGATCACCCCAGTGCTGAAGGCTGTCAACGATCGCTACGGCGTTGTCCAGGGCCACGTTGAGACGGTTCACGCGTTCACGAACGACCAGAACCTCATCGACAACTTCCACAAGGGCGAGCGCCGCGGCCGCTCCGCAGTCTTGAACATGGTGCTCACCGAGACCGGCGCCGCTAAGGCTGTCGCGAAGGCTCTTCCTGAGCTTGAGGGCAAGCTCACCGGTAACGCTGTGCGCGTCCCAACTCCGGACGTTTCCATGGCGATCCTCAACCTGACCCTCGAGAAGGAAACCTCGGTCGAGGACATCAACAACTTCCTGCGCGAAACCTCGCTTTCGGGCGAACTTCACAAGCAGATCGACTACACCGACTCGCCAGAGGTCGTATCGACTGACTTCGTTGGCTCCCGCCGCGCAGGCATCGTCGACGGCCGCGCAACCATCGTCGGCGCAGACAAGAAGCACGTTGTGCTCTACGTCTGGTACGACAACGAGTTCGGCTACTCGTGCCAGGTTGTCCGCATCATCGAAAAGATGGCAGGTAGCCACCCGGTTGCGATCCCAGCCGTAAAGTAAAGCGGCTGATGCGGCACCGGTTCCGGTGTAAATAGCGAAAGTTTTGGCCCCGAGGTAAAACCTCGGGGCCAAAGCTTTTAACCGTGTTAGCTACCTGCTGTGCCGGATTACCGCGCCGGGTGACCGTGCCGGACTACCACGCCGGGACGCGGTGGCTAGTGACCGAACGGGTCGGGGTCGACTCCCGGCATCCAGGTGAGCCCCGGCTCAGTCATGCCAGACTTCTTCCGCTCGCGTTTCCAGCGGCGGGTCCAGCGCTCATTGAGCATGTCCACGTAGAGCTTGCCTTCAAGGTGCCAGTATTCGTGTTGCAGGATGCGCGCGAACCATCCGGTCGCCTCGAAGTCCACCGGGTTGCCGTCAACGTCGATGCCGGTCAGGTGCGCGTAGTCGGCGCGCTGCAACGGGAAGTTGAGGCCAGGCACCGAAAGGCACCCTTCGGTGTGGCGCTCCGGATCGGGGTTAGCTCCAGAAACCTTCGACAACGTGAGCTTCGGGTTGATGACGACGCCACGAGTT
Source organism: Pseudoglutamicibacter cumminsii (assembly GCF_003143995.1). Classification (GTDB taxonomy): domain Bacteria; phylum Actinomycetota; class Actinomycetes; order Actinomycetales; family Micrococcaceae; genus Pseudoglutamicibacter; species Pseudoglutamicibacter cumminsii_B. Next base: position 376,733 of record NZ_QFWG01000001.1, on the reverse strand, counting down.
GGGGCGTCGTCTTCGTATTCGTCGAACTCCCACGTGAAAATCCGCAGACCCACGCCTACCTGCGGCGCGGCGAGACCCACGCCGTTAGCGGCGTCCATGGTTTCGAACATGTCCTCGACCAGGGTGCGGATCTCGTCGTCGATTTCGGTGACTTCAGCGGCACGCTGGTGAAGCACTGGCTCTGTGTAGATCACGATGGGGCGGACGGCCACGTCGGTGAGCTCCTGTCGTCGTTGGGTTGCTGTGAGAGTTAGCGCTTGTTATAGACGCCCCGGGCCTGGAATTCAGGCTCGGAGGTCACTTGGACGCCGAGGTTGCGGAAGATGCCTTCGTCGACGGATCCGAGGATCGTGGTCGTGTGGACATCGCATCCGCGCAGAGCCTGGAGTTGATCCAGAGCTGCTTGTGCGTTCGGGTCGCGTTCCGCGGAGACCGACAACGCGATGAGCACTTCATCCGTGTGCAGCCGCGGGTTCTGCGAGCCGAGGTGCTCGGTTTTGAGCGACTGGATCGGTCGGATAGACGTCGGCGCGAGCAACTGCACTTCCTTGGGCAATCCAGCAAGATGCTTGAGCGCGTTCAGCAGGGTAGCGGAGCACGTTCCGAGCAATGCCGAGGTCTTGCCGGTGATGATCGTTCCGTCGTGCAGCTGGATAGCCGATGCGGGCGCGTCGGTTTCTTCAGCGACCTTGAGCGCCGGACCGACCACCGCGCGGTCTTCCGGAGTGCATCCGACCTTACCCATCACGAGCGAGATACGGCGCGAATAGATCGGGTCGAGACCCTCGCGACGCTCCTGGACCCGGGCCTTGTACCAGCGGCGAATGATCTCTTGCTTAGCGGCCTCACGGCACACCTCGTCGTCGATGATCGCGTCAGCGACCATGTTGACGCCCATGTCGGTAGGGGACTCGTACGGCGAGCCGCCAGCGAGTTCGTCGAGCAGGGTCTTCAAGAGCGGGAAGACTTCGACGTCGCGGTTGTAGTTGATCGCTTGCTCGCCGTATGCGGCGAGGTGGAATGGGTCGATCACGTTGACGTCGTCGAGGTCCGCAGTTGCCGCCTCGTAAGCGAGGTTGACTGGGTGGTTCAGCGGAAGGTTCCAGACCGGGAAGGTCTCGAACTTGGCATAACCGGACTTAGTTCCTCGCTGGTGGTCGTGATAAATCTGCGAAAGGCACGTCGCGAGCTTTCCAGAGCCAGGCCCCGGGGCGGTGACAACGATGAGGTCGCGCGTCGTCTCGACGTACTCGTTTCGGCCGAGGCCATCGGAAGATACGACCTGGTCGGTGTCATCTGGATAGCCGGGAATGGTCCGGTGCACGGCGACCTTGAGGCCGAGCTTGATGAGGCGGGCCTTGAAACGCTCGGCGGCCTCGTTGGATTCTTCGTAACGCGTCAAAACGACGTGCTCGACGAGGAAACCCATATTGCGGAACGCGTCGATCAGACGGAGAGCGTCTTCTTCGTAGGGGATGTTGAGGTCGGCCCGGACCTTGTTACGTTCGAGGTCTTTCGCGTTGAGCGTGACCAGGATCTCGAGTTCGTCGGTCAGCGTCTGAAGCATCCGGATCTTGTTGTCAGGAGTGAAACCTGGCAGCACGCGTGAAGCGTGGAGATCGTCGAAGAGCTTGCCGCCCATCTCCAGGTACAGCTTGCCACCGATCTGCTCGCGGCGTTCAGCAATGTGCTTGGACTGGAGCTCGATGTAACGGAGAGGGTCGAACCCGACTTTGCGCTGGAACTGCGTGGACATGGTGCTGCATCCTCCAAACTGTCGGGGTGATTCGATTGCGGCATAGCCACAAGTTCCGCACCCTCCCAGCAGTCCGCGTTTGAATGCGGGCCTGGGCCATACAGAGGAACAGTCTAACCCCGCAAGGGGAGCGTGGGTAGCATTTCTTGAGAATGACGCGTGGCGTTGTGGCCGCTCTGTGCGTAGCTCAGTCTCCGCGAGATTAAAACTGGCTATAAAACAAATGTCCCGGAAGGTGTGAAATCTTCCGGGACATTCTCTTCTGGGTGAGTGACGGGGCTTGAACCCGCGACCTTCTGGACCACAACCAGACGCTCTACCAGCTGAGCTACACCCACCATATTCAGTTGTCTGCCTCATTCGGTTCGGCTCAGTTCAGTTGTGAACCGGATTGAGGCAACAGGAGAGACTCTACACGTTAAAGTGTTGGCAACCTAATCCTGAGCCTCTCATCGTGGTGAAGGCAACACAATTGCCTCAGGCGTTGCCGTTTTTCAGGCCTCACTATTTTTCATGATGGCACTGCGGTAGTAGGCGAGCTCATCGATCGAGTCCTGGATGTCACCAAGAGCACGGTGGTTTCCAGTCTTAGCTGGTGCCGCATCGAAATCTTCTGGGTACCAGCGGCGGGCCAGCTCCTTGATCGAGGACACATCGACGATGCGGTAGTGCAGGTGGTCGATGACCTGCGGCATGTCGCGCGCCAGGAAAAGGCGGTCGTTGCCTACCGAGTTACCGGCTAGCAAAGCGATGCCGGCTTCAGGAACGATCTTCTGGATGTAGCCCAGAACGGTAGCTTGCGCTTCTTCCATCGATACACCGCCGTCAAGCTCCTCAATCAATCCCGAGTTGGTGTGCATCTGAGTCACGAAGTCATCCATCTTCTCAACCGCTCCGGCAGGAGGCTTGATGACGACGTTGATACCGGCATCGACCGGCTGCAACTGCGAGTCAGTGACGATGACAGCCACCTCAATCAGGGCATCGTTGACCGCATCGAGTCCCGTCATTTCACAATCGATCCACACCAACGGCATATCGCCGGAACCCAGCGTCCGCTGGCCCGAGGATGAAGAGGACTGCGAGGCCACGGTTTCGGACTGAGCAACCTGATCAGACACCACTGCAGAATGAGAACGAGAATCCATACAACTCAGCGTAGCCTTAGGTGAGCACAGTTGTTGAACACGTTGTCTGCAGTCCATCTTGACCTCGAGCTGATTGGGGGAGTCCATGCGCGAAGAAACCGATGCGCTTCAAGACGCGCAGCCTTCCTCTCAGGTGAGGTCCACGCGTTCACTCTTGTCTCGCATGCGCGCTCGGGTTCTCCCGGACGCGCTCAGGCTCAGCACGAGCGTGTGGGTCGGCTTCATCGCGTCTGTTCTCGGTGCACTGTCAGCCTGGGCGATCGGCTTCACTGCCAATGTCCCTGAAGCCACCCTGACCGGTTCGACATTCGTGAATGCTCTTCGCGCACACGACGCCGTGCTCTGGGCGGCAGTCCTCGGCCTAGCAGTAGCAGTGGGCCTGGCTAGCCACGCCTGGATTCAGCTAGCCCGCCGCTTACCGCTTGCCGACGGCCACCACTTTCAGACCCGCATCGTTGTCCTGTGGAGCGCGCCGTGGTTCTTTGCGCCATCGATCTTCAGCAACGACATGTACTCCTATCTCGCTCAGGGGCGCCTGCTGATGCTGGGCAAGAACCCCTACACGGACTGGGTATCGCAGGTCCCCGGATGGTTTGGGCAAGGAGCGGCATCTGTCTGGGCTGAGTCGGCTTCGCCTTACGGCCCACTGTTCTTGATCATCGCGGCCGGCGTTGCTCTCGTGTCATGGGGCAACCCGGACATCGCGCTGTTCCTCTTCCGGCTCGTGGCGCTCGTCGGGGTCATCATCTTCATGAAGATCATCCCTAAGCTCAGCCGAGATCACGGCGTAAACCCAGCATGGGTTCAGTGGCTCACCGCAGCTTCTCCGCTGTTCTTGTACTCGATGATCGCTTCCGGCCACAATGACGCACTCATGGTGGGGCTCATGTTGTGGGCCTTCGTAGCTATGCGCCGAGGCAAAACTTTTGCCGGACTGCTTCTCGCTTCCGGTGCGATCGCGATCAAACCAATCGTCGTGCTGTGCCTACCGTTCCTCGGCCTCACATGGGCAGGCAAAAACGCACGATGGGGTCGTCGCTGGATGTGCTGGATCGTCACGGGCATCACGGTCACCGTTGTTCTGACGGCACTTGGTGGGCTCACCGGCACGTGGTTCGGGTGGATCACAGCGATGGCCGGCCAAGGTATGGCCATCTTCCCGTTTGCGCCATTCGGCCTACTCGGTCTCGGCTTTGGCCACCTCGTCTCGTTGGTCGGCGGAACGCAGGCGGGGCTCATCGCGCAAAGCCTCTTTTATGCGGCCGGCAAACTCATCGCGATCGGACTCGCGGGATGGCTCGCGCTTGCCCGTCCAAAAGTTTCACCGCTCACCTCAGCTGGACTCGTACTCATGGCGGCGAGCTTTCTGAATCCCGTCATCCAGCCTTGGTACTTCTACTGGATCCTTCCGTTCCTGCTGTGCCGCAGGGCGTACTTCGGGTTCGTGGAGCAGCTCATCGTATGGGGCGGAACCCTTCACGTCATCTGGACAACATCGACCCAAATCTCGCTACCGCCATGGCAAGAGCTGGGCGGGTTCCAGGCCGTATTCACGTTGGTCGCAACAGCCATCAGCGTCACCGCCTTGGCCTTCCCTCGCACGCAGCGAAAGCTCATCAAACTGCCGACGTGGAGCGACATGCGCCGGCCAGCCGACACGAGCATCGTCATGCCAACACTGGCGCCATGGTCTGTCTCTCAGTTCACGGCCCTCCGATACCGGAGCCCGCGCGTCATAGACGAACGAGTTTGGTAATCCGCAGCGCCTCACTACCCGCAAGTAGGGAACACCCTTCATGAAACCTTCAGGTTTCGCAGGTACTGTTGATCGGGTGCCACCAACAGCTTGAGCCTGCGAGCCGGACTGTTCAAGGCACATACGTTCAGCGAAAGCGCTTGAGCTAGGGATACCGCTTGAAGGAGCTGGCAGCACTGGTGACGAGAGCATGGAAAGAACTCGATGACCGCCTCCGGGAAAAGGTCGTCGCTTATATCGACGAATACCGCGAAATGCGGCCCGAACTCGAAGTCATCACCGAACAACTCCGAGTGCAGATCAAGCAGATCTTCAACGACACCGACGTGCGTCCGCTTTTCGTCGCGGCCCGCACCAAGTCTGTTGAATCCTTTAGGCAGAAGGCCTCCCGTACCGTGTATTCGGGCGAAGAAGGGCAAGAACGGGAACTAGAGTTTCCTGACCCTATCTCGATGATGCACGACATCGTCGGGATCCGTGTCATCGTTCAGTTGCCTCGCCAGGTCAGGGCCGCGGCACAGATCATCAAACGGTGCCGCAACGAGTTCTACATCGAATCTGACCGCGAGAAGGAAACCGGCTCCGTCGAAACCGGAACATACGGCTATTCCTCCAGGCACCTCATCGTGAGGCCCAAAGACAACCAGACCGTCGCCGACTACGAGGCGCGGCACCCGCAACGAGTGCTACCGTTCGTCTTCGAGATCCAGATCCGCACGATTCTTACCCACGCGTGGAGCGAATTCGAACACGAAATCCGTTTCAAACGACGCAACTCCGAAGCCTGGACACCCTACCTCGACCGTGAATTCACGGGTGCGGCCGCGATGCTCGATTCCGTTGAGCATCTTTTCACCGACATCGACCAGCGGCACCAACGAATCCTCGCGTTCTGGGACGCGAACGGAGTTGGCGGCGAGGAGCTGACCTCCGAACTGATCGGTGAAGTGTGGTCGACGATGTGGCCTCACCTCGAGTACAAAGAAAACTCCGACTGGGAGTGGGCGCGGGAACTACTCGCCTCGCACAACATCACGACCCCTAAGGGGCTCGCTTCTCTGCTGGACGCCACAACCATCACACACGTGCGTCAAGCGCTCGACCACAGGTTCTCGCCAGGGCCAGACCGTCTACTCGACGACCTGCTGCTGTGGAAGTTTGGGTACACCCACCTTGACCTCACCGCGCAAGACGACCCGCGACGTCGTGCATCGCTTTCGCGGCGCCTGCAGCAGATCCGCACCTACCGCAGGCAAGGGATGCAAGCCGAGTAGCGGCTGCGGGCAGAGGCTGTTAGCCGCGCGGCAAGTGCTCGCGGGACCAGCTGGCCTTGCGAACCACGGTCGCGGGGAGACCGCGAACCAGCGACGACTCAGGGATGGCCTCGTCAACGATCGGGGTCATCTCGAGGACGCTCCCTGCGCCGACGTGCGCGCCTGCGCGCAACTGAATAGCCGATCCCGTGACCAGAACACGGTCTTCGATCGTGACGACACTCTCGCTCGAGGCATCGAGCGAGGCAGCCGCATCGGCATCAATCGAAGCCTCCGCACGGAAATAGCATCCTGAACCGATAGCTACACGCGCTTCCGGCACAGTATTGATCGTGAGGGCGCCATCGGTTGCGACGTTCTCACCGATGACCACGTTCGCGTTCTCGGCGACAACAACCTCGATGTTGAGGCCGTGATCGCTCGAACCGATCACAAGCTGGCCGTTATCGCCCAGGAAGTGAGCCTTCAAACCAGTCAGTGGGACCGAGCCGTCGATGACGACGCGGTTGTTGCGGCCCTCAAACGTGAGCACAGCATCGTCAGGGAGTGTGTTGTCGTGGGCAACGAAATTGCCGCGACTGTCCAGGGGAGAGGTGTGGAAGTCATGGTGGCTGTCCGATGCGTTCTCGGATGCGCCACCGTTGAACGATACGTTATCGCTGTTGTGCTGCTTCATGGTCCCTTCCCTGTCTCATACAGAACCAAAACTGCGGTTAGCAGGTGCCAGTTCAAGCATTGTGCTAGCGCCCCCGGCGCGACTCGAACGCGCGACCGGCAGATTAGAAGTCTGCTGCTCTATCCAACTGAGCTACGGAGGCCGGATGCCTCAGAGGCTGATATAGAGGCAACCATCTCAGCATAACGGGTAGATCCATTGTTCACATCGCCCAACTCACTGGGCTTCATCCACATATTCGGACGTGTGCGTCTTTCTGAACCGTGTTTTCGTGAGGCTGGAACTGCAAGAGCTCATAAACCAGCTGACGAGAGTAAGGAGCGCACGATGAGCGATTACGTGACACTACGAGGATTCGTAGCAACCGAGATTCAACTCAAGCACCACGACAACTTCAAGGTCGCCTCTTTCCGTATGGGGTGCCCTGAGTCTCGTTTCAACCGCGAGACCCAGGAATGGGAAGAAACCGGCATCAACTGGTATTCGGTATCCGCATTCCGTGACTTGGGGTCTAACGTGATGTGCTCGCTATCTAAAGGCGACCGCGTCATGGTTTCTGGACGGCTCAAGGTGCGTCAATACACGCGGGAAGACAACAGCACGGGAACCGCTGTCGAAGTCTTAGCGGATGCGGTTGGTCCAGATCTTTTGTTTGGTACGGCGACGTATGTGCGCACCTCTCAGGCAAAGCGCAACGCCGACGCCAACAACGGGGAAGACCACGGCCACTCATCAAGTGCGGGTGCGGACTCCTTCTCCGCTGTAGTCGAAGGTCTCGATGATTTCGGAGCCACGACTCTCGTGGAAGACGACGCGGATGATGACGCTACGGCACGCCTGACTGCTTGACGCTTTGTGGCGCGATTCTGTCGATGCGCAGCGTACAGAGCGACGCGGACGCTGCTCAAGGCACGCGTGCCAAGGTACAGTGCGACAGGGCCGTAGCTGGGGGACTAGAATGGACCTTGGCCAAACGCGGCCCTGTCCGCGCGCCCAGGATGTGTTTTCTTGTGGCGGAGCAGCAACCGAAAGGAAACATGGCGGAGTTCATCTACACCATGGTCAAAGCCCGTAAAGCGGTGGGCGACAAAGTCATTCTTGACGATGTCAGCATGTCGTTCTACCCGGGCGCAAAGATTGGCGTTGTCGGCCCGAACGGTGCCGGTAAGTCCACGATCCTGAAGATCATGGCGGGCCTTGATCAGCCATCCAACGGCGAAGCCCGCCTGAGCCCCGGCTATACCGTGGGCATCCTGTTGCAGGAACCGCCTCTCAACGAAGAGAAGAGCGTCCTGGGTAACGTCCAGGAAGGCGTTGGCGAGATCTACGAGAAGCTTCAGCGCTACAACCAGATCTCTGAAGAGATGACCCAGCCTGACGCTGATTTCGATGCCCTCCTTGAAGAGATGGGTTCACTCCAAGCAGATATCGATGCGGCTGATGCGTGGGACATTGACTCGCAGCTCGAACAGGCTATGGACGCGCTTCAGCTGCCACCAGCGGATGCAGACGTAACCCACCTTTCTGGTGGTGAGCGTCGCCGCGTTGCTCTGTGTAAGCTCCTGCTTCAGAAGCCTGACCTGCTGTTGCTGGACGAGCCGACTAACCACCTGGACGCGGAGTCTGTGCTGTGGCTCGAGCAGCACCTCAAGTCGTATCCTGGCGCTGTTCTTGCGGTGACCCACGACCGTTACTTCCTCGACCACGTCGCAGAGTGGATCGCAGAAGTCGACCGCGGCCGCCTGATCCCATACGAAGGCAACTACTCGACCTACCTCGAGAAGAAGCGTGACCGCCTCGAGGTCCAGGGTAAGAAGGACGCTAAACTCGCTAAGCGCCTCCAGGACGAACTCGAATGGGTTCGCACCAACACGAAGGGCCGTCAGTCGAAGCAGAAGGCACGTCTGGCCCGCTATGAAGAGATGGCTGCCGAAGCCGAGAAGATGCGTAAGCTCGACTTCGAAGAGATCCAGATCCCACCCGGCCCACGTCTGGGCACCCTGGTACTCGAAGCCAACGACATCAAGAAGGGCTTCGACGAGCGCACGCTGTTCCACGACTTGTCTTTCACGTTGCCACGTAACGGCATCGTCGGTGTGATCGGCCCGAATGGTGTCGGTAAGTCGACACTGTTCAAGTGCATTGTTGGACTCGAAGAGATCGACGAAGGTTCGCTCAAGGTCGGCGAAACCGTCAAGCTCGCGTACGTTGACCAGAACCGCGCTGGCATCGACCCAGAGAAGTCCGTGTGGGAAGTCGTCTCCGACGGCCGCGACTACATCAACGTTGGTGAAGTCGAGATGCCATCGCGGGCCTACGTATCCGCGTTTGGTTTCAAGGGCCCGGATCAGCAGAAGAAGTCTGGTGTGCTCTCCGGTGGTGAGCGTAACCGCCTCAACCTCGCGCTGACCCTCAAACAGGGCGGTAACCTGTTGCTCCTTGACGAGCCGACCAACGACCTCGACGTCGAAACCCTCGGTTCGCTGGAAAACGCTCTCGAGAACTTCCCTGGCTGTGCAGTGGTTATTTCCCACGACCGCTGGTTCCTCGACCGCGTTGCAACCCACATTCTCGCCTACGAAGGCACCGACGAAGACCCAGCAAACTGGTACTGGTTCGAGGGTAACTTCGAGGACTACGAGAAGAACAAGGTTGAGCGTCTCGGCCCAGAGGCCGCACGTCCAACCCGCGTGACGCACCGTCGCCTCACCCGCGACTAACACGCTCCGCGGCTAACGTCCGCGAAACCATAAACACTGGCGGGCCCACACTTCACGGTGTGGGCCCGCCAACGTTAATAATTGTCTTGCGAAGAAGCCTGCAACATATTCGTTGTGGCTAGGTCAGCGGATATTCGCTAAGCCAGAGGATATTCCTGATCTTCAGGCAAACGAATCATGGCCTCCTGAACAACCGACGCGACCAACTGGCCCTCGCGGTTGAAAATAGAAGAACGGATCAGACTACGGCCATCCTGCGCAGTCGTAGCGTGATGGTCGAACAGCAACCACTCATCCACACGTGCGTCACGATGCCACCACATCGAATGGTCCAGGCTCGCGTACGAAGCTCCAAGTCGGTCGAGACCAACCCATGAAACACCCATGCGGCGCAGCGCCGTCTCAACCTGCGTGAAGTCGGAAGCGAACGCCAACGCCGCCCGATGCAGGAGCGGATCATCAGGAAGATCCGCGCGAGTCTTCATCCAGACCAGATGGCGCTCCGGAGGCTCAGCTGGTTGAACATACAAAGAACCGCCCGGATACCGGAGGTCGAAAGGCCGGTACTTAGTAACCATGTCCTTCAACGGATGGTCGATATGTGCGAGCTCCTCATCCAACGTAGGGACGTCCTCAGGAGCTGGAACGCCCTCGGGCATCGTGTCCTGGAACAAAGGCCCGGACCCCGGAGTCTGGAAAGAGGCCGACATCGAAAGGATCGGCTTACCATCCTGATACGCGTTGACTCGACGCGCGCTGAATGAACGGCCGTCACGCAGCTCGGCAACGCCGTAAGTGATGGGCTTCTGGGGATCGCCTGGGCGCAGGAAGTAGCCATGCAGCGAATGGATTGGCCGGTCATCGGCAACGGTACGCTGCGCCGCGACAACAGCCTGACCTAAAACCTGACCGCCGTAAACACGGGCCGGCCCCACTTTAGGTGTGTGTCCCACTGAGATAATTTCGTGCGTCTGGGCGCCAGGTTCGGTGAGGTCCAGAAGGTTCTTGAGCACATCAGTTGGCGATGTCATGAAGTATGACCCTCCATAGTGGTGGTCTTGATGAAAGCTGTTGTTCAGATCATAGCTGGAAGCTGAGTGTTCACGGCCCCTGGCACAGTGTGTGTCCGACGCCCCTGGCACACTAGGAGGGTGGCCAATAGTTTGATTTTGTCTGATGCGACCGACCTTCACGATGTTGATACCTTTCTCAAGAGGTCGGCAGGTATCCGCGACGGCGTGTGCCGGATTGTTGCTCGTGGGCGGGTGGCTGCGCTGCATACGGCGTTCTCGTTCCCGCTGATGTTGACGGACCCGGCGCCGGTCATCATCGCGCAGCGTGGTGTGCGGTTGACGCAGCAGACTGAGTTGCTCGATGTTGTGGTCCCGTTGGCTGAGTTGCGTGACCGTATGCCTAGGGCCGTGAATGCGGGGCGGGGTCAATTGCGGGTTCCGCCACAGCGTGTGAACGCTCCTTGGACGTCGCTGGTTCCGTTGCAGGCGCAGTGGGAACCTGGCGGCACGGTCGTTGATGATGCGGTGTACGACGCGGGGGCTGAGGTTGCCCGGATCGTGAATGATTCGTTGCCTGATCATCCTGGCCAGCCGGTTGTCGTGCAGGCACGGAATGCTGTGTGGGGTCAGACGTTGGGCGAGTTAGGTGTGGTTCCGCAGGATGATCATCTGGCTCCCATGCTTGCGGGGGCGGCGTTTACCGCCCAGGCGTTAGGGTTTGTGGCGCAGGGCCAGCGTTCGCGCGTCTTCACCTCGGGGATGTGGCGTCGGTTGTCGTGCCACGGCGGAACTCTTCTCTACCGTGCTGGGTTGAGCTAATCGGCGGTGTTGAGCATCGCGGTGGCAGCGCGCTCAAAATAGTCCCACATCAACGCATCGATAGCGGGCGGTAAAGAAACTTCATCCATCGCGGCTCGCATGTGCTTGAGCCAGCGATCGCGGGTGTCTCGGTTGACCTTGAACGCGAAGTGGCGGGCACGAAGTCGCGGGTGGCCGCGGTGTTCCGAGTAGGTGCTCGGGCCGCCGAAGTACTGGATCAGGAACATCCGCAAACGGATTTCTGCTGGTCCTAAGTCTTCTTCAGGGTATTCGGCCCTGAGGACGTCGTCTTGTGCGACCCCACGATAGAAGGCCGCCACGAGGTCCACGAATTTTTGTTCCCCGAGCTGGTGATACACGCTACCGACCATGGCTTCGGTGCTGTTGAGGCTCGCTGGGCGCACGTTTCCCAATGGAATTGCGCCTTTGAATTCTCGCTGTTCAACGCCAGGGGTAGGTTTTTCGTTCATCTGCATAACTGCATTCTCTCAAGTGGTGGCGTCAGCGTCTTCAGAGTTCGCGCACTCGACGCCGGTATCGGGATGGACAGCGATCTCGCACGAGATGCTGTTGGCAATGAAGCACCAGGTATGCGCTTGCTCGTGAAGCTCGGAGTAGGTTTCCGCGTGGGCTTCTGGATCCAGCCCTGAAATGCTACTTGAAGGCTGTATCTCGATGAACGTAAAGTGGCCTGACCCGTCGGAGGAGAGCGTTAGCTCGCCGCTGACATCGATAGTGGCTTGCGCAACTTCGTACCCTCGGACGCCTGCGGCACGCAGGAATGACAGCAGGTGGCATTGACCGAGCGCGGCAAGCAAGAGCGTCTCGGGATTCCACTTGCTGGGGTCCCCGAAGAAGGCTTTGGCGGCTGATACCTCGAGTCCCACGCGAGTATTCGGTGGGGAACTGGTTTGCGCCCCGATCCCCGGGGTGGTCGCTACCGAATCACGCGGGAAAGCGCGCAGGGAGGTGGTCGGCTCACCGTCGCCGACCTCCCACGAAACGCTTACACGGAAAATATGCGGCCTCAGGACGTTGCCTTTGCTGGGTTTGCGGCCTCGTCAGCTTTGCGCGCGGCAATGATGCGCTCGAGTCCGTCCCGGGCTTCGAGAAGAGGTCGCTTGAGCCCTGGCTTGTCAGCTGCGAGGGTTTCGATCGCGTGGGTTGTAGCCTCGACGGTTTCGGTAGTCGCCACGAAGTACGGGTAAAGGCCTGTTACGAGACGCTGGGACATCTCGTAGCTGGCTTCGTCCCACATCGATGCAAGATTCTCGAAGTAAAGCTCTGCGTATGGAGCCAAGAGCTGCTCGTCCTGGCAACGGTTGAAGCCCTGAATCACAGCGCGTTGCAGGGTGTTCGTGAGCGATTGCTCGTTGACCATCGCATCCCACGCTTCCTGCTTGGCCTCTCGCGTTGGTAGCGCGGCCTTGGCGGTGTGTGCGCTGATCGCGCCGTTAGCGGAGGTGTCTTTCGCGTGCTCGGCGTCGATTTCTGCTTCGCCGATGCGCCCACCAGCTGCGAGCGAGATCAGTAGATTCCACGAAAGGTCTTGATCGATCTCGAGACCCGATAGCGAGGTTTCGCCGCTCCGGAGGTCTTCAATAATGCCGAGCTGAACATCGCTGTTAGCTAGGCGAGCGAATACGTTGACGAGCTGGAATTGCATGTCGCTTCCGCTCGCGGCTTCTTGGGCGGCGCCCCACAAGACGTTGCCAGCACGTTGAAGCATTGTTTCTGCTTTCGCTGGGCGCACGTAGTGCTTGAGTGCATACTCAAGCTGGCGAAGCAAGAGGTTGGCAAGGGTAGCGTCGGTTTCTGCCGGGAGGTGCGTCAAGACGGTGTCGACGAACGTGGTAGCCGGGAGCACGCCATCGCGGGTTGCGTCCCATAGGGCTGACCACACAACAACTCGGTCGAGCGGATCTTCCAAACCAGACAAGTGCTGGATAACGGTTTCGAGCGAAGTCGAGTCCAACCTGATTTTCGCGAAGCCCAGGTCGCCATGGTTCAACAGAACAAGGTCCGGCGTTGGCACTCGCTGGGCTTGGTCGACGACCGTTGTCTCGCCGTCGATATCGACGTCGAGGACCAGGTCGCGATCGAGCTTATTCGACCCGTCGAATGTGTAGAAAGCGACCTTGATGTGTTGCTTGCGCAGGTGCGGATGCTCGTCGCAGGCGGTTTGTGTCACGGTGAAGTCAGTAAGGTAGCCGTCTTCATCGATGTCATAATCCACGCTGAGGGTGTTGACCCCGCACGTCTCCAACCATTGCTGGGACCAGCCACTCAGGTCACGGCCAGAAGCTTTCTCGAGGTGACCAAGAAGGTCCTTGAGCTCAGCGTTGCCCCACGCGTTTTCCGCGAGGTAACCGCGTACACCCTCCATGAAGGATTCCTGACCAACCCAGGCCACGAGCTGCCGTAGAACTGCGGCGCCCTTTGCGTAAGTGATGCCGTCGAAATTCGCGTTGACCGCATCGAGATCCACCATGTCAGCGGTGATCGGGTGGGTAGTCGGCAACTGATCTTGAGCGTATGCCCACGTCTTCTCCGAGGCGGCGAAGGTCGTCCACGCATGCGGGGACACTCCGGTTTCAACAGCGCACAGATGCGACATGAACTCTGCGAAGGATTCGTTGAGCCACAGGTCATCCCACCAGCGCATCGTCACGAGGTCCCCGAACCACATGTGAGCTAGCTCGTGGAGGACGGTGATGTCCCGGCGTTCCCTCAGCGCACCGGTGACCTTGGAACGGAACACATAGTCTTCGAGGATCGTGACGCAACCGGCGTTCTCCATGGCACCAGCATTGAAGTCTGGCACGAAAATCTGATCGTATTTGGTGAACGGGTACGGGGTGCCGAACTGTTCTTCGAAGAACTTGAAACCGTCCTTCGTGGTTGCGAAGAGGTTATCGGCATCCACGTATTTCGCGAGCGATGCGCGGGAGTACACGCCAAGCGGAACGGTACGCCCGTCTTCGGCCCTATAGACGTCGGTGGTGCCTTCATAAGGCCCGGCGACGATCGCCGTGATGTAGGAAGAGATGCGTGGCGTGGGTGGGAAGACCCAGCGCGCGACGTCGGTGTCGGTTTCTGCGGCGTGTTCAGCCGGTAGCGGCTGAGGCTTCGGGGCTGGTTGGTTGGAAATGACAGTCCAGTGCGCTGGAGCGTCGACTGTGAAGCTGAAGGCTTGTTTGAGGTCAGGCTGTTCGAAGGTAGGGAAGACGCGGCGGGCGTCTAGCACTTCGAACTGGGTGTAAAGGTAGACCTCGCCATCGACTGGGTCGACGAAACGGTGGAGGCCTTCACCGGTAGAGGAGTAACGGAAATCCGCGTCGATCTCCAACACGTTCTCAGACTTCAGGCCAGGAAGCTGAATGCGGAATTCGTCTGCGTGCGTGGCCGGGTCGAGCTGCTGACCGTTGAGGTTGATGGAGTGGATGCGCTCGGTGATCGCATCGATAAACGAGGTAGCACCCGGCTTCGCCCGGAATGTGATGGTGGCTTTAGTGCGGAAGGTTTCGCTACCGGTTGTGAGATCAAGGTGAATGTGCGAGGTCTGGGCCACTAGCTGACGTGAGCGTTCCATCGCTTCGTCGCGGGTGAGATTAATTCCGGGCACAGCTTTTCTCCTCTAATGTTTGATTCTTTCAGCGCTTTGACCACGCAGACTCATGATCTCAATGCATCTGATCTCAAGGCATCTTTGAACAGTTTCCCACTCGAGGTGCATTCTGACCAGGTGTGAAGACGTGTTTCTTGCCTAGAATAAACCGTGGAGACTATCGAACACGTTGCCATGGAGGAATTGTGCGCATCCACATCGCTACAGATCACGCTGGACTCGAACTGAGCCACCACCTGATCAAGGTTCTGGGGGAGGACGGTCACGAAGTCATTGACCACGGTCCGCAGGAGTACGATCCGCTCGATGACTACCCAGGATTCTGCATCAACGCTGCAGTTGCTGTGGCTGATGACTGGGAGAAAGGTGTGGAGTCGCTAGGGATCGTATTGGGCGGCTCGGGTAACGGCGAGCAGATCGCGGCGAACAAGGTTAAAGGCATTCGTGCGGCGCTCGTCTGGAACGAAGAGACTGCGAAGCTTGCGCGTGAACACAACAACGCGAACGTTGTCGCTGTTGGTGGCCGTCAGCATTCCGTTGAGGAAGCTACTGAACTCATCCGTACGTTCATCGCGGAGCCTTTCCCAGGCGACGAGCGTCACGTCCGCCGTATCGGCAAGATCGGCACCTACGAAACCACCGGCGAAATTCAGATGTAGCGATGGAGCACTGCAGATCTGATGTCAGACGCTTCTGACTGCGGGTAAAACGATCCGCAGCTAAAAGTATCCGCAGTTAAAAGTATTCGCCCGGAACGCTTGTTTGCGTTCCGGGCGAATACTTTTTATTCCAGAGCGGGTGACGAGAATCGAACTCGCGTAACTTGCTTGGAAGGCAAGGGCTTTACCATTAAGCTACACCCGCATCGTTCGCCTCGGTGAAGCGACCTGAACCACTCTAACAGCGACTGCGAGTTCACCAAAATTTTGCACACTTCCGCTGCTGTATTTCGGGTGCAGTCAGAGCAAGACACACGGTAGGAAACGGCGGATTTCGCAAAATCAAAATCGTCGTATACAGTGATCACTGGTCCTGAAGCGGACAGGGGAGCAGCGCTCCACAGCATCAACTTCGAGGATCAATCGAGAATAGGGTACGATTTCGTTTTGGCGCAGAGATGTGCTTAGATAGATCGGTGCCTGTTCCGGGATGTAGCTCAGCTTGGTAGAGCGCGCGCTTTGGGAGCGTGAAGTCGCAGGTTCAAATCCTGTCATCCCGACTCTTTCACTATCTTGTAAGGCCCGCCAGCCGATTCTTCGGACGGCGGGCCTTACTTGAATCACTTTCATAATTGACTAGACGTCAGGAGCATCAGCATAGTGAAAACCTCGCTCGAGCGTGTGACGCCCACCCGGGTCAAGCTGAACATCGAGGTCCCATTTGCCGACTTCAAGCCGGCCCTGGACGCCTCTTACAAGGAAGTTGCTAAGCAGATCCAGGTTCCTGGTTTCCGCCGCGGCAAGGTTCCTGCAGTGATGATCGACCAGCGTGTAGGCCGTGAATACGTTGTAGAGAACGCGCTCAACAGCCAGCTGGACTCCTACTACCAGCAGGCCCTCGGTGAGACTGGCGTTGTACCTCTGGCACGCCCTGAGGTTGAAGTTCACCAGGCTCCGTCCCTCAACGAGGCTGACAAAGAAGCTGACGTCTCCCTGACCATCACCGTTGAGGCACGCCCAGAGATCGAGCTGCCAGACTACGAGGGCCTCGAACTCACGGTCGAGCCACGCGAAGCCTCGGACGAAGACGTTGAGAAGGCTCTCGACGAGCTACGCGGCCGCTTCGGCACGCTCAAGTCCGTTGACCGCCCGGCTAAGGATGGCGACTTCACGACGATCGACATCACCGCTTCCATCGACGGTGAGACCGTTGACGAGGCAACCGGCCTGTCTTACGAGATCGGTTCCGGCACGATGCTCGAAGGCATCGACGAGGCACTGATCGGCCTGTCCGCTGATGAAGACGCTGCGTTCGAAACCAAGCTTGCCGGTGGCGAGCACTCGGGTGAGGACGCAACCGTCAAGGTCACCCTGACCGCGGTCAAGGAGCGCGAGCTCCCAGAGGCTGACGACGAGTTCGCGCAGTTGGCTTCTGAGTTTGACACGATCGAAGAGCTTCGTGCTTCCCTGCGTGAAGGCGCTGAGAAGGATGCCGTTATCCAGCAGGGCGTTGAAGCTCGCGACAAGGCACTCGACGCTCTCCTGGAGAAGGTCGAGGTCGCTCTTCCAGAAGGCATCATCGAGGAGCAGGTAGAGGCTCACTTCAACGGTGCGAACCAGGACGAGGATCACGACACCGAGGAGCACCGCAAGGAAGTTCGCGAGAACACCGAGAAGGCTTTCCGCGCCGAGATCGTCCTCGACAAGATCGCAGAAGCCGAGGAAATTAGTGTCGAGCAGAACGAACTGCTCGAGTACATCTTCCAGACTTCGCAGCAGTACGGCATGGACCCACAGCAGTTTATGCAGATGCTTGGCCAGGGTGGCCAGATCGAGTCGGTCGTCGGTGAAGTACGCCGCCGTAAGGCTCTCGCAAAGGTCCTCGAAGTCGCTAAGGTCAAGGACACCGACGGCAAGGAAGTTGACCTTGCAGCGTTCGTGACCCCAGAAGGCGAACAGGATTCTGAGGAAGCAACCGAAGAGAACTAATTCTTCTTGAAGGCTTACATGTGGCCCCGCTAGATCATCTAGCGGGGCCACATCCGCATTAAGGCTTCGGCGATATCTCTTCGATGTCCGCTCACAGCGAGCGAACTCACGCCGTGAGCGAAACACGCCGTTTTCCCGCTAACTAGAAACGACCCCCTATGTAATGTCGTTAGCAAGCAATTCATGTAGACCCGTTTCGGGTCTGATTTTGAGGACCTCACAGAGAGGGAGAATTATGACGAGCTCTGAAACGCCGAGCATGTCCTCCGTGGACCCGGCACTGCAGGAAGATTACATCTACAAGCGCCTGCTGAAGGAACGCATCATCTGGCTCGGCAGCCAGGTTGAAGACAAGATCGCGAACACGATCTGCTCCCAGCTGCTGCTTCTTTCGGCAGAAGACCCTGAAGCAGACATCTACCTGTACATCAACTCACCTGGCGGCTCGATCACCGCAGGCATGGCAATCTACGACACGATGCAGTTCATCCCGAACGACGTCGTGACTGTCGCTACCGGCCTCGCAGCTTCCATGGGCCAGTTCTTGCTGTCCTCCGGAACCAAGGGTAAGCGCTACGCAACCCCTAACGCCCGCATCCTGATGCACCAGCCATCCGGCGGCATCGGCGGCACCGCATCGGACATCCGCATTCAGGCTCAGCTGATTCTGCACATGAAGAAGGTCATGAGCGAACTCACCGCGGAGCAGACCGGCCAGCCACTCGAGCGCATCCTCAAGGACAACGAGCGCGACTCCTGGTTCACTGCGGAAGAAGGCAAGGAATACGGTTTCTTCGACCACATCGCTGTGAACGCATCGTCCGTGACCGGCACCGGCGGCGTCCAGAACTAAGCCCAACGTCTTCTAAGGAGAACTCATGAACTTTGATCCACAGAACTTCTCTGGGGCAGCGGGCAACCTTCCAGAAAACCGCTACATCCTCCCACAGTTCGAGGAACGTACGCCGTACGGCTTCAAGCGCCAGGACCCATACGCGAAGCTGTTCGAAGACCGCATCGTTTTCTTGGGTGCACAGGTCGATGACGGTTCCGCCGATGACGTGATGGCTCAGCTTTTGGTCCTCGAATCTATGGACCCTGAGCGCGATATCACGATGTACATCAACTCGCCGGGTGGCTCGTTCACCGCGATGACCGCTATCTACGACACGATGCAGTTCATCCGCCCGGAGATTCAGACGGTGTGCCTCGGCCAGGCAGCTTCCGCGGCAGCTGTGTTGCTTGCTGCTGGTACCCCAGGCAAGCGCCTTGCGTTGCCGAACGCTCGCGTTCTGATTCACCAGCCTGCGATGGGCGGCGGCGAACGCGGCACGGCAACTGATCTGCAGATTCAGGCCGATGAGGTCTTGCGTATGCGTCAGTGGCTCGCTGACACGCTTGCAGACCTGTCGAATCAGTCTTCTGAGCAGGTCGACAAGGATATTGAACGCGACCTGTTCATGACTGCCGCCGGTGCTAAGGAATACGGTCTGATTGACGAGGTTGTGACCTCGCGTAAGATGACGCGTTCATAACTAAGAAACGCATAAGAACCGCCCAAGCATAAGGCGCGTGTTCGCCCAGGTACCCCATAGAATAGGGGATCCGAGGGTGGACACGCGCCTCATGCGCTCATAAGTGTCAGACCCCTGGCCTAGAGTGGGATGTAGTCAAACCGCGCGCTGGAAGCCAGCGTAGGAATGTTCTAAGGAGTTCTCGTGAGCGAAGCTACGGATCTGTTGAAATGCTCTTTCTGTGGGAAGAGCCAGAAGCAGGTTCGCCGTCTCATCGCGGGGCCTGGCGTTTACATCTGCAATGACTGCATCGAGGTATGCAACGAGATCATTGAAGAGGAAAGCGTAGAGGTTGAGGAAACCCAGGAAATGGAGTTGCCTCGCCCGCAGGAGATCTACGAGCACCTCGAGAAGTTCGTTGTCGGGCAGGAAGCAGCCAAGCGCGCACTGTCCGTTGCGGTCTACAACCACTACAAGCGCATCAACGGAACCGGTTCAGCTACCCACGAATCTCTCAAGGACTTTGACGAGGTTGAGGTCGCGAAGTCCAACATCATGCTGGTCGGGCCGACTGGCTCTGGTAAAACCTATCTGGCGCAAACCCTTGCACGTCGCCTGAATGTCCCGTTCGCGGTTGCTGACGCGACGAGCCTGACTGAGGCGGGCTACGTCGGCGAGGACGTCGAGAACATTCTGCTGAAGCTCTTGCAGGCTGCAGACTTCGATGTAGAGCGTGCCCAGCACGGCATCATCTACATCGACGAGATTGACAAGATCTCCCGTAAGTCCGAGAACCCGTCGATTACCCGTGATGTCTCGGGTGAAGGCGTTCAGCAAGCGTTGCTGAAAATCTTGGAAGGCACCGTCGCATCTGTTCCGCCTCAGGGTGGCCGTAAGCATCCGCATCAGGACTTCCTGCAGATCGACACCACGAACGTGCTCTTCATTGTTGCTGGTGCGTTCGCAGGCCTTGAAGACATCATCGCGTCGCGTGCGGGCCGGAAGGGGATTGGCTTCGGCGCCCCGCTGACCACGCTCAAGGAAGACGAAGTGTCCTATGCCGACGTTCAACCAGAGGATCTTCTCAAGTTTGGTCTGATCCCGGAGTTCATTGGTCGTCTGCCGGTTATCACCGCGGTTGAGAACCTTGACCGGGATGCGCTGATCTCTATTCTGACCGAACCGAAGAACGCCCTGATCAAGCAGTATCAGAAGATGTTTATGTTCGATGGCGTGCGGCTCACGTTCGAGGAAGGCGCCTTGGGCGCGATCGCTGACCTAGCTCTCGAACGCGGAACTGGTGCGCGCGGCTTGCGTTCGATTCTCGAAGAGTCGCTTGGTTCGATCATGTTCGAGGTGCCTGGCCGCCACGATGTCGAAGAGGTCATCGTGACCGAGGACGTCATCACGGATGGTAAAGAACCTCAGCTGATTTTGCGCGAAGGCATCGAAGAACGTAAGTCCGCCTAGGCTTCTCAAAACCGACTGATTTGTAAAACAGAGCCCAGTGGGAGAGTGTCTCGTATGGCTGAGAAAACGACCGTTGATTTCTACCTCGACCCGTCCTGCCCGTTCGCATGGGTCACGTCCCGCTGGATCAAGGAAGTAACCAAGGTTCGCGACATCGACGTCCGCTGGAAGTTCATCAGCCTCGGTGTCGTCAACGAGGGACGCGACCTGCCAGCGGATTACCGCAAGATTATCGATATGTCGTGGGGCGCCATGCGCGTCATGGCAGCAGCCGAACAGCGTGCAGGCGCGGAAGTGCTCGATGACCTGTACACCGAAATCGGTGAACGCTACCACGACCAAGGTCGCGTAGACACGCTCGAGAACCGTTATGAAGCAGTCAAGGAAGCTGTCAAGGAACTTGGCCTTGACGCTGATCTCATGGACGCATGGGACGATGAGGCCTTCGACGCTCGCCTCCGTGAATCCACGAAGGAAGCACAGGACCTCGTAGGCGACGACGTCGGCACTCCGATCGTGGCCCTCAACGGCGTTGGCTTCTTCGGCCCTGTCATCACTCGAGTTCCTAAGGGTGAAGAGGCCGGGAAGATTTTCGATGCGGCAGTAACCCTGGGCAACTACCCGCACTTCTTCGAGCTCAAGCGAAGCCGCACCGAATCGCCTAGCACTGCAGAGTAACGCAACACTGCAGACTAAAGCGAGCACTGCAAAATAACGAGATCCGTTTCCAATAAAGAAGCTCCCATAAGCTGAAGGGCCTCGCCACACATCTCAGTGTGGCGAGGCCCTTCAGCTGTAGGTGACTGCTAGATCACGCTTCCTCAGCCTTCTCGAGTTCGACATCCGAGACAACCAGCTCTGTGCCGCCAACGACCAGCTCAAGGGAATCTGCGGCAGTTGCGGCAGACAAGTCCTCAAGAGCCGCACGCACACGCTCGATCGTGACCTCCGGAGCCGTGATAGTGCCAGAGAGGATACGCGTGCGCTGCTTGACCTTCGCATCGGACTTCGCCTTACGCAAACCGATGAGCGCCTCACCGACAGCCGGCAGGATTTCAACATCAGCATCCGCGAGACCTGCGCGGATATCCTCAGCCTTCGGCCACGCCGCACGGTGAACGGAACCTGCACGCCACCACGACCAAACCTCTTCGGTAGCGAACGGCTGGAACGGCGCGAGCAAGCGGAGCAGAGCGTCAAGCGTTGTGGCCAACGTAGCGCGGACGGACGCGGTCTCGGCATCCGAACGGCCGCCATATGCACGGTCCTTGATGAGCTCAACATAGTCGTCGGTGAAGTCCCAGAAGAACGACTCCGTGAGGTCGAGTGCACGAGCGTACTCGTAGGACTCGAACGCGGCGGTCGCCTTCTCGATCACATCCGCGAGGCGGGCCAACAGCGAACGGTCCAACGGGTTCGTGACAACCTCAGCGGAGCCGCGCAGAATCTGCGACTCATCCGCGCCAAGGTTCAAAGCGAACTTCGATGCGTTCAGCAGCTTGATAGCAAGGCGACGGCCGATCTTCATCTGGCCAACCTCATACGCGGTGTCCGCTCCGAGGCGAGCAGATGCCGCCCAGTAACGCACCGCATCGGAACCGAACTGGTCCAGAATCTCGGTTGGAACGACCACGTTGCCCTTGGACTTGGACATCTTCTTGCGATCTGGGTCCAGGATCCAACCCGACAGGGCGGCGTTCTTCCACGGTGCAACGCCCTCAAGAGCGTTCGAACGCACCACGGTCGAGAACAGCCAGGTACGGATGATGTCGTGGCCCTGCGGACGCAGATCGAACGGGAAGACGTTGCGGAAACGCTTATCATCAACGCCCCAGTTGCCAACGATCTGTGGGGTCAGCGAGGACGTGGCCCACGTGTCGAGCACGTCAGGGTCACCCATGAAGCCGCCCGGCTGATCGCGCTGATCCGCGCTGTAGCCGGCTGGGACATCCTCGAGCGGATCAACTGGAAGCTGCGCCTCGTCGGGGATGATCGGGTTGTCGTAGTCCGGTTCGCCGTCCTGAGTGATTGGGTACCAGACAGGGAACGGCACGCCGAAGAAACGCTGACGGGAAACGAGCCAGTCGCCGTTGAGGCCCTCAACCCAGTTCTCGTAGCGGGAGCGCATGTGGCCTGGGTGCCATTCGAGTTCGCGGCCACGCTCGATGAGCTCGTCGCGACGTTCGGCGTCGCGACCACCGTTACGGATGTACCACTGGCGCGAGGTCACGATCTCGAGAGGGCGTTCGCCCTTCTCGAAGAAGTTGACGGCGTGCTTGATTTTGGTTGGCTCTTCGAGCAACAGCTCGGCTTCGCGCAACTGGTTAACCACGGATTCTTTAGCCGAGAAGATAGTCTTGCCAGCCATGTCTTCGTAGGCGGCGCGGCCAGTCTCGGACGTGATCCACTCAGGGGTTTCGCGCATCAGACGGCCGTCGCGGCCCACAATCGAACGGGTCGGGAGGTTGAGCTCGCGCCACCAGGTCACGTCGGTTGCGTCACCGAACGTACAGATCATCGCGATACCCGTACCCTTGTCCGGCTTGGCCAGTGGGTGAGGGTGCACCTCAACCTCAACGCCGAACAGCGGCGAGGTCACGGTGGTCCCGAACAGGTCCTGGTAGCGCTCGTCGTCCGGATGCGCGACCAAAGCGACACACGCCGGCAGAAGCTCAGGGCGCGTCGTCATGATTTCGATGCCGCGGCCATCCGCTGCGGTGAAGTTGAAGCGGTGCTGTGCGCCGTCGACTTCGCGGTCTTCAAGCTCTGCCTGGGCTACAGCGGTGCGGAAGGTGACGTCCCACATCGTTGGCGCTTCGGCCATGTAGGCGTTACCGGCGGCCAGATCGCGAAGGAACGCACGCTGGCTGGTCGCGCGCGAGTGGTCGTCGATGGTGCGGTACGTGATGTTCCAATCGACGGACAAGCCCAAGCGGGTGAAGAGTGCTTCAAAGACTTTCTCGTCTTCCTCGGAAAGTTTGAGGCACAGGTCGATGAAGTTGTGGCGGGAGATCGCATCCCAGTCGCGCTGGTTCTTAGCCGGCTGGGCTGGTGGCTGGTAGTCAGGATCGTAGGGGACTGCGGGATCGCAGCGGACGCCGTAGTAGTTCTGTACGCGGCGCTCGGTTGGCAGGCCGTTGTCGTCCCAACCCATCGGGTAGAAGACGTTCTTGCCGTTCATTCGCTGGTAGCGGGCCAGCACGTCGGTCTGTGTGTAGGAGAAAACGTGGCCTACGTGGAGTGAACCGGAAGCGGTTGGAGGCGGCGTGTCGATCGAGTAGACCTCGGCGCGGGTCGTGTCTTCGTTGTAGCGGTAGGTGCCTTCTTCGGCCCAACGCTGGTTGAGTTTCTCTTCGAGGCCTTCGAGGGCCGGGCGGTCGGGAACATTGATTTCAGCGGGCGTGTCTGTGCCCTGACGATTCTCAGACATGCCGCCATTGTCCCATGTATTGCGTTGTTACGCCGTGAGGTGGGCTGGGGTTTACGTCACGACGTAAAGTTGGGGCTATGGCTTCTGAGATTACTGCTTCTAACGTTGCTGGTTCTAACGCGGCGGCCGCTCGGTCCGCCGTTGTTACTGGCGCTTCCGCTGGAATTGGTCGCGCGACGGTGGTTGCGTTGCGTGAGGCCGGCTGGAATGTTGTTGCTGTTGCGCGTCGGGCCGAGAGGTTGGAAGAGCTGGCTGCTGAGACCGGTTGCTCTGTGGTCGCCGCTGATATCTCAGTGGATGCCGATGTTGAACGCATCGTGGCCGCAGCGGTCGATGCGGGCGCGGACACCCTGATCAACATCGCCGGCGGTGCGCGCGGTCAGGAGTCGGTGGCAGAGGCTGATCTTGAGAATTGGCAGTGGATGTACAACAACAACGTGATCGGTACGCTCAAGGTCACGAAGGCGTTGCTTCCGCATCTACGTGCTGTGGATGGTGGCGGTACGGTTCTGAACCTCACCTCGACCGCGGGCATGGTCTCGTATGAGGGCGGGGCTGGCTATAACGCGGCGAAGTCCGCGGAGCGAGCATTGACCCAGGTTCTGCGCCTTGAAGAGGCGGAGAACAACGTGCGTGTGATTGAGGTATTGCCGGGCATGGTTGCCACCGAAGAGTTCTCACTGCGCCGCTTCGGCGGTGACCAGGAGCGGGCCGATGCGGTGTACGAGGGCGTCGAGAAACCGTTGACTGCCGAGGATGTCGCCTCGGTCGTTGCTTTTGCGGTGAACGCTCCGCATCACGTGAATATCGATGAGGTAGTGATTCGGCCTGTAGCGCAGGCCGCGCAACATAAAGTGATTCGCGGCACACTCGGCCAGAAGTAGCTCGCGGCTGTGATGGCTTTCGCGGCCATTTCAGCTAAAATCATTGACAGATAATTAAGGCACTGACCCGGCAATCACCGGCGAGCCTTCCGGAAGAAAACCAGCCACAGCATCGGCGGGTGAGTAGAACCGGACGGGACAGCCCGTTACAGCTGAACACGAGTGGCTGACGTTTCTTAGCGCCAGCAATCGGGGTGGTACCGCGGGCCACTGATGCGTCGCATCGGCCGGTTCGTCCCCTTTCCTACGATCATGACCTGGCGAACCCGGGTCTAAGAACTGGAAGGGCGCCAATGAGCAATCCCGGTGAAACCCACTATCCTCGCGTAACGACTGACCCGTCGGGTGAGACCCCGTCGTCGCCGCATTTCCCTTCGATCGAGGAGCGCATCCTCGAGTTCTGGGAAAAGGACGGCACGTTCCAGGCCTCGATTGATCAGCGCGAGGGCGGCGAGAACGAGTTTGTTTTCTATGACGGCCCTCCGTTCGCTAACGGCCTGCCGCATTACGGCCACCTTCTGACTGGCTACGTCAAGGACCTCGTGGCCCGCTATCAGACGCAACGTGGCCGCCGCGTCGAGCGCCGCTTCGGGTGGGATACGCACGGTCTGCCGGCTGAGCTTGAGGCGATGAAGCAGCTCGGCATGACCGATAAGAACGAGATCCTGGAGATGGGGATCGACAAGTTCAACGCAGCCTGCCGTGAGTCGGTGCTCAAGTACACCGAAGAGTGGCAGACGTATGTGACCCGCCAGGCGCGTTGGGTCGACTTCGAGAACGACTACAAGACCCTCAATCCGTCGTTCATGGAGTCGGTTTTGTGGGCGTTCAAGACGCTGCACGATAAGGGCCTCACATACGAGGGCTTCCGCGTCCTCCCGTACTGCTGGCGCGATGAGACGCCGTTGTCAAACCATGAGCTTCGTATGGATGAGGACGTTTACAAGGACCGCCAGGACCCAACGGTCACGGTCACGTTCCCGATCACCGCGGCCGGCGACAACCCGCTCGCGGATGAGCTCACGGGCGTCGCTGTGCTCGCGTGGACGACGACCCCGTGGACTCTGCCAACGAACCTTTCGCTCGTCGTGGGCCCGGAGATCGAGTACGCGGTGCTCCCTGCTGGCCCTGAGCAGCCGAAGACCAACACGGTCGAGGCTGGCGCTCGCTACTTGCTGGCCAAGGATCTGATCCCGGCTCACGCCAAGGACCTCGGCTATGCGGATGCGGCTGCAGCGCACGATGCGGTGGTCGCCACCTACGCGGGTGAGCAGTTGGATGGCTTGCACTATGAGCCGCTGTGGTCGGTTTTGGCTGATAACGAGAAGTTCGATACCTCGAACGCCTACCGGATCTTGGTCGATGACTATGTCACGACCACCGACGGTACCGGTGTGGTTCACCAGGCTCCTGCCTATGGTGAGGATGACCAGCGGGTGTGTGAAGCCAACGGGATCCCTGTGATCTTGTCGGTGGATGAGGGCGGCCGTTTCTTGCCGTTCTTCAAGGGCACTGATCTGGATGCGATCGCTGGCGTTCAGGTTTTCGATGCGAACCCGGCGATCATCGCGAACCTCAAGTCGCGTGGCCGGCTCATGCGTCAGGCAACCTATAACCACTCGTATCCACACTGCTGGCGTTGCCGCACCCCGCTGATCTACCGAGCGATCACGTCGTGGTACGTCAAGGTCACTGATTTCAAGCAGGACATGCTGGATCTCAACCAGCAGATCAACTGGATCCCGTCCAACGTCAAGGATGGACAGTTCGGTAAGTGGCTTGAGAACGCTCGTGACTGGTCGATCTCCCGTAACCGTTTCTGGGGTTCGCCGATCCCGGTGTGGAAGTGTGACTGCGGCGAATGCGACCACATCGAGGTTTTCGGTTCGCTCGCTGAGATCGAGGAACGCTTCGGTCGCTTGCCTCGCAACCACGAGGGCGAGGTCGACATGCACCGTCCGTTCATCGACGAGCTCACGGTCGAGTGCGGCTCCGAATGCTGCGGCGACGGTTGCAACGGCGTGATGCGCCGCGTCGAGGACGTTTTGGACGTGTGGTTCGATTCGGGCTCGATGCCGTACGCGCAGGTGCACTACCCGTTCAGCAACGAAGAGTGGTTCGACACCCACAACCCTGCTGACTTCATCGTCGAATACATCGGCCAGACCCGCGGCTGGTTCTACACGATGCACATCCTCGCGACCGCGCTGTTCGGCCGCCCGGCGTTCACCAACGTGATCTCGCACGGCATCGTGCTGGGTTCGGATGGCCAGAAGATGTCGAAGTCGCTGCGGAACTATCCGGACGTCAACGAGGTCCTGGACCGCGACGGTTCCGACGCGATGCGCTGGTTCCTGATGTCTTCGCCTATCTTGCGTGGCGGTAACTTGATCGTCACGGAGGAGGGCATCCGCGAGGGCGTTCGCCAGGTTCTTCTGCCGTTGTGGAGCACGTGGTACTTCTTCACTCTGTACGCAAACTCCTCGTTCGGCGGCAAAGGCTATGACGCTCAGGAACGCTACGATGCGAAGGATCCGTTGGATCGTTTCTTGCTGGCCGCTACTGGCGACTTGGTGCGCGATGTGCGTGAATCGATGGACCACTACGAGGTCGCTGGGGCAACCGAGGCTCTGCGTCGTTTCACTGACTTGCTGACCAACTGGTACGTGCGCCGTTCTCGCCATCGTTTCTTCGATGAAGACACCGAGGCGATGGACGTTCTGTACACAGTCTTGGAGACGGTGTGCCGTGTTGCTGCTCCGCTGTTGCCGTTGGCGACCGAGGAGATGTGGCGTGGCCTGACGGGTGGCCGCTCGGTGCACCTCACGGATTACCCGGATGCGGACAAGTTCCCGCAGGATCCGCAACTGGTTGAGCTCATGAACTTGACTCGTTCGATCACGTCCCAGGGCTCGAGCTTGCGTAAGGCGCATCAGTTGCGCGTCCGCTTGCCTCTGGCAGCGATGGATGTTGTGGTCGATGGCGCGGATGCGTTGAAGGGTACGTTTGCTGACATCATCGCGGATGAGCTGAACCTCAAGGAGGTTCGCTTGGCTGATGCTGCCGAGGTCGATGAGGCTTCGTACGGAATCACGCGCACGTTGGTCGTGAACGCTCGCGTTGCTGGCCCGCGTTTGGGTGAGCAGGTTCAGCAGGCGATCAAGGCGTCGAAGACCGGAGACTGGTCTCTTGCTGAGGACGGCACCGTGACCGCTGGTGGTCTTGCTCTGGAAGAGGGCGAGTACACGCTGACCACCGTCGTGGATGAGGGTTCGGCTGGCGCTCGCGCGGCAGCGGTTCTGCCGACGGGCGGCTTCGTGGTCCTGGATACCGAGGTGACCCCTGAGCTTGAAGCAGAGGGCGTGGCTCGTGACGTGATCCGCGTGATCCAGGCCGCGCGCCGTGATTCTGGTTTGAGCGTGGGCCAGCGTGCCAAAGTCGTGGTCCGCGCTGAGCAGTCGGTCGTCGATGCGGTTGAGGCGCACCGCGAGCTTGTCGCGGGGGAAACCCTTGCCGTTGAGCTCACCACTGAGGCCGCGAATGTCGATGCGCCGAGTGCCACGGTCGAAGCGGCAGGTGCGGCTGATGCTTCGGGGCAGGAAGGCTGATCGTTCAGTGTCTAAGAACAACGCAGCACCTCTGAAAGATCCGGAGGGCGTGGCGCGGGTGTACGCGCAATTGCTTGCGCGTGCGCCTGAGAACAAGGTTGAGCCGCGCATGAACGCAATGCAGCGGGCTATGGATGTCTTGGGTGATCCGCAGAAGGCGGCCCCGGTCATCCACATCACTGGAACCAACGGTAAGACCTCGACTGCTCGTATGATCGAGTCGCTTCTGTTGGCTCACGACATCCGCACGGGCCGCTTCACGAGCCCCCACTTGGTGAGCGTGACCGAGCGGATCGTGATCGACGGCAAGCCCGTTGCTGACACGACGCTGGTGCGGATCTGGGATGAAATCCAGCCTTACCTTGAGATCGTGGACACCGAGCTGCGTGAGCAGGGCGAGAACCCGATCACGTTCTTCGAGGCCGTCACGATCCTCGCGTTCGCGGTCTTCGCTGATGAACCCGTTGAGGTCGTGGTTCTTGAAGTCGGACTGGGCGGGGCCTGGGATGCGACGAACGTGGCTGACGGACAGGTTGCTGTCATCACTCCGATCGATCTGGACCACACCGATCTTCTTGGCGATACCCTCGAGGACATCGCCTCTGAGAAGGCCGGGATCATCAAGCAGGACGCGATCGTGGTGTCTTCGGTCCAGCAGCCAGAAGCCGCGCAGGTTCTGCTCGATGCGGCAAAGGAGAAGGGCGCCCAGTGGCGCTTTGAAGGCGTTGAATTCGGCACTACCGAGCGTCAGCTTGCTGTCGGCGGTCAGATGCTCACGATTCAGGGTCTGGCTGACCGTTACCCTGATGTCGCTGTATCACTGCACGGCGAACATCAGGCGCAGAACGCATCCGTTGCTCTGGCCGCGGTCGAAGCGTTCCTGGGCGGGGGAGACAAGCCGCTCAACATCGATGTTGTGCGCGCTGGCTTCGAAGCTGCCGAGAGTCCTGGTCGCCTTGAGACGGTCCGCACCTCGCCGACATTCATCCTGGATGCCGCTCACAACCCTGCGGGTGTGAGTGTCACGGCTAAAGCGCTCAAGGAAGCGTTCGGTTTTTCGCGCCTGGTGCTGGTTTTGGGCGTTCTTCAGGAGAAGGATGCCCTGGGCATGCTGATTCGGTGGCGTGAAGAGCTCGGGGACTTGGTCCACGACGTCGCTATCACGCAGTCTGATTCGCCGCGCTCGATCCCTGCCGGAGACCTGGCTGCTATGGCCGTGGACGCCGGGTTTGATGAGGAGGATCTCTTCATCACAGAGTCGGTTCCTGACGCCTTGGACTGGGCTGCCGCGAAGGCCGATGAGGCCGAGGACATGGGCGGCGGTGTCTTGGTCACAGGGTCGATCACTCTGATTGGCCAGGCTCGCGCCTTGTTGAACCCGAAGAAGGAGGTCTGAGTGGCTCAGAAACGCTACACGAAAAAGCAGCTCGCGTGGCGCCCAGGTCAGAAGAAACAACAGCGTTCGATCGCGATGATGTTTGGTTCCTCGACTCTCACGCTTGAAGCACTCGTCGTGGTCTTCGCTGGCCTCGCGCTGTTCGGCAAGCACGGGTTGCTCGATGGCGGCGGTTTGCCGTACTTGCTGACGTGCGTCGTCATCGGCGTTGTGATGGTTTTGACCTGTGCTTTCCTGCGGCAGCCATGGGGCGTCGCATTGGGCTGGGGTCTACAGGTTGTCATGATTGCGCTGGGAATCCTCGAGCCGATGATGTTCGTCGTCGGCTCGATCTTCGCGTGCATCTGGGCTTACGGAATCATCAAGGGCAAGCAGATGGATCGTGAGAACGTTCTCCGCGCTCAGGAACAAGCCGAATGGGAAGCCCAGAACGGCTGACGCTTAGGTGCTTACCCTGGCCTCGTATACGCTGAATATCAGAAGTTTCTCAACGTTCTAAGGACTCATATTTATGGAATCCACTCTTGTATTGGTTAAGCCAGATGGTGTTGAACGCGGCTTGATGGGCCAGATCATGGCTCGCATCGAAGCCAAGGGCTACGTCATCACCAAGGTCAAGCTTGAAACCCCTTCCCGTGAACTGCTCGAAACCCATTACGAGGAGCACGAGGGCAAGCCGTTCTATGAGCCTCTGCTCGAGTTCATGTCTTCGGGTCCGGTGCTCGCGTTGAAGGTTGAAGGCAACCGAGTCATCGAAGGCTTCCGTTCGCTGGCCGGAGCAACCGACCCAACGGTCGCCGCCCCTGGCACGATCCGCGGCGATCTTGGCCGCGACTGGGGTGGGAACGTCCAGAAGAATCTCGTGCACGGCTCCGACTCGACTCTTTCCGCTGAGCGTGAGCTCGGCCTGTGGTTCGGCTAAAGCACGGGAACACAATACACAGCGCCTAATAAACAGCGATGGCGTGGTCACCTACCAAGGTGACCACGCCATCGTCATGTGTTGAGGCCGCTATGTATTGCGGCCTGCGCGTGGGCTAGCCGAAGAACTGGTTAGAGAAAACCACCAAGATCGAAGCTGCGCACGCGACCAGAAGGATGAAGGACGTCAGCCACGCACCGTGCTGGGCCCATCCGCGAAGCCAGCGCGGAGCCGGAAGGTCGTTCGTGAGGATGTTCCGGGCCAGGTGAACTGGGAGCAGCAACCCCATGAAGAACCAGCACACCATGCAGTAGAGGCACAGCGAACCGATCTCGTACACCGCTTGCGTGTAGAGCCACACCAGGAAACCGGTCGCGGCGGCAGTGCCGAGCAAGTTCATGTTCATGAACCAGCGTGGAAGGCGCGTTCCGGTGGTCAACACGACACCGACCACGATCAGAATCGTGAAACCAACCAGGCCAATGAAAGGATTCGGAGGCCCGAAGACAGAAGCCTGCGCCGACTTCATGACAGTGCTACACGAAAACGCGCCACCGACATCGCACGCAGCGATGTGATCAGGGTTGATGTAGAGCTGGATCCGTTCAAGCGTTAGCTCGACGGCACCGTAGAACGATCCCACACCGCAAACAAGAAGAACCCATCCGAATCCGCGCGTGCGAGCCCACCATGGAAGGTCCTGGACACGCCCGGGATCATCTGCAGTGAAAGCCTCATCCGATCCTTGTTGTCCTGTTGTAGCTAGCGAGTTCATGGGACGGTAATCCTTATAAGCAGTAGTAGTAGAGAGAACAATCTACCGTGATGTGAGACAATCAGTGCAGAGAGTCTCCGGACACCACAGACCGGGGCGCTCTACTCATCGACAATGTGTTTCCTTCCGATAATACGTGTTTTGGTGGGTTTCCAAGGTGGAGACACCGCGCAACGACTATTGGTCGTCAACGGATGTTTCGCACGCGACTATGTGCTTGCTGCTGCACGCGCGCCATAGACCCGCCGCCAGGAAATCCACATGAATATCGCATGAGCATCTCATGTGTAAACGGGGTGCTAGGACACTCGAACGGCCGCAGGATTGCGCGGCTGGCGCCATCGCGAATGATGGTTGAAGAGGACGAGAACATGCGTTGTTGACGTCCAGCGGACGTGGAAGGCGGCTCAACGGTGAGTGCTTCGGTGTGAGAGGCCGAACCGGTCAACGACTTCCGGATCAAGCCGTGACGCACGCAGTGCGGGCTGAGATCTGATGACGAGTACGGGCATCTGACTGTGGCAGATACCCGCTGGGAGTAGCCACGTATGGCGAAGAAAAAGGACGCAGACCAGCACGAGTCTGCCGAACATACAGCGTCAGCTGAAAAGGCAACCACGCCTGAACAAGCAAACCATCCTGAACAAGCAAACCATGTCGTGTTCGACCCGTTTGCGATTCCGGATCTGCCGCTGGGTGACCTGCTGCGGACCGATGACCTCGTGAAACAAGAATCGGACTCCGAGGAATCGGAGCAGGGTGGGCGTTCACGCCGCCGCAGGGGAGGCGAGTCCCGCCGCTCACGTGAGACCCGCCGCTCGGATGACGCGGAGAGCACGAACCAAGACGACAGCGACAACGACAACGCTGCACACGACCAAGGCGACGAACAGACCACGACATCACGCCGTCGTCGTCGGCGTCGCCGCGGCACTGAAGACATGGAGATCGAAGGCGGTAGCCACGACGATCCACCAGGAACGGTCACGCGTGTGCGTGCGCCACGGTCAACGGTAGACAAAGCACCGGATAAGGTGACCGCTGTCCGCGGTTCGACCCGGCTCGAGGCGAAGCGCCAGCGCCGACGCGAATCCCGAGACATGGGGCGCCGCCGGCACGGTATTTCTGAAGCAGAGTTCCTCGCACGCCGTGAATCGATGGACCGCAAGATGGTCGTGCGTGAGGACAGCGAGCGTATCCAGATCGGCGTGCTCGAAGACGACATCCTCGTTGAGCACTTCGTATCGCACACAACGCAAGACTCGCTGATCGGCAACGTATATCTTGGCCGTGTCCAGAACGTGTTGCCTTCCATGGAGGCAGCGTTCGTTGACATCGGCCGCGGACGCAACGCTGTCCTGTATGCGGGCGAAGTCAACTGGGACGCCGCGCAGCTCGATGGCCAGGCTAAGCGGATCGAAAACGCTCTCAAGTCCGGCGACTCGGTCCTCGTGCAGGTTACGAAGGATCCGGTGGGTCACAAGGGCGCACGTCTGACGAGCCAGATTTCCTTGCCGGGTCGTTACCTCGTCTACGTCCCAGGCGGATCGATGACCGGCATCTCGCGCAAGCTACCGGAGGTGGAACGCACCCGCCTCAAGCGCATCCTGCGCGAACACACTCCCGATGAGGCCGGCGTGATCGTCCGCACCGCGGCAGAAGGCGCTTCTGAGCAAGAGCTCATGAACGACATCAACCGCCTGCGTGTTCAGTGGGAAGCGATCGAAAAGGCATCCAAGTCCACCAAGACGCGCGCCCCTGAACTTCTGTATGCGGAACCGGACCTCACGATCAAGACGGTCCGCGACGTCTTCAACGAAGACTTCTCCGAACTCGTTGTTCAGGGCGAACACGTGTGGGACACGATCGAAGCGTACGTGACCTACGTGGCCCCGGATCTGCTGGATCGCCTCTCCAAGTGGGAAGGCGAGGAAGACGTATTCGACGCCAAGCGCATCAATG
Organism: Pseudoglutamicibacter cumminsii; assembly: GCF_003143995.1. Taxonomy (GTDB): domain Bacteria; phylum Actinomycetota; class Actinomycetes; order Actinomycetales; family Micrococcaceae; genus Pseudoglutamicibacter; species Pseudoglutamicibacter cumminsii_B. Next base: position 343,334 of record NZ_QFWG01000001.1, on the reverse strand, counting down.
AGACCCTCGCTAAGGCACTGGATCGCAAAGTCAACCTGCCATCCGGCGGCTCTTTGGTGATCGACCGCACCGAAGCCATGACGGTCATCGACGTCAACACCGGTAAGTTCACCGGCACTGGCGGCAACCTCGAAGAAACCGTCACGAAGAACAACCTGGAAGCGGCTGAAGAGGTCGTGCGTCAACTGCGTCTGCGCGACATCGGCGGCATCATCGTGATCGACTTCATCGACATGGTGCTTGAAGCCAACCGCGACCTCGTGTTGCGCCGCCTCGTTGAGTGCCTCGCGCGCGACCGGACCAAGCATCAGGTGTCCGAGGTTACGAGCCTCGGCCTGGTTCAGATGACCCGTAAACGTGTGGGAACCGGCCTCGTTGAGGTTTTCTCAACCGCATGCGAGGCGTGCTCCGGGCGCGGCATCGTGGTTCACGACGAGCCGCTCGTCGGTGGCGGTGGCCGCCAGCAGCATGTGCACCGTCCAAACGACCGTCCAACTCGCTCCGAACGCCGTAAGGCGCGTCAGGCTGAACGCGAAGCTCAACGTGACCAGCGTGATGAAGCGAAGGAAACGTCAGATAGCGGATCCAATGCGGAGCCGACGGAACAGGATCGCGAACGTGAAAAGCGGGCAGCAGCAACTCGTGAGGCCCTGACGAAGATCGCCGCCGCGTCGCAGCACGGTGATGATGAAAGTCAGGAAGTGCCTGAACAGCACGATGCGGATGCTGGCGACGCTGATGTCAAGGGCTCCGAAAATGCCTCCGAAGATGGCGGCGCTGAAGGCCGCAGCCGTCGCCGCCGGCGCGGGCGTCGCGGCCGTGGAGGACGCGGACGCCAACAGAATGAGGGCAGCAATGAGAAGTCGCCGTCATCTGAATCGTCGGAGCTTGCGAAGTCGGAAGCTAGCAAACCTAAGAAGTCGCAACCTGCGAAGTCGGAAGCAAGCAAACCTTCGAAGCAGGATGAGTCCACGCCGCAGTCGGCGTCCGTCGAGAAATCTGCCGATAAGCCTGAAGCAACAGGCCGTCGTCGACGCCGTGCAGCAGGATCTGCGCAGGGGTCCAAGACCGCCGCTACTGTAGAGACTCGAGTGAGCTCGGGTAGCCGTGTGAGCTCGACTCAAACCGCTAGCGACACGCCGAAGCAAAAAGAGACGGAAGTCACGATGCTCGGTGTTGGAGTCTCAGCAGATCAGATTAAGCGTGGCTAAATAGCGGCTTTCGAGCCCTAAGTTCAAGGCGGCTATCAAGTGAACAGTGCGCGACGCGCCACGCGGGTCACCTCCTATTTGCTTGTAACGCCGTCTGAACGTAAGATGGAATGTCGGTGCGTGTGCCCGGGTCAGTTCTTTGTATTGACCTCAGGATGAACTCCATTAGAGATTCAAGGATTGTTCTGGTCGGGTATTGCACGTTTCGAACGTTCATGTGGATGAGCTGCAACGCAGCAGGGATCCACTTTGCATTGTCCAAAGTCGAGAGAAGTGAGTACCAAGTGGTCTACGCGATTGTTCGCGCTGGTGGGCGCCAGGAGAAGGTCGCTGTTGGCGACATCGTGACCCTCGACCGCGTCCGCGATGAGATCGGTGACACGATCGAGCTCCCCGCGGTGCTGCTGGTCGACGGCGACAACGTGACGTCGGATGCCGACAAGCTTGCCAAGGTTAAGGTTCAGGCTAAGGTCCTGGAGAACCTCCGCGGCAAGAAGATTGTCATCCAGAAGTACAAGAACAAGACCGGCTACAAGAAGCGTCAGGGTTTCCGCGCTGCATTGTCGCGCGTCGAGATTACCTCGATTGCCTGATACCCGGAAACAGTAACCCTCAAGCTCTAAGGTAGGCAGAAATGGCATCAAAGAAGGGCGTTGGCTCGACTCGTAACGGTCGCGACTCCAACCCGCAGTACCTGGGCATCAAGCGCTTTGGCGGCCAGACCGTCAAGGCAGGCGAGATCCTGGTTCGTCAGCGTGGCACCCGCTACCACGCAGGCGCCAACGTTGGCCGCGGTAAGGACGACACGCTGTTTGCACTTGCTGCAGGTTCGGTTGAGTTCGGTACGCGTCGCGGTCGTAAGACCGTCAGCATTGTTGGCGAGTAATCCTCGCAGCATCAATATCTTTCACCGGAAGCGGGGGAGACCTAATGGTCTTCCCCGCTTTCTATTAAGTCGATGTATTAGTCGACAAGCCGCGGCGGCTCTATCCACAAGGATTTAGCTGACCGTGAAGGTTGTTCACATTCGGAAGCCTTGAGGATGCTGGATGTGGAAGCATAGAGACAACGACCGCGCGGTTCTCCAACGTATCCGTGCGGCTGCACCGTTTGAACCGGTGAACATACATAAGGGCCCATCGTGGTGGGCAAGGGGAGGTCGAAATGGCAACGTTTGTTGATCGCGTGACTGTTCTCGCGCGCGGTGGAAACGGGGGCCACGGCTGTGTCTCCGTGCACCGCGAAAAGTTCAAACCTCTGGGTGGCCCAGACGGTGGTAACGGTGGACATGGCGGCGACGTGGTCGTCCGCGTGGATCCTCAGATCAACACTCTATTGTCTTTCCACCATGCTCCGCATCAGAAAGCCGAGAACGGCGAGCCTGGCAAGGGTAGCCTGCGTCACGGCAAGCATGGCGAACACCTTGTGTTGCCGGTTCCCGAAGGTACTGTTGTCAAGAACGAGGCAGGGGAGATCCTTGCTGATTTGATGCGCCCTGGGCAAGAGTTCATCCTGTCTAAAGGCGGCCAGGGAGGCCTCGGTAACGCTGCTCTGGCGTCAACCAAGCGTAAGGCTCCAGGGTTTGCGCTACTTGGTACGCAGGCTGAGGAAACGCGCCACGTTCTGGAACTTAAGACGGTTGCTGACATCGCTTTGGTGGGTTTTCCGTCCGCGGGTAAGTCATCCCTGATTGGCGCACTTTCTGCCGCAAAGCCAAAGATCGCTGATTATCCGTTCACCACCTTGGTTCCGAACCTTGGTGTGGTTGAGGCCGGCGACGTGCGCTATACGATCGCTGACGTCCCAGGCCTCATCGAAGGCGCGGCTGAAGGGCGTGGACTCGGCCTTGAGTTCCTGCGGCATGTCGAGCGATGCGCGGCACTTGTTCACGTTCTCGACTGCGCGTCCCTTGAGACTGATCGAGACCCGATTTCCGATCTCGACATTATTCTGGCCGAGCTTGAACGCTACAAGGCAGACGCAGACTTTGAGGGAACCGAGTCTGCACCGGTCCCGTTGATCGACCGCCCTGCGATCATCGCATTGAACAAGGTCGATGTTCCTGATGGCCAGGACATGGCTGACATGATGCGCCCAGAGCTCGAAGCCCGCGGTTATAAAGTCTTTGACGTATCGGCCGTGAGCCGTAAAGGCCTGCGTGAGCTTTCGTTTGCGATGGCTGACCTTGTTGAGCAGGCTCGTGCGCAGGTCGTGCATGATGCTGACGTGGTTGAGGTTCCCAAGGTTGTGCGCCCTCGTGCAGTGAACGTCGAAGAGTTCACAATCAAACGTGAGGAACGCTCCGGTGAGCCGCTGTATCGAATTCGCGGCGAGAAACCTGAACGTTGGGTTGAACAAACAGACTTCCGCAACGATGAGGCGATTGGTTACCTCGCGGATCGCCTCGAGAAACTCGGAATCGAGAAGGCGTTGTTCGAAGAGAGCGCCGAGCCCGGTGACGCTGTCGTCATCGGCGGTGAAGGCGGAGTGCTCTTCGACTGGGAACCAACCATGACTACAGGCGCGGAGTTGCTCGGAAACCGAGGTGAGGATCCGCGACTTGACACGAACGAACGCAGGACGACCGCCCAGCGTCGCGCCGCGTATCAGGCACGCAAGGATCGTCGCGCAGCCACCCGCGAAATCATGGACGCCGAGCGTAAATCCGGCCTCTGGACAGACAACGAAGATTTTTCCGCGAGTGTAGAAAGGGATCACTAAGTGGCTTCAGAGCACACCGAACTATCCAAGGTTCAACAGCGCGCAGACATCCCACACGCTAACCGGATTGTGGTGAAGATTGGGTCTTCTTCCTTGTCCGATATCAAGGGTGGGCTCAACACGCAGGCCGTAGTTGATTTGGTTGATGCTCTGGGTGAAGTGATCCGACGCGGAAACCAGGTGGTTCTGGTTTCATCGGGTGCTATTGCCGCGGGGCTCGCGCCGATGGGACTGACGGCTCGGCCCAAGGACCTAGCGACGCAGCAGGCCGCAGCAGCTGTCGGCCAAGTGGTGTTGGCGGCCCAGTACTCCAAGGAATTCGGCCGATACGGCGAAACCGCAGCGCAGGTCCTGCTCACTGCCGATGACCTGATTCGACGTGGGCACTACGCGAATGCGTTCCGCTCTTTGTCGCGGCTGTTGTCACTGGGAATCGTGCCGATTGTTAACGAAAACGATGCGGTCGCTACGAGTGAAATCCGCTTCGGCGACAACGACCGGCTAGCCGCACTGGTTGCCAACTTGGTCAAAGCGGATGCACTTGTTCTGCTTTCCGACGTTGACGCGGTTTACACGGCACACCCTGAACGCGGCGGTGAACCGATCGATACGGTGACGCACCCAAGTGACCTTGCCGATGTTGAGCTGGGTTCCGCTGGAAGCGCAGGTGTGGGTACCGGCGGTATGCAGACGAAGGTTGCGGCAGCCACGATCGCCGCACAGTCCGGCATCCCAACTCTGGTGACTTCGGCCGCGAACGCCTCTAAAGCTCTTGCTGGGGAGGACGTCGGCACGTTCTTTGCTGCCCAGCGTGGACGTCGTTCCCTTAAACGCCTGTGGCTCGAGCACCTTGCAGAGGGCCGCGGTCGCCTCGTGCTGGACGACGGCGCGGTCAAAGCGATCGCAAGCGGAACTAACTCACTTTTGGCAGCCGGAATCATCGATGTCCGGGGCGAGTTCATCGAAGGCGAACCTGTCGACATCACCAACAGCAACGGTGTCGTCATCGCGCGTGGCTTCTCGTCGTTCGCATCGGATGAAATCCCGGATATGCTCGGCCTAACCAGCGACCAGCTACGCGAAGACCTGGGCGAGCGTTTCGAACGACCTGTCGTCCACGCAGACGAACTCGCGGTTTTCGGTTCTGCATTCGCGAAAGCCAACCCAGACGCAATCAATAGCTGATCATCAGACCAAACCTCGGCTCAGACAACGGGATCAGATGGAGGATCACACACGTATGGCAACCGATATTGACGCAACCACTTTGGTAGCTGAACGCGCTGACAAGGCGCGTGAAGCATCGCACGTCATGGCGAACCTGCCGCGGGAAGCGAAGGACGCGGCTCTGCGTGACATCGCATCGGCCATTGACGCTGCCCGCGCCGAGATCCTTGAAGCCAATCAGGCTGATATGAAAGCTGGCGAAGAAAACGGCACGTCAAAGGCAATGCTTGACCGAACCAAGCTTGATGATGCCCGCATCGACGGTCTCATGGCGGCTCTGGAAGAACTCGCAAACCAAGCAGATCCAGTAGGTGAGGTCACCGACGGACGCCAGCTACCTAATGGCATGCGTCTGCGTCAGGTGCGCGTTCCGCTCGGTGTGGTCGGCGTGATCTATGAAGCGCGCCCGAATGTCACCGTGGACATCGCAGGCATCGCTATCCGCTCCGGTAACGCTGTTCTGTTGCGCGGCGGTAGTGCGGCGGCGCACACGAACAAGGTGCTCGTGCGAGTGATCCAGGAGGTCCTCGAGAAGAGGGGCCTGCCAGTCGCTGCGGTTCAGTCGGTCGACGACGGTGGGCGTCCCGCCGCGAACGCAATGATGGAAGCTGTGGGCAAGATTGACATCCTAATCCCACGTGGTGGACGCAATCTGATTCAGTCTGTGGTCAACAACGCGAAAGTCCCTGTGATCCAGACCGGCGAGGGCAACGTCCACATTTTCCTTGACGCGAGCGCACCTGCCTGGCAGTCGACTGAGATTGTGCTCAACGCCAAGACGCAGCGCCCTTCGGTGTGCAACGCCGTGGAGACTTTGCTGATTCACACCGACGCGCTCGAAGGCACCGGCAAGACTGTTTTGTCTTTCCTGGTTGCGGCTGGGGTTACGCTGCATGGCGACGAACGCGTAGCTGAGGCAGTGGACGCAGAGGTCGTTCCGGTACAGGAAGAGGACTTCACCGACGAATACCTCGACCTGGATATCGCTGTGAAGATCGTGGATTCGCTGGATGAAGCTCTCGCACACATCGAGCGTTACAGCACCGGCCACACTGACGCGATCATCACCGAGTCGGTCACGAGCCAGCAGGCGTTCCTCAAGAACGTCAACTCGGCCGTTGTCGTTGTGAATGCGTCCACGCGCTTCACCGATGGCGGCGAGTTCGGCCTCGGGGCTGAAGTTGGCATCTCAACCCAGAAGATGCACGCTCGCGGTCCGATGGGAGCCGTAGCGTTGACTTCTTGGAAGTGGATCCTCGAAGGCGACTACAACATACGTAGCTAGAAACGCGGGCACGTCACGGCCATGTTTCCGAGACACCGCGGTGGATGAATGTCTGAACTCTGCGCAGTACCGGATAGAATGGCCGTGAACACTCCCGTGTTAACAAATTCATCACGCGTGCGGAACCGCCCACGGAACCGCTAACCACCCTAACGAGTCCAAGGAGAGTCACCCGTGCTGACCCTGGCAAATAACCTCATGTTGCTGGCTGAGAACGCTGCCGAGCACTCGGAGCACAGCCTGTTGATCCCGCTGATCATCGGCGGAAGCATCATGCTGACCTTCCTGATCCTCCTGCTGGTCACGGCATCGTTCTCCAACAACCACACCATCGGCAAGGAAGACATCGAGCTGATCGACCCGAACCGTCAGGTAGGTTCCCTCGGAGCAGGCCGCTAAGTCGTGCCGAAGCTGCATTCACAACGTCAACGGATTGGCGTGATGGGCGGGACATTCGACCCGATCCATCATGGCCACCTCGTTGCGGCGAGTGAAGTTGCGGCGAAATTCGAGCTCGACGAGGTCATTTTCGTTCCCACGGGACGCCCGTGGCAGAAACTTCAGGACCCCAAGGATCACGTCACTGATTCTGAACACCGGTACCTGATGACAGTTGTTGCGACTGCCTCGAACCCACGGTTCACGGTGTCCCGCGTCGATATCGACCGCCCCGGAAACACGTACACGATCGATACGTTGCGCGACTTGCACGCTCAACACCCTGATGCGGATCTTTTCTTCATCACCGGAGCGGACGCGCTTGCCAAGATCATGACGTGGAAAGACATCGACGAACTGCAGTCGCTCGCCTCATTCATTGGCGTGACCCGCCCAGGCCACGTGCTCGAAGACAACGGCCTAGAACGGCTCGAACTCCTCGAGGTGCCGGCCATGGCTATTTCGTCGACTGATTGCCGCGGACGCGTAGCGCGAGGCGAGCCGGTCTGGTACCTGGTGCCCGATGGTGTTGTCCAATACATCAACAAACATGGGCTATATGTCGACCAACAGACAGTACCGGCGGAGGTGAACGCGCGTGGCTGAAGATCAGTTGCCAACATCAGGACGTCCGCTGACGCGGCGTGAACTCCGCGAAATGGAACGGGCATCAGCTGAACGCGAATCATCCGCTTCAGCGGATGAGCCTATCGAAACCCTGTTCCTGACACTGGCTGACGTAGAGAATGCTGAGGCTGATGTAGAGAACGATGAAGCCGATGCAGCGACGGCTGAAGCCGACCTAGAGACAGCTCAAGCTGAGCCGCAAGCCAGCGAAGCTGAAACTGAACACGAGCAGCCACAGTACGCGAGCCGTCGTGATCTGCGCCGTGCACAGCACGAACAGGATGCACAAGACCGCGATCAGGCTGACGATCCTTTCGGCACTCAACCAGAGGAATCCATAGAGGACCTGACGCGGCAAGCGATCGCTACTCCGGTTGATTCGGAACTAGAGGGAACCTTCGATGACGAGGCAGCCCTCGAAGAATACGAACTTCAACGCGTTGAAAAGCTACGCGACGCATTAGGCGACGCCGACATCGACGCTATGCCTAGTTTCAACGATGTCCTCGGCATCTCTACCGACGATCACCGGGACGCGCAACGCAAACTAGAGACCACGGGCGTTATAGGTCCCGTGACGCGCAACATCGAAATTGTTGTGCCTGAAACCTCCCCTTCAGATGTAGAAGAGACGCAGGAACCTCCGGTGGCTGCGACTCCGGCTACAGAAGGTTATGAACCGAGCGACCCTGAACAGGACGGCGGGCCTGTGTCCGCTAGCACGGCTCACGGCCTCGAACCTATGACCTATCAGGAGGGTGGGGCACGTCAACGACTCATCGCTATGGGTGTTGTCGGTGGTTCCGCGGTCATTGCTGTGGCCGCAGCTCTATTCGCCTTGTTGTCTAGATAGTCGGCAGATCTCACAACTCATCATTTGGAGGACCGTGAACATTCCGGGCATTGTCACAGATCGTCTCAACGCTGCCGCACATGCGGCCAATCTCAAAGGCGGGGAAGAGATCTCCGCGATCTACGTGGGGGAGCGGCTCGGTTTGGCCGATGCGTTCTTGCTTATTTCGGGAGGCTCTGAGCGGCAAGTAGAAGCGATCGCTGAAGCCGTTGAAGACGAGCTGCGTGTTAATCACGAGGATCAGCCTCTGCGCAGGGAAGGGCGCGGTAGCGGCCGCTGGGTCTTGCTGGACTACGGAGACATCGTGATCCATGTTCAGCACGTTGAAGACCGTGACTTCTATGGATTGGATCGGATCTGGGCTGACGCTCCGGCAATTGAATTAGCCGAGCTACAGGCGCAAGAAGCCGTGTGATGATTTTCTGGTTATCTGACTCATACGCGTAGCGCTTGAAGCGGCGCGTGTAGCTGGATATGGGGGACGGGACGTCGAGTTGTCGACGTCCCGTCCTTTTTCAATCTGTCAGGGGGTCAATGCATGGTGGAGGCCTGAAGAATCGAAGCGCAACACGCCGGAGGGGAGATGTTTAAAAATAAATTTTCAGCGATTTTCACTGTGCACATCCTTGGGGACTGTTAACTCACACGCTGTGGACAACGAGTTTTGAACCGCGAAATCTCGGCGTTTCAGTAGTGAATATCTCCACATGTGCTGTGGATGAACGGTGCTGTAATGACATCGATGTAAGACAGGATATGGTGGTTACGTCTCTCACTGCACACAATATGTAGTGGTGGGGGGTAGTATGGAACCCATAACCGCTGGAACCGCACAGTTGCGGCTAAGCAACTGAAACATCACGTAGCCCAGCAATACACGTCGTACCCGATGCTGTGACGTTTCTCTGCAGAAACGACTCAGGAAGGAAAAGAAGGATCATGGCCGTAACCGTCTACTCGAAGCCTGCATGCGTTCAGTGCAACGCGACTTACCGTGCCCTCGACAAGAAGGGCATCGAGTACAACGTTGTCGATATGTCGCAGGATGCTGACGCGCTTGAGCGTGTACGTTCCATGGGCTTCATGCAGGCACCAGTTGTCGTGACCGAGTCTGACTCCTGGGCTGGTTTCCGCCCAGACAAGATCAGCGAGCTCGAAAACGCACTCAAGTCTTCCGTGGCCTAATTACGCCTTCAGCGGGTCTCACATTTCCTCAACGTGTGGCTAGTGGCTGACCACACGGGCCGGGATGGATCCGTTAGCGACTGGTGTATCTCTTCAGCCTTTGAACACGACGCCTTTGTCGGGAGAGGGAGCATGACGTCAACAGTGGTCCCGCAGCAGGCAATGCCTGTGCCGGAAAAGGAAATAGAAACAACCCGTGAGCGGCTGATTTACTATTCATCCGCTTCAGGGAATACACATCGCTTCATCACCAAGCTCAATCGCCGCGCGGCGCGCATCCCCATGCGCCGCACAGAACCGGATCTCGTAGCTGAGACCGACTATGTGTTGCTCGTGCCGACATACGGTGGCACTAAGGGTGAGCGGTCAATTCTGCCGCAGATTCTGAACTTTCTGAGGGAACCTCAGAATCGGAAGTATCTGCGTGGAGTTATGGGGGCTGGGAACTCCAACTTCGGTGCGCAATACAACATCGCAGCTCGCAAGATCGCCGCGAAACTAGACGTACCTCTGCTATACACATTCGAAATCATGGGCACGGAAGAAGACGTAGCCCGCGTTAACGAAGGACTGGACGAGTTTTGGACACACCTCTCGCTGAATCCTCAGTGAAAACCAGCTTCAAGGAAATTCCTGAGCAGTACCAGGGGTTGAGCTACCACGAGCTCAACGCCATGTTGAACCTGTATGGACCTGACGGAAAGATCCAGTTCGACGCTGACCGCTACGCTGCACGTCAGTACTTCCTGGATCACGTCAACAACAACACGGTCTTCTTCCACGACCTCGACGAAAAGCTCAACTACCTCGTCGAGAAGAACTACTACGAGCCAGAGACTCTCGAGCAGTACTCTCGCGAGTTCATCAAAGAGCTCTATGACTTCGCGTACTCCAAGAAGTTCCGCTTCGAAACGTTCCTTGGTGCATACAAGTTCTACACCTCATACGCGCTGAAAACGTTCGACGGTGCTCGCTACCTTGAGCGCTTCGAAGACCGCGTGTGCATGGTTGCGCTTCACCTGGCACGTGGCGACGAGAAGCTCGCGAAGTCCCTGGTTGAGGAAATCATTGAGGGTCGCTTCCAGCCGGCAACCCCAACCTTCCTGAACTCTGGTAAGGCTCAGCGCGGTGAGCTCGTATCCTGCTTCCTGCTCCGTGTTGAGGACAACATGGAGTCCATCGCTCGCGGCGTGAACTCCTCGCTGCAGCTCTCCAAGCGTGGCGGCGGTGTGGCACTCAACCTCACCAACCTGCGTGAGCACGGAGCACCGATCAAGAAGATCGAGAACCAGTCCTCCGGTGTCATCCCGGTCATGAAGCTTCTGGAAGACTCCTTCTCCTACGCGAACCAGCTTGGTGCACGTCAGGGCGCAGGTGCGGTCTACCTGCATGCACACCACCCAGACATTTACCGCTTCCTTGACACGAAGCGTGAAAACGCTGACGAGAAGATCCGCATTAAGACGCTGTCGCTCGGCGTCGTGATCCCGGACATCACGTTCCACCTCGCTAAGCGCAACGAAGACATGTACTTGTTCTCGCCTTACGATGTTGAGCGCGTCTACGGTGAGCCTTTCTCCGAAATCAGCGTCTCTGAGAAGTACTACGAGATGGTTGATGACAAGCGGATCCGCAAGTACAAGATCAACGCTCGCGAGTTCTTCCAGACCCTGGCGGAGCTGCAGTTCGAGTCGGGTTACCCATACATCGTGTTTGAAGACACGGTCAACAAGGCGAACCCGATCAAGGGCAAGATCACGATGTCCAACCTGTGCTCGGAGATCCTCCAGGTCTCCGAAGCCTCGACCTACAACGCTGACCTGAGCTACGCGCACGTCGGCAAGGACATCTCGTGCAACCTCGGTTCCATGAACATCGCTAAGACGATGGACTCCCCGGACTTCGGCAAGTCCGTTGAGGTTGCGGTCCGTGCACTGTCCGCTGTGTCTGAGATGAGCGATATCCAGTCGGTCCCGTCGATCGCTAAGGGCAACGCCAAGACCCACGCGATCGGCCTCGGCCAGATGAACTTGCACGGTTACCTCGCCCGCGAACGCATCTTCTACGGTTCGGAAGAAGGGTTGGACTTCACCAACATCTACTTCTACACCGTGCTGTACCACGCGCTTCGCGTGTCGAATCAGCTCGCGATCGAGAAGCAGGAAGCTTTCGACGGCTTCGAGGATTCGAAGTACGCAAGCGGCGAATTCTTCGATAAGTACACCGAGAAGGCGTGGGTTCCGGAGACCCCTAAGGTCGCCAAGCTCTTCGAAGACGCCCAGGTGCACATTCCAACCCAGCAGGACTGGGAAGAACTCAAGGCTTCCGTCATGGAGCACGGTATCTTCAACCAGAACCTGCAGGCCGTGCCACCAACCGGTTCGATCTCCTACATCAACAACTCGACCAGCTCGATCCACCCGGTCGCATCGCAGATCGAGATCCGTAAGGAAGGCAAGATCGGCCGCGTCTACTACCCAGCTCCGTACCTCACGAACGACAACCGTGAGTACTACGAAGATGCGTACGAGATCGGCTACCAGAAGGTCATCGACACCTACGCCGCTGCTACCCAGCACGTCGACCAGGGTCTTTCGCTGACTCTCTTCTTCCGTGACACCGCGACAACCCGCGACGTCAACCGTGCACAGATTTACGCATGGACCAAGGGGATCAAGACCATCTACTACATCCGCCTGCGTCAGATGGCGTTGGAAGGAACCGAAGTAGAGGGTTGCGTATCCTGCATGCTCTAAACATGGCAGTGCTGCTGGACACACAGCAGTACTGACAGTGGTGGGGTATCCAACCGAACATCGTTGGATGCCCCACCACATTCACGCCACTCATGAATTTTCCACCCATGCGATCCTCTGAAAGGGAGAGGTGACATGACCACCGACGCCGGTAACCCGCTTGTCAACGCCATTAACTGGAACCGCATCGAAGACGATAAAGACGTTGAAGTCTGGAACCGTCTGACCAACAACTTCTGGCTCCCGGAGAAGGTCCCGGTATCCAACGACGTACAGTCCTGGGCGACCCTCACCGAAGCCGAGCAGCTCATGACGATGCGTGTCTTCGTCGGCCTCACGTTGCTCGACACCCTGCAGGGCACCGTCGGTGCTGTATCCCTCATCCCGCACGCACTGACCCCGCACGAAGAAGCGGTGTACACGAACATCGCGTTCATGGAGTCTGTACACGCGAAGTCGTATTCGCAGATTTTCTCGACCCTGGCATCGACCCGCCAGATCGATGACGCGTTCCGCTGGGCTCACGAGAACCCATACCTGCAGAAGAAGGCGCAGATCATCCAGTCGTACTACGACGGCGAAGACCCTCTCAAGCGCATGGTCGCCTCGACCCTGCTTGAGTCGTTCATGTTCTACTCGGGCTTCTACCTGCCGCTCTACTGGTCGGTACACGCCAAGCTCACGAACACCGCGGACATGATTCGCCTCATCATCCGTGACGAGGCAGTCCACGGATACTACATCGGCTACAAGTACCAGAAGAACCTCGAAAACGAGACCCAGGAACGCCGCGACGAACTCAAGGACTGGGTCTACGAGCTGCTCTTCGAGCTCTACGAGAACGAAGTCGCTTACACCCACGAAATCTATGACGAAGTTGGCCTCGCTGAGGACGTCAAGAAGTTCCTGAACTACAACGCCAACAAGGCGCTCATGAACCTCGGCTACGAAGCGATGTTCCCAAGCTCCGTCACTAACGTGAACCCGGCTATCCTCTCCGCGCTCTCGCCGAACGCGGATGAAAATCACGACTTCTTCTCCGGCTCCGGTTCCTCCTACGTGATCGGTACCGCAGTCAACACCGAAGACGAAGACTGGGACTTCTAACCAAGCTACCATCACGTTGAGCCTCGGCCCTGTTCATCCCGCAGCGAATGCGGGCAGGACAGGGCCGAGCTTTCTAACCGCTGAGCCCTCTAACCGCCGGACACACTGACGTGCGAAAGAGCCGCACAAGGTCCACACGAGCACCAGGCGGGCTAAACTAAGGCCCCGTGAACACAGCGATCCCCGAACAGCCGCAACACACCGGAACCCTTCTGCGCGAAATCCCATCCGGTGACCCAGCGGCGGACCTGGACCGCGGCATCGAACTGCTGCGCGAAGTAGCGCAAGGCAAACGCGGCCCGCTCCTGCGCATCTACCGCCCCGCACCGACCGTGGCCTTCGGCCAACGTGACACACGCGCGCCCGGCTACGAGGCCGCGGCCCAAGCGAGCCGCGACGCCGGATTCGCGCCACTCATCCGCAAAGCCGGCGGACGGGCGATGGCCTACCACCCAGGAAGCTGGGTCATCGACCACATCCAGCCCGAGAAAGACGCGATGCTCACGCACCAGCACCGCTTCGAACACTTCGCGAACCTCTTCGTCGAAGTATTCACACGCCTCGGCGTCCCCGCGGCAGTAGGGGAGCTGCCCGGAGAATACTGCCCGGGCGAATACTCCGTCCATGGGATCGCGACCGGAGAAAGTCGATTCGAAAAGGGCCGCAAAGTAAAGCTCGTCGGTACAGCGCAACGTGTCGTGCAGGGCGCGTGGCTGTTCTCATCGGCTGTCGTCCTGGAAGAAACTGAGCCGATCGCCGCCGTAACCGAGTCCGTTTACAAGGCGATGGATCTGGAACTGGACCCACGCACCATCGGCTCCGCGCAAGATCTCGTCGCCACGCACGTCACGCATGAGCGTTTTATTGATGTGTTGCTTGAGGTGTGGGGCGAGCACGGCTACGTGTTCAGCTAGCCCGCACGCATAGATGAGCCCCACATCGGATGCCTGGTTCAGCTTGCATGTGCCACGATGGATGCATGTGTGGACGTTATGTGATCGCCCGGGCCGCCGGAGACTTGATGGATGCGCTCGGTATCGAAGCGCCCGATGCGGATGGCGCGGAAGCCGAGGGTGAGCAGCTTGAACTGCGGCCCGACTACAACGTTGCGCCCACCAAGGATGTTCCGATTGTGCTGGAACGGCTTGTCGAGCCCGCGGGAGATCTCCCAGCGGGACAGCCGCCAGCGGAATATAGGCGTGAACTGCACGTAGCGCGCTGGGGCCTGGTCCCGATCTGGGCTAAAGACCTCTCGTTTTCCTCCCGGGCCTTCAACGCACGCTCAGAGACTGTGACCTCGAAGCCAACATTCAGGTCCGCCGTAAAGGCTCGCCGTTGCGCGATTCCGGTGGATGGCTATTATGAGTGGCTTGCGCCAGAGAAACCGGGCGGCCGTAAGCGGCCGTTCTTCGTGCATCGGAAAGACGGCGCGCCGATCGTCTTCGCGGGCTTGTATGAATGGTGGAAAGACCCAAACGCGCAGCAAGATCCAGCTGGTGCAAGGACGGGCGCCGCTGAGGAGAATCCGTGGGTGCTTTCGTGCACGATGCTTACGTGCGCATCGCCGTCACCGGACTCAGCCGGGATGGCGGGTGAGCTCGGGCGGCTCCATGACCGTTTACCCGTTCCGCTCGGGGACGAAGCGGCGCTGAGTGCATGGCTCGATCCGCAGAACGAGGACGCCGCAACGCTCGTCGCTGAAGCCGTAGCTCACGCCTACGATTCGCTCGGGGAATGGGAGATGCACGAAGTGGATCCCGCGGTGGGCAACGTGCGGAACAACGGCCCGGAACTGATCACGCCCGTCAACGACATCGAGCCGTCGCTGTTCTAGGTTTGGAGCAACGTTGTGGCCGGCTAACCATCAACGGCTAGCCGGCCACAACGTTGCTCAACAACGACTACCCGAGTGAGAGCGGCTTCTCGGCTTCCTCGCCGAGCACATGCTCTTGCAGGAAACCGATGAACGTGCGGTACCAGACCTCTGCGTTTCCGCGGGACTCGATCCAGTGCCCCTCATCCGGGAAGTAGAGGTAGCGGTGCGGTAGCGAGCCGTCGGCAGCACGCGGCGTGGCTGCATGCACGTGGAGTGCGTGCCACAGTTCAAGCCCCTGGCCGATCGGCACGCGGTAGTCCTTATCGCCGTGGATCACGAGCATCGGTGCTGTGATCTTCTCCGCGAAGAGGTGCGGTGAATACTCCGCACCCTGCTCACGCATCGCACGGTCCCATGACGCGTTGTCGGTGCTGCGGCCCATCGAGGTCGTGTTCCACAACGATGCGTGGGTCACGATGGCCTTGAACCGGTCGCCTGTGTGCCCTGCAACCCAGTTAGCCATGAAGCCCCCGTAGGAACCGCCGGCGAACGCCTGCTTGGTTTCGTCGATGTCGGACCGCTCGATGGCGGCGTCGGTGAGCGCCATGATGTCGGTGTACGGGGTGCCGCCGAGCTGTTGCTGGCCGCGGTCGATCATCGCCTGGCCATAGCCAGTCGAGATAGCTGGGTCTGGCAGAAGGACCGCGAAACCGGCTGCGACGAATGGTGCCGGGTTCCAGCGGTAGGTGAACGCGTTCCACGAGCCCCACGGGCCGCCGTGCGCGAACACGACGAGTGGGTGTGGTCCGTCGCCTTCCGGCAAGCGCAGCCAGGCGCGGATCTCCGTTCCGTCCTCCGCGGTGGCAGTGATGTTTTCGGTGCGGCCCGGCTGATCCGTTGCATCGGCAGGGTTCGCGAGCTCCTCAACAGCTACGGCGTGCGCTGATCCGGCTTGTGCAGTCTCGCTTGGGAGTTCGATGCGCACTGGATGCGGCGCAACCGCGATGCCGTTACGCAAAGAAATCAGCGCAGGGGCTTCATCGCCGCTGGCTGAGCGATCTGGTGCGCCCACACGGGCCAGTCCGGTGAAAACCTCGCCGGTGCCAGGGCCGCCAGCGATGCGCTGTGGCGCGGCATCGGTCACGGAACCGAACCACACCGAGCCGCTACCGGAATCATCGCTCGTTGCGGCGAGCTCAGAGTTCGTGACCCACATCGGAGCCACCCAGTGGTCCAGATCCGGCCACAGCTCAGTGCGCTCACCGGTAGCGATATCCATGATGTGGGAACTCGAGCTCAGCGACTGCTGCGGCGTCCAATCGCGGGTGCAGTTCACGACAACCTTCGCCGAATCAGGCGAGATGTCGAGCAGGCCGAGGTGATGACCAGGAACCGTGTCAACGTCGGTCAGCATCGTCTGCTCACCCGTGGCGACATCGATGCGCCACAACTGCGTGCCCGTGATGAGGTCAGCGACGTTGATCTCAATCGAGGCGAGGATGAATGAGGCATTCGGCGCCGCCATCCAGGAAAGCAAACGGCCCTTAGGCAAGCGAAGAACTCGCCACGACAACAGCGAATCCGCATCCTTGCTGTCGGCCGAATCCTTACTGTCGCCGGAGTCCTTACTGTCGCCGGAGTCCTTACCCTCAGCGGAATCCTTGCTGACAGCGTCCTTGCTTGCCGCATCGGCGGCCTTCTTGAGGCGCGCGTTCTTCTCATGCTCAGCCGCGGCGGCCTCGATGTCGCGAGGGAGCTCAGCCACCAGGATCACGTCAGTTGCAGGGCCAAGATCGCTCGCCCAATACCGCGACGGGAACGAGGAATGCAGAATCCCGGAAACATGCATCGTGGAGCGGCTACGCGAATACTCGGCGTGCTCCTCCTCGGTGCTCGCTTGCGAATGCATACCAGCCTGCGCGAACAGCGTGTCCTTCTTGACCTGCAAGCTACGGAACCCGCCCGGGCGCTCGGCAAGCAACAACGGCGAAGCCGAGCCCTGCGGAAGGTGCCATACGCAGCTACCGGCCTTCGCGTCGTCGGTCTTGGAAGCCATGTAGAACAAGCGGCCCTGAGCTTCCAAGGCCGGGCTCGATGCACCCTTGTCGTGGCAGGTCAGGGCGCGAGGCTGTGTTGACCCTTTCGGGAGTTCAACGATCTGGCTCTGCCAGCCGGTGCCATCGGCATCCAGCTGCTGGATTGTGGCGACGATGCGTCCGTTGGCGCTAGCTTCAAGGCCAGTGACGCGGGTTGCGTTGAGAAGAGTGTGAAGGGTTTGAATCATGCCTTTGAGGCTATCGCGCCGCGGGGGTGCGTGTCAGTAGCTGCAACCGCGAAAACATGCGTTGCGGGTAGACCGGGCTATGCGGTGCGCGGGCTAGATCCTCCGGCGGGATCGGAGCGTAGACATGGAGCGGGATGTCGGCGTCGACCAGCACATCGACCAAGTGCGCAAAGCGCTGTATCGAGTTGCGAGTGATGTTCTCCGGTTGCGGGACGTCGCGCAGGACCCAGGTCGAATAATCCTCGGCGAGCGCGAGCAGATCCGCAGGGGAGATGCTGCCTTCGCATAGGTGCTCCCACGTCGTGTCGAGCCTGTGGGGTTCCACGGTTGTGTTGTCTGGGGTGGTGGCGTTGACGGACAGGGTGCGTGCGGTTCCTGGCAACGGGATGGTTGCTGTTGGGCGGGGGCTAGGTTTGTTCGCGATGGTCCAGGTCCCCGCCGGGAAGCCTGTTGGCTGGTGTTGGGGTTGCTGCTGGGTTGGCTGGTGTGCGAGCGCGCGGTAGTCCTGCGGGTGCGCGAGGGGCACGACTTCGAGGTGTTCGTGGATGTGGCGTGCCGCAGGGGCGAGGGCGTCGGCGATCATGGGGTCGTCGTGGCCGTTATCAGGTGTCGTGTTGGAGGTTGTGAAGAGTGCGATGTCGTGTTCGGCGAGGACATTGAGTGCGCGGCGGAGCATCACGGCGTCGGCGACGTCGTGGACGTGGAATTCATCGATGAAGATGACAGCGTTGCCTGCGGTGACGTCGGTGACGGCTTCCGCGAATGCGTGCCCGTTGGTGTGCATGCTGTGGGTTATCGCGCGGAAGAACGCGGTCAGGTGCATGCGCCGGGTTGGCGCGGAGGCGTTGGTGAGGATGCTGTCGATGAGCCAGGTTTTGCCTCGGCCGACCTCGCCGGTGAGGTAGGCCCCTGATGCGTGGGACGCGAGGATCGTGTGGGCGGCGCGCTGTTGGTGCGGATCGAGTGTGACGCCGCGGGTTTCGGATGCTCGGTTGATTGCCTCGAGCGCGTCGGTGAGGGAGTCCCAGCCGAGACGTTCATAGAGGCATTTCGATGGGGCGGGGTTGGGTTCCGCTGTGGTGGGGCCGGAACCGGGTGTGGCTGCGTCGTTATCGAGGGGCTGGGAGGACATGCTCCCTATTGTCTCCGATGGGTGTGGGCGAGGTGGGACGCTGTGTGCGAGGTGGGACACAGGGGTGTGCGGTTCAAACTGTCAGGGGGTATTCTTAAGGTCTTCCTATCGAACATATGTTCGAGTCTCATTGTGTGAGGTTCCGCTTCCCAGGCCTCGCACATCCAGTGTTATGGCCGAGCCAGCTCACAGGCGGCCGGTGAGAAGTAGGAAATGAGTATGTTCACTCAATCTGTGGAATTGCGGTGCGACGAGCAGGGTGCTCCGAGCGCTGTTCTGTGGCAAGGGCGCACCTGGAAGGTGTGTGCGGAGCCCGTCCGATGGTTTGAGCGTCGAGCGTGGTGGAATGAGGACCCCCGAGCCGTTAAAGGTTCTGGGCCGGGGGTTGTTGATCATCTGATATGGCAGTTGCAGGTTCAGCTGAACCCGCGGTCTGAGCCGCAGACGATGTACGTTTCCCAGCACTGTGAAACAGGCCGGTGGCGGCTGATTAACGTTGAGTTGCCGTCTCAGCCTTTGCGGCGTAGCGCGTGAAGAAGGTAGCTGGGTAGCGATGGGCGGGTCACTGCATGAAGGGAAGATAGGTTTCCCGCATTTGCATGTTTCTACCGCGTATAGCGCGCACTACGGCGTTGATCGTCCGGAGCAACTGGTTGCGCAAGCCGCGGCTGATGGCGCTTGGGCTTTAGCCTGCACGGACCGTGACGGGCTCTATGGCGCGGTCAAGCATGTTGCTGCGTGCATTGAGCATGGGATTGCCCCGATTCTGGGGGTGGATCTCGCGCTGCTTGAGAGGGCGGGGGCCTCCGGCGTGCCTGCTGGCTCCAAAGCCGCGGCTGCCTCCGGTGCGGTTGCCTCCGATGTGACTGTTGCGGGTCGGGTTGTTGTGCTTGCCCGCGGTTCTGCGGAAGGGTATTCGGCGCTGGTGCGGCTTGTGTCGTTGGCGCATCGGCGGGGGACGGAGCCTCACGGGATCGTGGGGGTAAGCCGGGCCGATGTAGGCCGAGCGGCCGTTGACCCTGAAGGTGCGGTGCGGCTCAGCGTGCTCTTAGGCCCGGATTCCGATGTGGGGCATGCCGCGTACCGTCGGCGGTATGCGGTCATGCGGCGCCGGCTTAAATCGTGGCAAGCGGTGGTCGGTACGGATGCGTTATTCGTTGAGCTGGTGAGTCATATGTCTAGGCCGGGGCAGCGCTGTAGCCATGCGCATGCTCTGCGCATGTGGAAGGCAGCCCGCGAGAGTGGCGTTGCCGCGGTCTTGACGAACGCCGTGCGGTACGCGAGCCCAGACGGTGCAGCGACCGCCGATGTTGTGGACGCGGTGCGTCTCATGACCCCGCTGGGTTCCACTGCATCGGCAGGGGGTTCCAGTGCTGCGGCAAGAAATTCCAGCGCTGCGGCAAGAAATTCCAGCGCTGCGGCAAGAAAATCCGGTGCGGCAGCGGGCACAGCGGCGAGCGCTTCGCGGGGTGAGAGTCCGCAAGTCAATGGGCAAGGATGGCTGAAACCGGGTGCCCACATGCATCAAGTGGCTTCTGAGTTGGCCTCAGTTGCGGGACTCGGAGCCCAAGGTGCCGAGCAGCTACTGCGTTCAACCCAACTGTGCGCGTCCCTGAGCGTGCTCGATCCGGTCGAGCACATGGGATGGGGGACACCGGTAGTTCCTGAGGCTCACGTGATCGGGATTAAGAACAGCCCGATGCGTGAACTACGGCAACGGTGCCTTGACAGCCTCGAACGGTTGTTCGCTCCGGGCGGTGAAGCGGTTCTGCACCATTCAGCGGAGCGCGCTGAACGGATGCGTCAGCGTGCCCTGGACGTCCTGGACCACGAGCTGGGCATCATCGAAGACCTGGGCTTTGCAAGCTATTTCCTCACGGTCGCCGCAGCGACCGACATCATCCACGGAATGGGAGTGAGGGCCGCTGCGCGAGGCTCTGGAGCATCGAGCCTTGTGGTGTACCTCCTAGGGGTATCTCATGTGAACCCCTTGGAGCATGACCTGATCTTTGAGCGTTTCCTCTCACGTGAACGCGCAAGCCTTCCAGACATCGATGTGGATGTTGAATCCGCTCAACGCCATGCGGTGTACAGAGAACTGTTTAAGCGGTTCGGGGAGGACCGCACCACGCTGATGTCGATGCAGAACGCGTACCGCGCAAGGGGAGCGGTCCGCGACGCCGGCTATGCGTTGGGCATGGAAAGTGAAGACATCGACCGGGCAGCTAAAAGCTTGTGGCGCCTCAACGCCGCGAACGTGCGGGATGCGGTTGCGAAGATGCCGGAACTTGTCCCTCTCGCGCAACGGCTAGAAGCCGAACGCCGCTCCGGTAACAACAGGTGGGACTTACTCGTCGACCTCACAGAACGCCTGGACCGGTTGCCCCGCCACATCTCGATGCACCCGTGCGGGGTGATCCTTTCGGACAGCTCCTTGCTGGACCGCACCCCGGTCCAGCCTTCCGGCATGGGTTTGGCCATGAGCCAGTTCGATAAACACGATATGGACCACATGGGGCTCATCAAGTTCGATGTGCTCGGGGTGCGGATGCAGTCCGCGATCGCCTACACCCTCGAAGAGATCAAGCGGATCCACGGCGACGCGCGTTCGGTCTATGCCGCGGGCCAACACGATCGGGCCTCCCTGAAAGGCTGGTATCAGCAACCAGGTAGTCGTGACCAGCAGGTGCGTGAGACCCCCGAAGGCGGCGGTGCTCCAGATGCGTTGGGGATCAGCATCCCTGACACCGTGCCCGATTCCCCGGCCGCATTCATGAGCGAAGCCGGTGACGACATCCCGTGGATCTCACCCGATGGGCTCATCAACCTAGACCGGATCCCGTTCGACGATGAAACGACGTTCGAGATGATCCGCACGACCAACACGCTGGGCATCTTCCAAATCGAATCCCCAGGGCAGCGGGAACTCATCGGAAAACTCGCCCCGATCGAACTCAACGACCTCATCATCGATATTTCCCTGTTCCGGCCGGGCCCCATGCAATCAGACATGGTCACCCCATTCCTGGAACAACGCCACGGATTCCGGCACACGGAAGTCCCACACCCAGACCTCGCGCCGATCCTGAAAGAAACCCACGGAGTCGTGGTGTTCCACGAACAAGTCCTACGCATCATCGACACCATGACAGGGTGCGGGCTTGCCCGTGCTGACGTGTACCGGCGCTGGATCGGAAACCCAGAGAAGGAACCGATCTTTGAAAAAGCATTCAGGCGAGAAGCGCTCTCGAAAGGGTACAAGGTCGATGTGATCGATAAAGTCTGGGAGATCCTCGCCGCTTTCGGCTCCTTCGGCTTCTGCAAAGCCCACGGAGCCGCGTTCGCGATACCCACGTACCAATCCGCCTGGCTGAAAACCCACCACCCGGAAGCGTTCATGGCCGCACTGTTCGAACACGACCCGGGGATGTACCCGCAGCGGCTACTCATCGCGGAAGCGCGCCGGCTAGGCATCCCTTTGCTCCCGCTAGACGTCAACACCTCGAGCACATCCTTTAAGGTCGAACGCATACCCGAACAAAATCAGGTTCAACATGCACAAACTCAACGCGAACCAGTTCCCGGGATCCAAGCACGCGGAGACCTCGGCATCCGCATATCGTGGTCGCTCGTCGGCGGCCTCACGAGTGCCGAAGCGCAACGGCTGAGCGCCAACGCCCCCTACACCTCAATTGCAGACGTGCGTTCCCGCGCCCGCATCAGTAAATCCAGCATGGTCCGGCTCGCCCAACTCGGAGCGCTCGATCGTTTCCTGATCCCCGGAAGGGGCGGCCGCGCCGACCTCATCCACCACCTAGACGCTCAACGCAACACGCCACAACGCACGCGCCGCGACCACCCGATCCCCGGTCAAGGCGCGCTGGACCTCGGTGTAGACCTTGAAACCGCGTCACTGACACCCGTGTTCCCAGACCCGACGCCGGAACAAAACATCCGAACCGAACTCGACCTCACTGCAGCCGATATCAGCGGCCACGTCATGAACACGCACTATCCGTACCTCGATGCGGTCGGCGCGACCCCCTCGAACCGGCTCCTCGAACTTCGCTCAGGTAGCCGCGTGCTCGTGGCCGGTGTGCGAGTCGCAACCCAAACCCCGCCGATGCGCTCGGGGGAGAGAGTCGTCTTCATCAGTCTCGACGACGGCCACGGATGCGTCGACATCGCCTTCTTCGCTCAAGCCCAAGAAGAAGCAGGCCCGCTCGTGTTCTCATCACGGCTCATGCTCGTGGAAGGCACCACGCGCCGCACCGGCCCGAGAGCCGTGAGCGTCCAAGCGATCCGCGCATGGGATCTACAAGAACCCATCACAGCTGAAACCCCGTCCGAACGGATCCCGCCACAACCCGGATACCTCTACAACACCAGCCATCGCAGTGACCCCAAACATTCAACCAACAGCAACCACCTCACCGGGGCCAACTACACACAACGGTCCTACGATGCTTCACGCACTTCCGTGTCCTAGAATGAGACATTGGCTGGTCGTGGTCTCGGTATGCCACTCACCATAAAGCCATAGAACAAGAAAGGCGGGCCACCATGGCTGATTCCCTGAACCTCACGATCGACGGACAAGCGCGGGAGGTGGAACAGGGAACAACTGGACTCGACCTGTTCAAAGACCAAAAAACCACCGTGGTGATGCGCGTCAACGGCGAACTGTGGGACCTCCACCGCGAAGTCCCAGCCGACGCCGTCGTCGAATCCGTGGACATCAGCAGCCCAGACGGCCTCAACGTTCTGCGTCACTCGACCGCCCACGTCATGGCCCAAGCGGTCCAGGAACTCTACCCGGAAGCTAAGCTCGGCATCGGCCCCTACATCACCGACGGTTTCTACTTCGACTTCGACGTCGACGAACCATTCACCCCGGAAGACCTCAAGGCCATCGAAAAGCGCATGCTGCGCATCGTGAACCAAACCCAGTCTTTCCGCCGCGAAACCGTCACCTCCGAACAAGCACGCCAAGCACTCAAAGACGAGCCATACAAGCTCATCCTGCTCTCCAAAGCCGACGAAGCCGCAACCTCCGGCGAAGGCATGAGCGTTGAAATCGGCGAAGGTGAGATCACCCTCTACGACAACATCGACCGCAAGACCGGCGACGTCATCTGGCGCGACCTCTGCCGCGGCCCACACCTGCCGAACACCAAGATCATCTCCAACGCGTTCGCACTGACCCGCAGCGCCGCCGCCTACTGGCTCGGCAACGAAAACAACAAGCAGCTGCAGCGCATCTACGGCACCGCATGGCCAACTAAGCAGGAACTCAAGGAATACCAAGAGCGCCTCGCAGAAGCCGAACGCCGTGACCACCGCCGTCTCGGAACCGAGCTCGACCTGTTCTCCTTCCCAGACGAACTCGGCTCCGGCCTGCCGGTCTTCCACGTCAAGGGCGGCATCATCAAACGCGAAATGGAAGACTACGTTCGCGACCGCCACGTAGCCGCAGGCTTCGACTACGTCGGAACCCCACACATCTCCCGCGCAGGCCTCTTCCACACCTCGGGACACCTCCCGTACTACGCGGACACGATGTTCCCACCACTGACCGTGGACGCAGAACACGACGAAGACGGCAATGTGACCAAGCCGGGCCAGGAATACCGCCTCAAAGCGATGAACTGCCCGATGCACAACCTCATCTACAAGTCGCGTGGCCGCTCCTACCGCGACCTCCCACTACGTCTATTTGAGTTCGGGCACGTCTACCGTTACGAAAAGTCCGGCGTGATCCACGGCCTGACCCGCGTGCGCGGCTTCGCGCAAGACGACTCGCACTCCTACGTGACCAAGGAACAGGCTCCAGAGGAAGTCCGTCACCTCATCGAATTCATGCTGTCCCTGCTGCGTGACTTCGGCATGGACGACTACTACCTCGAGCTCTCAACCCGTGACGAAGACTCCGATAAGTTCATCGGCTCTGACGAACAGTGGGAAGAAGCGACCCGCATCCTTGAAGAGGTAGCCATCTCGACCGGTGTGGACCTCGTCCCAGATCCAGGCGGTGCTGCCTTCTACGGCCCGAAGATCTCCGTCCAGGCCCGTGACGCGATCGGCCGGACCTGGCAGATGGGTACAGTCCAGTACGACTTCAACCAGCCGGCCCGCTTCGAACTCGAATACCAGGCAGCTGACGGAACCCGCCAGGAACCGGTCATGATCCACGCCGCTAAATTCGGTTCGATCGAACGCTTCATGGGCGTGCTCACCGAGCACTACGCGGGAGCTTTCCCGGCGTGGCTCGCACCAGTTCAGGTCCGTGCGATCCCTGTAGCCGACGTATTCAACGACTACCTCGCAGAGGTCGTTGACCGTCTCAAAGCCGAAGGCATCCGCGCGGAACTGGATGACAGCCACGACCGCTTCCCGAAGAAGATCCGCAACGCATCCAAGGAAAAGATCCCGTTCACGCTCATCGCTGGCGGCGAGGATCAGGAAGCCAACGCGGTCTCGTTCCGTTACCGCGACGGTTCCCAGGACAACCAGGTACCGGTCGATGAAGCCATTGAGCGCATCGTGAAGCACGTCCGCGAACGGATCAACACTGACCATGCCTGAGCCTGAACAGCCTCAACAGGATCACGACGCCGAGGTCACCGACGACTTCGAGCTCGCTTCAGCACCTGATCGACTAGGCCGTCTATGGACCCCATACCGGATGGCCTACGTCGAGAAGGGGCAGGACCAAGTCAAGGACGAGCACACGTGCCCGTTCTGCTCTGGACCGCAGCGTAGCGACGAGGAAGCGCTCATCGTCTACCGCGGCGAGCATTGCTTCGTGAACCTCAACCTGTACCCGTACAACCCGGGGCACATGATGGTCATCCCGTACCGTCACGTGCCGATGTACACCGACATCACGCCGGAAGAGACAGCTGAGATGGGTGCGCTCGCACAGAAAGCGATGCGGGTTGCCGCCCACGTCTCGAAACCCGATGGCTTCAACCTCGGGATGAATCAGGGTCAGGCTGGTGGCGCTGGCATCGCGGCTCACTTGCATCAGCATGTGATCCCGCGGTGGAACGGCGACACCAACTTTTTCCCGATCATCGCTGAGTCCAAAGCGATCCCGGTGGTTCTCGGAGACACGCTCCGTCTCATGAAGCAGGGCTGGGACGAGGTCAACTAGCGATGCTTGATCGGTATGCCCGCGGATTTTTCACGGCGTTGTTTCGCCCGCTCGTGCGTACTCTGGCACGCGCGGGCGCAACACCGAACCTGGTCACGGTACTAGGTTCGGTCGGCGCCGCTGTTTCCGCGGTCGCTCTGTACAGCTGGGGTCAGCTGTTTTGGGGCACGGTCGCGATCACGCTGTTCATCTTTTCCGACATGATCGATGGCCAGCTTGCTCGCTACCTCGACCAACAAGCTGAAGCAGGGCACGGTCGAGCCCGCTCGTCGGCAGACCGTGCCCTGGGTAACTTCCTCGATTCGTCCCTGGATCGGCTGGTTGATTTCGCGATTTTCGGTACGCTCGCGTTCTGGTGGTTCACCGGCGGCGGGCGCCCGATGTTCGGTACAGCCGCGCTGGCCCTCATGGCTGCCGGTGGGCTGGTTTCGTATGTGCGGGCTAAAGCCGAGGCGCTGGGTTTCGATGCCTCGGTGGGTTTTGTCGAACGCTCGGAACGATTGGTCGTCGTGCTGATACTGACCGGTTTCACTGGTTTGGGCCTGAACTCGTGGTGGTGGTTCGGCGGAGTCGTCGCCGTGTGCGTCGGCTCTGTGGTGACGATCGGGCAACGCATCACCAAAGTGGTTTCCCAGGCCCGCGCCGGCCATGAACCGGCACAGACGCGCCGGTGATTCATGGCTGACAATCCATAATCTCGGACGTCATATGACGCTGTTCTTCGCTCGATATGACAGCCGTGCACACCGTAGGCCGCAATGACCGATAACATGAACAAGGGTTTGGCCTCTATGAGCCCAAGTTTTCCCTGATCTTCTATTTCGATGACCGAAAGGTATTGTTCGCGTGAACGCACAACCGAACCAGCAGGCAGCTCGTGTCCGTCGTGGGCTTGCTGACCATCTGACTGGCGGCGTCATCATGGACGTCGTAACCCCTGAACAGGCTCGCATCGCTGAAGCCGCAGGCGCTAAGGCCGTTATGGCTCTCGAACGCGTGCCTGCCGATATTCGTGCCCAGGGCGGTGTGTCTCGCGCATCGGATCCCGACATGATCGTTGGTATCCAGGAAGCAGTATCGATCCCGGTCATGGCGAAGGTCCGCATCGGACACTTCGTTGAGGCCCAGGTGCTGGAAGCCCTAGACATCGACTTCATCGATGAATCCGAAGTTCTTTCCCCAGCTGACTACGAGAACCACGTGGACAAATTTGCTTTCAAGGCCCCATTCGTTTGCGGCGCGACAAACCTTGGCGAGGCGCTGCGTCGCATCAACGAAGGTGCAGCGATGATTCGCTCCAAGGGCGAAGCCGGAACCGGCGACGTTTCGAACGCTACCGGCCACATGCGCAAGATCCGCGCCGAAATCAACCGCCTCACCTCGATGGCTGAAGACGAACTGTACGTTGCTGCGAAGGAACTGCAGGCGCCATACGACCTCGTCGTCGAGGTCGCGCGCGAAGGCAAGCTCCCGGTCCCGCTGTTGACGGCTGGCGGCATCGCAACCCCAGCAGATGCAGCTATGATGATGCAGCTCGGCGCAGACGGCGTGTTCGTGGGCTCCGGTATCTTCAAGTCCGGCAACCCAGAAGCCCGCGCAGCTGCAGTGGTCAAGGCGACCGCCAACTACAACGACCCGAAGGTGATCGCTGACGTATCCCGTGGTCTCGGCGAAGCCATGGTTGGCCTCAACGTCGATGAGATCCCAGTGCACCACCGCCTCGAAGAGCGCGGCTGGTAATCGAACCCGAGTAATCAGACCCGAGCTAGAGGGCTTGATCCCTCTTCACTCTTAACGTGGTGTGGGTGATGCAGAAATCTGCATCACCCACACCATTTTCGTATCCAGAGTCCTGGCTTCTCGCCGTCCTACGCCTTCAGACCGCGGCGCTCAAGCAGCGGGTCGATGCGGGCGTCGCGTCCACGGAATGCGCGGTAGCTTTCCAGCGCATCGCGCGTGTTGCCGCGGCTCAGGAACTCCTCGCGGAACAGCTGACCAGCGGCGCGGATGTCCTCTTGCTCCTTGAACCATTCGACCGCATCGGCGTCAAGGATCTCCGACCAGATGTAGCAGTAGTAACCGGCTGAATAGCCGCCAGCGAAGATGTGCTGGAAGTAGCCGGTCTTGTAGCGAGACTCGATCGAGTCCGGGTTGAAGCCAGCTTCACGCAATGCTGAGTCTTCGAACGCGGCCGGGTCAGCCTCGACGTCGGTACCGGTGCGCTGGTGCCACGCGAGGTCCAGAATCGATGCGGCGAGGTATTCGCTGGTCGAGAATCCTTCACCCCATGTGCTGGTCGCGGTGAGTTTCTCGATCTGATCGGCCGGAAGCGGTTCACCCGTGTGGGCGTGCTTGGTGTAGTGAGGCAGAACCTCAGGGTGCACGGCCCACATCTCGTTGACCTGCGATGGGAACTCGACGATGTCGCGGCCCACGTTGGTACCGGCCAGCGACGGGTACTCAGCGGCGCTCAAGAGGCCATGGAGCGCGTGCCCGAACTCGTGGAACAACGTGATGACCTCATCCCACGTGCACAATGCAGGGTTCCCGCCGGTTGGCTTCGGAATGTTGAGCGTGTTGCAGATGATTGGCCGTGAATTCGCAGCACTTGCTCCTTGGGCCAGCTCGTTCATCCAGGCACCACCACGCTTGGTGTCACGCGCGAAGAAGTCCCCGACGAACAGGCCGATCGCATCCCCGTTCTCTTCGAAAACTTCCCAGATGCGGGCGTCCGGGTGTGGAAGCGGCAGATCGTTGCGCTCCGTGAAGCTCAGCCCATAGACCAAGCCAGCGGCACGGAAAACACCTTCGGTCAGAACCGTCTCGAGTTCAAGGTGCTGTTGCAGTAGTTCCGCATCAACCCCATCGGACTGCGAGCCAACAAGGCTCAGCCCCCGTGCGCGGTCCCACGGAGCCACAGGAACCTCGGAAGACAGAGGCTCGAGACCCAGCGCTTCAGCGATGCGCGCGTCTTCAGCCGCCGCGTTCGCGAGCGCAGACTTAGCCAACTGAGCCAACAGATCGTTGATCGCAGGGACCGAGGTTTCCGACCGCAGAGACAGAATCTCTTCGGCATGCGTCTCAAAACCGAGTAACCGGGCGCGCTCGACGCGCAAGCCGGCGATCTGCGCGGCGATGGCAGAGCTCTTGCCGTCCGATGCGCGCTGAGAGGAAGCCTCATGCAACTTCTTACGACCTTCAGCGGTGGTCAGGATCGCCTCATCTGGCTGAACGGTTGGCAACACGAGCGAGATGCGGTGCCCTTCAGCTCCGGCGGCCTGAGCGGCGTGGCGGGTCGCTTCAAGCCGTGCAGGGGAGAGGCCCGTGGCTTCCGTCTCCGTAAGGGTAGGCGCCGCATCCACGAGGTTCTGCATCGCGAGGCGACCGAACTCGGTCTGCAGATCAGTCAGCTGAGCGTTCAAGGCCTTGAGCTTTTCCTGGCCTTCAGCATCAAGTTCCGCGCCACTTGCACGGAAGGACCGCATCGTGACCTCAACGAGGCGCGCCTGTTCGCCTTCAAGCGAGCCCGCATCGACCTGCTGCATCCGGGCGTAGAGGCCCGGGTAGAGCGTCATTGCGTCCTGATGTGCCGCAACCATGGCAGTGATCTCAGCTTCAACAGCTTGGATCGGCTCGGTCGCATCGGCAGAGAACAGGTGGAACGCAACAGCGGCGGCACGGTGCAGGCCCTCGCTCGAGAGCTCGAAGGCCTCGAACGTGTTAGCGAACGTCGGCTCGTCAGTGTTGTTCACGATGGCGGCGACGGCTTCTTCTTGATCCTTGATCCCGGCACGAACCGAGTCGCGCAAAAGGTCCGGCGTGACCTTGGAGAAGTCAGGGAAATCGTATGGCAGCCCGCTTGGCTGTGTGAGATAAGTCATGAAGAGACTCTTTCACAGAAATCAGGACGATGTCACTCTCGACGGCGGCGGGGCTCAGAAAACATAGATGAACCGCAGCTGAAAGCGGGCCTTGAGTCGTGGAACGGCGCATCTCAGCGTTCAAGCTATAGAATGGAGTGTCGAAAGAACAGCTGACATAGGGACGGAGAACCATGGCAGGCCACTCCAAATGGGCAACAACCAAGCACAAGAAAGCGGCGCTGGACGCGAAGCGCGCGAAAGCTTTCGCACAGTTCATTAAGAAAATCGAGGTTGCTGCGCGTGCTGGTGGTCCGGACCTTGAAGGCAACCCGGCACTTGAAGTCGCTGTCAACAAGGCGAAGAAGAACTCTGTTCCGAACGACAACATCGACCGCGCGATCAAGCGTGGCGCCGGCTTGACCGGTGAGGTTGTCGACTACACCGAGATCATGTACGAAGCTCGCGGCCCGCAGGGTTCCGCGCTTCTGGTGCACTGCCTCACCGACAACCGCAACCGCGCGGCGTCTGAGACCCGCGTTGCGATCACCCGTAACGGTGGCACGATCGCTGACCCAGGTTCGGTCAACTACCTCTTCAACCGCAAGGGTGTTGTTGTGGTGCCGGAGGCAGATCACACTGAGGATTCCCTCATGGAGGTTGTCCTCATGGCCGATGTTGATGCCGAGGAAATCACCAAGGTCGGCGATTCTTTCACGATCCTTTCGGAGCCATCTGAACTGCAGTCTGTGGCTAAGGCCCTTGATGAGGCTGGTGTTGAGTACAGCTCTGACGAGGTCGAATACGTTCCGACGATGAAGGTCGAGTTGGACGTTGACGCCGCTCGCACGTTCATCAAGCTCGAAGAAGCGCTTGAAGAGCTCGACGACGTCCAGGCTGTGTACTCGAACGTTGACATGACCCCTGAGGTCATTGAGGCGCTCGGCGAAGAGTAAAGCGAGAGGCAGAAACAGTTGCTTACATCGCGCCTAGGGGCTCGCACGGTGGCTGACACGGTGGTTGGCGAGTGCGTGTAGCAGGTGTTGATCCAGGGCTGACCCGTTGCGGGTTGGCCCTGGTTTCTGTTGGTGCTGACCGCACGGCGACGCTTGAGGATGTGCGTGTGATCGGTTCGTCGTCCGAGGTGCCTTTGGACCAGCGTTTGCTCACGATTTCTGAGCGTATCGATGCGTGGCTGGATGAGTTCCGGCCCGATGCTTTGGCGATTGAACGCGTGTTTACGTATACGAACGTTTCGACGGTGATGGGCACCGCGCAGGCGATGGGCGTGATTATCGCTGCGGCTGCCCGGCGGGGGATTCCGGTCGCTCTCCACACTCCAACTGAAGTCAAAGCCGCGGTCACTGGTAGCGGCCAGGCGGATAAGCAGCAGGTTGGACGGATGGTCACGAAGATCCTGCGGCTGGCGGCTGCTCCTAAACCGGCCGATGCGGCGGATGCTATCGCTATCGCGTTGGCGCATGGTTGGCGTGGCGCTGACCCGGCGTCTAAGGCTGCAGCGTCAGCTTCGAGTCAGAGCGGGGTCGCGCCTGCGCAGCGCGCTTGGCTTAAAGCCCAGGCTCAAGCCGCAAATAATTCGGCCCGCGCGGAGGCCGCGCTGCGTGCGAGGGCCCGAAAGCCAAGAGGACTATAAGGCTGTTCCTTAAGCATCGCGAGGCGATCCGTAGATTCGAAGATATATTCGGATATAGTAGGGATTGCGGTGATTCTTTGCCGTACGACGCGTGCGTTTTCTCCGTGAAAGGTTGTCCGTACCCATGATTTCTCAGCTTCGAGGCACAGTTGTGGCGTTGAATCTGAACTCGGTTGTGCTCGACGTCAATGGCGTGGGGTATCTGGTCAACGCTGTTCCGCGGACGCTAGGGGAACTCACTGTGGGTGAGGAAGCGACGCTTCCGACTAGCCTGGTCGTGCGCGAAGACTCGATGACGCTGTTCGGTTTCAGCACTGTGCGCGACCGCGATGTTTTCGAGATCATCACTACCGTCTCCGGCATTGGCCCGAAGCTGGGTCTAGCAATTCTGGCGGTGCATTCCGCGGACGAGCTAGCGGCGGCCGTGCAAAGCGAAGACACGAAGGCGTTGACGCGCGTATCCGGCGTTGGACCTAAGTCCGCTAGCCGCATCATTCTTGAGCTCAAGGGCAAGCTGACGCTGTCTGCAGATGTGCCAGCCGAGCAGTCGCCAGCGCCGGAAACTGAAGCAGACGCATTGGCCCGCGCGGCAGAGGCTCAGGTTGTCGAGGGCTTGACGGGCCTGGGGTGGACCGAGAAGGAAGCTAAGAAGGTTCTGGCCGCAACCCTCAAGGCACAGCCTGAACTCGCGGGAGCCTCGGTTCCTGAACTGTTGCGTGCCACGTTGCGTGGAGTGGGTGCCGGGACCGGCATACGGTCCTAATGTCACGGGTAATCAGCAAGGGGAGAGGAACGCATCGAGATGGCAGATGACATGTCGCGTGGACTCGTGGACGCAACGGGCGAACCCGAGGAACGCGCGCTTGAAGCCGCGATGCGCCCAAAGAACTTCGATGAGTTCGTGGGCCAGTCGCGGGTTCGTGAGCAGCTGTCTCTGGTCCTCGAATCTTCGAAGTTGCGTGGCCGGGTTGCCGATCACGTATTGCTCTCAGGTCCTCCAGGGCTTGGTAAGACTACGCTCGCGATGATCGTTGCAGCTGAGATGCAGGCCCCACTACGCATTAGTTCCGGACCCGCCATCCAGAACGCGGGCGACCTCGCGGCGATCTTGTCCTCGCTTTCCGAAGGCGAGGTTTTGTTCCTCGACGAGATTCACCGTCTTGCCCGCCCGGCTGAAGAGATGCTGTACCTCGCGATGGAGGACTTCCGCGTTGACATCGTCGTCGGTAAGGGTGCCGGCGCTACGGCGATTCCTTTGGATCTTCCGCCTTTCACATTGGTCGGTGCCACGACGCGTGCGGGCCTCTTGCCAGGGCCGCTGAGGGACCGGTTCGGCTTTACGGGACATCTGGACTTCTATTCGGTCGAAGAGCTAGAGATGGTTCTGCGGCGTTCGGCAGTGATGCTTGATGTGCGGCTCACTGACGACGGCTACCAGCAAATCGCGTCGCGATCGCGGGGAACCCCGCGTATCGCGAACAGGCTTCTTCGTCGTGTGCGTGACTGGTCGCTCGTGCACCGGATCGACCGGATCGATGCGGTGCAGGCAGCTGCTGCGTTGGATATGTACGACGTCGACGAGCGCGGCCTGGACCGCCTGGACCGTTCGGTTTTGCTGGCCTTGTGCACCAAGTTCGGTGGTGGCCCTGTTGGCCTGTCGACGCTCGCTATCTCGGTAGGTGAAGAGACGGAAACCGTTGAGGAGGTTGCTGAGCCTTATCTGGTTCGCGAAGGCCTTCTCGGCCGCACTGCACGTGGGCGTGTGGCGACTCCAGCCGCGTGGGCGCACCTCGGACTGACACCTCCAGAAGGTGCGCCGGGCTCCGTCGCTGGAAGCGATCCAGAAACCGGTGGTACAGGCCGTCTGATCTGAAACCTGGTTCGATTCCTCGTTTGAAACCTAGGGCGGATGTGCGGCGAGTCGCTGGTTACGTGGGTTAGGCTAGATCGGTGTTTCCCTTGCGCTTAATTGTGTGCAAGGTCATGCAACGTTTTCTACAACCTGAATTGAGGATGCCCCGTGTTCTCCGCGCAGCAGTTATTGGCCGAAGGTGAAAAGGCACAGACTGGAGGCTTTAGCCCTCTCTTGCTGATGCTTGGCCTGATGGTCATCTTCCTGGTCTTTACTATGTTCCGTAACCGTAAGCGGATGCAGAAGGCCCATGAAGAGCGCGAGACCAAGCTTGTTCCGGGCGCGGAGGTCATGACGACCGCGGGCATCTTCGGCACTGTCGTTGACACCTTCAAGGACGAGAACAAGGTGTTGCTGGAGCTCTCTCCAGGCAACCGCGTGATGTTCCACATTCAGGCCATCGCTCAGTTCCCTCAGGAAAGCGCTGCCGACACCGCCTCGACGGATGAGCCGAAGGACAACGGCGGCTCTGAGGAACCTGGCCAGCGCTGACGTCTGGCGTCCGGCAGTTCGGACCTTTTTCACGTTGAGGTTTTGAGGCCGCCGCAAAGTTTTATTTGTTCATTGCTCGTGTTTGAGAGAAACCCCTATGTCAACATCTAGCCCCAAGCGTCATGCGCGTCGGTCGCTCATCTGGCTTGCGGTCATTCACCTCGTGATGATTGCTGTGCTTGTTGGTGGCGTCGTCGCTGGCAAGACCGGCGCGCTTCCTAAGCTTGCACTGGACCTTGAGGGCGGTACCGAGATGGTGCTGACCCCTAAGTTGGATGACCCAAGTAAGAAGGTCACTTCTGAACAGTTGCAGCAAGCTGTTGAGATTATTCGCCAGCGTGTTGACGGCACTGGCGTTGCCGAAGCTGAAGTGACGACTCAGAACAATCAGAACATCGTCGTCGCGATGCCGGGTATTCCTGATGAGAAGACCCGTAACCTGATTAAGTCTTCTGCTCAGATGCAGTTCCGTCCGGTGATCACGGCGAGCCAGGACATCACCGCGACGCCTGAGAAGGACCTGACTCCGATCAAGGACATCCCAAAGCCGGAGGGTAAACCTAAGCACGGTTCAGATGACGCGTGGGTTACTCCTGAGCTGTTCCGTCAGTTCCAGCAGTGGGACTGCGAGGCGGAGATGAACAAGAAGGAGCGCACAACGTTTAAGGCTGATGAGCCGGCTATTGCGTGTGAGCTCGATCCGCCGTTGCAGGCCAAGTACCTCTTGGGGCCGGTTGAGGTATCGGGTTCGGACATCACTGATGCTGAGGCGCGTCCAGAGCAGAACTCCCAGGGCTACACGACGGGCGGCTGGGAAGTTGCATTGACCTTCAACAAGAAGGGTGCCGATGCGTTCAAGACTGTCACTCAGCGCCTGACTTCCTCGCAGCCTCCTAAGAATCAGTTCGCGATCGTGTTGGATGGCCGCGTGGTTTCGGCTCCGCAGTCGCTGGCAGTCATTTCCGATGGTCGCTCGTCGATTACCGGTAACTTCACCCAGGAGTCCGCTCAGGAGCTCGCAGAGCAGTTGCGCTATGGTGCGTTGCCGATGAGCTTCAACATCCCTACTGAGACTCAGGTATCGGCGAAGCTCGGTGCTGATCAGTTGAAGTCCGGTATGATCGCAGGCTTGATCGGTCTCGTTCTGGTTGCTGTCTATTCTTTCTTCCAGTACCGCGTTTTGGGTCTGGTCACGATGGCCTCGCTCATCATCATGGGTACGTTGACCTACCTTGCGATCGTTCTGCTGGGCTGGGGCGCGAATTACCGCTTGTCGTTGGCGGGTGTCGCGGGTTTGATTGTCTCGATTGGTCTGACCGCGGACTCGTTTATCGTCTACTTCGAACGTATTCGTGATGAGTTGCGCGAGGGTCGCCGACTTCAGCAGGCCATTGAGACGGGTTGGAACCGTGCACGTCGTACGATTTTGGCTTCCAAGGCCGTCAACATCCTCGCGGCCGTTGTTCTCTATTTCGTGGCTGTAGGTAACGTCAAGGGCTTCGCGTTTACGTTGGGTCTGACTGCGGTTGCGGATATTTTCGTGGTGTTCCTATTCACGCACCCGATGCTGCAGTTGCTGAGCCGTATGCGTTTCTTCTCTGAGGGCCACCGTATGTCTGGTCTTGACCCACGCCTTCTGGGTGCGGAACCGCTGTACGCAGGTGCAGGTCGTGTTCGCGTGCGCCGCCAAACGGGTGATGCGCAGCAGGACGGCAAGAAGGGTAGCGGCGCTAACCGCGAGGCTCAGCGTCGTATGACCATCGCCGAGCGTCGCCGAGCTGAAGAGCTTGAGGCCCGCGAGAACACTCAGGGTTCTGAGTCACCGAAAGTAGAGGAGAACTAACGTGGCGAAGTTAGCAACGTGGGGTAACGAGCTCTACTCGGGTAAGCGTTCGTATCCTTTCATTGGTCAGCGCAAACTGTGGTTCGGCATTGCGCTGGTTTTGATCGTGTTGTCGGTCTTGGTGCCTGTCGTGCGCGGAGGCTTTAACCTCGGTATCGATTTCCGTGGTGGTAACGAGTTCCAGGTCGCTCAGGTACACAAGACTGACCCTAAGGTGGGCGACGACGCAGCCCACGAAGTGATTCCGGACAAGAACGCTCGCACGACGCATTTGGCTTCCAACACGATGCGCGTCCAGACTGATCCGCTGACAGGTCAGCAGGCCGACGATCTCAAGGCCGCGCTCGCGAAGGCATATGAGACCGATGTCGACAAGGTCTCGGTCTCGTCGATCGGCCCGACGTGGGGTGCGGACGTTTCGCGTCAGGCCGCTATCGGCCTGGTTGTCTTCATGGTCCTGGTCGCGCTGTTGATGGCGGTCTATTTCCGTACGTGGAAGATGTCGCTCGCGGCAGTTGGCGGCCTTATCGTGGTCATGATCGTCACGTCCGGCATTTATGCAGCGGTCGGGTTTGAAGTGACCCCGAGTGCCGTCATCGGTTTCTTGACGATTCTGAGTTACTGCCTCTATGACACGGTTGTTGTGTTCGACAAGATCCGCGAGAACACATCTGATCCGGCGTTGAAGTACGTCATGACGTTCGATGAGAAGGTCAACCGAGCGGTCAACCAGACGCTCGTGCGTTCCATCAACACCTCGGTCGTCGCGATCTTGCCGGTTGGTTCGATTCTCTTCATCGGCTACTGGCTTCTGGGTGCGGGTACGTTGGGTGACCTCGCCCTGGCGTTGTTCGTCGGCATCATCGTTTCGACGTTGTCAACGCTGTTTATTCAGGCGCCGCTGTACTACCAGTTGCGTAAGGGCGACGCAGACGTCAAGGAGCTCGATGCGGAAGTCGCTCAGCATCGCGAAGAGTCGGCAGAAGCACTCGCATAAGTTGCTGGTCGCCGGTTTGATGGTGACCGCGAATTGAGAGTTGACCGTGGCGGGACGAGGTATCTACCTCTCCCGCCACGGTTTCTCTGCTTCATGGTGCGATTTTTCCTTCACATCTGGTCTAAACTGACCCAATCACCGTATTGTGTTTACACAGCCAGGCTCCGCGCTTGGCCTAAGAGGAGGCAGCGTTGCCATGGTGCAACAGCGAGTGGGTTCACAGCCGCCACGCCGAGGCAGGTCTTTGTCGCGCCTGATCCGTTTCTCTGGCCGTTCGTCGTTCCCTGCTGCGCCGCCGATTCTTGAGCCGCTCCTCCGAACCGTCCGGGCACAGAACCCGGACGAGGATCTCACACTCATCACACGCGCCTACGATGTGGCCGCTCACTGGCACGAAGGTGTCAAACGAAAATCAGGCGACCCTTACATCACACACCCGGTAGCGGTTGCAACGATCCTGGCTGAGATGGGCTTGACCGGCGCGACCCTGGCGGCGGCCCTGCTGCACGACACGGTTGAGGATACCGAGTATTCGCTTGAGGCCCTCCGCAAAGACTTTGGCGACGAGATCGCGTTGCTCGTTGACGGTGTGACCAAGCTCGACAAGGTCACGTACGGTGAAGCGGCGCAAGCCGAAACCGTGCGCAAGATGATCGTCGCGATGTCTCAAGACATTCGCGTGCTCATGATCAAGCTCGCCGACCGCATGCACAACGCCCGCACGTGGCGTTACGTGAGTCCTGAGTCGGCCGCGAAGAAGGCCCACGAAACCCTGGAAATCTATGCGCCGCTTGCTCACCGCCTGGGCATGAATACGGTCA
The DNA here is from genome assembly GCF_003143995.1 of Pseudoglutamicibacter cumminsii. Lineage (GTDB taxonomy): Bacteria > Actinomycetota > Actinomycetes > Actinomycetales > Micrococcaceae > Pseudoglutamicibacter > Pseudoglutamicibacter cumminsii_B. The sequence goes on along the minus strand of NZ_QFWG01000001.1, from coordinate 305,957 downwards.
AGTGGGAGCTTGAGGATCTCTCCTTCGCAGTGTTGCACCCGAAAGTGTATGAAGAGATCGTCCGCATGGTGGGTGCGCGCACGCCTGAGCGTGAGCGGTACCTTGCACAGGTTCGGCAGGCGATCGAAGCAAACCTTTCGGAACAGAAAATCAAGGCCGTCATCACGGGCCGGCCAAAGCACTACTACTCGGTCTACCAGAAAATGGTGGTCCGCAAGAAAGACTTCAACGAGATCCACGACCTCATGGGGGTTCGGATCCTCGTCGATTCCGTCAAAGACTGCTATGCGGTTTTGGGCATCATCCACGCGCACTGGAACCCGCTTCCGGGCCGGTTCAAAGACTATATTGCGATGCCCAAGTTCAACATGTACCAGTCCCTGCACACATCGGTCATTGGCCCGGGTGGCCGGCCGATCGAGGTGCAGATCCGCACGCATGAGATGCATCAGCGTGCCGAATACGGTGTCGCTGCGCACTGGAAGTACAAGCAGGGCTGCCAGGAGAGCGACCAAGAGACCAGCATCAACTGGCTGAACCGTCTGGTCGCATGGCAGAAAGACACCCAAGACCCCGACGAATTCCTCGATTCGCTGCGCTACGTCATCAACTCCGCTGAGGTGTACGTTTTCACCCCGGCGGGGGAGGTGCGTTCGCTTCCGTTAGGTTCGACGCCGGTTGACTTCGCGTACGCGGTGCACACCGACGTAGGGCACCGGGCTGTCGGTGCGAAGGTCAACGGCAAGCTCGTCCCGTTGCATACGCCGCTCAATAACGGGGACCAGGTCGAGATTCTGACCTCTAAAGCCGAGAACGCTGGACCGTCTCGTCACTGGCAAGATTTCGTGGCCTCGCCGCGTGCCCGCACCAAGATCCGTCAGTGGTTCTCGAAGGAACGCCGCGAGGAAGCGGTCGAAAAGGGCCAGGAACTGCTGTCTAAAGCGATTCGCAAGGCCCGCCTGCCGCTTCAGAAACTCATGACCGCTCAGATCCTCAACGCGGTCGCTCAGGAGCTTCACTACAACGACATCACCGGACTTTATGCCGGGCTGGGTGAAGGGCACGTCTCTTCGAAGAACGTGATGGAGCACATCACGAGCCTAACGGGCGAGCCAGAGGTCGCTGCGCCGGAGCCAGGTCTGGACTTTACGTCGGGGCAGGGCGCTTCTCACAGGTCTCAGCCAAGCTCGTCGGGAGTCATCGTTCAGGGCTCACGCGATGTCATGGCAAAGCTCGCTCCATGCTGTTCGCCTGTCCCACCAGACTCGATCAAGGGTTTCGTGACGCGCGGCTCTGGCGTGACGGTTCACCGTGCGGCGTGCCCCAACATTGCGAACTTGAGCGGCGCCGAGGCCGAACGGATCGTGGAAGTCGCGTGGGACCCACGCGCCCACACCGTGTTCACCGTCGAGATTCAGGTTGAAGCGCTGGACCGTCATTCGCTTCTGAGTGACGTGACGAAGGTGCTCTCAGAGAATCACGTTAACATTTTGTCGGCGAACCTGTGGACCACGAAGGACCGTACGGCGATCTCCCGTTTCCGTTTCCAGCTCGGAGAGCCGGACTTCATGAGCCACATTTTTGCTGCGATTCGCCGGATCGAAGGTGTCTATGACGTCAGTCGAGTTCTGGGTGGGTCCTCAGAAGATCAGCAATGATCTCGCGTATTCGCCGCTTAACGAGGGTCTGACGCTTAGCCCCGAACCTCGCGAAGCGATCGCACCGCGCAAGCATCGTGTCAACGTCTTCGGGCCTCAGCTCACACTGCTCAGGGCTCTGACGGGTTGAAGGATCAAAGGTTGCCGCAACCCGATCCGGATAGTCCGTTATGAGACGAGCGATTTTAGTTCTTGGGAGATCCGCGTCGCTTGCAATCGACCCTGCGAGCTCTACCGCCAGGCTCAAAGGGGTCACGACCCGCACCCCTTCGACATACGCGATGTCTGTCTGGCTGAGATTCAGCGGAGCGATATAGATATTCACCCCGCCGAAGGCCCTGAACCGTCGGCTGATAGCCCGTGCACGCACATTCAAGCTCGCTGGAGGTTTCCCGCCGAGCCAGGCCCACAACGCGCTCTCGTGGTCAAATACGCTGTTCTTGATCCCTTCCGCGGCAAGCGCGACCTGGAAGCGATACAGCGCGGCCCATCTCACCTTAGGGTCTAGGCTGACCGGCAAGGCCGCGTAGAGCGGTCCGAGGATGTGCCTGATGAGGTCATCTCTGAGGCCCGCCGCAAGCTCCGCCTGAGAAAGCCCCTCACGCATTTCATCCCACAACGCAACCGAGCATAAACGGCTCTTGGTGTGGGGGATAGGCAATAGATCTGGTTGAGGCTTCGGGATATCAAGCACATTGTGGCCGGGACTCATAGCTCTATGTTTCAAGTTGCGCCCTGCACATGACAAGGGCCCGGAGTTATCCTGTGGATAACTCCGGGCCCTGACGACAGTGGGTGAGCGTTTAGCCGAGCTCTGCCGCTGAACGCTTGACGGTTTCAAGCCATGCGCGGCGAGCATCGAGCGCTTCTTGCGCCTTAGCTACCTTGCGCTGGTCACCGCTTGCCTGAGCGCGTTCAAGGTCCGCTTCCAAGTCAGCAATCGCGTCTTCGAGCTGCTGAAGCATCGAGTTGGAACGAGCCTTCGTCTCAGGGTCGGTGCGGCGCCACTCGTCCTGCTCGGCGGAGCGAACGGCGTCCTCAACCTGGCGAAGACCCGCCTCGATGCGGTGCATGTCACCGCGAGGCACCTTGCCGGCAGCTTCCCAACGGTCGCGAATCGAGCCCAGGGCACGCTGTGCCTGCTTGAGGTCCTTGACCGGCAGAATCGCGCGGGCCTCTTCGAGGAGGGCTTCCTTGACCTTGAGGTTCTCGGCGTATTCAGCATCGATCTCGTCGTTAGCCTTCTTACGGGCGTTGAAGAAGACATCCTGTGCGGCGCGGAAACGAGCCCACAGAGCGTCGTCGTCCTTGCGGGATGCGCGCGGTGCGGCCTTCCACTCGTCCATGAGCTTGCGGTACTCGGCCGAGGTCGGGCCCCAGTCCGTCGAGTTCTGCATGCTTTCGGCGCGGCTGATGAGTTCTTCCTTGACGCGCTTGGCCTGGGCGTTGCGGTCGTCGAGCTTAGAGAAGAACGTGCGGCGGTTCTTATCGAACTTGTTGCGTGCCGAACGGAAGCGTTTCCACAGTTCGTCCTCGGTTGCGCGCGGCAGGCGGTGGCCGTTCTTCTGAGCGGCCTTCCACTCGTCGAAGAGCTCAGCCATGCGCTGCGATGCGCTCTTCCACTGGACCTGCTCAGCCGGCTTGGCAGCGAGTTCTTCCGCAGCCGCAACGATCTTTTCGCGTGCCGCTGTAGCCTCGGCGCGCAACTGCTCTGCGTTGGCGCGTTCGTGCTGGCGCAGGTTGTCGATAGCTACGCGAAGGTTTTCGACGCGGGACTCGAGCATCGCGATATCGCCGACGACGTCGCGTGCCTTGACGCGCGCATCGATCGCGTTGAGTGCTTTCGGCATGTCGGCCGTTGGAGCCTTAGCCACGACCCGCTGTTCGAGGAGCATGATCTCGCCGAGCAGCTCGTCATACTTACGCACAAAGTATGCGAGGGCTTCGTCGCCGGTGGCGTCCGGGTACTGACCCACTGGGTGTTCGTTGCCGTCCACGATCACGAAGACATGACCGTCATCGGTGACTCGCGCGAACTGTCGCGCCTCCTCCAAGCTCGTGGTTGGAACCTGTGGGGCTGGAATCACCGACTCTTTTGCGGTGTCCTTCTCGGCCATCATGGAAGGCGTTGGGGCCTTCGGGGCAGCCGGGGTTGGAGCGCCACTTGGCGTTGGGGTGGTCGTTTCAGGCTGCGCATCCTGCGTGGATGTGTTCTCCGCGGTTTCCGGGGAGGTGTTCTCCTGGGCCGCGGTGTCCTGGGAGTGAGGCTGCTGTTCAGTCAACGGTCATCACTTTCGCTCAAGGTTGAGACTGCCACGCCTTCTGAACTGTTAGCTGAATAGTCCGTACAAACGTTCAGAGACGAGGCACACACGTACGGATCCAGATTCTACCCGTGTTTCGCCTGAGTGACATGCGTTTTCGTACTGAATTGTGACGCTTTGCGCCACACACACTCACGCACCGGTCTCCTTTGGATGTCTGGCTCTAGAATGGGAAGCGCCTCGTGTGATGTCGGTGCAGTCTCCGTCTGCTTGATTTGCATAGATGCACGAGGTCATCCGTTTGCTGTGCTGTTATTTGTTCTCTTGACGTGAGGAGTCACTCGATCATGTCCCGTAAGTTGTCCCTAACTGGTTTTCCTGAATGGCTTCCGCAAGAGCGGATCGTGGAGAACCATGTTCTGGATACGCTGCGTGAGGTGTTCGAGTTGCATGGCTTCTCCAACATTGAGACGCGCGCTGTCGAGACGGTCGGTACCTTGCTGAATAAGGGCGAGATCGACAAAGAGGTGTATGGGGTTGCGCGTCTAGCTGACGATGCGCCTGCAAGCACTAACGATCCCAACTCGCTCGCACTTCACTTTGACTTGACGGTTCCGTTCGCTCGTTACGTCACGGATAACGCGGGTTACCTGACGTTCCCGTTCCGCCGCTATCAGATCCAGAAGGTGTGGCGTGGTGAGCGCCCTCAGGATGGTCGCTTCCGCGAGTTCACGCAGGCGGATGTCGATGTGGTGGGCGACGGCGAACTCCCGTTGACGTATGACCTTGAGCTTGCTTTGGTCATGGCCGATGCACTCGAGCGTCTTGAGCTCGGTGACTTCGAGGTGCGCGTCAACAACCGGAAGTTGTCCGAGGGTTTCTACCGTGGCATCGGAGTTGAGGATCCGGCGGCTGTTCTGCGCGAGATCGATAAGCTCGAGAAGATCGGCGCCCAGGAGGTCCACGAGGCACTTGTGGGACTTGGCCTGAACGACGATCAGGCGACCAAGGCGTTGAAGCTCGCTGAGATCAAGGCCGCGGATGCCTCCTTCGCGGACCAAGTTGAGGCGCTTGGCGTTGAACACGAGCTGCTGAGCGAGGGCCTTGCGGAACTCAAGTCCCTCATCGAGGTGGCGGCGAAGATTAAGCCGGGCCGCATCGTCGCTGATCTTTCGATTGCGCGCGGCCTCGACTACTACACGGGCACTGTTTACGAGACCACGTTGATCGGTCACGAGTCACTCGGGTCGATCTGCTCGGGTGGTCGTTACGAGTCCCTCGCGACCAAGGGCAAGAAGAACTACCCGGGCGTTGGCCTCTCGATTGGCGTGTCCCGTTTGGTGTCCCGCTTGCTTTCGACCGAGCAGCTTGTAGCCAGCCGCGCAGTTCCGACTGCGGTGCTCATGGCGCTTCCCGGCGAGGATGATTTCGCTGAGGCTCTCGAGGTCGCTGAGCTGTTGCGTACCCGCGGCGTGGCTACGGAGATCATGGGCAAGCCGGAGAAGTTCGGTAAGCAGATCCGCCACGCTGATCGCCGCGGGATCCCGTACGTCTGGTTCATGTCGCATGACGATGCGGGAAACCGCGTTCACGAGGTCAAGGACATCCGCTCGGGTGAGCAGGTCAGCGCCGACCCGAACACCTGGATGCCGGCAGAAACAGATCTTCGCCCTGCGGTTGGCCCGAACGCGGATGCCAGCTAGCGGCGATAAGCCATTAGACTGGCTCTTAGTCAACTGAGCAGTTAATGCATTGCCGTCGTAGGCAGTTCATGGCTGCCGTTTAAGTTTCGTAGTAAACAACCGGCCCGCCCGGGGGAGTCCCGCTCGAAAGAGTGAGGCACGAACCATATGAGCAGGGCGGACCGCTGAAAGGATTTCATCACCGTGCTCCGTACTCATGACGCCGGTTCCCTCAACGCCTCGCTGGTGGGGCAGACCGTAACGCTCGCAGGTTGGGTTGCTCGTCGCCGTGACCACGGCGGTGTCGCTTTCCTCGATTTGCGTGACGCCTCGGGCATCGCGCAGGTCGTGGTTCACGATGAGGCAACGTTCTCCCCGTTGCGTAACGAGTTCGTCGTCAAGGTCACGGGTGAGGTCAAGGCGCGCCCAGAGGGTTCGGAGAACCCGAACCTCGCATCGGGTGAGATCGAAGTTCACGCCGACAGCCTCGAGGTCCTGAACTCCGCTGCTGCGTTGCCTTTCCAGGTTGACGAGCACGTCGAGGTCGGTGAAGAGACCCGTCTCCAGTACCGTTACCTCGACCTGCGCCGTCCAAAGCCAGCCGCAAACCTGCGTCTGCGTTCCGAGGCCAACAAGGCCGCGCGTCGTGTGCTTGAAGAACGCAACTTCCTCGAGGTCGAGACCCCGACGATGACGCGTTCGACCCCTGAAGGTGCACGCGACTTCATCGTTCCTGCACGTCTTGCACCAGGCAAGTGGTACGCGTTGCCGCAGTCGCCACAGCTGTTCAAGCAGCTTCTGCAGGTCGGTGGCGTCGAGCGTTACTACCAGCTTGCTCGCTGCTACCGAGACGAAGACTTCCGCGCAGACCGCCAGCCAGAGTTCACGCAGCTCGACATTGAGGCGTCCTTCGTTGATCAGGAAGACATTATCGCTTTGGGTGAAGCGATCGTAAAGGAACTGTGGAAGCTCATCGGCGTTGAGATCGAGACGCCGATCCGCCGCATGACCTATCAGGAAGCGATGACCAAGTACGGCTCCGATAAGCCGGACCTGCGTTTTGATAACCCGATCACCGAGCTCAAGGAGTTCTTCAAGGACACCGAGTTCCGCGTGTTCCAGCAGGAATACGTCGGGGCCGTGGTGATGCCGGGTGGCGCATCTCAGCCTCGCCGTCAGCTCGATGGCTGGCAAGAATGGGCCAAGCAGCACGGCGGTAAGGGCCTCGCTTACGTCCTCGTCCAGGAGGACGGCGAGCTGACCGGCCCTGTGGCTAAGAACCTGACCGACTTCGAGCGCGAGAACCTCGCCGAAACCGTGGGAGCAAAGCCTGGCGACTGCATCTTCTTCGGTGCAGGCCCAACCAACTCGACCCGCCAGTTGCTGGGTCAGGCCCGCGTCGAGATCGCTCACCGTACCGGCATGATCAAGGACGGCGACTGGGCTTTCGTTTGGGTCGTCGACGCACCTATGTTCATGTCCACCGCTGAAGCTGTCGCCGACGGCGATGTTGCGGTTGGCGACGGTAAGTGGACTGCAGTGCACCACGCGTTCACGGCGCCTAAGCCGGAGTTCCTCGACACGTTCGACACCGATCCGGGTTCCGCACTGACCAACGCTTACGACATCGTATGCAACGGTAACGAAATCGGTGGCGGTTCGATCCGTATCCACCGCCGCGACGTTCAGGAACGCGTGTTCAAGGTCATGGGTGTTGACGAGAAGACCCAGCAGGAACAGTTCGGCTTCCTGCTTGAAGGCTTCAAGTACGGCGCGCCTCCACACGGCGGTATCGCGTTCGGTTGGGACCGCGTGGTCTCGCTTCTGGCGGGGGAGACCTCGATCCGCGAGGTTATCGCCTTCCCTAAGACAGGTGGCGGTTTCGATCCTCTCACCGCTGCTCCAGCAGAGATCACGCCGCAGCAACGTAAAGAAGCCGGCGTTGACGCCAAGCCTGCCGAGCAGAAGAAAGACGGCGCTGCAAAGTAGGAATCCTGCTCAAGGATGAATACGGCGGAAGGGATGCGAGTTCTAGGCTCGCATCCCTTCCGCATTTAATTCCACATTTAAAGTTCGGGGTTTCTATAGCGCGAGTTCGGCCGAGTCAATGATCAAGGTAACCGGCCCGTCGTTGGTCAGCTGAATATCCATTTCGGCGCCGAACACACCTGTGCCGACGTCCAGCCCGAACCCACGCAAGGTTGCGGCGACCTCCTCATAGAGATCAACTGCGGCTTCTGGCCGAGCGGCCTTCGACCACGACGGACGCCGACCCTTCCGCACATCGCCGTACAGCGTGAAATTGCTGACCAGGATGACCGGCGCTTGAGCGCTCACAACCGACTTCTCGTCATCGAGGATCCGAAGGTGAGCGATCTTCGAGGCGACAGCGGCGGCCTCGGCGTGCCCATCGTCGACGGCCACGCCAAGCAACACCAAGAGGCCCTGGCCTTCAAAGCCAGAGACGACTTCGCCGTCAACCTCAACACTCGCGTTCTTCACCCGCTGCACAACCGCGCGCATATCCAACCTTTCAACGTCCAGCAGAGTCTGAGCTCAAGCTTAACGGGGAAGCGGGGAAGATCGGTGTTGCCGGCTAGGCTTGTGTAGCGATGGATCTTTTTTCTTCTGCACAGGATGACGACAGCGAAAGCCAGGTGCGCGAGGACGACCGTCCGCGCCCGCGCCCGCCGTTGGCTGTGCGGATGCGCCCCAAGACCATCGACGAAGTTGCTGGGCAACAGCACCTCCTCGGCTCCGGGTCTCCACTGCGGCAGCTCGCCGAAAGCGACGGGGGAGGACCAGCCGGCCTGAGCTCACTGATCCTGTATGGGCCTCCCGGCGTCGGCAAAACCACGCTCGCGCACGTGATCGCTAACGGCCCGCATCGAACTTTCGTGGAGCTTTCGGCAATCTCCGCCGGCGTCAAAGACGTACGGCAGGTTATGGAACAGGCTCGCACGGACCGCTCGATGCGCGGCACCACAACCGTGCTGTTCCTCGATGAGATCCACAGATTCAACAAGGCCCAGCAAGATGCACTGCTTCCGGGTGTTGAGAACGGCTGGGTCGTTTTGGTGGCTGCGACCACCGAGAACCCATCGTTCTCGGTTATCTCGCCTTTGCTTTCGCGTTCGCTACTGCTCAAGCTCAAACCGCTTGAGCGCGAGGATGTCCGTGGCCTGCTTGCGCGGGCGCTGGAGTCCCCGCGCGGACTCGGTAACTCCGTTGAGGTTCCCGATGACGTCATGGACCAGCTCATCGATTTATCGGGCGGTGACGCGCGCCGAGCTCTCACGAGTCTCGAAGCGGCTGCCGCAGTCGCTTTGGAACGGGCACGGCACGAAGCGCAGGAATCCGACGACGAAGCGACCCCGCCTGTTGTGACGCGTGAAGATGCGGAACGAGCAGTCGACACTGCGCTCCGCCGATACGACAAGCAAGGCGATAACCACTACGACACCGCGAGCGCCCTTATCAAATCGATCCGCGGATCTGACGTCGATGCGGCCCTTCATTATGCTGCAGTCATGATGGAGGCGGGGGAGGACCCGCGCTTCCTCGCCCGCCGGCTCGTGATCTCTGCCTCGGAAGACATCGGGATGGCCGATCCAACCGCGCTACAGACCGCGGTGGCAGCAGCGCAAGCCGTGCAGCTCATCGGCATGCCGGAGGCCCGTATCGTGCTAGCGCAAGCTGTGGTCCACCTCGCAAGCGCACCGAAATCAAACGCCGCCTACGTCGCGATCGACAAGGCGATCGCCGATGTGCGCGCGGGTAGGGGCAACGGTGTCCCGGCGCACTTGCGGGACGCTCACTACGCAGGCGCGAAAGCGCTCGGCCACGGCAAGGGATACGTTTACCCGCACGATCACGAGCTCGGCGTAGTTGCGCAACAGTACGCGCCGGACGACCTGCAGGGCGTCGACTACTACCAGCCCACCCAACACGGCTTCGAGCGGACGATCTCGCAACGAATCGAATCACTTCGTTCAATCCTGCGGAAGAACTAACCGACAACGCGGCAAAAGTTTTGTCTGATACGCGGTCTTGCCTTATACGCGTCTCTGTTCTGATACGCCCCCCTTTCTGATAAACTAGACCGTTGGCTGGCAAGCCCCCACCTAGATATCCTTAACAGGGTTATCGCTGTGCGGCCTGAGCAGGTTGCACTGAATGTGAGCGGGTTGCAGATATGAGGAAGCGGGTTCCCTCAACTCTCCACGTTCCGGAGGCCAGAACCATGAGCTCGCAGACATACGAAAGAGGACACATTCGTGGCCAATAATCGTCAACGCAACACCGTGCGTTTGTCCCGTGCTCTCGGCATCGCTCTGACGCCGAAGGCAGAAAAGTACATGGAGCGCCGTCCGTACGGCCCAGGTCAGCACGGCCGCGCACGCCGCCGCCAGGACTCTGACTACGCAGTTCGCCTTCGCGAGAAGCAGCGCCTGCGCGCACAGTACGGCATTCGCGAAGCCCAGATGACCCGCGTCTTCGACGAGGCTCGCCGCGAGGCTGGCCTGACCGGTGAGAACCTCATCGAGCTGCTGGAAATGCGCCTCGACGCTTTGGTTCTGCGCGCTGGTTTCGCACGCACCATCCAGCAGGCACGCCAGCTTGTTGTTCACCGTCACATCCTGGTCAACGGCCAGATTGTTGACCGCCCATCCTTCCGCGTGAAGGAAGGCCAGCTCATCCACGTTAAGGAGCGCTCCGAGAAGACCGTTCCATTCCAGATGGCTGCCCAGGGTGAACACGCCGCTGTTCTGCCGGCTGTCCCTGAGTACCTGGACGTCAAGCTGGATCAGCTGCAGGCTAAGCTCGTGCGCCGCCCTAAGCGCGCCGAGGTTCCTGTTCAGTGTGAAGAACAGCTCGTCGTTGAGTACTACGCACGCTAATCTTTAGCAGTCGATGCCGCGGTTCCGTTATCAACGGGACCGCGGCATCGTTCTTTTATACAGGTGCCGCTCCCGACGCTTGGATTCGTGTGCACGGTTCTGTGTGCACGGTTTTGTGAGCAACGTTCGGTAGGCTTGGGAGGCAGGTACGTGTGCACACACTCGAGGAGAGAACATGAGCATTGGTGACATCGCTGGTTTGATCGCTGCAGGATTCTTCGCGATCCTCGTTATCCTTCTGGCTGTTCCAATCATCAAGCTGGGTAAGGTTTTCGACGAGTTGCGGCACTCGGTCAAAGACCTCACGGAAGAAACCACGCCAATTCTGCAGGAAACCGCGACCACTGTTCGCAACGGTAACCAGCAGCTTGAGCGTGTTGATGCGATTACGTCGAACGTTCAGGACGCAACTGCCAACGTCGCGTCTGTGACTTCCTTGACTGCAGCTGTTGTTGGTCGTCCTCTCATCCGCGCCGCATCGTTCACTGCAGGTGTTCGCGCGGCTCTGACCCGTCGTCGCTCCTAACTCTTACTTTCGTCGTTGACCAGGGCGTTTAACTCGCCTGTCCGTGGCCTTTACAGCGTCCTACTCTGACGCGCTGAATATCTTGTGAAGGGTAATTATGAAGAAGCTTTTTTGGCTCACGCTCGGTGTGTCTATCGGCGTGATGGCTAGCCGCCAACTGCAGCGCATCCGCACTCAGGGTGCTCGTTCGAGCGCCGATTCGATCCTCGACCGCACCGCTAACGTCGTCGAGTCCACTATCGCTGCGTTCAAGCAAGGCTCGGCTGAACGCGAAGCGGAGCTCCGTGCGGCACTCGGCGTCGATAAGGCACCTTCTGGTCGCCGCGCCGCACGCTGACCCACCCCCAAACAACTTCAGAGCCGTGTTGAAGACACGGTCCGTTCATTACCGGGCATCCTCGCCCATTCGGAGAATCCAAACCTCATGAAATCTCAGGAAATCGCACAGCGGTGGATCGACTTCTTCGTCAAGCGTGGTCACACGCATGTTCCTAGCGCATCGCTTGTCTCGAGCGATCCGTCGTTGCTGTTCACCGTCGCCGGCATGGTTCCTTTCATCCCGTACCTGACGGCTGTCGAACCTGCGCCGTATCCGCGCGCGGTTTCGGTCCAGAAGTGCATCCGCACTGCCGATATCGAAGAGGTCGGGAAGACGGCCCGCCACGGCACGTTCTTCCAGATGAACGGCAACTTCTCCTTCGGTGACTACTTCAAGGAAGAAGCGATCACGTGGGCGTGGGAATTGCTGACCACGCCGGTTGCCGACGGCGGTTACGGCTTGGATCCGGAACGCTTGTGGGTCACGGTGTACGAAGACGGTGATGACCGGGATGATGAGGCTCGCCACATCTGGGAAGACAAGGTCGGCGTACCGTCCGAGCGCGTCATCGGTACCGGTAAGGCCGATAACTACTGGAACACAGGCCAGCCTGGACCTGGTGGGCCATGCTCTGAGATCTACTACGACCGCGGCCCTGCCTATGGCAAGGAAGGCGGCCCGGCGGTTGATGAGACTCGCTACATCGAGATCTGGAACCTCGTGTTCATGCAGTACCGCCTCTCCGCGGTCCGTTCCAAGACTGACTTCGATGTTGCCGGTGAGCTTCCACAGCGCAACATCGATACGGGCCTCGGTCTTGAACGCCTTGCGATGATCCTCCAGGGCGTTGAGAACATGTACGAGACCGACCAGGTCCGTCCGGTTCTTGACCGTGCCGCTGAGCTTGCGGGTAAGACGTACTCCTCGACTGAGGACCCAGAGAACCCAAGCTATGCAGATGACGTTCGTCTGCGCGTCGTTGCTGACCACGTGCGTTCCGCACTCATGCTCATCAGCGACGGAGTTACGCCGTCCAATGAGGGCCGTGGCTACGTTCTGCGTCGCCTGATTCGCCGTGCTGTGCGTGCGATGCGCCTCATGGGAGTTACCGACCCCGTACTCCCTGAGCTGTTGCCGGTATCGCGTGACGCGATGGTTGGCGTTTATCCTGAGGTCGCTGAGGACTACGAGCGAATCTCCCGCATCGCTTACGCCGAGGAGCGTGCGTTCCGCCGCACGATCGCATCGGGAACCGCCCGCTTGGATGAAGCGATCGCGGAAGCCAAGGGACACGGTGCAAACCTTTCGGGTGAGGACGCGTTCCAGCTGCACGACACGTACGGATTCCCGATCGATCTCACGCTCGAGATCGCGGAAGAAGCAGGCCTGAGCGTTGACACGGAGAAGTTCCGTGCGCTCATGGCCGAACAGCGTGAACGCGCTAAGGCTGACGCTAAGAAGAAGAAGTCCGGCCACTCCGATATCGCGATCTACCACGAGCTAGCCGAACAGGGCACGACGCACTTCACTGGCTACGACGAACTCGTCACAGAGTCCCGCGTTCAGGGCCTGATCCGCGACGGCGTCCGTGTTCCTGTCGCTGAGCAGGGCAGCACGGTTGAGCTGGTTCTGGAAGAGACCCCGTTCTACGCTGAGGCCGGCGGCCAGGCTCCGGATACAGGTTTGATCACGGGCGACGGCTTTGTCCTCGAAGTGACTGACGTTCAGTCGCCGGTCAAGGGCCTTTCCGTTCACACGGTTACTGTCCGCGAAGGTGAGCTCCCAGACAACGCTATCGTGCGTGCCGCTGTCGATGCCGAGCGCCGCCACGCTGGTGAAGAAGCGCACACCGCAACCCACTTGGTGCACGCTGCTCTGCATGAGGTGCTTGGCCCTGAGGCGTTGCAGTCTGGTTCTTTCAACAAGGAAGGCTATCTGCGTTTCGACTTCACGTGGGCTGAGGCGCTCTCGCGCGCAACCCAGTCGGAGATCGAGGAAGTAACCAATAAGGCTATCGATCGCGACTTCGAGGTCGTAACCCGCGTCATGAAGAAGGATGAGGCGCTCGCTTTGGGTGCCACAAGCCTCTTCGGCGAGAAGTACGGCGATACGGTGCGTGTTGTTGAGATCGACGGCGCGTGGTCACGTGAATTCTGCGGTGGCACCCACGTTGCACGCACCGCGAACGTTGGCACGCTGTCTCTGCTGGGTGAGGCGTCCGTCGGCGCGGGCAACCGCCGTGTTGAAGCGCTCGTCGGTATGAATGCTTTCCGCCACAACGTAGCAGAACGTGCCCTGGTTTCCGATTTGACCGAAATGTTGCGTGTTCCTGCAGACCAGTTGCGCGCGCGCATCGATCAGACGGTTCAGCGGCTTCGTGCTGCTGAGAAGGAGATCGAGAAGCTGCGCCGTGAACAGCTTCAGGCCGCATCGGCTGCTTTGGTCGATACTGCCGAGGACGTCGCGGGTGTCCGCCTGATCGCGCACGATGCCGGCGAGGTTGAATCCGCGGAAGACTTGCGTTCGCTCGCGTTGCCTCTGCGTGACCGCTTGGGCTCGGACGCCGCGGTTGTCGCGGTGATCGGCATCGCTAAGGGCAAGCCGATGGTTTTGGTGGCCACGAATGAGGCCGCTCGCTCCGAGGGCGTTAAGGCTGGCCAGCTGGTTCGTTCCGCTGCTAAGACACTTGGCGGCGGTGGCGGCGGTAAGGACGACGTCGCGCAAGGCGGCGGCCAGAATGTGGATGCGATCCCTGAGGCTCTTGCTGGGATCCGCCGCGAGGTTGCCGAACGTGGCTGAACCGTTGTCGCCAGACTCTGACGCCGCTGCCGGGTGCCACGCTTTCGTTGAGCGTGGCACCCGCATCGGGGTCGACGTAGGTAAGGCGCGGGTCGGTGTTGCTAAGTGTGATCCTGACCGTGTCATGGCGACTCCGCTTGAGACGTTGCAGCGGGACAAGAAGCAACGTTCGGATCTGCGCCGTATTGCGGAACTCGCGCACGAATATGACGCCATGTGCGTGTATGTGGGTTTGCCTGTCAACCTAGAGGGGGAGCACACCCCCTCGACTAAGGATGCGCTGCGTTTTGCGCGTCAGCTCGAACGAATGCTTGGCACCGTGCCTGTTCGGCTTTTGGACGAGCGTTTGAGCACGGTCTCGGCGCAACGGCAGCTCCACGAGGCCGGGCGTACTATTAAGTCTTCACGCTCGGTCATCGATCAGGCGGCCGCGGTTGAGATACTTGAGAACGCTCTCGACGCGGAAAGACGACTCGACGTGTGGGCAGGGCAAAGCCTCGCCGAAGCATGCGCGAACTAATCGTTATCTGAGCGCGCGCTGTGTCGAAGCCGTCTGAATGATGTGCTTGAGCGTTGCATTGTCGGGTTCATTGCCTTTTTAGCTAGGCTTTTCGATAAGCTCAAGATGCGTTATGCATTCGTAAGCTATCGCTGACGTAAGGATTTCCAGTGACTCATACTCCTCCGGGGGGCTATCCCTCGCGCCGCGCTCGGCGGCGTGCGGAAGCGGAACGCCCACAAGGCGCCTTCCGTTTCACGGGTGTGGGCCGCCACTGTGAAGTCACTGATGACGTTATCGAGATGCACTTGGCTGCACGGCTTGAGCCGGTCGCGCCCTTGGATACGAACCTTGAAACCCCGCTCGGTGTCGAACTTCCGGAGGACTACGATCCGAAGGATGCTCTCGTATTTGAGCATGAAGTCGACGATGAGGTTGACGTTGCCCCGGGCGGTACCGCGACGCTTGCTGTGATTCCTTCGGCCGGCCCGGTTTCGGTGGACGCCACGGAGCTCGACAATGAGGCCGATGCCGAGTTGGATGACCGGGAATGGTTGTCGCAGGCGGACGCTGAGGCGAGCGAAGCCGAGGCCGAAGGTGAGCACGTAGGCTTCGCTGGTGCTTTGGCCCGACACTTTGAGGATGTTCCTGTGGGTTACCTTCCGGCTGAAGACATTTTTTCTGATTCGGAGGCTGACCTGACTGAACGTCGCCGACGCCGCAAGCGCCGTCGCATCAATTTGGTTGCCTTGGTCCTGGTTTTGGCCCTGGTCGTCGGCGTGGGTAGTTTCTCCCTGAACCGCTTCCTGAACATGCCTGATCCCGATTATGAAGGTAGCGGGACAGGCGAGGTCGCTGTAACGATCGAGGAAGGGTGGTCGACTCGTCAGATCGCCAACCACCTTGAGGAACGTGGCGTCGTCAAGAACGCTTCTACGTTCGTCAAGAAGGCGGGTTCGGGCTCTCCGCGTCCAGTTTTCCACCCAGGTGAGTTCACGCTCCGTAAAGAGATGTCCTCTGACGCAGCGATCAAGATGCTGACAGACCGCGAAGCCGTCACATACTTCGCTCTGCCAGCTAACGTACGGCTCCAGGCCGCGTTGCAAGCGATCGCTAAAGGCACCAACATCCCGGTGAGCAAGCTCGAAGAGTTGTCTGAGCAGCCGAAACGTTTCGGCCTGCCAGAGGAAGCTAAGAACCTTGAGGGATACCTACATCCGGGTGACTATCGCTTCCCGTTGAACACTAAGCCGGAAGAGATCCTGCAGACCTTGGTTGATAAGACCAAGGAAGCCTTGAAGAAGAACGGCGTAACTGATCCTGCTAAGCAGTACCGGACCTTGAAGATCGCGTCCATCATTGCTGGTGAAGCACCACGTGATGATTACCCGCACGTCGCTGGGATCATCGAGAACCGCTTGCACAAGGACAACCGCGAGACGGGCGGCTTCCTCCAGCTTGACTCGACGGTCACGTATGGCCTCGGCAAGACGACGGCACATTTGACTCAGTCTGAGCTCGATGACAAGAAGAACCTGTACAACACGTATAAACATCAGGGTTTGCCGCCTACGCCGATCGGCTCGCCTGGCCCTGTCGCGATTGCTGGTGCCGCGAAGCCGGATCCGAGCGGTGACTATTACTGGGTCACGGTCAACCTGACCACGGGTGAAACGAAGTATTCGGATAACCTGGCTGAGCATGAACGCTACGTACAGGAATACCGCAAGTGGTGTGAAGATCACCCAGACGAGTGCAATGCCTGACGCGAGTGCAATGCCTGACGCGCGTGCTTCAGTCCGTGCCGCGGTGATCGGCGATCCTATCGATCATTCGCGTTCCCCTGATCTGCACAATGCTATTGCGCAGCTTCGCAATGAGAAGATTCACAACGCGCAGGCCGCCAACCATGTCAACCTTGATTACACGCGGGTGCAAGCCCAACCTCGTGATGCGTCTCGTTTAGCGTCGATGTTACGTAACGAGCCGGGGTGGGTCGGCTTGTCGGTCACGATGCCGATGAAGAAGGCCATGGTTCCGTTCATGGATTCGGTTTCGGACCGGGTCGCTTTGACTGGAGCGTTGAATACCGTTTCGGTTCGTCGTGGGCCCGATGGTGCGGTTGCCTTGGTGGGGGACAACACGGATGTCGATGGGATCCAGCAGGCCTTGGTGCGCGCGGGCTTTGAGCCGGGGCGGCTCATGCATGAGCCTGTCGTCATCTTGGGCGGTGGCGGCACGAGTGTCGCTGCGGTTGCCGCGGTCATGGAATGGGGAGCCAGCCGCGTCATAGTTGCCGTCCGTGATCCGCACAAAGCTCGCGCTGAGATGGCGAATGTACTCGAGACTTTCGGACCCCGGCTCGAACTCTGTGAGTTGAGTTCTCTCGCTGACACTCACATCAAGCCTGCCGTCATGATCTCCACTTTGCCGGCCCCGGGCATCGAACAGTGGGGGCACCTAGCCGTGCATCTTGCTTCACCAAACGCATTCCTGCTCGACGTCGCGTATGCGGGCTGGCCATCTGAGTTGGCACAACTGTGGCGTGACCAAGGTGGGGTAGCTATCCACGGCCTAGCGATGCTGGTTCACCAAGCCGTGGAGCAGGGGCGCCGTTTCATCGGATTTGAGCCGGACGAGGCGTCGTTGGCAACGCTTTGTGACGTAGTGGGAATCACATCAGACGGTACGAACACGGTGGTTGTGGGATGATGGCACAATGTTGCGTTGGCTTACAGCAGGTGAATCCCACGGTAAAGCTCTGGTTGGCATCCTTGAAGGTCTGCCGGCCGGTGTAGAGATCACGACGCCTGAGATTCAGGCGGCGCTAGCTCGCAGGCGGCTGGGTTATGGCCGTGGTGCTCGGATGAAGTTCGAGCAAGATGAGGTCACGATGCTGGGTGGAGTCCGCCACGGCGTAACGATGGGCGGGCCGGTTGCTATCGAGGTCGGCAACACTGAGTGGCCTAAGTGGCAGGATGTCATGAACCCGGATCCGGTGGATCCTTCGGTTTTGGAGGGCAAGGCGCGTAATGCTGCGCTGACTCGGCCTCGCCCGGGTCACGCTGACCTGGCGGGTATGCAGAAGTACGGTTACGACGAGGCTCGCCCGGCTCTCGAGCGTGCGAGCGCTCGCGAGACCGCGACGCGTGTGGCTTTGGGTGCCGTGGCGTCGAAGTTTTTGGAAAGCCTCGGCATCGAACTCGTGTCACACACGACTGCAATCGGTACCGTTGCGTCGCCAGCCGACGCTCCGCTTCCCTCCAAGGCCGACGTCGAGTCGCTAGATGCTGATCCGTTGCGTTGTTTCGATGCTGAGACCTCGAAGCTCATGGTCGCTGAGGTTGATGACGCGCACTCTGAGGGCGAAACTCTCGGTGGCGTGGTTGAGGTCATCGCGACCGGTTGCCCGGTAGGTCTTGGTTCGTTTGTTCACTGGGATCGCCGTCTTGACGCGCGTCTTGCGGGTGCGCTCATGGGTATTCAGGCGATCAAGGGTGTCGAAGTGGGTGACGGTTTCGAGACCGCGCGCCGCCGCGGCTCCCAGGCCCACGACGAGATCGCACTTGACGAGGATGGCCACGCGGTGCGTTCGAGCAACCGTGCGGGCGGTATCGAAGGCGGCATGACCAACGGTGAGCCTGTGCGGGTTCGTGCCGCTATGAAGCCGATCGCGACGGTTCCACGTGCGCTCAGCACGATCAACGTTGCAACGGGCGAGCCGGCGAAGGCGCATCACCAGCGTTCGGATGTGTGCGCGGTTCCGGCCGCTGGCGTTGTTGCTGAAGCGATGGTTGCTTTGGTCCTTGCTGACGCGGTTCTTGAGAAGTTTGGTGGCGACTCTGTCGAAGAGATTCGCACGAATATCGCTAACTATCGTCAGGCCGCCGACGATCTTGCAGCCAGGGCCACCGACCAAGAATAAATCTTCAACTATGACCGAGACCAATGATTCGCGCCAGCCTCTCCCGAAGGGTGGCCCCCGAGCTTTTCATATTGTCCTGATTGGGCCGATGTGTTCAGGGAAGTCCGCGGTCGCGCGCGAGCTGTCCCTGCTTTCGGGCCAGCCATGGACTGATCTGGACGCCGAGTTCGTCTCGGAGCACGGACCCATTCCCGCGTTCATTGAACAACATGGCTTTGAGGCATTTCGCGAAGCCGAATCAGTCATTTTCGAGCGTGCTCTCAGTCAAAGTGAGCCTAAGATCATTGCGACCGGCGGGGGAGTAGTGCTTGCGGAAGCAAACCGTGCCGTCCTCACCGATCAGGTAGCGTTCTGGCTAGACGTTTCGCCTCAGGCGGTCGCAGCCCGTATGCGTGGCGGAGCCAACCGGCCTCTGCTCGCGGGCGACGATCCACTCGAAACCTGGCAGTCGATTAGGGCTGAGCGCACACCACTGTATCGAGAGTGTGGCATTGGTCCCATCGACACCTCGGCGTCGAGCCCCCGCGAAGTAGCGCGCGCCTTGCAAGGTATGCTCGATGCCGCGTCAACCACGGATCCTGTATCCGTCACAGAACCCTAAATCTTTCAGAGCACCCCAGAGGAGTACACAGCCATGACTGACCGCGTGAGTACCGTCCGCGTCGACCACACTGATGGTTCTGGCTACGATGTGGTGATCGGCCGCGGCTTGCTGAACCGTTTGCGCCCAATGCTGGGTGAGAAGGTTCAGAAGGTCCTCATCATTCACCCGCGTGCGTTGCGCGCTACGGGTGAAGCCGTGCGTGAGTTCTTGCTTCAGGAAAACGTTGAAGCGCTTTCAGCCGAGATTCCCGATGCGGAAGAAGGCAAGCGTATTGAGGTCGCGTCGTTCTGCTGGCAGGTCATGGGTCAGGCTGACTTTACGCGTACCGACGCCGTCGTTTCCGTGGGCGGTGGCGCTGTAACCGACCTTGCAGGCTTTGTTGCCGCGACGTGGTTGCGTGGCGTGCGGATTGTGCACATCCCGACAACGTACTTGGGCATGGTCGACGCCGCGGTGGGCGGCAAAACGGGCATCAACACCGCTGAGGGCAAGAACCTTGTGGGTGCGTTCCATCCGCCAGCGGGCGTTCTTGCAGACCTCGATGCTCTCCAGAGCCTGCCACAGAATGAGCTAGTGACCGGTATGGCTGAGACCGTCAAGTCCGGTTTCATTGCAGACCCACAGATCCTGGATCTCATTCAGGAGAACGTGGAGGAGGCGACTGACCCGTCGAGTGATCGCTTGTTCGAACTCGTTGAGCGCACGATCAAGGTCAAGGCCGACATCGTGTCTTCCGACCTCAAAGAATCTGGTCGCCGAGAATTCCTGAATTATGGCCACACTCTGGGGCATGCGATCGAGCACGCCGAACGCTATCACTGGCGCCACGGAGCCGCGGTTTCGGTGGGTCTCGTGTTTGCTGCGGAGCTTGGCCGGCTCGTCGGTCGACTCGACGATCCAACCGCCGACCGGCACCGTGAAATCCTCACTGCCTTGGGGTTGCCTGTAAACTACCGTGGAGACCGCTGGCAAAGCTTGCTTGAAACGATGCGGCGCGATAAGAAGGCGCGCGGCCGCTTGTTGCGCTTTGTCGTATTGGACGGTTTGGCGCGCCCGGGCGTCCTTGAAGGTCCCGAGGATCATCTACTCTTTACAGCATTCCAGGAGGTTGCTGCGTGACGAAGACGGAAAGCATTAGCACGGGTATCCCGGGTGTTGAGTTCCGCCTCCCCGACTTGCGGCCCATCGTTGTGAATGAAGAGCTCGCTAACCAGACCGCACAGTCGGGTGAAGCGGGCGACCGGGTGGTTGCTTTGATCGCGCAGGGCCGGCTTGCTGCCGCATCTGAACTTGTGGCCGATGCGCGGCTCATGGATCCCGCGAACATCCGCTTGCGGCTCCTTGACACTGAAGTGTCTCGCTGGAGCGGCGATCCGGAACGCGCGATCTACCGGCTTCAACAGCTCAGGAAAGAGTTTGATGGCACTGCGGACGAGGTCGATATCGTTCAGAACCTCGGTGCGTGCTTCTACAGTGTCGGCGACATGCTCGCGGCAGCATCCCGCTATAAGGCGGCGCTCGAGGGGCGGAAACAGTTCAACTTTTCCGAGGTTTTGCTCAAGGCTTCCCGCGCTGCGTACGAAGCCGTTCTCGAGGAAGTCAACGGCCCCTCTGAGGAGATTCAGGTTTCAGTTCTGACTGACGCTTCCAACGCATAGGGCCATATCCAACGCATATGCGGATACACGCGTAAACTAGGCGTGAGCGTTTCGCGACATGAACCATGAATCGCGACTAGATCACTATTTACTTCGGTAACTATTTTGAAGGAGCCATCGTGGCAACCAGCAACGACATCAAGAACGGCAGCGTTCTTCGCATCGACGGCCAGCTGTGGAGCGTCGTTGAATTCCAGCACGTCAAGCCAGGTAAGGGTGGCGCGTTCGTGCGCACCAAGCTGCGCAACGTCGTATCCGGCAAGACCGTAGACAAGACGTACAACGCTGGTGCCAAGGTTGAGATGGCTACCGTTGACCGCCGTGACTTCCAGTACCTGTACCAGGACGGCGCTGACTACGTGTTCATGGACCTCGAGGATTACGATCAGCTGACCGTTCCTGGCGAGACCGTCGGCGATGCCGCTAACTTCCTCCTCGAGAACCAGAACGTTCAGATTGCGCTCAACGACGGCCAGGTTTTGTACATCGAACTTCCGGCTTCGGTAACCCTGGAAATCACCTACACCGAGCCAGGCCTGCAGGGTGACCGCTCGAACGCCGGCACCAAGCCAGCCAAGTTGGAGACCGGCCACGAAATCCAGGTTCCGCTCTTCGTCGAGCAGAACACCAAGGTCAAGGTCGACACCCGCACCGGCGAATACCTGGGCCGCGTAACAGAGTGACCAAGCAAGGGGAGAGCACCCGCTCGAAAGCTCGCCGCCGCGCACTCGAAGTACTCTTCGAGGCGGATCAGCGGGCCGTCGATGCGGCTGAAGTGTTGCAGCGCCGAGACGAAGACGGTGCTGCGGTTAATCCGTACACCCGTGAAGTGGTCGGCGGTGTCAGCACGCACGCTACCCAGCTCGATGAGATCCTGACGACCTACGCGCAGGGTTGGACTCTCGACCGTATGCCAGCGGTGGACCGAGCCGCGTTGCGGATCGGTTTGTGGGAGCTTTTGTTCAACGATGAGATCCCGGACGCGGTAGCCGTCGACGAGGCGGTGCGGCTTGTACGCGAAATGTCCACGCCTGAATCACCGGATTTCGTCAACGGCTTGCTGGGTCGCTTGCAGCGCATCAAGCCGACGCTGATTCTCTAACGGTGCGGTCAGACTAGATCCACCATGCATTCGATGGGGTGCCCGCTTAAGCCGGGTGCCCCATCGGCGTTTAATCAACGCAGACTACTGCAAGCGAGATCACAGTGCGCAGGCAGTCACGAACATCAACAGCAAGCGCGCGTGCTGGTAGATTAGAGAACCGGAGAAGACACCCTTTAACAACCGTCCAGTGAGGCGGGGAAGGAGGTCGGCGCATGGGAAGCACCTCAGCTGAAACCGCTGAAGTGATGAATGCATCCGACATCGATCGCGCTCTGACACGTATCGCTCACGAGATCGTTGAGAAGAACCGTGGAGGCGACGATCTCGTGGTCCTGGGAATCCCTTCGCGTGGAGTTCCGTTGGCCGAACGGCTCGCTGAAAAGCTTGAGCGCATCATCAACCGTCCAGCCGCTTCGTTCTGCGGCTCACTGGACATCACTATGCATCGTGACGACGTTCGTCGCCGTGCCCCGCGTGTTCCCGCACCAACGCGTCTGCCGGAGGCTGGCGTGGATGACCAGACCGTGATCTTGGTCGACGACGTCCTCTTTTCGGGGCGCACCATCCGGGCTGCACTCGACGCGCTCGTCGACTGCGGGCGTCCGCAAGCTGTGCGCCTCGCGGTTCTCGTTGACCGCGGGCACCGTGAGCTCCCGATCCGCGCTGACCACGTCGGCAAGAACATTCCGACCTCCCGCTCCGAGGCCGTTCGCGTTGAACTCGCAGAGATCGACGGCTCGGACCGCGTGATCATCGAACGTCCAGCCGCTCAGGTTGAGCTCGACGAGAGCGCTGCAGGCGAAAGCGAGGCGAACAACTGATGCGTCACCTCCTCGACACTAAAGACCTCAGCCGCGAAGAAGCGATCCAGATCCTGGACATCGCAGAATCAATGACGGACGCCACGGGTAAGGAAATCAAGAAGTTCCCGACCCTGCGCGGCTTGACGGTTGCGAACCTCTTCTTTGAGGATTCGACCCGCACGCGCATTTCCTTTGAAGCCGCTGCCAAGCGTCTTTCAGCGGACGTCATCACGTTCAGCGCGAAAGGCTCCTCGGTTTCGAAGGGCGAGTCCCTCAAGGACACCGCGCAGACGCTCGAGGCGATCGGCGCCGACGCGATCGTGATCCGCCACGGCTCTTCCGGCGCCGCATACCGCCTCGCAGAAACCGACTGGATCGACGCCGCGATCGTCAACGCCGGCGACGGCACGCACGCGCACCCGACCCAGGCACTCCTGGACGCGTTCACTCTGCGCCGCGAACTCGCCGCCATCAAGGGTGAATCTTCGCTCGGCCAGGGCCTCGACGGCGCCAAGGTGGTCATCGTGGGTGACATCCTGCACTCGCGCGTGGCCCGTTCCAACGTATGGCTGCTCAACATCCTGGGCGCCGAGGTCACGCTCGTCGCTCCGCCAACGCTCATGCCGCACAGCGTTCAAGGTTGGCCTGTAAAGGTAACCCACGACTTCGACGAAGCCCTCGCGACCGAACCCGACGCCGTCATGATGCTTCGCGTCCAGGCCGAGCGTATGCACGGAGCCTTCTTCCCATCGCCATCTGAATATTCGCGCCGCTGGGGACTGACTCCGGCCCGCCACGCATCGATGAAGCCTGGCGCGATCGTGATGCACCCAGGCCCCATGAACCGCGGCCTGGAAATCAGCTCCGTAGCAGCGGATGCCCCTAACTCTCGCGTACTAAACCAAGTCTCCGCCGGTGTAGCCGTCCGTATGGCCGTGCTCTACCTGGTTTTGGCTGGAGATACGACCGACACTCAGAAGGCATGATCATGACGACCACGTTGATTCAGTCTGTAACCCTCCCGAGCGGAAACACCGCAGACATCCTCCTGGATGAAGGTGTCATCAAGGACATCGCCGACGCCGGAAGCATCACTGCACCTGAAGACGCGAAGGTCATCAATGCCAAGGGCCTGATCGCGCTTCCTGGCTTGGTTGACCCGCACACTCACTTGCGCGAGCCTGGCCGTGAAGACGCCGAAACCGTCGAGACCGGAACCCAGGCCGCCGCAGCCGGCGGCTTCGTTGCGGTCTACGCGATGGCAAACTCGATGCCGGTCGCAGACACCGCTGGCGTTGTCGAGTCGGTACGACAGCTGGGGGAGAAGGCCGGCTGGGCTGAGGTTCGTCCTATCGGCGCAGTGACTCAGGGCCTTGCTGGCGAGCGCCTCGCGGAGCTAGGTGCGATGGCAGACTCCCGCGCCAACGTCCGTATGTTCTCCGACGACGGCATGTGCGTTTTCGACCCGGTTCTGATGCGTCGGGCACTCGAATACGTTCGCTCCTTCGACGGCGTGGTCGCGCAGCACGCGCAGGAGCCGCGACTTACCGAGGGCGCTCAGATGAACGAGGGCCTCGTTTCTTCGGAGCTCGGCTTGACCGGTTGGCCAGCCGTCGCTGAGGAATCGATCATTGCTCGCGATGTTTTGTTGACTCAGCACGTCGACTCCCGCTTGCACGTGTGCCACGTATCGACCAAGGGAAGCGTTGAGATCATCCGCTGGGCTAAGTCCCAGGGGATCGACGTGACCGCCGAGGTCACCCCGCACCACCTGCTTCTGACTGAAGAAATGGTGCGCGGCTACGACCCAGTGTTCAAGGTCAACCCGCCGCTTCGCACCAAGGAAGACACCCTCGCGTTGCGCGAGGCAGTGGCTGACGGCACGATCGACATGATCGGAACCGACCACGCGCCACACACATCGGAAACCAAGCAGTGCGCTTGGAACGAAGCCGCGATGGGCATGACCGGCCTGGAGACCGCTCTGCCTGTGGTCCAGAAGACCCTCGTGGACACGGGCTTGATCACGTGGGAAGACGTCGCACGCATCATGTCGACGGCCCCAGCCAAGCTCATTAAGGCGACCAACCACGGCCAGCCGCTCAAAGTCGGTTCCGTGGCAAACGTGACGCTGTACGACCCAAGTGCCGTGCGCATCGTGAACCCTGAAGAACACCACACCAAGGGCCGTAACTCGCCATACAAGGGCCTCGAACTACCGGGCAAGGTTATGCACACGTTCTACGCGGGCCACGCGACGTTCATGGACGGCGAGCTCGCAACCCCACGCAAGGAGGTTGCATGACTCAGGGAGAATTCATTGGCTTGATCGTCACGGTTGCGATCTGCGTTCTCGCTATCGCACTGATGTTGCTCGGTTGGTCGCACCGCAAAAAGCGCCAATCAGCGATCGCGGCACCGCACCAGCTTCCAGCTGAGCTGGCTGAGCCACGCGTTGAAGGCGAAGGCACCTACGTTGTCACGACCTTCGCAGGCCAGCACCTTGAGCGGATCGCGGCACACGATCTCGGCGTCCGATGCGCGGCGGCGCTGTCCGTAGAGGAAGACGGCGTGGCCGTCTACCGCACCGAGGCAGAGAACTTCTTCATCCCGGCACAGCACATCACTGGGATCACGACGGTGCGCGGCATGGTCGGCAAGTTCGTTGAAGACGGCGGTGTCATCGTGATCCGCCATCAGCTTGGCGAAGCGAGCGTCGACACCGGCTTCCGGGCCGCATCCCGCACCGTACACAGCACACTCTTGGCAGCTTTGCGTAAGCTCGCCCCAGAAATTCACACGCAACCGGAGTCATCGACAACCGCGAACGACAACGCGGGCGCGGAGACCGGGAAGCACCCAGAAAGGACGGCATAGGTGGCACACACCGATCACGACAAGGCACTCCTTGTCACTGAAGACGGCCGCGTATTCCGCGGAACCGCTTACGGCAAACGTGGCCAGACCCTCGGTGAACTCGTCTTCACCACGGGCATGACCGGCTACCAGGAAACCCTGACCGACCCGTCCTACGCAGGGCAGATCGTCGTCCAGACGTTCCCACACATCGGCAACACTGGCGCCAATCCAACCGACAATGAATCGGCTCAGATCTGGGTTGCTGGCTACGCGGTCCGCGAACCCTCGCGTATCGCTTCGAACTGGCGCTCCGAAACCACGCTGGATGATGAGCTCGAGCGCGACGGCATCGTGGGCATCGCGGGCATCGACACCCGTGCAGTGACCCGCCACATCCGCACCGCTGGTGCGATGAAGGCCGGCATCTTTTCGGGTGAAGCCGCGGACAAGCCGGTCGAAGAACTCGTAGAGACCGTCAAGGGCCAGCCTTCGATGCAGGGCCAGCGCCTCTCCGACGTGGTCACGACCAAGGAAAGCTACTGGGTGGACCCAGCCGATCACGGCTGGGAAGGGGAGCCGGTCGCAACCGTTGCCGCCCTCGACCTCGGTATCAAGGGCATGACCCCGCGCCGCCTCGCAGAACGCGGCGTTCGCGTACACGTGCTACCTGCCGCATCGACCATTGACGAGATCAAGGGCGAGAACTTCGACGGCGTCTTCATCTCCAACGGCCCAGGCGACCCAGCCCAGGCCGACCCCGAAGTGCAGTTCGTCCGCGACGTACTCGACGCCAACATCCCGCTCTTCGGCATCTGCTTCGGCAACCAGATCTTGGGACGCGCGCTCGGATTCTCGACCTACAAGCTGCCTTTCGGCCACCGCGGCATGAACCAGCCGGTCCTCGACAAGGCAACCGGCCGCGTCGAAATCACCTCGCAGAACCACGGCTTCGCGATCGACATTCCAGTCGAGGGAACCGTAGAGGCACCAGAGTCGCGCTTCGGCCGCGTAGAGGTCTCCCACATCGGCCTCAACGACCAGGTTGTCGAAGGCATCCGCTGCCTCGACATCCCAGCGTTCTCGGTGCAGTACCACCCAGAATCCGGTGCTGGACCACACGACTCCTCGTACCTCTTCGACCGTTTCATCGAACTTATGCAAGCGCACACCGCGCAGAAGGAAGGCTGAAACCTCCATGCCAAAGCGCACTGACATTTCATCCGTCCTTGTGATCGGCTCCGGCCCGATCGTCATCGGTCAGGCCGCCGAGTTTGACTACTCCGGAACCCAGGCGCTGCGCGTCCTCAAGGAAGAGGGCGTACGCGTGATCCTGGTCAACTCCAACCCGGCGACCATCATGACCGACCCAGCGATGGCGGACGCGACCTACGTCGAGCCGATCACCCCGAGCGTGGTCGCGAAGATCATTGAGAAGGAACGCCCGGACGCTCTGCTGCCTACCCTGGGCGGCCAGACCGCGCTCAACACCGCGATCGAGCTCGATAAGTCCGGCGTGCTTGAGAAGTTCAACGTCGAACTCATCGGCGCGAACATCGAAGCCATCGAACTCGGCGAAGACCGCGAGAAGTTCAAGGGCGTCGTGGAACGCTCAGGCGGTGAATCCGCTCGCTCCGCGATCGTTCACACGATGGAGCAGGCGTTCGAAGCCGTCGAAGAACTCGGCTACCCGGTTGTGGTCCGCCCATCCTTCACGATGGGTGGCCTCGGCTCCGGCATGGCCTACAACGAAGACGACCTGCGCCGCATTTGCGGGGCCGGCCTGCAGTATTCGCCAACCAGCGAGGTGCTCCTCGAGGAGTCCATCCTCGGCTGGAAGGAATACGAGTTCGAGATGATGCGTGACAAGAACGACAACGTGGTTGTCGTGTGCACCATCGAAAACTTCGACCCGGTGGGTGTTCACACGGGTGACTCGATCACCGTCGCACCTGCCATGACGCTGACCGATGTCGAGTACCAGAAGCTGCGCGACATCTCGATCAACGTGATCCGCGAAGTCGGCGTCGACACCGGCGGATGCAACATCCAGTTCGCCGTTGACCCGGCAACTGGCCGCGTTGTCGTGATCGAGATGAACCCACGCGTATCGCGTTCCTCGGCGCTCGCATCCAAGGCGACCGGTTTCCCGATCGCGAAGATCGCGGCGAAGCTTTCGCTGGGGTACACGCTCGATGAGATCCCGAACGACATCACACAGAAGACCCCGGCTTCGTTCGAGCCGGCCCTCGACTACGTTGTCGTGAAGGTTCCGCGCTTCGCGTTCGAGAAGTTCCCGGCGGCTGACGCTACGCTGACCACGACCATGAAGTCGGTCGGCG
Organism: Pseudoglutamicibacter cumminsii; assembly: GCF_003143995.1. Lineage (GTDB taxonomy): Bacteria > Actinomycetota > Actinomycetes > Actinomycetales > Micrococcaceae > Pseudoglutamicibacter > Pseudoglutamicibacter cumminsii_B. Next base: position 278,016 of record NZ_QFWG01000001.1, on the reverse strand, counting down.
AGGCCATGGCTCTGGGCCGCAACTTCACTGAAGCCCTTCAGAAGGCGATGCGCTCGCTTGAGCAGAAGGATGCCGAGTTCAGCTTCGAGAAGCCAGATGAGGCCGAGATTGAGCAGCTGCTCAAGGACTCCGAGCGCGGTTCGACCGAACGTATCTACAACGTTCAGCGTGCGCTGCTTGGTGGCGCGAGCATCGAACGCGTCTACGCGGCGACTGCGATCGACCCGTGGTTCCTCGATCAGCTCCAGTTGATCAACGAGGTGGCCGAAGAGATCGCAGCTGACCAGGATCTATCGCCTGAGACCTTGCGTCTGGCTAAGCGTCACGGATTCTCCGACGCGCAGATCGCCAAGCTTGCGCACCGCCGCGAAGACGTCGTGCGTGGCATCCGCCAGGCTCTCGGAATCCGCCCAGTGTTCAAGACCGTTGACACATGCGCCGCCGAGTTCGAGGCATTCACGCCATACCTGTACTCCTCGTACGATGAAGAGACCGAACTCGCGCAGCACGACAAGCCGTCCGTCATCATCCTCGGTTCCGGGCCGAACCGCATCGGCCAGGGCATCGAGTTCGACTACTCGTGTGTCCACGCGACCATGGCCCTGCGCGATGCCGGCTACGAGACGGTCATGATCAACTGCAACCCAGAGACCGTCTCGACCGACTACGACGTATCCAACCGCCTCTACTTCGAGCCGCTCACGCTCGAGGATGTCCTCGAGATCATCCACGCTGAGCAGGCGACCGGCGGTGTGCTGGGTGTCTACGTCCAGCTCGGCGGTCAGACCCCGCTCAAGCTCGCAGCTGAGCTCGAGGCAGCAGGCGTTCCGATCCTCGGCACGAGCCCAACCGCAATCGATCTCGCCGAGCACCGTGGCGAGTTCCAGCGCGTTCTGGACCGCGCGGGCCTCACCGCACCGAAGAACGGCACCGCCGTGTCCTTCGAGCAGGCCAAGAAGATTGCGGACGAAATCGGCTACCCGGTTCTGGTGCGCCCGTCCTACGTTCTGGGCGGCCGCGGCATGGAGATCGTCTACGACGAAGCCCAGCTCGCAGCCTACGTTGAGAACGCGACCGAGATCACCGCAGACCACCCGATGCTCGTGGATCGCTTCCTCGAAGACGCGATCGAGATCGACGTGGACGCGCTGTTCGACGGCAGCGACCTGTTCATCGGTGGCGTTATGGAGCACATCGAGGAAGCCGGCATCCACTCTGGCGACTCGGCGTGCACCCTGCCACCGACGACGCTCTCGCAGGAAACCCTCGACCGTGTTTCGGCGGCAACCCGCGCCATCGCAGAAGGCGTCGGCGTGCGCGGCCTCATCAACATCCAGTTCGCGCTCGCATCCGATGTCCTTTACGTCATCGAAGCGAATCCGCGTGCATCCCGCACGGTTCCGTTCGTCTCCAAGGCGACCGGTGTTGAGCTCGCCAAGGCGGCTGCACTCATCGGAGTTGGCGCGACCATCGCGTCGATGCGCGGCGGAATCCTTCCAGCGGAAGGCGACGGCGCATCCTTGCCAATGGGTTCAGCCATCGCGGTCAAGGAAGCCGTTCTTCCATTCGCGCGCTTCCGCACCAAGGAAGGGCGTGCTGTGGACTCGCTGCTGGGCCCAGAGATGCGTTCGACGGGTGAGGTCATGGGTATCGATAAGCACTTCGATACGGCCTTCGCTAAGTCTCAGGCCGCTGCGAACAACCCGTTGCCGACCGAAGGCAAGGTCTTCGTATCGGTTGCGAACCGCGATAAGCGTTCGGTGGTCATGCCGGTCAAGCTTCTGGCAGACCTCGGCTTCGAAATCGTTTCCACGGGCGGTACCGCGGATGTTCTGCGCCGCAACGACATCAAGGCGACCGTGGTCAACAAGGTTCACGAAGCAGGCGATGAACGCTCGATCGTTGATCTCGTAACCGACGGTGAGATCGCGATGATCATGAACACGCCGTCCGGCGGTGGGGATTCGCGTTCCGACGGCTACGAGATCCGTGCAGCAGCAACCTCGGTAGGCACCCCGATCATCACGACGGTCGCTGAATTCAGCTCCGCCGTCATGGCGATCGAGGCTCAGCGTACCTACCCGTGGGAGGTCGCAAGCCTCCAGGAGCACGCTGAACGCCTCGCAGCAATCCGCGCCGGCGAAGAGGGCTAAGCATGGCCACGGATTCGGTTCAGCCCTTCGGGGCGCGGCTCGCCCGGGCGATGGAACGCTACGGCAAGTTGTGCGTGGGCATCGACCCGCACTCTTCGACCCTCAAGGACTGGGGGCTTGCAGAGTCAGCTGATGGTGCGCTCGCGTTCGGCTTGGCCGCGGTGAAATCCGCGGCCGGCCGCGCCGGCATCATCAAGCCGCAGGTCGCGCTGTTCGAGCGTTTCGGCTCCGCAGGGCTAGCTGCGCTCGAGAAGGTCCAGGCCGAGGCCAAGGAACACGGAATCCTCGTCCTGGCTGATGCCAAACGCGGCGACATCGGCTCCACGATGGCCGGTTACGCCCAGGCCTGGCTCGATCCTTCCTCGCCGCTCGCGGCGGATGCCGTCACGGTGTCACCGTACCTCGGGGTCGGGGCGCTCGGCCCGGTCTTTGAGACCGCGGCGGAATTCGGCGGTGGAGTCTTCGTCCTCGGGTTGACCTCCAACCCTGAGGGTGCACGTGTTCAGCACGCAGGCGGCGATGACTCCGCGGCACTGCGTGTGGTCAACGATGTGGCTGAGGTCAACCAGCGCATGTCGGCTCACCACGCTGGCAGCGCGCCTGATGCGGCGGCCACCGCCGCACTAGGTGACGTCGGCCTCGTCGTCGGAGCGACGACCGGCGATGCGGCACGTAAGCTCGGCATCGACCTGGCCGCAGGCAAGCCACCACTGTTGACGCCGGGCTACGGAGCGCAAGGGGCCACCGCATCGGACCTCGCCGCAACGTTCGGTGACGTCTGGGATCAAGTGGTTGTGCCAGCATCGCGTTCGCTTGCGAAGCCACGCACGATGGAAGCCGCGATCGAAGCCGCCCAAGAGGACCTCGCTTCAGTCAATAGCTAGAATAAAGTCGGCCTCATCGGCCTCTAGATTTCCTGGATAACGGAGGAAAACCTATGGCACAGCCTGAAACCCAACCCAACCCAGCACGGGTCACGGTGCTGGCTGGCCCGACGGCGGTAGGCAAAGGTACCGTCTCGACGTTCATCCGGGAGAACTACCCGGAAGTGTGGCTTTCAGTGTCCGCGACAACCCGCGATCCACGCCCAGGCGAGGTCGACGGCGTGCATTATCAGTTCGTTTCACCTGAAGAGTTCCGCCGTATGATCGACGCCGGGGAAATGCTGGAGTACGCGGTCGTCCACGGCCAGAACACGTACGGAACGCCGCGCGCTTCAGTCGATGCAGCGGTCGCTGACGGTAAGCATGTTTTGCTGGAGATCGATTTGCAGGGCGCGCGGCAGATCCGCGAAACCCTGCCCGAGGCACGCTTCGTGTTCCTCGCTCCACCGTCGTGGGATGAACTGGTTGCCCGTCTCATCGGCCGCGGGACTGAAAGCGAAGAAGAACAAGCTCGCAGGCTTGAGACCGCGAAAAAGGAACTCGCAGCTGAATCGGAATTCGATCACACGATCGTCAACGACGAAGTTGAGCGTGCGGCCGCCGAGCTCGTGCGGATCATGGGTATCGATCCGACCCACTGAGAGGTTCACGGCCGTGATGGTCACGACCGTGGCTTCGACGTTGTAAACTTATAGTTTGCACCTCATGGTGCCATTGACAGATCCGTGTCAATACCAATGCCAAGGAGACTTTGTGTCTGAAGAACTGCCAGGTATCACCGATCCATCGATCGATGAACTGCTGACCCACGTTGACTCGAAGTACGCGCTGGTCATCAACGCAGCCAAGCGTGCTCGTCAGATCAACGCCTACTATTCGCAGCTGCACGAGGGACTGTTCGAATACGTTGGTCCGCTCGTTGACACCCAGCCGAACGAGAAGCCGCTTTCGATCGCTTTGCGCGAATACAACGAGGGCCTTCTCGAAGTGAAGCCTCTCAAAGAGTCGAAACCTGCTGCTGAGTAGACTCGGTTACGTAGGTACCACGTAACGTTTTCGCGGACGTATGTGGGTTCTGCGGTCCTGGTATACGGGGTCCGTTAACGTTTATGAACCTACATACGTCTTCGCGTGTTTAAATAGATGTGGTGTTTCGAATGAGCACGGTGTCGCATCGGACAGTTCGCGTTGTGCGCGGATTGAGGAACGGTTGAGCGAGGTAGGGGTTTCGGATGGCTCGGATAGTCGTCGGAGTTGGCGGCGGTATCGCTGCGTACAAGGTCCCCGGCTTGGTGCGCGAATTCACCGAGGCTGGACATCACGTTGACGTGATCCCAACCGAGTCAGCGTTGAATTTTGTTGGTGCCGCTACGTGGGAAGCGCTATCTCACAACCCGGTGCGCACCTCCGTGTTCGAAGCTGTCGACAGCGTCAACCATGTGCGACTTGGCCAGGAAGCTGACCTCGTGGTCGTGGCTCCAGCCACTGCGGATCTTTTGGCTCGCGTCGCCGCTGGGCGCGCCGATGACCTGCTGACCGCGACGATCCTCACAACCACCGCACCCGTGTACATGGCGCCGGCAATGCACACGGAGATGTGGCAGAACCCTGCTACTCAAGCGAATGTCACGACCTTGCGTAACCGCGGGATCCATGTACCAGACCCTGCTGTTGGTCGCCTCACAGGCAAGGACACTGGCCCTGGCCGGCTCGAAGAGATCACGGTCATCGCCCGCGAAGCCCTCGCGCTCATCGACCGGCCGACGCCCCTTGCTGGCGTGCGTGCCGTCGTCAGCGCCGGCGGAACCCGCGAACCTCTGGATCCGGTGCGTTTCTTGGGTAACCGTTCTTCCGGCCGCCAGGGTGTGGCTCTGGCTGAGGCTCTACGTGACGCGGGGGCCGAGGTTGAACTCGTGGCCGCCAACATCGAAGTTCCAGCTCCCGACGGGGTAGAGGTCACCGCTGTGACTACGGCCTCTGATCTGGAGCGGGTTATGCGCGACGCGGCCGCGGGAGCCGATGTGGTTGTCATGGCTGCCGCTGTTGCCGACTTCCGGCCGAAAGAATACGTGGACAGCAAGATTAAGAAGAACCCAGCCGATGATTCGGCGCCTGTGATCGAGCTGGTCCGTAACCCAGATATTTTGAAGGGTCTGGTAGAGGATCGGGGTGCGCGTGCTCAGCGCAACAACGAGGGCAGCGCAGCGAACGAGCCGGGTCTTCTGCCTCGCATCATCGTTGGTTTTGCCGCAGAAACCGGCGATGAGAACGGCAGTGTTCTCGAATATGGTCGCGCCAAGCTCGAGCGCAAGGGCGCCGACTTGCTGGTGGTCAACGAGGTGTCCGAGACTCGAGGTTTCGGTACGCCGGATAACACCGTTGCTGTTTTAGCTGCTGACGGAGCTGATGCCGGTGAGTTCTCCGGCTCTAAACGCGAAGTCGCTGATTTTGTTGTGGATGCGATTGCTGCCAGGTTTCATCGGTGATTCGACACTGAGGCACAAGCTGCACCGTCCAAGCTCTATAGAATCGAAAAATAATTATGTTTACTTCTGATCACCTACGCCTTTTCACCTCGGAGTCCGTGACCGAGGGGCACCCGGATAAAATCTGCGACCAGATTTCGGACGCGATCCTCGACGCTCTTCTGGCCAAGGACCCTGAGTCCCGCGTCGCTGTAGAAACGTTGACGACCACGGGTTTGGTTCAGGTTGCGGGTGAAGTCACCACGGACGCGTACGTCGAGATCCCGGAGATCGTTCGCGAGACCATCCTAGATTTGGGCTACGACTCGTCCGCCAACGGTTTCGATGGCGCCCGTTGCGGCGTCAACATCTCGATCGGTCAGCAGTCCCAGGAGATTTCTTCTGGCGTGTTCTCATCGCTTGAGCAGCGCCTCGGCAAAGCCAAGGATCCACGCGATATCCAGGGTGCCGGCGACCAGGGCATCATGTTCGGTTACGCGACCAACGAGAACGATTCGTTCATGCCGACCCCGATCCACTTGGCGCACCGTCTCTCGCAGCAGTTGACGCGTGTGCGCCGTGACGGCGTGCTTCCGGGCTTGCGTCCTGACGGAAAGACGCAGGTCACGATCGGTTATGACGGCGACAAGCCAGTTTCGATCGAGTCGGTCGTGGTTTCGAGCCAGCACGCCGAAGACTACGACCTCGTATCGGTTCAGTCTGATCTGCATGACTACGTCGTCAAGCCTGTTTTGGCTACCGAGGAGCTGGATTCCTCCGAGTCGGAAATCCTTCTGAACCCCTCGGGCAAGTTCATTATCGGTGGCCCGGTCGGTGACGCTGGTCTGACCGGCCGCAAGATCATCGTTGATACCTACGGCGGTTTCGCACGCCACGGCGGTGGCGCGTTCTCGGGCAAGGACCCTTCGAAGGTTGACCGTTCGGCTGCGTATGCTGCCCGCTGGGTTGCGAAGAACGTTGTGGCAGCTGGTTTGGCTGACCGCGCCGAGATCCAGGTCGCCTACGCGATTGGTCAGGCAGCTCCGGTGGGTCTGTACGTCGAGACGTTCGGCACCTCGCAGGAGGATCCGGTCAAGATCGCCTCAGCTATTCGCGAGGTTTTCGATCTGCGTCCGCTCGGTATCATCGAGGATCTCAACCTCAAGCGTCCGATCTACCGCAAGACTGCAGCGCACGGCCACTTCGGCCGCCCTGACCCTGATTTCACCTGGGAGAACCTGGACCGCGTCGACGCACTCAAGTCCTACTTCAACCTGTGATGAACTGAACTGGATTTTCTGAGCTGGGAGGCATGTTGACTGATTCGCCTGATGGCGTTTTGTTCGACGCCTCCCAGTTTGGTTTTTCGCCCGGGGTCAAGGACGCCCAGCCCGCTAAGCGAGCGTCGAAAACGCCTCGGATCGGCGCTGATGAGTACGCTGAGCGGCTTCCATACGCCCGGGTTTTGGTCGATACTCCGGTTCCGCACCTTGATCGGCTCTTCGATTACGCGGTCTTGAAGGATCAGGATTCCGATGCGGTTCCTGGCGCCCGCGTGCGTGTCGTCTTCGGTGGGCGGCGGGTCAATGGGTACATCGTTGAGCGGGCCGCCGATTGTGACCCCGAGGTAACGCCGCGTCCGCTCACGACGGTCTACTCGCCTCTGCCTGTTCTGTCGGCTGAGGTTTTGCGGCTGTCTGAGGCGGTTGCTGAACGTTATGCAGGTACGCTCGCTGACGTCGTGAAGTCTGCTGTGGCTCCGCGGGTTGCCCGGATCGAGAAGGAGCCGTGGCCGGGGCCTGTGGCGTTGCCCGTTGTGTGCCCGAAGACTCAAGCGTGGGCGGCATCGTGGGCGCCTGAGGATCCCGATGCGTGGCTCACCTCAGCCTTGCTGGCAGGGGAATCTCCGCGCGCGGTCGTTTCCGTCACCCCGGGCGACGTAGTCGCGCAAGCGGTGTCACGCGATCAGGCCTCACCCGATGACGCCCAATATCGGCTTGAGGGGTGGGCCGTCCGCTTGGCAACAGCTGCCGCCGCAACGCTGGCTGCGGGGCGGGGGAGCGTCCTCGTGGTTCCGGATGCACGCGATCTCGATACGTTGTCCAAAGCGCTCGATGCGGTTGTCGGCCAGCATGCTTACGCGCGGCTTTCCGCTGATGATGGCCCGAGCCCTCGATATCGCTCGTTTCTTGAGGTCGTCACGGGCCAACGGAGAATTGTTGTAGGGACGCGTTCGGCGGCGTTCGCGCCAGTGTGGGACCTCGGCCTGGTCGCGATGTGGGATGACCACGATGACTCCCACGTCGAACAGCGCGCTCCGTACCATCACGCCCGCGAGGTCCTTCTGTTGCGCGCGCAAGAGTCCGGATGCGCGGCCATCTTCGCGTCGTTCGCGCGCAGTTCCGAGGCTCAGCGTCTGGTCGAAACCGGCTGGGCCCGGGAGCTCGCCGCTGAGCGTTCGCTCCTTCGGGACCACACCCCGTGGGTCAGGGCAACCTCGGATAGCTACGAGTCCGAGCGGGACCCTATTTTCCATTCGGTTCGGCTTCCTCGCTTGGCTTTCGAAGTAGCCCGAAAGGCCCTCGAAACTGGGTCCGTCTTGGTTCAGGTCGCCCGCACAGGGTTCATCCCGTTGTTGCGGTGTCAACGGTGCCGGATGCCGGCGCGGTGCCGGCAGTGCCAGGGCCCTCTGCAGTTCTTGGGGTCGCATGATCCTGCTCCAACGTGCGGCTGGTGCGGCACGATCGAACGCGCGTTTGCGTGTGCCGAGTGCGGCGGCCGTCAGTTGCGTGCGGGCCATGTGGGCGCCCAGCGCACAGTCGAGGAGTTCGGCCGCGCTTTCCCTGGCGTGCCTCTGGTTCGCGCAACAGGGGCCGATGCGGTCCACCACGTAGACGCTAAACCTCAGCTGGTGATTGCAACGCCGGGTGCTGAGCCGCTCGTGGACGGCGGTTATGCGGCTGCGTTGCTTCTGGACGCGGATGCGATGCTGGCTTCCGGCGGTTTGCGTTCGGGGGAGAACGTGGCTCACCGGTGGTTTGCTGCCGCGGCCTTGGTGCGCGGTCGTCAGGACAGTGGCCAGGTGGTGCTCACGGGGCATCCGTCGCCTCAAGGTAGGGCTTTGGTGCGCTGGGATCCGTCTGGACTGGCTGCGCAGGAGCTCGCTGAGCGTTCGGAAGTGGGTTTGCCTCCGGCTGTTCGTTCGGCCTCGCTGACGGGTCCGCGCGAAGTGGTCAATCAGTTCTGTTCCGATATGCAGGCAGTCGATGGGGTCCGGGCCGTCGGGCCGACGCCCGTTGCCGACGGATCGGATGATGCCGAGCAACGTTGGCTTCTCTTCTTCGATTACGCATCCGGCCCCAAGGTGACCCACGCTCTGCGGAGGCGTAAGGTTTTGGGCTCGCTCCGGCGTGACCCCAAGGTCATGGTTCGTGTGGATGACCCTAGCGAGCTGTAGGCGAGCCTGACAGCCATTCCCTAATCGCCTGCGCCGCAGTTAACGGCGTCTCATAGTGGATCAAGTGCCCAACGCGAGGAATCATGACCAGCTGTGCGTTCGGGAACAGCGCTTCAAGCGCGGTCTGGCTTGCAACTGTGCCCAGAGGATCTCCAGCCCCTGCAATCAGTAGCGTGGGCGCATCGACATCTGCCGCCGCATCGAGCACTGTTGTCTGCACAGATGACTCATAGGTTTCGAGCAATACTTCCGGGCTTGCAAAGCCGCTCATATACGCCCGATGCTGGTGTCGGATGTACTCGCGCGTTGCGGGGTCTGGGCTCGTGGTCATGGTGATGGTTGCGCCGTCGACAAGCGCTGGAGAGCTGAGGACAGCGGTGCGCCAGCGGGCCGGAACGCGGGTTCCGAGGTCGTAGAGCAGGCGAGTGGCTTGGGTCAGCACGATGTGGCGGCCGGCGAGTGGCGGCTCGGAGATCGGGTTGAGCAGAATGAGGCGCGCAAAACGTCCAGGCTTGGCCGCCATGTACGTCGAGGTCACGACGGAACCGAACGAGTGCCCGAGCAGAACGGTGTCAGGGCCGAGCTCGAGGGCGTCGATGAGCGCATCGATCACCGCATGGAAGCCGTGCGCCGTGTGTCGAGCTTGGCTGTCGTCGTGAACATGGCTGGTGCCGAAACTATGACTGTTGCCGAAACTAGGGCTGCTGCCGAACGGCGTGGAGACGCCGTAGCCGGGGAGATCAGGCACGACCCACGTGTGTTCTGGCATCGCGTTGATCACGCGACGCAAGCCGTGGTGGTCTCCGCGGAAACCGTGGATCGCGAGGATCGTTCGGGTGCTGGAGGTAGCTTTCACGGCAGGGTAGACCCACGTGCGCATCCGCGATCCATGGACGTTGAGATCGAAATACAGCGAGTCCCGGTCATCGTCGAGCGGCCGCTCGGCAAGCGGGATCGAGGCCGGATACGGGTGCTTCGCGATGCTGTCCTTACTCACGCTTTAACCTTAGGTGACAAGCAAGCGTAATCGCGGTTTTATGCCGGGTCGTGCTTGTTGCTTGAAGTTCACACCGGCAAGATGGTCGGTATGCGTTCAGAGAAGAAGACAGCTAATGGCGCTCCGGCGGTTCGGGAATCGATCATTCGCCCATCGATCTCGCGCATCGTTGAGCGGCCAGAAACCGATGTCTTGATCATCGGCGGCGGAATCAACGGAGCCGCAACGGCTCGTGAGCTAGCGCTTCAAGGCGTTGACGTTGTGCTCGCTGAAGCCAACGACTTCGCGTTCGGTGCGAGCGGGGCATCAAGCCACATGATCCACGGCGGAATCCGCTACCTCGAGTACGGCGAGTTCCGGCTCGTCAAAGAGTCGGTGCAGGAACGCAACCGCCTGCTTCACCATGCCGCCCACCGTGTGCGCCCGCTACCAACCTTCGTGCCTCTGCGGACAACCTTCACGGGCATCATGAACGCTCCGCTGCGCTTCCTCATCAAGGATTACCAAGGTGCTCCGGCCGAGCGCGGTGCCCTCATGATCAAAGCTGGGCTTATGCTCTACGACGCGTATTCGAGGACGACGAGGAAAGCCGCTGGCCTCAAGCGCCACTCGTTCCTGATGGGTCGCAAGGCCGTACGGCGTGCGTTCCCGGAACTGCGGCCCGACACGCGTTACGTTGCGCAGTATCAGGACGCTCAGGTAGAAAGCCCAGAACGGCTCATCATCGATCTGTTGAGCGAGGCCGAGGATTACGGGGCTCGCGTCGCGAACCAGCTTGGGGTGACGGGCCATGATTCCAGCACTGTAACGCTGACCGATCAGCTCACTGGACGTCGCGTCGAGGTCAAGCCCCGCATCATCATCAACACCTCCGGCAACTGGGTTGACCTCACCAACCGCGCGCTCGGCCACGAAACGAATTTCATGGGCGGCACCAAGGGTGCACACCTCGTGCTCAACCATCCCGCACTGCTTGAGGCGTGCCGCGGCGGCGAGATTTTCTTCGAGCATAAAGACGGCCGGATTGTGCTGATCTGTCCGCTCGGGGACCGCGTGCTCGTCGGCACGACGGACCTACCGGCCCAGGCTGGGGAAGTACCCGAGTGCTCGGACGAGGAATACGAGTACTTGCTCGATCTGGTGCAAGACATGTTCCCGAACATCCCGATCACGAGGGAGCACGTCGTACACACGTTCGCCGGCGTACGACCTTTGCCGCGATCCAACGCCAACGCAACCGGCGCGATCACACGCGACCACCACATCGTGCACCTGAACCATGCCTCCGGCTCAACCCGCGGCGGAATCCCGCTCATGTGCCTTGTGGGTGGAAAGTTCACGACGTTCCGCGCGGTCGGGGAGCAACTGACCGACCACGTCCTCGACCACCTTGACCGTGACCGCACGAAAACAACGCGCGGCAGGGACGTCAAAGGCATGATCCGCCGATACGATCCGACCGACGACTGCGAGAAGGTCGTGGGCGAGTACGCAGCGGCTCTCGTGGAACGCTACGGTTCCTACGCGAACGAGGTGGCTGAGTTCATCGCGGAGCTCATCGACACAGGGTCGGATCCCGATGCGGCGCAACCGCTGACCCACACGCGCGGGCTCCTCAGAGGAGAGGTCGCGTGGATGGCTCAGCGCGAACACGCAACGAGCGCCGAAGACATCCTGCGGCGACGCACCAACCTGCGCTTCAACGGAGAAGTCAACGATGCGGTGGTCAGCGAGGTTGAGGAGCTGCTGAAGTCGATGCGTTGCTGAAAGCTAGCGTGGGCTAGGAGCTGGAGTTCTAGGCGCTGGAGTTCTAGGAGCTAGAGCGGCTAGCGATTCCGCTACTGCGGTACCTAAGGTCGCTTCCTCTTCCTGGCTGAGCCTGCGGCCGATGCTCATTCGGACAGAAGTGCGGGCTTGGGCCGCGGCGATCCCCAGGGCCGTGAGCACGTGCGATGGTTCGGTTGAGCCCGCGTGGCACGCCGAGCCGCTCGAGCACACGACGCCGCGGTGTTCTAGCTCGATCAGCATCGCCTCGCCATTGACTCGCGGGAAAAGGAACATCGCGATGCTAGGGGAGCAGTCCTGAGGCGTTTCAGGGCCGAGCACCACGACCTCGTCCCCGGCATGCGCGAGGACCACGCGTTTGAGCTGTTCGGCTGGGGTTTCGCCCTCCGTTGCGGCTTCACCTTCCCCTGCACCAGACGCCGGGGTTTTGATATCCGCAGCGCCGGCCATAAGCTTCTCCGAGAACGCGGCCGCCATACCCATGAGCCCAGGAACGTTTGGGGTACCTGCACGCAATCCGTGTTCTTGTGAACCGGGGAGCATCGGCACGAATCCACGCACCTTCACCACGTTCCCGGCCAGAACTAGCGCGCCAGTTCCCGTGGGCCCACCGAACTTATGACCCGCAAGCGTCAGCGCGTCACAGTGAACCACGAGCCCCGGCATGAGCGGCACCGGAGCCGCAACGGCATCGCACACCACAGGGGCACCAGCATCACGCGCGAGTCGGGCCACTGGCTCGATCGGTTGCATGCTGCCGACCTCGTTATTGACGGCCATGACGGCGACCAACGCGACCCGCTCATCGAGCATCGAGGCCAAAGCGTCAACGTCGAGCAGCCCGCGGGAATCGACCGGGATCTGCTCGAGAGAGAACCCTTCACGCTCGGCCACATCCCGGGCCGGGGTCAGGACCGAGGAATGCTCGATGGCTGATACGAGGATTCGTGTGCGTTCCGGCTGAGCATCACGAGCGGCGCGTGCGAGGCCCGTGACGGCCATCGCGTTCGATTCAGTCCCTCCCGAGGTAAACACGACTGAGCTGTCTGCAACATTGAGCCCCTGGGCAATGAGCGAGCGAGCGGAATTCAGTCCGGAGCGCATCGACGCTCCGGCTGCGTGAACACTCGCCGGGTTGCCGATGCCTTGCTGAAGCCACGCGACGTGGTGCCGCAGAGACTCAGCAGACTGCGGGGCCGACGCCGCTTCATCCAGATACAGCACCAGCACCATCCGATTCAGTGTCAGCAGCATCCGTTTCAGTGTCAGCACTGTCCGAGGCACAGTTCGAATCCGCGAACTCCGCATCCAGGCCGAGGTCCAAGTTCGAAACCGCGTGCGTCAAAGCGCCTACCGAGATCACGTCGACGCCGGTCGCCGCGATGGCGCCGATAGTTTCGAGGTTCACGTTCCCGCTCGCTTCTACATACGCGCGGCCAGCAACCTGGCGGACCCCCGCAGCGAGCGCGTCGGTATCGAAGTTGTCGAGCATGATGGTGTCCACTCCCGCCGCGAGCACAGGCTCGATCTGTTCCGGCGTGTCCACTTCGACCTCGAAATGCGTTGTGTGCCCCATCCGCTGTTTGCCGCGCAACAGATTCCGCGTCAGCTCGTCCCCTTCACCCAAGAGGCTCACGTGGTTGTCCTTGAGCATCACTGCGTCCGACAAGCCCCAACGGTGGTTGAATCCGCCACCGCACCGCACCGCGAGCCGTTCGAGGGAACGCAGACCCGGGGTTGTCTTGCGTGTGTCAGCCACACGCACGATGCCGTCAAGCCCGCCGCGCGCACGTCCCGCTTGCGCCGCGTCAACGTAAGCGCGAGTCACGGTAGCGATGGCACACATGCGTTGCAGAAGGTTCAGGCCAACGCGTTCACCGAGCAGAACCGCGTGCGCGGGTCCCGAAACCGAGATCAGCACATCGTTAGCGGCGAAAGCCTCACCATCGGCAACACGCTGACGCACCTTTATCCCGCTAGCCTCGATCCCGCTAGCCTCGCGGCCGCGGCCGTCCTGCGTTCCCACACGTTCAGCGGCCTGGCGCATGACCTCGGCGAAGACTTCGCCACCAGCCATGACCCCGGCTTCTCGAGCCCGCACCACGCATCGATCACCGAGCCGGCATCGACGAACGTGCGGCACGTGATGTCGCCGTACGGGGCGTCCTCTTCCAAAGCTCGCGCAACAATCTGCCGAGCGTCCGCTGGCAAGCCATCTACAGCATCGTAATCAACAGCCAAGCGTTTCCCTCCCAGTGTTCCTTCCGCTCGTTTACGTCCGCTTACTTACGCGGAGCGGCTTCGAGCATGCGGTCCAGAGCGAGCTTCGCATCGCGCGCCTGATCCTCTGGAACCGAAATCTGGTTAACAACGCGGCCCGCAACGAGCTCCTCCAGAACCCACGCAAGATAAGCAGGGTGGATGCGGTACATCGTCGAGCACGGGCACACCACAGGATCCAGACAGAAGATCGTGTGTTCCGGATGCTGCTGTGCGAGGCGGTTGACCATCGTGATCTCGGTTCCGATCGCGAAAACCGTGCCCGGCTCCGCGGACTTCACGGCGCGCTGGATGTAGTCGGTCGAGCCCGCTTCATCCGCGGCATCGATGACTTCCATGGGGCACTCTGGGTGGGCGATAACCCGCACGTTCGGGAACGCTGCACGCGCCGCCTCAACCTGTTCGACCGTGAACCGCTCATGCACCGAGCAGAAACCGTGCCACAGAATGACCTTCGAATCCCGGAGCGAGTCGGCCGTATTGCCGTAACCGCCCAACGGTTGATTCGGCTTCCACATCGGCATCTTCTCCAGCGGGATCCCCATCGCGCGGCCCGTGTTCCGGCCCAGATGCTGGTCCGGGAAGAACAACACACGGTGTGCCTTCTCGAAAGCCTTCTCCAGAACCACTTCGGCGTTGGACGACGTGCACACCACGCCGCCGTGCCGCCCCACGAACGCCTTCAACGCGGCCGAAGAGTTCATGTAGGTGATCGGCATAACCGGCATCTTGCCGGTCTCATCCGGTGTGCTCAGATCACCCAGAACAGAGCCCAGCTGCTCCCAGCAGTCCTCAACGCCTGCGACATCCGCCATGTCCGCCATCGAGCATCCGGCAGCAAGGTTCGGAAGCACCACAGCTTGCTCAGGCTTCGAAAGGATGTCCGCGGTTTCCGCCATGAAGTGCACGCCGCAGAAAACGATGTATTCGGCGTCCTGCTTGGTCAGTGCCGCGCGCGCGAGCTGGAATGAGTCCCCGAGGAAGTCAGCGTGCTGGACGATCTCATCACGCTGATAGAAGTGCCCTAGCACCACGACGCGGTCGCCCAGCGTGGCCTTGGCGCTCGCGATCCGCTCGTGCAGCTCCTCATCGCTGGCCTTGCGGTACTCCTCAGGGATGCTGCCCTGGACCGGTGCGTTGACAGGGATCTGATCGGACTCGGAAGCACCAGGACCATATGCCGGCCCCTGCTGGTCGATGGTCCACGGAGCCGCCACAAGCCCCGTCGAGCATGAGCTCGCGGCGAGCATGTCTGGGGTGAGTACATCGCGGCGGATAGTCGGCATAGGCAGGTCAGTCATGGTTCACTTCCGTTGTTTCAGGCGTAGCCGTTGTTTCTAGCGCTTCAGTTGTTTCGAGGGTGTAAAGCCGCGGCGGCCGGTGCTTAGTTCCTTCGAGGAACTCTCCGGTGGGTTTGATGCGCGGATGGTTCTTGATGGTGCGTTGAAAATTTCCGGGGTCCAGGCGGGTGCTCTGGATGGTTTCGGCAAGCTCTCGCAGGTCAGCGAGGACGAATTTCGACGGCAGGGTTGCTTGTGCGAGGGCGTCCAATTGGATGTTCCGCAGGGTTTCGAGGGCTTGGTCGATGATGTGGCGGTGGTCGAAAGCCATCTCCGGGAGGTCATCGATATCCCACCAACTGAGGTGGGGGTCGGACTCGGCGACCTGCTGTGCCGCATCGAGGTCCGTTAGCTGCAACAGGGTCCAGTAGGCGACCGTGACGACTCGGAGTCCGGGGGAGGGCTCGTTTTGTTCAGGAGTGCGGTTCAGGCCACCGAACGTGTGCATCTGCTTCGGCTGATAACCGCGCCGATGACCAGCGAGCCCGGTTGCGTTATCGAACGTCACGGCCGCAGATTCATCGAGCGATAACGCTGGCTCGAGTGGTCCGCCTGGGAGCGCGTAGCGGCCGCGGAAAGGTTCCCGGATTCGTTCGACGAGGGGAATCACGATTCGGTAGGGCAACGGCGTAGTCCGGCAAGGCGAGGGCGAGGTTGGTTGGCTTTTTCGGAAGCCGAAAACGATGACGGAGACCGCCAGCACTGGCTGGAGGTTTTGGCGTTCAGTGACGTTAGCCCACCGGTGCATAGAAGCGACTGTACCGAGTTATTGTCAGCAAGACAATAAGGCGTGCGAACCCCGGCTAAGCGTGCCGGACATCGCGCTCAGCCTGAGGGCTCGCTACGATGCTGTGAGACTTGCCGTAAGATTCATCTGCCAACCACGCACACATCGAGGGCTCCATGACGCAGAAACTGACCAAGACGCAGAAACTGATCGTGGCGATCGATCAAGGAACCACATCCTCACGGGCGATTGCCTTCGATGAGCGCGGTCAGCAACAGGCTGTCGCCCAGCGTGAACATGAGCAACACTTTCCGCGGCCAGGCTGGGTCGAACACGATGCAAGCGAAATCCGCGACAACGTGACCGCCGTTCTTGCCGAACTGTTCGAAATCCTCGGGGACCAAGCCAGTGCTGTGCAGGGGATCGGCATCACCAACCAGCGCGAAACCGTCGTCGTTTGGGACGCGGCAACCGGCGAACCGGTAGCCCCAGCCATCGTGTGGCAAGACGCCCGCACCCAGCGCATCCTTGACGAGATGGAAGAAGACGGCGGACTCGACCGCTACCGCGAGATCACCGGCCTGCCGCTCACAACCTACTTCTCGGCGACCAAGCTCCGCTGGATCCTCGACAGCGATCCAGAACTTCAACGGCGAGCCGACGCGGGCGAACTACTCGCCGGAACCATGGACTCCTGGGTCATCTGGAACCTCACCGGAGGAACCAACGGCGGGCTCCACGTCACCGACGTAACCAACGCATCGCGAACCCTGCTCATGAACCTGCGCCAGCAAGAGTGGGAACCCAGCATCCTCGCTGACTTCAACATTCCAGCATCCATGCTGCCCCGCATCGTGAGCTCCTCCGGCCACATCGGCCAGATCAGCGAGAACCAACCGGGCGCAGGCCTGCCCATCGCGGGAATCCTGGGCGACCAACAAGCCGCACTCTTCGGCCAAGCCGCCTTCAAGCCAGGCCAAGCCAAGAACACATACGGAACCGGATGCTTTGTCATGTACAACACCGGAACCGTGCCAGCGCGCAGCTCCAAGGGACTGCTCACGACGGTCGCTTACCAGCTCGACGGCGAAGAACCCGTATACGCGCTCGAAGGCTCAATCGCAGTAGCCGGATCGCTCGTTCAGTGGCTACGCGACAACCTCAAGATGTTCGACCACGCCCCTAAAATCGAGGAGCTTGCAAGCCAAGTTGAAGACTCGGGCGGCTGCTACATCGTTCCGGCTTTCTCTGGACTCTATGCTCCGTGGTGGCAACCCGAAGCCCGCGGAGTCATGACCGGGCTGACCCGCTACGTGACCCGCGAACACATCGCCCGCGCCGTCCTGGAAGCAACAGCCTTCCAGACGGCAGATGTTTTCGATGCGGCTGAGGAAGACGTCGACGGTCAGCTCACCGAGCTACGCGTAGACGGCGGGATGGTCGCCAACAACCTGCTCATGCAGTTCCAAGCCGACCTTCTCGGCGTGGACGTTGTACGACCAGCAGTCACCGAAACCACCGCGCTCGGGGCAGCCTATGCCGCCGGGCTCGCCGTTGGCGTGTGGGGCTCGCTGGAAGAAATCGAACAGAACTGGCAGCTTGAGCGCACCTTCACCCGCACGATGGAGAAGGACAAGGTTGAACGCAAGAAACGCCTCTGGCGTAAAGCCGTGCACCGCAGCTTCGACTGGGTCGACGAGGACGTCCAAGCTGACTCCGGAACCTAACCACCACGTCATGTGACGTGCACCAAACATGAAGATCCCTGTTCGCGACGTAGAATAGGGAACTGCTTTGGCTCTCGCGCCATCCGCAAGGAATTTACAAGCAAAAAGTGACGCACACAGAAGAGGAATACGAGTTGGCTCAGGCTCCTACGCCACACGAAAACGCGACTTACGATGCGCATGCCATCGAGAAGCGCTGGGCAGGCTATTGGGAAGAAAACAACGTTTTCAGCCCAATCGACGACGGCTCACGCGAGCGTAAGTATGTCCTCGACATGTTCCCGTACCCTTCCGGTGACCTCCACATGGGCCACGCCGAGGCATTCGCAATCGGCGACGTCGTAGCGCGCCACTGGCTGCACAAGGGCTACGACGTTTTCCACCCGATCGGCTGGGACTCCTTCGGCCTGCCGGCGGAAAACGCTGCGATCAAGAACAACCAGCATCCGTCCGAGTGGACCTACAAGAACATCGACACCCAGGCGGAGTCGTTCAAGCGTTACGCGATCTCCGCGGACTGGAACGCGCGCCTTCACACCTCCGACCCTGAGTACTACCGCTGGACCCAGTGGCTGTTCCTCGAGCTGTTCAAGCACGGCCTTGCCTACCGCAAGAACTCGCCAGTGAACTGGTGCCCTAAAGACCAGACCGTGCTCGCGAACGAGCAGGTCGTCGACGGCGCATGCGAGCGTTGCAAGACGCCTGTGACCAAGAAGTCCCTGAACCAGTGGTACTTCAAGATCACCGACTTCGCAGACCGTCTGCTCGACGAAATGCCAGCCCTGGAAGGGAAATGGCCTGAGCGCGTGCTCGCGATGCAGCGCAACTGGATCGGCCGTTCCCAGGGCGCCAACGTCAACTTCGTGATCGAAGCGGCCGACGGCAAGGACGAGCACACCATCGAGGTGTTCACGACCCGCCCAGACACCCTCTACGGTTCGACCTTCATGGTCGTCGCCGTCGACGCCGAACTCGCAGACCAACTTGTCACCGACGAACAGCGTGCCGCGTTCGAGGAGTACCGCGAATCCGTCAAGGCAGCGTCCGACATCGAACGCCAGTCCACCGACCGTAAGAAGACCGGCGTCTTCCTGGGCCGCTACGCGACCAACCCGGTATCGGGCGCATCCGTTCCGGTCTGGGCATCCGACTACGTGCTGGCCGACTACGGAACCGGCGCGATCATGGCCGTCCCAGCCCACGATCAGCGCGACCTCGAGTTCGCCCGCGCATTCGACCTACCGATCCGCACCGTCGTCGACACCGGCGAAGAAGACCCTGCCGTCAGCGGTGTAGCAACCGTAGGCGACGGCACCCTCATCAATTCCGGCCCGCTCGATGGGCTCAGCAAGCAGGACGCGATCGCCAAGGCCATCGAGATCGTTGAAAAGGCCGGCACGGGACATGAGGCCATCACTTACCGCCTGCGTGACTGGCTCGTTTCGCGTCAGCGCTTCTGGGGCGCACCGATCCCAATCATTCACTGCGAGGCCTGCGGCGAGGTCCCTGTTCCGGAGGCTGAGCTGCCGGTTCGTTTGCCGGAGAACCTGCGCGGCGAGCAGCTTGCCCTCAAGGGCCGTTCGCCACTTGCCGGCGCTGAGGAATGGGTCAACGTCGCGTGCCCTGAGTGTGGCGCCGCCGCTCAGCGCGATACCGACACGATGGACACGTTCGTCGACTCGTCCTGGTACTACTTGCGCTTCGCTTCACCGAACAACGACCAGGCCGCTTTCGATGCCGATGCGGTCAAGCGCTGGTTGCCGGTCGACCAGTACGTTGGCGGCGTTGAGCACGCGATCCTTCACCTGTTGTACTCGCGCTTCATCACCAAGGCGTTGCAGAGCTTCGGCTACCTCGACTTCAACGAGCCATTCAAGGCTTTGCTCAACCAGGGTCAGGTCTTGAACCAGGGCAAGGCAATGTCCAAGTCCCTCGGTAACGGCGTGAACCTGGGCGAACAGCTCGACGAGTTCGGCGTTGACGCAGTCCGCTTGACCATGGTCTTCGCTTCGCCACCTGAAGACGACGTCGACTGGGCGAACGTTTCCCCGTCGGGTGCCGGCAAGTTCCTGGCGCGCGCGTGGCGCGTTGCCCAGGACGTCGCGAGCGAGCCAGGCGCCGATCTCGCGTCCGGCGATCAGGACCTGCGTTCCGTGACCCACAAGAACCTCGCCGAATCGCTCGAGAACCTCGAGAACGGCAAGTTCAACGTCGTCGTTGCACACGCGATGGAGCTGACCAACGCGACCCGTAAAGTCATCGATTCCGGCGCCGGCGCAGCCGACCCAGCCGTGCGCGAAGCCGCTGAGGTTATCGCGTTGCTCTTGAGCCTCGTCGCTCCATACACGGCCGAGGACATGTGGCACATGCTGGGCCACGACGAGCCGCTCGCTCGCGTGCCGTACCCAGAGGTTGACGAGTCCCTCCTCAAGGAAGAGACGATCACCGCCGTGGTTCAGGTCAAGGGCAAGGTGCGAGACAAGCTCGAAGTCCCGGTAGACATCACCGAAGAGGACCTGCAGGCCCGCGCGCTCGCCAACCCAGACGTCCAGCGTTTCATTGGCGATCAAGAGATCCGCAAGGTCATTGTGCGCGCACCTAAGCTGGTTTCGATTGTCGTCTGATGTCT
The DNA here is from genome assembly GCF_003143995.1 of Pseudoglutamicibacter cumminsii. Classification (GTDB taxonomy): domain Bacteria; phylum Actinomycetota; class Actinomycetes; order Actinomycetales; family Micrococcaceae; genus Pseudoglutamicibacter; species Pseudoglutamicibacter cumminsii_B. The sequence goes on along the minus strand of NZ_QFWG01000001.1, from coordinate 257,572 downwards.
GACCGTTTATCGTCTCTCGCGCGCCGGTTGCCCTCCTCTTTGGAGCGGCATCCGGCGCGTGGGCAACCACGCTTGGGCCACCGCATCGCAGCATTGGCTCGAGCCTATTCGGGCCGACGTCCACGTACGTGGATCATCACTGACTCTGCGGCGGGTTTGAGCGATGAGGTGGTTTCGAGCTACCGCGGCTATCTCTCGGTTGTCCCGATGCACGTGACCGTTGGCGGGCAGGTCTATAACGATGGCGACCCGGACTTGCAGCAGGCGCTTGCTATGGGCTTCGCATTGGGTCAGTCGGTTTCGACGTCGCGTCCGGCACCCGGAAAGTTTCGTGAAGCTTATGATCACGCGGTAGAGAACGGTGCTGAACGCATCATCGTCATCACGATGGCTGGGAAGCTTTCAAACACGGCGGACTCTGCTCGTCTTGCCGCTGAGCAGTGTGCCGTTGATGTTGAAGTGATCGATTCGTGCAGTGCGGGTTTCGGCCAAGCACTGGCTGTGGTTTCCGCGGCCGATGCCGCGATGACGGGACGTGATCCTGTCGAGGCAGCGCAGCATGCGATGGGTTCACACATCTGGCTGACGGTCCCGTCGCTAGACGCGCTGCGAAAGGGTGGGCGCGTCACGATCGCGGCGTCTGTCCTGGGTAATTTACTAAGCATCCGGCCCATCTTGCGGTTCGACGATGCCGGAAGCATCAGCGTTCTGGAACGCGTGCGGCACACCGACCGCGCGTTGCAGAGGCTCGCTGAGCTGGGCATTGCACACGTGAGCGAGGCCGATCCGGGCGACGTTCAGGTCGCCGTTCAGCATTTCGCCGCAGAAGAAGCCGCGTTCGAGGTCGCCGATGCGCTCGAGCCTCACACGTCCTGGCCTGTCACCATTTCACCGCTACCGTCGGTTCTGGCCGCTCATTGCGGGCCAGGGGCGATAGGCCTGGTCGTGCACAGAGTCATGCACAGCGTGGCTGAAGACTGAGGGGATCCTTTCACCGGAACCAATCCGCTTTCCCCAGTGTGACTGCAACCGGCGCACTATCCACAGTGGCGTCATCCTGCGTTTCTGCGTTCATAGCCTGGACGCATGAGCCCGCGCCGCAGTTGCGATCCAGTAGCCCGCGATCCGCTAGTCCGCGATCAACTAGCCACAGAGCTTCCGAGTCCGGAAGACCCTGACGAGGAGTATTCGTGGCTTGACGAACCGCCCCGCCGGCCCCTTCTGGGACGGTGGGGGATCGGCGCGCTTGCTCTCGCACTCTGCGTTCTAGTAGCTGTGCTTGCTTTCCGTTTCTTTACGTCCGGCGCAAATACATTGAAACCAGCCGAGGTTGTCACAGCCAAGTCCGATCCCGCCCCAGAGCCAGTTACTAAGCAGGCACCGACGTCGCCTACAGAACCGCAGACGACCGCGGGAACGCCGTCGCGCATTCGTGTGCACGTCGTCGGTGCTGTGAAGAACCCCGGCCTATACGAGCTTGAGCCGGGATCAATCGCGGCTGACGCCGTCAAGAAGGCTGGAGGATTATCGCGGAAGGCGGACCAAGCAGGGATCAACTTAGCTGCGCCCGTCAACGACGGCGAGCAAATCCGCGTTCCACAACAAGGAGAAGTCAACAGCAACACCGGGGGCGGCCCACCGGGCAACGCTGAAGGTCCAGGTAACACTGGTACACCACCAGTAGCCGATTCTGCGGCCGGCGCGGGAAGTTCACCCGTGGTACGCATCAACTCTGCGAGCGCGGACGAGCTACAGCAACTGCCCGGCGTGGGGCCGGCACTCGCGCAACGGATCCTCGATTTTCGGTCCGAGCACGGGCCGTTCCGCGGGCCGGCTGATCTCGACGCGGTCTCGGGAATCGGTCCTTCCATCCTCGGAAAGATCGAGAAGATGGTCTCGTATGACTAGGCGCACCCATCAGCGCGGTCAGACACAGCGGCAGCGTCGAATGGGGCGGCGCGGGCGAACCCTGCAACCGCTCGCACCAGCGGTCCTGTCTGGTACCGCAGCATGCGTCGCGCTCTGCTGGATCTATAACGTCTATGGTTTCTCGCCTGTTCTCGCGTGGTCTTGCGCGTTTCTTTCAGCGGCTACCGCGGCAGTCCTGTTCTTCGTTCTACGGCTTCGAGTGCCTCGAACACATCCCGGCTCATCCGGCTGGTCTTCTCATTGCTTATCCCATGTTGTGCTCGCATTAGTGATCGTGAGCGCGGGATTTTCCTCGTGTGCGATCGATGCGCAAGACCGGTTGAACGCCCAGGCTTATGTAGCGGACACACCTTTACAGGCGCGTATCGAGGTTACTGACGCTCCGCGAGACATCGGCCAGTCGATGCTGACGCACGTCGCAGTGACACCGCTAGCACCTCCGGGACAGCCAGCTTCTGCACAGCAAGAACAAACCCACACGGAGCCTACCTTCGACGCCGTGATCTTCACCCCATCAGCCCAGTTGCCGGAGGACGCGGTGGTTGGTACGCAATGGACCGCGTGGATACGTGTCAGCGCCGCTCGTGAACGAGCATCGGAACCGGTCAGCGTTGCCGTCCTTTCGCAACCTGTCGCAGAATCAACCGCGCCAACCGGCTTCACGTCGTGGGTGCGAGGCAACCTGCAGGACATCGGGAGGAAATGGGGCGGCGATGCCGGCGCGCTGATACCCGGACTCATCGTGGGTGACCGCTCGAGTCAGTCAGTCGAGCTTGCTGCGTCGATGGTGGTCTCAGGGCTCAGTCACCTCACCGCGGTTTCTGGCGCGAACGTCGCCGCCATGGTTCTCGTTGTTTCGTCGCTGTGTCGCACACTACGTATTCGCGGGGTGATGCTCTACGTCGTGATTCTCACGGTCATCATCGTCTTTACGCATATTGTTGGGCCTGATCCGTCGGTTCTCAGGGCATGCATCACGGGTGCTGTGGGTGCATTCGCGGTGACGGTCGGCAGGCCCGCTGCTTCAATCGCATTGCTTGCCCTCGCGGCAACGACTCTCTTGCTCGTCGACCCGTGGATGCTCTCAGCAGCAGCTTTTCAGCTTTCAGTGCTGGCGACTTTCGGAATACTTGTTGGGTCGCGTCCGATTGCGTCGCTTCTGCAACGCATCAAATTCCCGAGGCTCTTCGCAGAAGTCACAGCGGTATCAGCGGCCGCAACAATCGCGTGCACACCCGTATTGGTTGTCCTGGATCCTGAACAGTCGTTGTGGGTCATACCCATCAACGTGCTGGCTAGCCCCGCCGCCGCTCTCGTAGGACTGGCAGCGCCGATAGTCATGATCCTGGGCTGGATTCCCTGGCCGTGGGGTTGGCCGTTAGCGGCATCAGTTGGATTCCCGGCACAAGCCATCACTGTGCTCGCGCAGTTCTCTGCCGAGAACGCCCCAACGCACCGCTGGCCTGACATGCCGTGGGGTTTCGTTCTAGCGGCCTCACTGAGTTGGGTTCTTCCAGCGACTTTCCTGGTGCTGGCCCAACGCATGCGGCCAGGCCAACTACGCACATTCGTTACCGAGACGCGTCTGCGACTTGAGCAACGGCCGAAGAGCAGGAATCACGACCGGCAAACTCACCGCTGGCAAACTCCCCAGCAGAAGATCGCAGTCATAACGATCTCGGGTCTCATCACCGTCGTCTTAGTGCTTCTCGCCCTCAGCTTCACTAGATCACCTGCTTCAACGACCGCTGAGGTCAAGCCCGGGGACATTCTCTTTTGCGATGTTGGTCAAGGCGATGCACTCGCGCTGATAGGGGAGCACAACAGCGCGCTGCTGATCGACGTGGGTGCAGAGCCTGTACTGATCGATGATTGCTTGACACGTGCCGGAGTCACCAAGCTGTGTGGCGTGGTCATTACTCACCTGGATCTCGATCACGTGGGAGGTATTGAAGGGGCCCTCAGCAATCGAGAACTAGACGGAGAGGTGATCTATGGGACGTCGAAGCGACCTCCGCCGGTAGAAGGCGCTCGGAGAGCTGAGCAAGGGGAGACCATGACGTGCGGCGCATGGGATGCCGAGGTCATCTGGGCTCCGCACACCGCGCATACCGAAAACGGCGCTTCCGTTGTGACGCGGGCCCGCCTGTGGAACGGGGACGCTTTCGACATTGAGCTGATAGACACGGGCGACCTTGAATCGGAGCAGGCACAGTTGATGCTGCAGACGTACGAGCTAGGCGAATCCAACCGAAGCGTACGTGTCCTCAAAGTCGCTCACCACGGCTCTGCGACTGGAGGCACCCAGCTCATCGAAGAATGGAGCCCGGATATCGCGTTGATCGGCGTGGGGGCTGATAACGATTACGGTCACCCACGCCAAGAGATCCTCGAGGCGCTCTACCGCGCTAAAGTGAGCGTTCACAGGACAGACCTCGAAGGCACACTCGTGGTCAGGCCCGTCAATCAATCTGAAGGTTCTGCTCATGGTTCTGCTGAAGGCACTAATCCCGGGGGAGGTGCCGAGGTACTTCATGAGCGTGCGCCAGCGGGTAGCATTTTGGAGTAGGTCTTTATTGTTCCGACCGGGATTATTGTTTTGACCGCGATGCTCTATGCCGTCAAGGAGACACGATGACACCACCTGCCCGCTCAACTCGAGCCGCAAGGGCTAAGGGTGGACAACGCGGCCCAAACTTCCGAACAGCTGAACCGGCTCTGCTCGTTTTCCTCGACGGTGCCGACGACTATCAAGCGGCGAGAGCTTTCGAGATCATCCGCAACAAAGCACGGGAAGCTAACGAGTCCATCGACGTAACCCGCATCGATGGGGAATCGTATGAGCCGTCCCAGCTCATTTTGGCTTCGAGTCCATCGCTTTTCGGCGGAGCGCCACTCATCGAAATTCATGGGCTCGAGAAAATGAATGAGGCCCTCCAAAAAGATCTGCTCAACTATCTTGAAGCGCCCCAAGACGACGCCATCGTGGTCCTCCATCACAGCGGTGGCCAGCGCGGTAAATCACTGGTCAACATCTTGAAGAAGCGGGCCAGCGTCATCGATGTTTCGCCTCTCAAAAAGGACCAGGAGCGTCAGGACTTTGTACTCGGCGAGTTCAAAGCACTGCGCCGAAAAGCAGACCCTGAAGCGGTCCGTGCCCTCGTTGATTCCGTGGGTAGCGATGTCGCGGAACTTGGAGCCGCCGTCTCCCAGCTGGTTTCGGATGTCGATGGCCCAATCACGGTCGATGCGGTGACCACCTATTTCGGTGGCCGGCTTGAGACCACGGGCTTCGCCGTCGCTGACGCGGCAGTCGCAGGCAGGGGAGCGGAAGCGGTCAGCTTGCTGCGGTACGCGCTCGCGAGCGGGCTGGACCCGGTACCGTTGCTCGCCGCGATTGGCGGCAAGGTCCGCCAGATCGCGAAGGTAGCCGGCAACTCTGCGCCTTCGGGCCAGCTCGCTTCCGAATTAGGAATGGCGCCGTGGATGATCAAACAAGCGCAGGCATCATCGCGCCGCTTCTCGCCAACCAACATCTCCAAAGCGGTCCAGCTCATCGCAACCACTGACCACATGCTCAAGGGCGCATCGCGCAACCCCGAATACGCCCTCGAACGTTGCGTGATCGCGATATCGCGCATGGCAGCCGCAGGGCCACGAGCTTCGTAAGCCTTGGCCTCCTAGGCTCTGCGCTTCTTAAAACGCGCTTCCCAACAACGAGCATTAAACAACTCGGGGCCCATCCAAACGGATGGGCCCCAAGCCACGTTCCCGGTTGTACTACCGGTCGTTCAACGTCTATTGATTAGAGACCGTTGACAGCGTGAGCGAGCTTCGACTTGCGGTTAGCAGCCTGGTTCTTGTGAATAACCTTCTTGGTTGCTGCCTTGTCGAGCTTGCGGCTTGCTGCCTGCAGAGCTGGAACTGCTGCTTCCTTGTCACCGGCCTCAACTGCGGCGCGGACCTTCTTTTCGAAAGTGCGCAGCTCGGACTTTACAGCCTGGTTGCGCTGGCGCGCCTTCTCGTTGGTAATAATGCGCTTCTTCTGCGACTTGATGTTCGCCACGTTGTTCCTTCGTGTTGAAGATGAATTGGGTCTGAGGGTTCCGCGACTACCACGACTGAGAGAGTGGGGAACTGGGTCCGGTAGTCACGAGTGCCCGTCGACCACGCGCGGACACACTAGCGACCATCCTAACATTCATTTAGCGTTCATGCCGCATGAGCCGCGCCACAGCGGTTCGCTGTCTTGAGGCCGCCTGCATAGAGGCCACCGACCTAGACATCACTGACCTAGAAGCCACCCACCCGTGTCAGAGTTGCCGGTGGTATTCGCTGATCACGAGGTCGAACCGCGCTTTATCGAGGATCGCCCCGATGCGTCGCAACGATTCCGGGTCGATGCGGATCACACGCGAAACGCGTGCTTCGCTCGGACGGCGTTCCTTGTCCCACGAGCCTGATCCGATGTCAACGAATTCTTCGTGATCGTGGCGGTCGTCATGGTCCTTGGATGTCAGCATGAACCCCAGCAGCCACGGCCCGTCCCAGCCAGCAAGCAAAACTGGCCGGTCTTTGCCCTTCGAATGGTCCTCTTCATATGGCACCCAGGCCCACACGACCTCACCCGGATCCGGGTTCCCATCGGGATGTGGATCGTAGACCGCGTTGAGCCGACCACGGTAGTCACCAGGATATTGAGATTTTTGCGTCGCTTGCTGAGGGCTGCGTTGCGAGGTAGATCCCGACGGACGCCGCACCGTGCGCTGGGCCTGTCCTCTGCGCTGCTCCTCTCCTGTGCGTTGCCTATCGCTTGTGCGCTGAGAAGAGAGGTAGCGTTCGACGAGCGGACGCGCTGCCCGCAGGAGTCTGCTCAGAAATCGACCTTGTGAAGACATGCCTCTAGTTTATGAGGATGAGCCCCGCGCCATAAGTAACTACGTGCATCGCGAGCTACATCCCGCATCACGAGATACAGCCTGCGACATGAGATACTAGGGGAGTTCGTGTTTCGCCGTGTGAAGTGAGGCCCTCTCCGTGTCCCCTAAGGCCGTTACGCCGCAGGTTCCTTCGAAGACCCCGCTGGACGTCATTCGAAACTTTTGCATCATCGCCCATATTGACCACGGTAAGTCGACTCTGGCTGACCGTATGTTGCAGGCGACTGGTGCTGTGGAGCCTCGCGAAATGCGCGCCCAGTACCTCGACAACATGGACATTGAGCGCGAGCGCGGCATCACGATTAAGTCCCAGGCGGTCCGTATGCCGTGGGAGGTCGACGGCCAGACGTTCGCGTTGAACATGATCGACACGCCAGGCCACGTGGACTTCACGTACGAGGTTTCCCGTTCCTTGGCGGCGTGTGAGGGCGCGATTCTTCTGGTCGATGCGGCCCAGGGTATTGAGGCGCAGACGCTTGCGAACCTCTACCTTGCGATGGAGCACGAGCTCACGATCATCCCGGTCTTGAACAAGATCGACTTGCCGAACGCTCAGCCTGATTTCTTCGCTGTTGAGCTCGCTAACCTCATTGGTTGCGAGCCTGACGATGTACTACGCGTGTCCGGTAAAACCGGTGAGGGCGTTGAGGAGCTGCTCGAGAAGATCGTCCGCGATATCCCGGCTCCAGAAGGCGATCTTGAAGCCCCGGCTCGCGCAATGATTTTTGACTCGGTGTACGACGTCTACCGCGGCGTGGTCACGTATGTCCGGGTGGTCGATGGCCGGCTTAAGCCGCGCGAGAAGGTCAAGATGATGTCTTCTGGCGTGAGCTATGAATTGCTTGAGATCGGTGTCTCTTCGCCGGGCCCGATCCCGACGGATGGCTTGGCAGCGGGCGAGGTGGGCTACCTCATCACGGGTGTTAAGGATGTCCGCCAGTCGAAGGTCGGTGACACGGTCACAAACTTCACGAATCCGGCGTCCGAGCACTTGGCCGGCTATGACGAGCCGCAGCCAATGGTTTTCTCGGGTCTGTTCCCGATCGATGGCTCCGACTTCCCGGTGTTGCGTGACGCTCTCGACAAGTTGCGTCTCAACGATGCCGCGCTTGTTTATGAGCCGGAAACCTCCGCAGCCTTGGGCTTCGGCTTCCGCGTGGGCTTCCTTGGCCTGTTGCACCTTGAGATCATTCGCGAACGTCTTGAGCGCGAGTTCAATCTGGACCTCATTTCCACGGCACCGAACGTTGAGTACGACGTCGTGACGGAGGACGGTTCGCACGTTCACGTGACGAACCCATCGGAGTTCCCGGACGGCAAGCTCAAGTCGATCACTGAGCCGATGGTTTCGGCCACGGTCATCACCCCGGCCGAATTCATCGGCGCTGTCATGGAGCTGTGCCAGAGCCGCCGCGGCCACATGATGGGCATGGACTACTTGTCTGAGGAACGCGTCGAGATGCGTTACCGCTTGCCGTTGGCTGAGATCGTGTTCGATTTCTTCGATCACTTGAAGTCGCGCACCCGCGGCTATGCGTCCCTGAACTGGCAGGCCGACGGCTCGCAGGAAGCCGACCTCGTCAAGGTCGATATTCTGCTTCAGGGAGAGCGTGTGGACGCGTTCTCTGCGATCACGCACAAGGACAACGCCTACTCTTACGGCGTCATGATGACCTCCCGTCTGCGCGAGCTGATCCCGCGTCAGCAGTTCGAGGTCCCGATCCAGGCGGCTATCGGTTCCCGCATCATTGCGCGTGAAAACATCCGTGCTATCCGTAAGGACGTTCTTGCCAAGTGTTACGGCGGTGACATTAGCCGTAAGCGCAAGCTGCTTGAGAAGCAGAAGGAAGGTAAGAAGCGCATGAAGATGGTGGGCCGTGTTGAGGTCCCACAGGAAGCCTTCATCGCGGCGCTATCTTCGGACGACAACGGCGGTAAGAAGAAGTAATGGCTCAACTTCCGGAAGGGGATCCTGCCCCTGCCGATGGCTCGCTCAGCCCCGAGTCGGTTGCGCATGCGCGTGAGCGTTCGTTGAGCCTCTACGTTCATATCCCGTTTTGCGCGGTCCGGTGTGGTTATTGCGATTTCAACACGTATACCGCGACCGAACTGGGGCATGGCGCTAGCCAAGATACGTACGCGCTGGCGGCGGCTCGTGAGCTCGATTTCTCGGCTGATGTGCTTCGCAAGGCCGACGCCGAACCTCGTGAATTGTCGACCGTGTTTTTCGGCGGCGGCACGCCAACGCTGTTGCCTGCTAATGACCTGGTGATGATCCTTGATCGTGCGCGTTCGCTGTATGGTTTGGCGCCCGATGCGGAAGTTACCACGGAGGCGAACCCGGATTCGGTCACGCCAGAGTCGCTCGCTCAGCTCAAAGCGGGAGGCTTCACGCGCGTTTCTTTCGGGATGCAGTCCGCTGTTCCCCATGTGCTGGCCACGCTGGATCGGACTCACAGCCCGGAGCGTGTACCGCAGGCGGTTCAATGGGCTCGCGAAGCTGGCTTGGATGTTTCGGTCGACCTGATTTATGGGACACCGGGGGAGTCCATCGATGATTGGCGGACGTCACTCGACGCCGCCTTGGCGATGGAGCCGGACCATATTTCGGCGTATTCGCTCATTGTTGAACCGGGCACCAAGTTGGCGGCTCAGATGCGCCGCGGCGAAGTCCCAGCGGTCGATGAGGATGATCACGCTGAGAAGTACGAGCTGGCTGATGCGGCGCTCGCGGATGCTGGTTTCAGTTGGTATGAGGTGTCCAATTGGGCTCGCTCTGAGCAGCATCAGGCCCGCCATAATGTTGCGTATTGGCGGAACCAGGATTGGTGGGGGATCGGTCCGGGGGCGCATTCGCACATCGGCGGCATCCGTTGGTGGAATGTGAAGCATCCTGCCGCGTATCAACAGCGTATTGATGCGGGTGTTTCTCCGGCCTTGGGGCGTGAAGTCCCGTCCGCTGATGCGACGCATCTTGAGAACATCATGCTCTCGATTCGCTTAGCTAGCGGGCTTCCGGTCTCGCTTTTGTCTGAGCGTGAGCGTGGGCGTCTGCCTGGATTTGTTGCACGCGGCCTGGGCAACATCGTTGACGCTTCTGGCAACACGCAACTGGAAGCTTCGGAAGATAGCCGTTTCGTTTTGACGTTGAAGGGGCGTTTGCTCGCTGACGGACTCGTCCTCGAACTGATTGACAGCTAACAGCGCCGCTAGAACAAGCGCATGTTGAAGCGGTACAGGTATGGCCGGCCCTTGTTGACTTCAACGCCGGCGACGATACCGGAGAAGGTCATGAACAGCCAGACCGCAACGAGCAGTACAGCGAAGATCGAGCCGATTCCCGGGATGAAGATCGCCAAAAGCATAAGCACGAACATGAGGATCGACAGCGGTAGCGTGAAGTTGACAACCTCGCGCGATTCCTGTGCCGTGAATGGTCCACGATCCTTGAAGAGGTAGTGGATGATCATGGCCGGGATGAAACCTGCGATGGCGCTGAAATGCGCGACGGTTGCCCAGCGGCGGTCTTCACTTGGAGCCAACGGGAGGGCTTCAGATGACAGCTCTCTGTCACGAGGCTGCTGTGGCTTCCCAGGCGTCGGGTTCGTCACGCGACTGTCCTCTCCTTTGGGTGTTGGCGTTCATTTCAGTCTAATGGCTTTGAGGGCTATCACGTTGTAGGCCACTCGCCACAGAAACGCGTCTTAAGTGTTTTTCCTCACATGCTTTCGCTGATTGTTTCGCTTCATCGCAAGAAGCCCTCATGCCTCAGCTGACACGAAGTCGATCATGTGCTCAACTTTGCCCAGTAGCTCGGGACGAAGGTCTGCGTAGGTCGAGACCGACTCAAGGATGCGCGAGAAACCAGCCCCGACGTCGGCGTCCGTATCCGAGGGCCAACCGAGGTGGCGCAGGATCCCGCGCTTCCAGTCCTGCCCTCGAGGAATCTGCGGCCACGCGCCCAAGCCGACTTTCTGAGGCTTGACCGCTTCCCACACGTCAACGAACGGATGCCCCACGATCAGTACGTGCTCGCGGGCACCTGGCACGCGCATCGCGTCGGCAGCCAAGCGACTTTCCTTAGAACCTTCGACGAGGTGGTCCAGAAGGATCGCAAGCTTGCGTTGCGAGGTGGGCTGGAACTCTTCAATGAGGCCGGCGAGGTCGTCGGCTCCGTGCATCGGCTCCACGACGATGCCTTCAACGCGAAGGTCGTGGCCCCACACTTTTTCGATCAGCGCGGCATCGTGGATGCCTTCAACCCAGATCCGTGCGGCACGCGCTGTTTTCGCGCGGACTCCTTCGACATACACGGATCCGGAAGCGGAAATCTTAGTCACTTGCGGGGGTTCTGCGACCGAGGCCGGCTCAACGATTTCAACCGGTTCACCGTCGATCCAGAACCCGAAGCCCGCGGGAAACGAGCGCCGGACGCCGCGTCCGTCTTCTAGTTCGAGCACCCGCACCCCACCTGAGCGTTCCGTTCTTATGACTTCGCCGACGAATCCGGTTTCGACGTCTTCCAGAACAAGCCCTACCTGCGCCGCGACTTTACGTGGGGCTTTGCGGGCAGGCTGTGAAATAGATCCGGGACCCCACTGGCTCCAATCCATCACGTGACTCCTTTAGTTAGGCGCTGACACTGAGGGTAACCGGCACGGGCCGCCTCAGCTGATGGGCGCGCCGAGGCAGAGCCCAAGCGTTGCTTGACCCTCACCCGATACAATTGGCACTCGAGCCCTTAGAGTGCCAAACTTGAGGGCACCGCCAACGTTCTAGCGAGGTAGGGGGAGTTCACGTGGTCAGCCCAGACAGCGACAAGCCGATGAGCCGCGCAACTGCGCGTCGCGTGCATGTGTTGCGTGCCGTCGTGGACGATTACGTGAACTCGCGTGAGCCTGTCGGTTCCGCCGCGCTCGTTGAACGCCACAACCTTGGCGTGTCTGCGGCCACGATCCGTAACGACATGGCCGTTTTGGGAGAGCAGGGGCTCATTGAGGCTCCGCACACGTCCGCTGGCCGCATCCCGACCGAGCGCGGTTACCGCTACTTTGTGGACCGCATCGAAGACATTAAGCCGCTATCAGCTGCCGAGCGTCGCGCGATCCACAAGCTCTTGGACGGCGCGGAAGAGCTCGATGACGTCCTCGCGCGCACGGCTCGCGCGCTTTCAGCGTTGACTCAGCAGGTTGCTGTCATCCAGATCCCTAATGTTTCGAACACGCGGATCCGTCACGTTGAGATCCTCACGATGGGCCCAGGGCAAGCCTTGGTTGTGGTGATCGCGAGCAACGGCGATGTCACTCAGCGCATGGTGCAGGCTCCACATGAGGTGTCCGATGTTGATGTTGCGTTGGTACGCGATCAGATCGCTGAGCACATCGTGGGGCAACCGTTGCATGCGGTGACTGACGTTTTGACGTCTGTGGCCGCACAGCCACCTGGCGACCCGACTGGGTTCAACCTTCCGCATCAGCTTCTGGACTTCGCTCACGCTGTGGCTCGCGCGGTCGCTTCGGCCCTTACGGCGCACCAGGTCGATAGGGTAGTACTTTCGGGCACTGCGAACCTTGCCCGCTCACAGCAGGACTTCCGTAAGGACCTCACTGGTTTGTTGGAGACCCTTGAAGAACAGGTTGTCTTGTTGCGTTTGCTTTCAGAAATGGAAGTAGATGAAGACCAGGTTGTGGTGCGCATCGGTAGCGAAAATACGCATGCCGAGCTCACGGACACCTCGGTGGTGGCCAGCAGCTACGGAGAGAACCGTTCGGCGATGCTCGGTGTCTTAGGGCCTACGCGCATGGATTATTCAGGCTCGATGGGCGCGGTGCGTGCAATCGCGCGTTACCTGAACCGGATTCTTTCTAGCTAAAAGCACGCCAATTCACACCCGACGAGAACAGCGAAGGAAAGCGACTTACTAACGTCATGGCTAACCACTACGAAACCCTTGGGGTCTCCCAGGACGCTTCGGATGAGGAAATCAAGCGCGCGTACCGCAAGCTTGCGCGTCAGCTGCACCCGGACTTGAACCCTGGTGAGGATACTCACGAGAAGTTCAAGGCGGTGACCCACGCCTATGAGGTTCTGTCTGATCCGGATAAGCGCCGCAATTATGACCGTACGGGCGATGAGAACGGCGCTGCTGGTGGTTTCGGTGGCGGCGGATTCGGTGGCTTCTCCGATATCTTCGATGCGTTCTTTGGTGGCGGCGGGAGTGGCCGCCCGCAGCCGAAGTCGCGTACTCAGCCGGGCCGCGACGGGCTCGTCCGGGTCCCGATTGACCTTGTTGATGCTGTCCAGGGCAAGGAAGTCAATATCACGGTCTCTACTGCGGTCGTGTGTTCCTTGTGCCACGGCTCGTGCACCGAGGGCGATACACAGCCAGTGACGTGCGAGACCTGCCACGGTTCGGGACATATTCAGCGCCCGGTACGGTCGATGCTCGGTGACGTCATGACTCTCGCTGAGTGCCCTGCGTGTGCGGGCTACGGTTCGCGCCTGGTCAAGCCGTGCCCTGAGTGTAGCGGTGAGGGTCGTGTGCGTGAGAAGGCCGAGAAGACCATCAAGATCCCTGCCGGCGTGGACACGGGTACCCGGATCCAGTTGCAAGGCGAGGGTGAGGCTGGCCCAGGTGGCGGCCCGAACGGCGACCTTTACCTTGAGATCAGCGTTCGGAACCACGCGACCTTTGAGCGCATCGGTAACGATTTGCACGCGACATTGTCGGTTCCGATGACGCAGGCTGCTCTGGGTACCGAGGTCAAGCTCGAGACGTTCGATGGCGACCAAGAGCTCGATATTCAGCCCGGAACCCAGTCCGGCGAGACCCTAACGCTGACTGGTTTGGGTGTTCCGTCGTTGCGTGGCGGTCGCCGCGGTGATCTGAAGGTCACGGTCAACGTTGAGACGCCTAAGAACCTCGACGAGAATCAGCGCGAGCTGTTGGAGAAGCTCGCTGAAGCCCGTGACGAGCAGTTCACCCAGGGCAAGCTCGCCCAGCGGGGTTTCATGAGCCGTTTGCGCGATAAGTTCCGAGGCTAGACGGTGTCGCTGAAATCGTTCATGGACCCGGCGGCCACGCACTGGGAGCCGGGCGGCGTTTACGAGCTGTGTGGGTCTGAGGCTCATCACGTGCGCGTGATGCGTTTCGAGCCTGGCGAGTCGATCCAGGTTGTCGATGGAGCGGGGCGCGCGGCGGTCGTGACGCTGGAACGCGTGGATACAGAGGCTGTCTCAGTCAAGGTTGAGCAGATCCTGCACACATCCTCCGGGGTACGTGTTGGGCTGATTCAGGCGTTGTCGAAGAATGACCGCGATCTGCAGGCTGTCGAGACGTGCGTCGAGATCGGGGCCGACGCGTTCATTCCTTGGCAAGCGGACCGCTCGATTGTCCGCTGGCGTGGGGACCGCGCTGCGAAGGCGCATCAAAAGTGGGTCGATACAGCCGTTCGCGCGACTAAACAGTCGCGTCGGGCTGAACAGCCCGTTGTGGGTTCAATGGTGACCACCAAGCAACTCGTGAATGCGGTTTCTGAAGCCAGCAAGCGGGGAGTCCTTGTTGCCGTGTGCCATGAGGACGCAAGCGACCATCTCGCCACAGTTCTTGCCGCGCACGCGGCCCGCGTTCAGACCGAGCCAGCAACCCCATCGGAAGCTGAAGCTAACAGCGAGGCCCCAGAGAAGACCCAAGAGAAGGCTGCCGATGTTGCGCCAGAGTGGGATGTCGATGTGATGCTTGCGGTCGGCCCGGAAGGCGGCATTTCTCCCGACGAGGTTGGCTCGCTAACACAGGCAGGTGCGGTTTTGGTGTCGTTGGGGCCGCATATTCTGCGCGCATCTACAGCGGGTGCTGTCGGAACGGTCCTAACCCGTCATGTCCTTGCCGAAAAATAAATCGGAGAATACAGCGCAAGATTAAAGCTGTCAGCGAAGTTCTGCACCGTTTGCAAGCCTCGCTTTGGTTTCTATAGAGAACACATGCGAGGCGTCCTAAACTGAAGATAGATTCCGGCTCGGCCGGGTCTGGCGTGAACTTCATATCTACCGAAGCGAGGATGAGCACGCACGTGCCCTTCACATCTAAGAACAGCTCAGCAAAACCGTCCGCGACTGGTTCCGCTGGGGACGCCGGTATTGCGCGCGCACGCATCGATTTCGAATCTGACCAGGCTATGGTTGCGAGCCTCGGTCCCGCAGACACGCTCTTACGGATTGTTGGCGGGGTGTGGCCCGAGGTCACGTTGATTCCTCGCGGTGATTCCCTCGACGTTGCTGGGCCGGTCGATGATGTTAAGGCTGTGCGCCGCGTCGTCGAGCAGGCTCGTGCAGCAGCGGCCGGAGGCAACGCGGTCACGGCAACGCTTATTGAGCGCTGGATTATGGCTGAGCGTCAGCAAGCTGCCGCTAATCCTGATCCTGCGGTGACGGGTGAGATTTTGCGTCATCGCGGCAAGAGCATCCGCCCGAAGACGAATAACCAAGCGGCTTATGTTGAGGCTATGGACGCCCACACGATCACGTTCGGGGTGGGGCCGGCCGGTACAGGTAAGACGTATCTGGCTATGGCACGCGCGGTTGCAGCGTTGCAGTCCGGTGAGGTTGACCGGATCATCTTGACTCGCCCCGCGGTCGAAGCCGGTGAGAACCTTGGTTTCTTGCCGGGAACGCTCTCAGACAAAATCGATCCGTACCTGCGGCCTCTGTATGACGCTCTGCATGACATGGTCGAGCACGAGTCGATTCCGCGTTTGATTGCCGCGGGAACCATCGAGGTTGCCCCGCTGGCTTATATGCGTGGCCGTACGCTGAACAATGCGTTCGTGATCCTCGATGAAGCTCAGAACACGACCGCCGAACAGATGAAGATGTTCCTGACGCGTCTGGGTTTCCGTTCACACATGGTCGTGACGGGCGACATCACGCAGATCGACCTCCCTGGCGGGAAAACCTCGGGTCTCGGTGTGGTTCTGGACATCCTCGACGGCATCGATGACATCGCAATCTGCGAGCTCTCAGCTGAGGACGTCGTACGTCACCGCTTGGTCGGCAAGATCGTGGACGCCTACCAGAAGTGGGATGAAGACCATCAGCGCTTGAGCACCGGCAAGGCTAAGAGGGCGCGCGAGCCTCGCAACGATCACAATCATCACGCACAACACAAGCAAGCACAGCACCGCCAGACGACAACAGAGGAGCCTGAAACGGCATGAGCGTTGAGATCCACAACGAGACCGAACACGAATGCGATCTCGAACAACTTGGCTCGCTCGCCGCGTTCCTGATGGATGAGCTCTACATCCACCCGGATGCTGAGCTCGGCGTGACCCTCATCGATGATGAGGCGATGGAACAGCTCCACATCGACTGGCTGGACCTCCCGGATACAACTGACGTCATGAGCTTTCCTATGGACGAGCTTCGCCCGGGAACACCGCAACGTCCGACACCGCCGGGAGTCATGGGCGACATCGTGATCAGCCCAACCGTTGCGGCAAAGCAGGCAAAGGCTCATGGCCATTCAACTCAAGATGAGATCTGCCTTCTGCTGACCCACGGGTTCCTACATCTGCTCGGTTTCGATCACGATGAGCCTGAAGCTAAGGCGGAAATGTTCGGCTTGCAACGTGAGCTGCTTGAAAAGTTCTTGAACCGACCAGCACCGAAAGAAACTGAAACCCACTAACTTATGACCAGCGTTTTATTGTTCTGCGCCGCGAGCCTTTTCTTTGCTCTGGCGTGGCTATTGAGCACAGCGGAGGCCGCCTTTTTGGCGCTATCTCGCCCGGCGGCTGAAGAGCTCACTGACCATCCGCGCCGCAATCTTTTGCGGAAAATCCTCGCAAAGCCGACTCAGCACACCTACGCCATCAGGTTCTGGCGCGTCTGGACTGAATCTTTGGCGGGCATCGCGCTGGCTTGTGCATTCTTCTACGTTTTCCCGCACCCTTTGGCCGCTGCAGGTCTTGCAGCGCTCGTGACAGCGGTTCTTTCGATCCTCGTCGTTGGTTTTGCCTCGCGTCAGTACGGTCAGCGGCACGCAGAGAAAACCGTTCTCTTTACGGCGTGGATTGTGCGTTTCGTGACGTGGTTGCTCGGTCCGGTGTCCTCGTGGCTTGTTTCGATGGCGACCCCGAAGGGCGCCCGCCCCGGCGCTACCTTCTTCACGGAGGAGCACTTCCGCGACATGCTGGAGCGGGCGTCGGAAACTCATCAGATCGACGATGCCGAAGCGGAACTTATCCACTCGGTTTTCGAGCTCGATGACACGCTGGTTCGCAGCCTCATGGTCCCTCGCACTGACATGGTCACGATCTCTGCCGATTCTTCGGCTGAAGACGCGATCCGGCTGTTCATGCGTTCGGGCTGTTCACGTGTACCGGTGATCGGTGAAGACAACGACGACGTTCGCGGCGTCGTTCACCTCAAAGATGTGATCGGCAACCTGTATTCGGATGAACTCAACGCGACGAACGTTCTTGAGGTTGCTCGGCGTGCGCGATTCGTACCGGACTCGAAGCACGTGAACGAACTGTTGCAAGAGTTTCAGCGCGAATCCACCCACTTCGCGATTGTCGTGGATGAGTACGGCGGCACGGCCGGCCTGATCACCCTCGAGGACTTGCTTGAGGAACTTGTCGGCGACATCGACGACGAATACGACACGGATACACCGGATTACACGCAGCTCGAGGACGGCAGCTACGAAGTCGATGCGGGCTTCCAGATTGAGCACCTCGGTGAGCTGTTTGACCGCGAGTTGCGCGATGAGGATGTCGACACAGTGGCTGGCTTGATCGGCAAGCTCATCGGCAAGGTTCCGATTGTGGGTTCCGTTGCTGAAATCGATGGTTTGCGTCTAGAAGTCATGACCCTTGAAGGCCGCCGCAACCGTCCCGGCAAGATCAGGGTTACCGAGGTTGAGCCGCGAGTTTCGAGTGGCTTTGATTCGGAGGGCTCTGCCGATGAGTTCGTTGATGACTTTGGCGGGGATGACGACGAGTCCACGATGCAACGCTATGAACGCCTGCGTGCCGAGCGAACAGATGAGCATGAGGCGAGGGAAGGCCACAAGGCATCGCGTGGCACACTGGACAGTGAAGATGGGTCCGTTAGGAAAGCTCCGCGGACTTCGACGAACCGTGAAAGCGAGCGCCACTAGATGACTTCAAGTTCCGATTTCCGCGCAGGTTTTATTTCCCTTGTTGGCCGCCCTAATGCAGGAAAGTCGACGCTGACTAACGCGTTGGTGGGGCAGAAGATCGCGATCACGTCGAATAAGCCACAGACAACCCGGCACACGATCCGCGGTGTAGTTCATCGCGAGAATTTTCAACTCATCCTGGTTGATACTCCGGGTATTCACCGCCCGCGGACGTTGTTGGGGCACCGGCTCAACGACCTAGTTGAAGACACTTTGCGGGAAGTCGATGTCATCGGTTTCTGCACGCCCGCAAATCAGGCTGTAGGACCGGGGGATCGGTTCATCGTTGAACAGCTCGCCAAGGTTAAGCGCACGCCGGTCATCGCGATCGTGACTAAGACTGACACGGTTGACAAGGCGAGGGTCGCGAACCACTTGCTCGAGGTCCAGGCGATGGGGGACGAGCTGTTGCCCGGCGGTTTCAAGGACATCGTGCCTGTCTCCGCGGTTAAGGGCGACCAGCTTGACGCGCTTGAAAACGTGATGGCTGAACACATGCCGGTTTCTCCGCCACTGTATCCGGACGGCGATGTCACGGACCAGCCTGAGCTCAAGCTCGTTTCGGAGTTCATTCGCGAAGCGGCTCTTGAGGGTGTCCGCGAGGAACTTCCGCACTCCCTGACTGTGACCATCGAAGAGATGGAACCGCGCGAAGACCGCCCCGAAGACAACCCGCTGACCGACATCTACGCGACGCTGTACGTTGAGCGCGACTCGCAGAAAGCCATCGTGATCGGAAAGCGTGGCTCGCGGTTGCGCGACGTTGGGCAACGCGCCCGCCGCTCGATCGAAGCGATGCTCGGAACCAAGGTCTACCTCGACATCCGGGTCAAGGTCGCCAAGGACTGGCAACGCGACGCCCGGCACCTTGATCGTTTTGGTTTCTAAGCGGATGGCCTCAGTTTTCAAAGGCCCCGTTTCGCTTTCTAACGCTGTTTCGTCATGAATATGCGACCGCACTTGAGGCGAGTGTTAGGTTTGTACACATGATCACGGTGCGCATGCTTCTTCTTGCTTGCCGCGACGAGATGCCAGAGTCCTGAACCTGAGCGTTACCGCTCGGTAAGCACGTTGCAGATCAACGTTTCGGCCGAATCTCGTCGCGGAGTCTTTTGTTGCGGAAACTTTCGCGCCCGGCCGTTGCACCTTCGTTGTCTACAGGAGCTAAACCGTGAAGAATTTTCAGCAGCCATCCGGCATGCCAATCCACAAGTACGTCCCTTTCCACGAGCAGATCACTGTTGACCTGCCGGACCGTACGTGGCCTGACCAGAAGATCACTAAGGCACCGCGTTGGTGCGCAGTCGACCTGCGCGACGGTAACCAGGCGCTCGTCGACCCGATGGACACCGACCGCAAACTCAAGCTGTTTCAGCTGTTGGTTGAGATGGGTTTCAAAGAGATCGAGGTTGGTTTCCCTGCCGCGTCCCAAACGGATTTTGATTTCGTCCGCCACCTGATCGATAACGACCTGATCCCTGAAGACGTCACGATCCAGGTTCTGACGCAGTCGCGTGAGCACCTCATCGAGCGTACCTTTGAAGCCCTCGACGGCGTTCACCGCGCGATCGTGCACCTCTACAACTCGACCTCGATCCTTCAGCGCCGCGTCGTGTTCCGCCAGGATGAGGACGGCATCGTCGATATCGCGTTGACGGGCGCTCGCTTGTGCAAGAAGTACGAAGAGCAGATGTCGGGTGACACCGAGATCATCTACGAGTACTCGCCGGAGTCATACACGGGCACCGAGCTCGAGTTCGCGCGCCGCATCGTTGACGAGGTCGTCGAAGAGTTCGGCGCAACACCTGACAACCCGATCATCATCAACCTGCCTGCGACGGTCGAAATGGCGACCCCGAACGTGTACGCAGACTCGATCGAGTGGATGCACCGCAATCTCAAGAACCGCGAATCCATCATCCTCTCGCTCCACCCGCACAACGACCGCGGAACCGGCGTCGCCGCTGCGGAACTGGGCTACATGGCTGGCGCTGACCGCATCGAAGGCTGCTTGTTCGGTAACGGTGAGCGCACCGGTAACGTCGACCTCGTCGCGCTGGGCATGAACATGTTCAGCCAGGGTGTTGATCCTGAGATCGACTTCTCCGACATGGACAAGATCCGCCGCACGGTCGAGTACGCGAACCAGATGCCGATCCCAGAGCGCGTGCCGTGGGGCGGCGACTTGGTCTTCACCGCGTTCTCCGGTTCGCACCAGGACGCGATCAAGAAGGGCTTCGAAGCGATGGCGGCCGATGCCGCGGCAGCCGGCAAGACCGTCGACGAAATGGTCTGGGCTGTCCCGTACCTGCCGATCGACCCACGCGATGTGGGCCGCACCTACGAGGCCGTGATCCGCGTGAACTCGCAGTCCGGTAAGGGCGGCGTCGCCTACCTGCTGAAGGCTGACTACGGTTTGAATCTGCCGCGTCGCCACCAGGTCGAGTTCTCGCAGGTCGTCCAGAAGCACACGGAGACCTCCGGAACCGAGGTCACGTCCGAGCAGCTGTGGAACGTCTTCACCGACGAGTACCTTCCATCCAAGCAAGACGATGAGCAGTGGGGCTACTTCCGCCTGCTCAACGTTGAGAGCGCACACGAGCCGAACGATTCGGTCAAGCTCACCGCAACCATGAAGATCGATGGTATTGAGCGTGTCCGCACCTCTACCGGTAACGGCCCTATCGATGCCCTCGTGAACCTGCTCAACGCTGAAGGCGTCGATGTGCGGGTCATGGACTACTCCGAGCACGCGCTCGAGGCCGGTGGCGCCGCTCGCGCAGCCGCGTACATCGAGGCCGCAGTTGATGGCCGCATCCTGTGGGGTGTGGGCATCCACACCAACACGACACTCGCTGGCTTGAACGCGGTGATCTCCGCTGTCAACCGCGCGATCCGCGACCGCCAGGCGGCAGCCGCTTCCGCATCGTAATCAAACATTCAGTCCGTGTGGGTGGGGTGCGCATTCAACCGCGCACCCCACCCACACGTGTGTCAGCTCCTGTATATAGGGTGTAGGTATGGCCCGTGGTTCAACTTTCTCGGCGCGTTCCTTCAGGGATCGCGCTGTTGTGTTGCGCCATTACAAGCTCGCGGAGGCTGACCGCATCGTGGTGTTGCTGACGCAGGCGCACGGTCAGGTGCGGGCTGTCGCGAAGGGTGTCCGTCGGACGTCCTCGCGGTTCGGTGCGGTGCTGGAACCGGGCATGGTCATCGACGCTCAGTTCGCTAAGGGCCGGAACCTGGACACCGTGACGCAGGCGCAGATCGTGGAGGCATACGGCGCCGCGTTGAGCGCGGACTATGTTCGCTACAGTTGCGCCGCCGTCATGGTTGAGGTCGCCGAAAAGCTCACGCGTGATGATGCGGATTCGACCCACACGCAGTTCACGCTGCTCTACGGGGCGCTGAATGCGCTTGCGAACAGCCAGTTGCATCCGTTCGCTGTGCTGGATTCCTATATTCTGCGTTCGCTGGCCGTGGCAGGCTGGGCGGCGTCGTTCGCTGAATGCGTTCGATGCGGTATGCCTGGCCCTCATCGCAGTGTCAACGTTCCGCTCGGTGGAGCTGTGTGCCCCGATTGCCGTCCCGCTGGCTCCCGCAGTCCCTCGCCTGAGGTCATGGACCTGCTGGATGCCTTGAACACGGGGGAGTGGGAGAGGGTTCAGCGCGCCGATCAGGCAACGATGCGGCAGGCCGGTGAGATCGTGACACAATATGTGCAGTGGCACCTCGAACGTTCGGTTAAGTCGTTGAGTGTGCTGGATCGCGCGCAGGAAGTTTAGGTCGGAGGTTTGCGCTCATAGTGGCTGATGTTTCTTCCGCTTCGGTTCCCGCCCCGGGCGAGGGGCCTGTCCGCTTCGCTCCGGGATATAAGAAGTCTTTATTGCCTCGTCATGTTGGCATCGTGATGGATGGCAACGGCCGATGGGCGAATCAGCGGGGCCTGCCACGCACAGAGGGGCACAGGGCGGGGGAGCAGGCGCTTCTGGATGTTGTTGCTGGCGCTATTGAGGCCGGCATCAAGCATGTTTCGGTGTACGCGTTTTCTACTGAGAACTGGAAGCGCAGCCCTGAAGAGGTCCGCTTCCTGATGGGTTTGTCGCGCGATGTTTTGCGCCGGCAACGTGACACGTTGAACGAGTGGGGTGTTCGTGTCCGCTGGTCTGGTGAACCCGGGCGGTTGTGGAAGTCCGTCATTTCTGAATTGCAGACTGCCGAAGAGATGACGCGGAACAACACCGTGATGGATCTAGTGATGTGTGTCAATTACGGCGGCCGTTCCGAGATCATGCACGCGGTCCAGGCTTTGGCATCCGATTACGCTTCCGGTGCGGTCTCTGCGCGAGGGATCACGGAGAAAGCGCTAGGCGCGCGGATGTATCAGCCGGACCTGCCCGACGTTGATTTGTTCTTGCGTACCTCGGGGGAGCAGCGGATCTCGAACTTCTTGCTGTGGCAGTCCGCGTACGCCGAATTGGTTTTCCTAGACACGTTGTGGCCGGACATGAACCGCGAAGTGTTCTGGCATTCCTTAGAGCAGTATGTTTCGCGGGACCGCCGTTTTGGTGGTGCGGTGAATAAGCCGGTTTCGTTGGATTCTCCGCATGAAGCGCCGCCGGCCAACTCAGGCGGAGCAGAGGTTTAGCTCATGCATTGTGAGCGTTGTTGTGATCCGGGCAGTTGTGTTGATCAGGAAGTTGCTTGATGCGTTTTTACCCTACGTTTTTTAAGCTTGCGTTCTCGGGCATGGATGCTGAGAAGGCGCACCACATCGGTTTTTCGATGATCAAGTTGGCTGAGAAGTGCGGCCTCGGCGCGGTCCTGCGGCGCTGGACCCGCCCATCGACGCCTGTGCGCGTCATGGGGCTGACGTTCCCTTCGGCGTTTGGTCTGGCCGCTGGCTTCGATAAGCACGGAGACGGCACCACCGCGCTCACGAACCTTGGTTTCGGCCACATCGAAGTCGGAACGGTGACGGGCCAGGCACAAGACGGCAACCCTCAGCCTCGTCTGTTCCGTCTGGTGGAGGACAAGGCGCTCATCAACCGCATGGGCTTCAATAACGAAGGCGCGGCCGCGATCGCACCGCGTTTGGCGCGCACGCGTGAGGTTTTGAGCCGCCGCGCGGGCATCCGCCCGATCATCGGCGTGAACATCGGCAAGACCAAGGTTGTTGAGCTCGAGAACGCGGTTGATGATTACCGTCTTTCGGCTCGCACGCTGGCTCCGTACGCCGATTACATGGTTGTCAACGTTTCCTCGCCGAATACGCCGGGCTTACGGATGCTCCAGGACATCGAATCGTTGCGTCCGCTGCTCACTGCGGTGCGTGAAGAGGCCGATGCGGTGGTCACTGATCGCCACGTGCCTCTGGCTGTCAAGATTGCCCCGGACCTCGCGGACGAAGACGTTCGCGATGTAGCCCGTTTGGCTCAGGACCTGGGCCTGGATGCGGTCATCGCTACCAACACGACGATTAAGCGTGAGCCACTTTCGACGCCAACGAATGAGGTTGCGGCTCTCGGCGCGGGTGGCTTGTCCGGCCGCCCACTACGCGAGCGCTCGATCGAGGTCCTAGAGATCCTGCGAGAGTCCCTTCCGAAAGATATCGCAATCATCTCCGTTGGTGGCGTGACGTCTGGTGACGACGTCGTTGAGCGCATCGAGGCCGGCGCGGATCTGGTTCAGGGCTACACGGCTTTCCTGTATGAGGGGCCGTTCTGGGTGCACCGCATCAACCGTGCCCTCAAGAAAGCCTATGGCCGGAAGTAAAACTCGGCACACGCGTCGATAGCAGGCTCCTTAAACGGTTCGGGACCCACCATGCAGGTGGGTCCCGAACCGTTTCTACCTCGTGAGCTCTCCTGAGTTGGTGAGTTCTACTCGATTCGTCAGGTCTACTCTGGGTAGTGGCCGCGCTTATTCTGCGGCTTAGGCTGGCGCATCGGACGGAACTGCAGCGCACGCATGAACGCGTACCACATCGTCCCCTTTTGGACTTCGCCGAACTTCGCGAGCAAGCGCTTCTTGAGCTGGCGGCTAGCCCAGATCCCGTCCACGATCACGATGAACAGGTAGATCCACATGATGAAGACCATGTTGGCCTGTGCTTCAGGTGGAAGGATCGAAGACATCAGGAGCGAGGTCACGAGGAACAGCACTACAACGATGAGCAACGTCTCACCGATGGATGTGCGGGCGTCGATGAACTCGCGGGCGTAGCGACGCTGCGGACCCTTGTCGCGGGCAAGCAGGTAACGCTCATCGCCGGTGCGCATGCCTTCACGGATGCGTGCGGCTTCTGCGGCGCGGCGCTCACGTTCGCGTTGCTTCGAGACTGCCGGGGAACCGCCCACCAAAGGGCGGCGGTTCTTTGCTTCCTGTTCACGGCGCGATGGGGTAGGACCCTTCTTGGCGCCAGGTGCCCTGCCCTTGTCTTCTTCCACTACAGGTTCCGGGGTGTTCCCCGCCTGTTCATTCTTTTTACGACCAAACACGGCCCTTATCTTATCGGTCTTTGCACTGTTTACCGAACAGCGACGTGTTCTTGCACACGTTGCTCGTATTAGTGTTGGTTCTATGACACCTACAAACCCAACTCATTCCGCTGTGCCTTCTGAGATCATCGATCAGCTCCGCGCCGCAGTTGACGGCCAACGCGAGCATCTCATCAATGAGCTCAGCGCACTCGTTGAGATCCCATCGATCGCATGGGATGACCTCGATCCACAGCCTGTTATCGACTCGGCCGAGGCTGTTGCGGAGCTTTTCCGTTCCGCTGGCCTGGATGATGTCCGCATCCTTTCGGCCGCCCGTCCCGATGGGGTAGAGGGCCGTCCTGCGGTCATCGCGCGTCGTGAGGCCGCTGAGGGCATGCCTACTGTTCTGATGTACGCGCACCACGATGTGCAGCCAACCGGTGACCTCGAGCTGTGGAACACGGATCCTTGGAAGGCAACCGAGGTCGATGGGCGCCTGTATGGGCGCGGAACCGCCGACGACAAGGCCGGCATCATGGTCCACCTCGGCGCACTGCGCGCTGTCGATCAGGTCGCAGCAGCAACGGGCTTGGGCCTCACGTACTTCATTGAGGGGGAGGAGGAAGCCGGTTCGCCGTCTTTCGCCAACTTCCTGAAGGAAAACCGCGATGCGCTCAAGGCCGACGTCATTATCGTGGCCGATTCCAGCAACTGGAAGGTAGGTCAGCCCGCACTGACCACGTCGCTGCGCGGCTTGACTGCAGGTGAGTTCGAGGTACGCGTACTCGAGCATGCGGTTCACTCGGGTGTATTCGGCGGGCCTGTTTTGGATGCCCCGACGATCGCGGCCCGCTTGGTCTCGACCCTCCACGATGAGAACGGCGACGTGGCGGTAGAGGGACTCGCGACCGCTTCCAGCGCTGAGATCGATTACGAGGAAGCTGATTTCCGTGCCGACGCCAACGTCGTCGATGGCTTGCAGCTCGCTGGTACCGGTTCGATCGCAGACCGCTTGTGGCGTAAGCCAGCCATTTCGCTCATCGGTATGGACATCACCAACGTTTCGTTGTCTTCGAACACAATCATCCCGATGGTGCGCGGCAAGGTATCGGTGCGTCTGGCCCCGGGACAGGATCCAGCACTAGCTGCGAAGGCGATGGAAGATCACTTCGCTAAGCAGAACATCTTTGGCGCACAGATCACGTACAAGACCACCGAGGTTGGTCCATCGTTTGCAACCGACACATCGTCCACGGCAGCTCAGGCGAAGATGTGGGCGCTCGAGCAGGCATGGAACGTCAAGCCGGTAGAAATGGGCTTGGGTGGATCGATCCCATTCATCGGTGATCTGCAGGAAGTCTTCCCAGACGCTGAGATTCTCGTCACAGGTATCGAGGACCCAGACACGCGAGCACACTCGGCCAACGAATCACTTCACATTGAAGACTTCTACAAGGCCACGCTTTCCGAAGCATTGCTGCTCGCGCACCTCGCTTCAAGCGCCTCAAACCGCTAAGACCCGGGGTCTACACTAGAGACAACACAGAGTGTTCGATGGCGGTAGAAAAACCGCCATCGAACACCGCACAAAACACGGCACGCTGAGACACTGCGTGTTGGGTATGGAGGTTTTCTCATGACAACTGCTGCAGAAACTGCAAGCCACGAAGTCACTTTGACCGACGGCGCTGCCGGTAAGGTCCGTGAACTGCTTCAGCAGGAAGGTCGCGATGACCTTCGTCTGCGTGTAGCTGTTCAACCGGGCGGCTGCTCTGGACTGATTTACCAGCTGTACTTCGACGAGCGAGTCCTGGACGGCGACGCCATCCGCGATTTCGACGGCGTTGAACTCATCGTGGACCAGATGTCGGCCCCATATCTTGCGGGATCGACCGTCGACTTCGAAGATTCCATCGAGAAAGTCGGTTTCACGATCGACAACCCGAACGCTGCAGGCTCATGCGCATGCGGCGACTCGTTCCACTGACCAACTATTAAGTGCTTTCGGCGTGCCAACTGTGCGCCGAAAGCCAAAGAGCGGTACTCTCTTATAAGAGTAGGTGTGCCAGTTCTAGGACTGGCCGCCGCTTACACATCACGTCATCCGCATACACTCAAGAGGAAGGGCCGTCTGTGAGTTCGCAAGTTCGGACCAGCGGTCGCGTCAAGACTAAGGTCTTCGGCGGGATCCTTGCCGTTGGGGCACTAGCCCTCGCGGGATGCACCCCCGTGTCCAAGAATGGCTTCCTGCCCCTGGAAGATCTGGACACGACCAACCACACTCGCGCACTCGCTGAGCTGTGGAATCACTCCTGGATCGCCTCGCTGGTAATCGGTGTGATTACCTGGGGCTTGGCTCTGTGGTGCATCGTTGCCTACCGCCGCCGCAAGGGCGATACCGGCTATCCAAAGCAGCTGAGCTACTCGCTGCCACTCGAGGTCTTCTACACGGCGGTCCCGATCGCCATTGTCATGACCTTCTTTATTTTCACCCACCGCACCCAGCAGAAGGTCGACACTCCAGTTGACTCTCCGCTGACCGTTAACGTTTACGGCAAGCAGTGGGCTTGGGACTTCAACTACGACTACGAGGGCGAACAGCGCTACCAGGTCACGACCCAGGTGCACGAGCCAGGCAAGGTCGTTGACGAGTCCAAGCTCCCAACGCTCTACCTCCCAGTTAACGTTCCGGTTCACTTCCAGTTGAACTCGCGTGATGTGATCCACTCGTTCTGGATTCCTGCGTTCCTTCAGAAGATGGACATGATCCCAGGTAAGCAGAACCACATGTGGCTCACCCCGCAGAAGGAAGGCACCTACCAGGTAAGTGTGCTGAGCTCTGTGGTGAATACCACTCCGAGATGATCTTCCAGGTGAAGGTTGTTTCTGAGGAAGAATTCAAGAAGCAGCTCGCGAAGATGGAGAAGGGCAGCCTGAAGGAGGAGTACAACCGCCTTGAGGTTACTCCGACTAACGACCCTTCCTACCACCGTCTGACCGGCGAAGAAGAGCCGAGCCGAGAAGGGAAGTGATGACTCGTGGCAACATTTGAATACTCGACCAACGAGTCTCGCACCGTAGCTCAGTCGGTGGTGCCTAAGTCCAAGGGACGCATCATCGTCGACTGGATTACGACGACTGACCACAAGAAGATCGGTTACCTTTACCTGATCTCTGCGTTTATTTTCTTCTGCATCGCCGGTGTCATGGCGTTGCTGATCCGTGCTGAGCTCTTCGAGCCAGGTATGCAGATTCTGCACACCAAGGAGCAGTACAACCAGCTGTTCACGATGCACGGCACCTTGATGCTGCTGATGTTCGGTACGCCGCTCTTCGCTGGCTTCGCGAACGTCCTCATGCCAGTACAGATCGGTGCACCGGATGTGGCTTTCCCACGTCTGAACGCTCTGGCTTTCTGGTTCTTCCTGTTCGGCTCGCTCATTGCGATGTCGGGTTACATCACCCCACAGGGTGCAGCATCCTTCGGTTGGTTCGGTTACGCCCCACTTGCGTCCACGACCTTCAGCCCTGGTTTGGGCGGCGACCTCTGGGTCTTCGGTCTTGCGCTTCAGGGCTTCGGTACCATCTTCGGTGCGGTCAACTTCATCACCACGATCATCACCTTGCGTGCACCTGGTATGACCATGTGGCGCATGTCAATCTTCTCGTGGAACACGCTGATCACCTCGATGCTGATCCTCATGGCGTTCCCACCATTCGCAGCAGCACTGTTCGCCCTTGGCGCTGACCGCCGCTTGGGTGCCCAGATCTTCGACGCCGCCAACGGTGGCCCGATTCTCTGGCAGCACCTGTTCTGGTTCTTCGGTCACCCAGAGGTTTACATTCTCGCTCTGCCGTTCTTCGGTGTGGTTTCCGAGATCTTCCCAGTCTTCTCCCGTAAGCCAATCTTCGGTTACAAGGGTCTCGTGTTCGCGACTATCGCGATTGCAGCTCTTTCGGTGGCAGTCTGGGCACACCACATGTACGTCACTGGCTCGGTTATGCTTCCGTTCTTCGGTTTCATGACCATGCTGATTGCTGTCCCGACCGGTGTGAAGTTCTTCAACTGGCTCGGTACGCTGTGGCGCGGTTCCATCACGTTTGAGACTCCGATGATCTGGAGCCTCGGCTTCCTTACGACCTTCCTCTTCGGTGGTCTCACCGGTATTACGTTGTCCTCGGCTCCGCTGGACTTCCACGTGTCCGATACCTACTTCGTTGTGGCTCACTTCCACTACGTGATCTTCGGTACCGTTGTGTTCGCGATGTTCGCAGGCTTCTACTTCTGGTGGCCAAAGTGGACCGGCAAGATGCTCAACGAGCGCCTGGGCAAGATTCACTTCTGGCTCGTGTTCATCGGCTTCCACCTGACCTTCCTGGTTCAGCACTGGCTCGGCGTCATGGGTATGCCACGTCGTTACGCTGACTTCCTGCAGTCGGATGGCTTCACCGCCATGAACCAGGTCTCCACCGTCGGTGCAATGATCCTTGCAGTCTCGATGATTCCGTTCTTCCTGAACGTATTCATCACCCACCGCAACGGTCGCCGCGTACAGGTTGATGACCCATGGGGCTTCGGCGCCTCGCTCGAGTGGGCAACTCCTTGCCCGCTCCCACGTCACAACTTCTACTCGCTGCCACGCATTCGCTCCGAGCGCCCGGCCCTCGACCTGCACCACCCAGAGCTCGCCTCGGGTCGTGTAACTCCGAAGGGCGCAGTGGCAACCATCTTCGGTCCTGCTGACCAGGGAGATAAGTGATTAGGTTATGAAAACTAGCGGTTACTTTTTCCTTGCTGGCATCTTCTTCTTCATCCCGGTCGGAATCGTTTACGGTTTCCTGACTAACTTCGAAGAGTGGGTTGGCTTCCCAGCACTGGTTCTGCTCGGTCTGATGACCGGCATGATCGGTTACTACTTCAACAAGCACGCCAAGTTGTCTGATGCTCTGCCAGAAGATAACAATGACGGCGAGATCGCTGATCGTGCAGGCATCTACGGCCAGTTCACCCCATGGTCCTGGTGGCCACTCATGTTGGGTACCGGCGTAGCTATCGGCTTCGCGGGCCTGGCTATCGGCTGGTGGGTTTTCTACATCGGCCTTGGTGCTGTAGCAGTCGGCGTCATCGGCTGGGCATTCGAGCTCAACCGTGGCTCCTACCGCCACTAATCATTAGCTGATTCAGACTGCGGGTTTCCACACTACGGTGTGGGAGCCCGCAGCTGTTTAACCAGGTAAACGAGCTTTAGTGGATATAGTTGAGACGTAAGCCCTCGTCGTTTCTTATCTTCACGTGTCATTCCTTCTGCGGCAGGACCTTCCATGAAGAACTCGTCAGTTATCACCGAGAGCATTACTAGAACATCATCGAGCGTAGACACCTCAGTCCCAGCCAACTCCGCTCCACTAGTTGCAAGCACAGACATCATCCTCCAAGCACTCGTTGAGACCTGGAGACAACATCCTATGGGCGCTCAAGGCCCGGCACAGCGTGGTCAGCGCAGTCGAGAAGCGTATAAGCGCTCAGACGGCCTCACAGAAGCTCTACGCGGCGTACTACTGCAAATACCTCCCGGTGTGCGGCTGCCGGGGGAGCGGCCACTGGCTGAGGCACTCCAGGTCTCCCGCACCACGCTACGAACTGCGGTAGAGACGTTGGAGCGGGAAGGTTACGTGCGGGTACAGCCTGGTAGGGGGACCCGTTCAGCCCGGCCTCAAGCAACACCGCCTACATACGGGTTGCGCACGTTCGCAGAGGAGATGCGTTTGCGGCATCGCACTCCAAGCGTGCGTCTGATTCGTCACGAAGTCGTCAAGGCAACGAATCTTCTCGCTCGTGAGCTACGTATTGAGCCGGGGGAGGAGATCCTGTATCTGCAGCGCCTCCATAGCGCGGATGAGGCGCCTGCTGCAGTCGAAGAGATGTATGTGGCATTGCGCCGCGTGCCAGGCCTCTTGGAGGGCCGCCCGAGCGCTCAGATCGAAAAGCACTTAGCTGAACGATGCAATGTTTCGTTGGATCGCTCATTGGAGCAGATTGAGGCTGTAACAGCAACGCTGTTGCAGGAGCGGATGCTCAACCTGAACTCTAAGGCGGCACTCCTGCAGATCGTGCGTCACCAGTTCTCAGGCGACAACGTGGTGATCTTCAGCGGTACGTTCTACAGGCCTGAGGCATTCCCGATCAGGCTTGATCTCAGGCGCCAGTAGAGCTTTTAACTGCATGACTGCAGATGGAGATGGCGGCCCTGCCAATGCTCTATCAGCCACCGATCGTGGCTCGCTATGATCAGTGTTCCCGGACAGTCACGTAAGGCTCGTTCCAACGACTCGATGGTGTCGAGATCCAGATAGTTGGTTGGCTCATCCACGATCAGTGTTGTCGGGTGTGCTGATATGGCAACAGCTAATTGCGCTCTGCGTTGGTTTCCATCCGACAACTCAGGAATCGGGGTAGACCACATTGCTGGGTGGATGACGCCCTTACCGAGCTCGCCCACACCGTTGCACCAAGTATCAACGGTGAACCCCGGGTCGTTTTCCATTGGAAGTCGTTGCGGAACCATAGTCACGGGCTCCTTGCGAGTTATGCTCCCTGACGAGAGGACGCCCTCGGGCGGCTGAGCGGTGGCGATCCACTGCAGCAAAGTCGATTTTCCGGCACCGTTTTCGCCAGTTACAAGAAGGTGTTCACCGGCAGATAGGTCGAGGTCGCACGGTGTCAGCCGGTGCTCGACAGCAACGTGCCGAATGCTGAGAGCTAGGCCTTCTTGTGGCTTTGGAGTTGGGATGCTGAGTTCGAGTTGATAGTCGCGTGGCTTACGGACTTCGCGCTCTTCTAGTCGCTTTAGCTTGACGTCATCGTTGCGTGTGCGTTTGACGGATGTCGCGGCTGCGCGGTCGGCGAAGAACTTCTTTGCCATACCCCTCGCGGTCTTGAGACGTACCCCGCCGCGCGCGATTGTCATGCTCTCGTTACGGTGCTCGCGTATCTGACGTTTATCTGCTTGTTGCTCGGCGTGAATCTGACGATGTGATTGCCTAGCTTTTTCTTTCGCGTCGAGATACTGCGAGTAGTTGCCACCGTTACGGAACAGTCCACCTGTAAGCTCGTGGCCTTCTGCTCTAGCGAGCTCTTGCCAAACCGTGATGTCCATGTCGTAGATGACAGTCGCAACGTTCTCAATGAACAAACGGTCGTGACTGCTTGCAAGCACAGGGCCGGGCCACCTGGAGACCATCGCGGTGAGGAAGTCGATCGCCTCACGGTCCAGGTGATTTGTCGGTTCATCGAGTATCAGCACGTCTGGTCGTAGCGTGAGTAGCGTAGCTAAGTGAAGGCGTGCACGCTGACCGGGGGAGAGACTCGTGAGCAGACGCTCCGAAGAACCAGAAAGCGCCCCTAGACCTAGGCCTTCAAGTGTTTCATCTAGGCGTGCTTCGAGTGACCAGACATCGCGTGCGGTCATCGCTGCCAAAAGCTGGTCATATTCGCGCTCGACGCCGGTGTCGCCAGTAGATAGCGATGCAGTGGTTTCTTCGAAGCGTCTCGACAGTTCATGCAACGGTGCCAACGCGGTCGCAAAATACTCCGCTACAGTACCGCTGAAGCGTTCCGGTTCTGGAATCGGTGCGCCAACAACCCCGGAGGTGATACGACCGCTGTCTGGTTTAAGTAGCCCCGAGGCGAAGTTCAGGAGCGTGGTTTTGCCACAGCCATTGGGTCCCACAAGGAAGGCTCGCTCACCATCACCAACGTTGAGTGACACCTCATCTAGTACCTGGTGTGAACCGTATGCGAAAGAAATATGATCGAGCTTGATGGAAGGCATAGTGATCTCCTGAGCATTGCTAGGTTCTAGCAACACAATGGGCACCTATAGCGTGCCGACTGCTGCCGTTAGAAGCGGGGGTGGAGTTCATTTGTTCATGACTATGTATCATACACACCAGTTGAGCGTGGCTGTTGGCTAGAAGGATGCTGTCGACAGAGCCCGGGTAACGCAAAGGGTGGGTTCGAAACCATAGTTTCGAACCCACCCTTTGACTGTGTGGTGTTGAAGCTTACTTCTCTACCGAACGGTGATCAGATCCTTCGATCTCATCGTGGTGTTCGTGAGCTGCTTCGAGTTCTGCCGGGGTGACCGGTGCGACGCGGTCCTCGAGGAAGAACTTGGCCCACTTGGCGCGGCGACGCTCCTTCTTGGTGATCTTGCCGTCTTCATCAGGCTGAGCCGGGATGTAGGCAGGCGAGTTGTAGGAGACCAGCTGCCAGCGGTCGTACTCGCTGAGCTGGGTGTGCTTCTCGTGGAAGCCACCCTCTGGGCTCATCAGAACGATGCCGGATTCGCTACCGTGCAAGACGGTCTCGCGGTCCTTACGCTGAAGCGCGAGGCAGATACGGCGGGTAATGATGAAGCCGAGGATTGGGCCCAGGAAGAACAGGACGCGCAACCAGTAGGTGACGTCGTTGAGCGAAACCTTGAAGTGCGTTGCTACGAGGTCAGAGGACGCTGCCGCCCACATGACGCAGTAGAAAATCACACCTGCAACACCAACGGCCGTACGGAACGGAGCGTTACGTGGACGGTCGAGGATGTGGTGCTCGCGGTTGTCCTTGGTGATCCAGCGTTCGATCCATGGCCAGCCGAACATCAGCGCAAACAGGAACAGTGCCGGGCCGAGCGCTGGCAAGAGCACTGCGAATGCGAAGGTGTTGTCGCCCCATGGGAAGGATATGTGACGCTCGAACGAGAAGTCGCCGAGCATACCTGGCATGAGACGCAACGCGCCGTCAACCCAACCGATGTACCAGTCAGGCTGAGTACCAGCGGAGACCGGCGACGGGTCGTATGGACCGTAGTGCCAGATCGCGTTGATCTGGAATACACCCGAGATGAATGCCAACGCACCGAAGACGACGAAGAAGAAACCGCCAGCCTTTGCTGCGTAAACAGGACCAACTGGGTAGCCGACAACGTTGTTGTTGGTGCGGCCTGGGCCAGGGTACTGGGTGTGCTTGTGCACTACGACCATCATCAAGTGGACAACGATCATTGCGAGGATCATCGCTGGAACCACAAGGATGTGCAGCACGTAGAGGCGAGGAATGATGTGTTCGCCTGGGAACTCGCCACCGAACAGGAACATCGAGATGTAGGTACCGACGACCGGGATCGCCTTGATAACACCGTCGATAATGCGCAGACCGTTACCGGAGAGGAGGTCGTCTGGCAGGGAGTAGCCGGTGAAGCCTGCCGCGAGGCCCAAGATGAGCAGTACGCAACCGACAACCCAGTTCAGTTCACGTGGACGGCGGAACGCGCCGGTGAAGAACACGCGCAGCATGTGAACGGACATTGCAGCTACGAAGAGCAGTGCAGCCCAGTGGTGCAGCTGGCGCATGAACAGGCCACCGCGAACGTCGAACGAGAGGTCGAGTGCGGTGTGGTAGGCCGCCGACATGCCGATCCCCTGGAGGCCAGGGTAGGAGCCGGTGTAGGTGACGTGCGTCATCGATGGATCGAAGAAGAACGTCAGGAACGTACCGGACAGCAGGAGGATCACGAACGAGTAGAGGGCAACCTCACCGAACATGAATGACCAGTGGTCTGGGAAGACCTTGCGGCCGAACTCCTTGACAAGCGCCTGAGCGCCGGTACGGGTGTTAACGAAGTTGGCAATGCGACCAGTTTTGGTCTTTGCCTGGTATTCAGTCACTGTGTTGGTCATAGTGATCAACCACGCTCCCAGTAGCTCGGGCCGACAGGCTCCTGGAAGTCGCTACGGGCGACAAGGAAGCCTTCATCGTCAACGGTGATTGGAAGCTGCGGCAGAGCGTGCGACGCCGGGCCGAAGACAACCTTGCACTCCTGCGTGAGGTCGAACGTCGACTGGTGGCATGGGCACAGCAGGTGGTGTGTGTGCTGCTCGTACAGTGCGATCGGGCAACCGACGTGGGTGCAGATCTTGGAGTATGCAACGATGCCGTTGACGTGCCAGTCTTCACGGCCAGGGGAGATGTGCATCTTCTCTTCAGACAGGCGCATGACCAGCACAACAGCCTTGGCCTTCTCGTTGAGCTTGTTCTCCTTGAGCTCGTTGAGGCCTTCAGGGATGACGTGTACTGCGGAGCCGATCTGGATGTCGGAAGCCTTGATTGGCAGACCGGAAGGGTCACGAACCAGGCGAACACCTTCGTGCCACATCGTGTGACGAAGCTGGTCGACCATCTGGTTTGCGGTCTTCTTGCTGCGGTCAAGGTCGCGGAACATGAAGATCGCTGGCAGCGGTGCGATTGCTGCTGCACCGATGAGGGTACCGGTGAGGACCTTACGGCGGCTCATACCGGACTCTTCAATGATCTCTTCGATCATCTGCTGAGCTTCAGCACGGCCAGCCTCTGGGGCAAGCTCGTGGCGCTCTTCAATGACCTCGTGGTCTGGCATGAGGGACTTAGCCCAGTGGATGATGCCGAGACCGATGCCGAGCATCGCGAATGCGGTACCCAGACCGATGAGGGTGTTCTGCAGACGCAGCTTGGTGCCGATTTCGATGCCGGTGTGGCCGACACCGAAGTAACCGAAGAAGAACAGGATTGTTCCCAGGATCGAGATCAGGAACAAAACGAAGACCTGGCGAGATGCTCGCTTTTCTGCCTTCGGATCAACGTCGGTGATACGCGGGGTGTGCGGCGGTAGACCGGGGTTCTGGAACTCCTTAGAAGTTCCTCCCTGACCGACCGGATCGACGGCACCCGACGTGTGCGGGTTGCCGTGACGTTCGTCGCTCATAGTGGCTTACTACCTTCTCTTAGATGTGCAAGTGGAGATGACGTATGCGTCCCCGGCCGGAGCCGGGGAGCACGTGGATCATTAGGCGCGACGCGACGTGATCCAGATGGTGAACGAGATGATCAGGGCGAGGCCGCCTGTCCAGATGAACAGACCCTCAGCCACAGGACCCAAACCACCGAGTGGGAAGCCGCCTGGGTTGCCCTCGTTCTCAAGCATCTTGAGGTAACCGAGAACCTGGCGCTTCTGCTCAGGCGGGAGGTTGGTGTCGTTGAAGACTGGCATGTTCTGAGGACCAGTGACCATGGCCTCATAGATGTGCTTCTCGGAAACGCCGTGAATGGTTGGTGCGTACTTACCGCGGGTCAGAGCACCACCGGATGCACCAGCGTTGTGGCACATAGCGCAGTTGACGCGGAAGATCGTACCGCCGTCAGCGATCTCTTCTGGAGTCAGGTTGGAGTGGTCCAGAACGTCGTCAGACGGAATAGCTGGGCCTGCACCGAGGGAAGCGACATAAGCCGAAAGGTCGGCGGTCTGCTGCTCGGAGAACTGCTTTGGCTTGATCTGAGCCTGTGGGCCCTGCATCTGCATAGGCATACGGCCGGTGCCAACCTGGAAGTCAACCGATGCTGCACCTACACCAATCAGGCTTGGGCCAGCAGGGGTGCCTTCGGCGTTAACGCCGTGGCAGGTTGCGCAGTTAGCAGAGAAAAGCTTGCCGCCGTTTTCTACGTCGCCCTCGGCTACAGCCTGGGCTTCAGCATTGGCGGAAGTTACGGAACCGGCAATTGTGTATACACCACCGGTCGCTACCAAGCCGAGCACAAGCAAGGCGAGGAGAGCGAGGGGCGATCGCCGGCGCTGGGACAAAGCCTTCACGTGCGGATCCTCAATTCGGGTTTGTGGGCAATGAAGTGATGACGGGCTAGGCCGCGTACTACTTCAGGATGTAGATGATGATGAACAGGGCCACCCACACTACGTCAACGAAGTGCCAGTAGTAGGAGACGACCATGGCAGAGGACGCTTCATGGGCACCGAAGTTGCGTGCCATGTAAGTACGTCCAATGACGATCAGGAAGGCAATCAGACCGCCGATCACGTGGAGGCCGTGGAAGCCCGTGGTGATGAAGAAGGCGGAACCGAAGGCCGAGGACGAGAACGTCACGCCTGCCTGTACAAGTTCGGCGTATTCGAAGGACTGCACGGCAACGAAGATGGCACCCATCAGGAACGACAGGATGAACCATTCCGCCAGCCCCCACTTGCTGATCTCGAAGATTCCACCGGTACGCCGCGGAACCGCAGGCTTACCGTGTGCTTCGACCTTGTTCACGCCAATCTGGCAGGTGAACGACGAAAGCACGAGGATCGTCGAGTTAATCAAGGCAAGAGGGAAGGCCAGATGCTGGGTATCCGCTGCCCAGACGTCTGGCCTTGTGGCCTTGAGGGTGAAATACATGGCGAATAGAGCCGCGAAGAACATCAGTTCGGACGACAGCCAAACGATGGTTCCGACGGCCACCATGTTGGGGCGGCGAGGAATGGCCTGCCCCTGCTTGCTGAGTGATGAAGTCGCAGTGGTCACGGAACCATTATCCCTATTTAGATCGATTTTGCCCAACGGCACGCCGCTGCAGATGTCTTGCATGACCGTTTAGCCGCTTACTCACAGGCTTTTAGAGGTTTCGCAACATAGGCTGCGGCATGTCGCTCTTAGGCTTATACGGCACCTGGCGTGTCTTAACCTCAAAGAGTTACATGATTGTCGTCACGTTCACCGCTTGTTGCCCCGTGACCTTGTAATCTGACCACGTGACGATGACTAATGAAACTTTCACCTGGCCCCAGATCCTCGCACCACTTATGGATGGTCGTGACATCACGACTGCTCAAGCCGCGTGGGCAATGCGCGAAATCATGCAAGGTTCCGCAACCGACGCCCAGGTTGCCGGCTTTCTGGTTGCGCTGAGGGCCAAGGGTGAAACGGTTGATGAGTTCACCGGCCTCGTTGATTCGATGGTCGCGGCGGCTCGTCCGCTCAATGTAACGGGGGAGACCCTCGACATCGTCGGCACTGGCGGCGACCGCCAGAACACCGTAAATATTTCGACGATGGCTTCGCTCGTATGCGCCGGCGCGGGTGCACGCGTCGTCAAGCACGGTAACCGTGCAGCATCCAGCTCGTCGGGCTCAGCTGATGTGATCGGGGCGCTCGGCGTCCGGCTCGACATCGAACCGGAGAAGCTCCTGCCTGTCCTTGAGAAGGCTGGGCTCACGTTCTGCTTTGCTCAGGTGTTCCACCCATCGATGCGGTTTGCAGCTCCGGCGCGTGCTCAGCTTGGAGTGCCGACGGCCTTCAACTTCATGGGCCCACTCACCAACCCGTCCGACCCGAGCGCTTCAGTGATTGGTTGTGCTATCGCCCCGATGGCGCCGATCATGGCTGGCGTTCTGGCCAAGCGCGGTAAGCGAGGACTCGTGTTCCGCGGCGAAGACGGCCTCGATGAGTTCACGACCACCGCGTCTAATAAGGTGTGGGAAGTCCGTGACGGCAATATCGAAACCTTCATGTTTGATGCCCAGGACATCGGTGTCCCACGGGCCACCCTGGACGACTTGCGTGGCGCGGACGCTGAGCACAACGCTCAGGTTGTGCGCGATGTGCTGGCGGGGGAGAAGGGTCCTATTCGCGATGCGGTTCTGCTCAACACGGCAGCCGCCTTGGTTGCTTTCGATCAAGACGCGACGGGCTCTTTCAAGGACCGGATAGCCGCAAAGTACGGCGCCGCAGAGGAATCGATCGATTCGGGCGCCGCTCAGAAGGTGCTTGAAGCATGGGTCTCCGCCACCCAAGAAAGCTAAGCAACCTAGGCAGACTAGACTTAAACAGTGAGGCGTGGCTAGCTCGTTTCGGAGCTAGCCACGCCTCACAGCGTTAAAGGAAATATCGCCACTGAGCTCTATTCGAGGCCGAGCGAGAATGCGGCTTCGAGATCGTGTTGCGAGAAAGCACGGAAGGCGATGTTCGTCGTCGTGGACACGACACCCTGAACCTTGTTGAGGTGGTTTGGGATGACCTCGGCGAGGTCTTCGTGGTTCATGACGCGGACGATCGCGATGAGGTCCCAATCGCCACCCGCAACGGAATAAACCTCAGATACGCCGTCGAGCTCCGAAATCTGCTGAGCGGTTTCTGGAATGCGGTCGGCTTCAACGTCGATCATGACGAATGCAGTAATCATGACAATCCTTATCTAAGTCCTTTTATCTAGGTCCTGTTAGCCACTTTACGCGCGGAGAACGAACGCGGCGTACATACGCGTTAACTCGTAGAAACAGTGGGGAAGTGGCCACTCACCATGTCAACTAGACCCGGTGGCGCATGAACAGTCCGCTGATCATGCGCCGGCCAATCAGGAACAAGAACAAAACACCTGCCGTGACGAGGATGAACGGCATAGCCGCGGTCGAGCCGGCGATAACACGCAGCAAAATGCCCAGGATGACGACGAGGCCCCAATAAATAAAACCGTGCGGCCAGATCTTCCAGTAGGTTTCCCATCCACGCGTCACAGCGAATGCGATAACAACAGCAACCATGAACGGCCATGCGACCTGGAAAATGCCGCCTGCGCTGAGTTCCTCATTGTGCGAACTACGCCCGGTGGTTGCGAAGACAACCATGAGTGCGAGGTCGACGATGAGCCACAGGATCCACACGAAACGTTGCATACTCATTAGTCTATGCGGGAGAGGGGCGCACGGAGCGTCACATGAGGGAACATCTCGGCGCTTGGGCGTGCCCCTAAGCGCTACTTGACATAATGTAGATTATCGGCGCTTTATATTGGTTAGGACGGAACGTACCGCACAGACATATACACAGTGAGCCTTAGATGTAAGTTGCACAGTGCGACTGAGACACAAACATCTACACACAACCGCAGTGCGATAATGATGCACATGTCCGCTGAACTCAATGAAACACACGACGAGTCCGTACAGCCTTTGCCGCTTGTGCACGTCGGCGACCCAGTTTTGCGCCAGGTATGTAACGACTGGGACGGCAACGACACACCTGAGTTGCGTGAGCTCATCGACCGCATGGTTGCCACAATGCACGATGCGCCAGGCGTTGGTGTCGCAGCACCTCAAGTTGGCGTCAACTTGCGTCTAGCCGTTCTTGAGGACATGTACGACATTCCAGAAAGTTTCGCTCAGGCGCGCGAGCGCGAAAAGCTCGAGCTCATGGTCATACTCAATCCGTCTTATGAGCCGATCGGAACCCGCACAGCAACCCATTACGAAGGTTGTCTCTCAATGCCTGGCTACACCGCTGCAGTCGAACGCCCTGCAGACATCCGCGCGACCTGGCTTGGCTTTGACGGACAACAGCACACGCGTGAACTCTCAGGCTGGCAGGCCCGCATTTTCCAGCACGAAACCGACCACCTCGCTGGCATCATCTACATCGACAAGGCCCATATCCGCAGCATCTGCACAGACGAGAACTACGCGCACATGTGGGCCGCACCAACGGCCGACGAAGCCCGGGAAGCGTTGCATTTCTAAAGCGATCATATCGCTATCACTCCCCTTGCACAAGGGTTCATGCCATGACAATAGATAATACATACACCGTAGCAGGCAACGCTCCCTGGCCGCTCACGTGCCCTGTGTGCGGCACCGACTCAGCTGCGCTGACCGTTCACCGCAGGGAACACGGAAAGCCGTCCTTCGCATCGTGCGCCGAGGGCCACCGATTCGACGCGGCCCGCCAAGGCCACATCAACCTGCTCACCGGACGCGGAACCTCATTCACGCCGGACACCCGCGAGATGGTTGCTTCGCGGGTCGAGTTCCTCGAGTCCGGCTACTACGAACCCATCGCACAAGCCATCCGCACCGCAATCGCGGAACACGCAGGCCACGCCATCGGGATCGAGGATTCAAATGCCTCTCCTCTCATGCTCGACGCCGGATGCGGGACGGGCTACTACCTCAAGCACGCTTTGGATGGGCTAGCCGGATACGCCCGTGGGATTGGATTCGATATCTCGCCGGCGGCGGCCCAACGCGCGGCGCAGGTCGATGGCGCGTTGTCGCTTGTGTGGGATGTGTGGCGCCCATGGCCCGTGGCTTCGCATTGTGCCGACGCGATCCTCAACGTGTTCGCGCCGCGCAACTGGGAAGAATTCCACAGAGTCCTCAAGCCTCGGGGCGCTCTGATCGTTGTGACTCCCCTACCTGAGCACCTCGTGGAAATACGAGGGCTCGCGGGCCTTTTGAGCATTCAGGAGGACAAGCAACAGCATCTCAGCGAAGAAGCCCGCCGCCACGGGTTCGAGCTTGCTGGCGAATACACCATCAAACGTTCGATGCAACTGACTCACGATGCGGTTGCCGCGCTAGCGCACATGGGACCTGCAGGCCACCACCAGAGCCGAGACGAGATCGCCAAACGCATTGAACGCGAATCGATCGAGCTCTCCCCTGAAGAAACTGAGCTGGCTCAGCTGAGCGTCTCGTGCAACGTTCAAGTCAGCGCTTTCACACAAACTCCCGCAAAAGCCTGAATAAGCTCCCAAAAAAGTATGACTCATGCGAAAATAAAGCCATGATGCAATGGATCCTCGAAAACGGGTGGGCCTTCTGGCTCGTCGTGATGCTCCTGTTGCTGGGCATCGAAATGCTATCGCTGGATTTATGGTTCGCGATGCTTGCAGGCGGCGCGCTTGTCGCGACCTTCACTGCGCTGGCAGATGCCGAGTTCTGGCTCCAGCTC
The DNA here is from genome assembly GCF_003143995.1 of Pseudoglutamicibacter cumminsii. Taxonomy (GTDB): domain Bacteria; phylum Actinomycetota; class Actinomycetes; order Actinomycetales; family Micrococcaceae; genus Pseudoglutamicibacter; species Pseudoglutamicibacter cumminsii_B. The sequence goes on along the minus strand of NZ_QFWG01000001.1, from coordinate 216,434 downwards.
ATCGTGTTCAGCGCGGTTTCGCTGATCCTCATGTTGACGCTGCGCCCCTTCGCGATGCGGATGCTGCGTAAACGAACATCAGACGGTCGCTCCAATGTTGACCGACTCATCAACAGCCACGCCGTCGTGGTCGAGCGCGTCACCCACCACACCGGGCTGATTCGCGTTCACGGCGACACCTGGACCGCCCGCACGACCCTCGCTCAAGGCATCGCACCCGGCGAACACGTCGTCATCGATCGTGTCCAGGGTGCAACCGCCTACATCTCCCCTGTCCGGACATACGAAAGCTAAAACATGTCACCGTTTGAATCCTCTTCGGAGCCATTCATCTCCCCGGCGCTCGTTGTGGCGCTCGTGGTCGTGATCATTGCGCTCATCGTCCTCGTCAAGTCCATCCACATCATCCCGCAGGCCCGCGAACGCATTGTTGAGCGCCTCGGTCGCTACCACCGCACAGCTAAAGCCGGCCTGACGCTTGTGGTTCCTTTCATCGACCGCCTCGGCCCGGTCATCGACCTTCGTGAACAGGTCCAGACCTTCCCGCCGCAGCCTGTCATCACCGAAGACAACCTCGTGGTCAACATCGACACGGTCGTCTACTACCAGGTGACCAACGCGAAGGACGCGACCTACGAGATCGAGAACTACATCCGCGCGGTTGAGCAGCTGACCACCACCACTCTGCGTAACGTCGTGGGTGGCATGAACCTTGAAGAAGCGCTGACCTCCCGTGACCGCATCAACGGCCAGCTCCGTGGCGTCCTCGACGAGGCGACCGGCAAGTGGGGCATCCGCGTATCCCGCGTTGAGCTCAAGGCGATCGACCCGCCAATGTCGATTCAGGACTCGATGGAAAAGCAGATGCGCGCTGAACGTGACCGCCGCGCCGCGATCCTCACCGCTGAGGGTGTCAAGCAGTCCCAGATTCTGACCGCTGAAGGTGAGCGCCAGGCTCAGATCCTCAAGGCTGAAGGTGAAGCGAAGGCCGCCGTCTTGCGTGCGCAGGGTGAAGCTGAAGCGATCCGCAACGTCTTCGAGGCCGTCCACTCGGCTGATGCGTCGCCTAAGTTGCTTGCTTACCAGTACCTGCAGCAGCTGCCTAAGATCGCCGAAGGCGAGTCCAACAAGCTGTGGTTCATCCCAACCGACGTGACCGACGCTATGAAGGGCCTCGGCAACGCGTTCGGTGCGCCTGGCGCGAGCTTCGGTAGCGCGTTCGGCGCCGACTCTGCTGACAAGGACGGCTCTGCCGAGCCCGACGAGAAAAACTAACGCCGAGAAGAACTAACGCTGACAAGAACTAACGCATTACTTTTCCAGGTATAACGGTGAGTGCGGGAATAATCTCGCACTCACCGTTGTTGAACCCGGAGAATGAATCATCACGACAAGCTAACACTGAGGAGAATGTGTGAGCGATCGCAGCCTACGCGGTATGCGTCTTGGGTCTCAGTCGATGGAGTCCGAAGCGGGCGTTGAACCTGCAGCACGCCAGACCGTGACATACGAGACCGAAGACGGCGAACGCATGGACGTCGTATTCGCCCTCGAAGCCGAAGTACCTACGATTTGGTACACCAAGACCGGCAAGAAGGCTAAGCGGATTGACGGTGGCGAAGAGGAACCGACCAAAGAAAAGCCGGTCCGCACCCACTGGGATATGCTGCTTGAACGCCGCTCGTTCGACGAGCTTGAAGTGATCCTCAAGGACCGCTTGAACCAGCTCCGCGAAGCCCGCGGAGAGAAGCCAAAAAAGTGAATTCAAAGAAGTAAACGCTTCCGCTGAACTTAAGCGCGTGGGCGGTGTCGACATTGGATGTCGACACCGCCCACACGCTTTGCGTTTCAAGCCGCAGGCTTCTCGCCGTGGACTTCTAACCTCTAAGCAAGCTCGCGAGCTTCTTGGCGCGAGCCTTCAAACCCCACTTGACCACGTTCAGTAGCGCCTCAACGATGATGTTGCCGCTCATCTTCGACTCACCCAGCTCACGGTCGATGAAGGTCACGGGAACCTCCACGATCTTGTGGCCAGCCAACGCAATCTGGAACGTCATATCGATCTGGAATCCGTAGCCCACGGACTCGATCGAACCGAGCAACTCATCCGTAAGAATCTCAGCCTTGTAGGCACGCATGCCTGCAGTGATGTCTTTGAGATTGAGCCCCAAGAAGAAACGGGAAACAAACGATCCCGCCTTCGAAAGAACCTTGCGGGACGCAGGCCAATTCTTGACCTCTCCCCCAGGCACCCAACGGGAACCGATCACTGCATCCGCCCCGCGCTCAATCGCACGGAGCAAACGAGGCAACTGTTCCGGCTGATGCGAGCCATCCGCATCCAACTCAATCAAGACGTCGTAGCCGCGTTCCTTGCCCCAGGCGAAACCTGCAAGATAAGCAGCGCCGAGGCCCTGCTTACCAGGACGATGCAGAACGAAAACCTGAGAGTCATGCTCCGCGATCTCATCGGCAAGCTTGCCGGTACCGTCCGGGGAATTATCGTCAGCGATCAGAATGTCGACGTCCGGTACAGCTGAACGGACCCGCTTGACAATGCTTTCGAGAGTCTCGATCTCGTTATAGGTAGGGATGATAGTCAGTACACGCACAGTGGTCATTCTAGCCCTTCCGATCCGCTGTGAAGTTCACCGTGCAAGCCCTTGCCGTCCCACAGGATCTCGCCGTGACGAACGGTAGCCCAGCATTCCGGCAAGGAATCGGCTTCAAGGTCCGGAAGCATCGGGGTACGGGCTCTCGCGTCCGTCGAGAAACTGGTTCGTGAAAGGTCAGTCGACCCCACGACGAGCTCACTCGGCTCCCAGATCGCGAACGTCGCAGCGGCACCCCAACGCAATACACCAGCGGTTGGGTCAGGGATGTTGAGTGCACGGTAGCCGGCGCGCGTGTGCGCGAGGAAACCTGCGCGTGCGGGAAGAGTCTGATCCGCATCGTGGTGATGCATAGCGGAACGAATCGTCTTCCACGGCAAAGCGTGAGTCACCGGCGCATCCGAGCCAAACACGAGCGGCACGCCTGCCGCAGATAGCGAACCGAACGGGTTCATGCTTGCCGCACGCTCAACACCAAGGCGAGCGTCATACATGTCGCCCGCGTGGCCCCACAACTCATCGAAACGAGGCTGAACACTCGCGGTCAGGCCAAACTCCAACATCGCCTCGATGTGATGGGCATCCAACATCTCAGCGTGTTCGATGCGGTGACGCTGCTGACGGATAGCCCGCGCGCCCACCTCCTCAGCGGCGATCCTGTACCCCTCGAGCAAAGCGTCCAAAGCGGCGTCGCCGATCGCGTGGAAACCGGTTGGAATGCCAGCGTTGACGCACGCAATCACGTGCGCAGCAACCTGTTGCGGGGTCAACAGTAGTTGCCCCTTCTCCCCCGGCGCATCCGCATAGTCGTGCCGCAAAGCCGCCGTATAGGCGCCGATCGAGCCGTCCATCGACAAGTCCCCGCCGATGCCCGCCAGACGCCGGTATCGGCTGTTGGAGGTGAAAGAGGCGGCGAGCTCCCGCGCTTCCGCTTCGGTCTCGACAAGCTGCGCCCAGAACGCATGAACAGAGGGGAGCGCCTGCGCTTCTTTCTCTCGCGCGGCGAGCAGAACATCGAGGTCCCGGCGGCCAGACACGTGGGGCGCCGACATCTCCGTGACCAGCGCGTGCCCGGTTTTCGCGAAGCTGCTCAGAGCTGTGCGTTGCCATAAGCGGAGTTCGTCGTCGCTTGCAGTGAGCGCCCACTCGCGCAGAACGTGATGTTCATGCTCGCTCATCCATGCACCGTCAAGATCCCCGGATGGAACCTCAAGCCCGGCCGCAGTCAGCGCCGCGCTCGAAGCGAGAGCCGTGTGCAGATCCCGGCGAAGCACGTACGCCGGGCGCGAGCCCACAGCACGGTCCAGCTCCGCGACAGTCGGCAAGACTGCAGCATTCGCGTCGGTATCCGCATCAGCATCGGAGCTGTCCTGTGCCCCTGGATCGTCCCACAGGGTTTCGTCCCAACCGGAAGCCAGCACGCGTTGCTTGGGATCAAGGCCCTTAGCGTAGCGGGACAATTCGTCGAGGAACTCCTGCTTGGAGCGGACATGATCCAGCTGGAGGGTTGCCAAGTGCCGGCCCGTCTCGGTGATGTGCGCGTGCGAATCCACGAACGCCGGAGCGATCAGCGCCCCCTCTACATCGACCACGGTCATCGCGTCCGACATGATGCTCTTCGCGGCAGCGTGGGTTCCCATCCACGCGATGGTTCCGTTCTCAACCAACATCGCTGTGGCGAACGGGTCCTCCGGCGCGTAAATCGCAGCGCCGACGTACATGACCGGCTTAGTCACCTGTTTCCTCTTCTTCTAACGCTTCTTCAATCACCGATGACGCATCCACGATGCCTCGCGAGATCAGGTCTGCAGCGGCCGATGCGGTCGCACACACATCTGGCGCGATCGCCTCGTTGCTCGCGATTTGACCCAGAAAATCGATGGTCTGCTTAGCCCAACGCACAAAATCGCCAGCCTCGATCGGCGAGGCGAACAGCGCGTCAGCGAGGTCTTCGCCCATGGCCCAGCTGTGCATCGGCTGAACGAGCGAACAGTCCGGTGCCGGCGTGGGTTCGATGTGGTGCTTCTTCTCGAGGTGAGTGAGCTCCTCAGCGATGCTGACGGCTTCATCCCAGATGGGACGCACACCGGTCGGCCATACGTGCGGAACCACATCCGCATCGCGCTTAGGCATGAAAACAAACATCGTCGCGGCGGCCGCCATCGCGGCCGGAGACAAACCAGAAAACAGGCCCGTGTTGGCCACGAGGCACGTCAGCAGGTCGCGTTCGCCGTACATGCGCAACATCACTGTGCCGGCATCCGTGACCCGAGCTTCTTGGCCCCTGCCCTTGACGTAGCCGACTTCTTCCAGAACGTGCAACACACGGTCGAAAGTCCGCGCGATCGAATTGGTTCGCGCCTGGATCTCGCCGTGGATCCGGTCCGTTTCCCGCTTGAGACGCTGATACCGTTCGGCCCAGCGCGCGTGTTGTTCCCGCTCGGGGCACTGATGGCACGGATGAGCCTTCAGCTTAGAACGCAACTCCTCGATGCGCTCTGTCGCATCCTGCTGTCCAGGGAATGCGAAGCCCACTGACGCCTGACGATGTTTCTGCGAGCTGTTGGCGACGGCGTTGCGTGCGCGGCGGGCCAGCTCGATGCGCTCCTTCGGGGAGGCTCCCTTGAAGGACTTAGGCACCTTGACACGAGCCAGCACCTCGGCCGGCGTGTCCAGGTCGTTGACGCTCAAGCGGCGGCCCGCGCCTTCCATCGTGACAACGAATGGCCGCGGATCCCGCAAAGATGGGCTCGGCTGCGTCACAACGACCACGCCAAGCCCACGGCGTCCCCCGACCTCGATGATGTCACCGCGCATCAGCGAATCCAAGGACATCTCTATCGCGCTCTTGCGCGCCCGATTCCGACCCGACGATGCGGCCTTCTCCGCCGCCGAAAGCTCGGCGCGAAGCTGCGCGTACTCCTTGAAGTCGCCCAGGTGGCAAGCCATCGCCTCCGCGTAGCCATCGAGGGACTCTTCACGTGAATCGAGTTGGCGAGCAAGACCAACAACCGATGCGTCAGCCTGGTACTGGGCAAATGAACGTTCGAGGACCTCACGGGCCTTCGGAGCGCCCAAGCGCCGCACGAGGTTCAGGCTCATGTTGTACGTCGGGCGGAAACTAGAGTTCAGCGGGTACGTACGCTTAGAAGCCAAACCGGCAACCTCGCCCGGCTCCATGCCACGATGCCACGTCACAACAGCGTGGCCCTCAACATCGATGCCTCGGCGGCCAGCACGGCCCGTGAGCTGGGTGTACTCCCCCGGCGTAATCGGCACGTGAGTTTCGCCGTTGAACTTATCGAGCTTCTCAAGAACTACCGAGCGCGCCGGCATATTGATACCGAGCGCAAGGGTCTCGGTCGCGTAGACGACCTTGATCAGGCCACGGACAAACAGCCTCTCAACGGCTTCCTTGAAGACAGGAACCATACCCGCGTGATGCGCCACAACACCCCGCAACAGGCCCTCACGCAACTGCCAGTAACCCAGCACATCGAGATCTTCAGCTGGCAGGTTCTGGGCCACATCATCGAGCTCTTCGCGAATCAGCCGTTGCTCATGCTTATCTGCAAGCCGAAGACCCGCGTTGATGCACTGCTGAACCGCCAGATCACATTGCTTACGCGAGAAAATGAAAACAATCGCAGGAAGTAGCTGAGCTTTCTTAAGCGTCATCACGACGTCAGGGCGTTGCGCCCGCGACGGCACCAGATGATATTCCTCATGCTGCTCATGCCCAATGCGCGCGTGCTCGCTGCGGTCAGCACGGTGAGCCGCGTATGTCTCCCCGCGGCTATAGCGCAGCGCATCCTCTTTGAATTCCTTGGCACGCCGCGAACGTCCACCTTGACGCCCGCGGCCGCGGCCATGACGCCCGCCGCGGCGACCCTTCTGATCGCGGCGTCCACGCTCATCACGCCCATGTGAACCGCCGCGAGGCGAACGCCAGTCCCGCAAACCATCGCGAGAATTCTGTTGCTGCGCCAACCGCATCAAGTGCGGATTCACGAGCTGATCGACACCCGCGGTCTCGTCGAAAGAAACATCCTCAGCAAACAGATCTACCAGCTGCTTACCCACCAAAACATGCTGGCTCAACGGGACTGGCCTGTGCTCCGTCACCACAACATCGGTGGCTCCACGCACCGAGTTCAACCAGCCGCCGAACTCCTCAGCGTTCGAAACCGTGGCCGATAGCGAGGCAACTTGAACCCGCTGTGGCAAGTGCAGAATCACTTCTTCCCAGACAGCACCCCGGTCCTTATCCGCTAGATAGTGCACCTCATCCATGACCACATATTCGAGTCCATCGAGTGTCGTCGACCCCGCATAGAGCATGTTGCGGAGGACCTCGGTGGTCATGACAACGATGGGCGCTTCCGAATTGATGCTCGTGTCCCCCGTCAGCAGGCCGACGTTGTGTGCGCCATACGTCTGGGCGAAGTCAGAAAACTTCTGATTCGATAGCGCCTTGATCGGGGTCGTGTAGAAAGCCTTAGTTCCACGGGCAAGCGCCAAATGAACCGCGAATTCGCCCACGATGGTCTTGCCGGCTCCCGTAGGTGCCGCCACCAGCACGTCGCGGCCCTCTTCAAGGGCTTCGCAGGCCGAGAGCTGAAACTCATCCAAATCGAACGAAAACGTTGATGCGAACCTGCCCACTTCGGTCCGGCTCCGACGCTGCCGTTCCGCGGCTGCTTGGAAACGTTCGGCGGGGCTGAGCCCCTCTACTTCAGATGACACGTCTTGTCCTCGATACATTCTTGACTCGGGCTGGGCCTCTCACAGAGGAACCCATGGTGGCGGTCTCAAAGAGTTACATACGGACGATGTTTGCTGCGCAAATGCACGCCTCAATCACGGTGTCTTCTAAAGATCATCACTTCCTTTAGGCGCGGAAACGGTACGCGGCGCCTCAACCTCGCTAGGTCCGGCAACGCGTGCTTTCGCTTCACGCTTTGCACGCCGCCGGTCAAGGACCCAGCAGAAGAACGTCGCCGCGATAAACAAGACCAACATCGGGCCTGCGATGAAGAACATGCTCAGCGCATCGCCGCCCGGCGCCGCAATCGCAGAAAACACGGTGATGAGGAATACCGTGATGCGCCAGTGTTTCAGGATCGATTTCGCCGGCAAAATACCGGCCACGTTGAGCCCCACCATGCCTACTGGCAGGACCATCGCGATACCGAAGGCGATCGTCAATCGCGTCACGAACGGGAGGAAATCATTAACCAGGATGATGTTGCCCGCGTTGTCAGGAGTCAGCGAAAGGAAGAACCGCAGCGCGTGAGGGATCACATAGATACCCAGCGCGACACCCAGCAAAAACAGTGGGATCGCGGCACTCATAAACGAGATCGTGAGCCGCTTTTCCTTCCGTAGCAGACCCGGGACAATGAACGCCCAGATCTGCCAAATGAACATCGGCGCCGCCAGGACCATGCCGATCCACAGCGAAACCCTGATCATCACATCGAGCGGAGCGATCGCCGAACCGAAGTTGATGATTCCGCCGAGGTCGGAAACAAGCTTGATCAGGAACGCCATCACCGGCTTATAGAGGAAAAAGCCGACGATGGACGTGATCAGTAGCGTAATAACACAAACGATGAGCCGGTTGCGGAACTCTTTAAAGTGCCGCTTTAAGGGCATATGCCCGCCGGTATTCTTCCGCCGAGTACTCGACACCGCTGAGAATTACTTGTTGTCTTCCCGAGCCTGCGGGGTGTCTACGATGCGGCCTTCGAGAGGTTCCTTCGCCTGGTTCTCAGCCGTGCCGGACTCCGCGGCGCCGTCCTTGCTGGCGTTACGTTCCGCTTCTTCGTCCTTCTTCATCTGCCGCATTTCCGACTTGAAGATGCGGGTAGATTCACCCAGGCTGCGCGCGATCTTCGGCAACTTGGGCAACGCGAAGAGCACAAGAATGACGACAATGATGATCGCCCAGGCCATGGGTGACGGCGGATGCATAGTTGCTGCTCCTTATAGTGTTCGGTGAGACAACCCGCCAAACATGGGTTGTCAGCTCGCTTCTCTTATTCTAGTGCAGGGGCCCTACGGTCTCGGTGATCAACGTTCCGGTTACTGGGGCGCCCAGTTCACATTGCCCGCACAGTTCACACGCCGCGAGGCTCATCCGCGACGGCAGTCCCATCCATATCCGCCTCGTCGTTGTCGTGGATGTCACCCCAGCGGCGTGGACGCCCGGTGGCCCACAGCATGTCGATGCGCCGCTTCCGGCGCGCTTCAACACGTTCGTCACGCTTGATGGCCCGGCCAGCACGCACCACGGTTGGGTCAGCGAACGTAGCGTCCCAGCCCACTGGGGTTCCGTGACGATCTTCAGCTGGCAAAGAAGGAACCTCATCGGCTTCAGTCTGTAGCGCATCGGCAACCTTGTCGCCCGCCTGTGCAACATCCACCATCGACGCGCGGAACTTACGCCACAGATGCAGGACACCCCACGCGAGCATCGCAATCAGGCCCAACGAAAGCGCGAGCCATAACAAGGTCCACATGAACCAATTCACTTTTGCTCCTGTTTGCTTGTGGGGTTGGGATTCTTTGTGGGTGTAACAGCTAGTTGAGAAACCAGCTCAGTGCCCACTGTACGGCAACGGCGTGAACTCTCCAGCAGGTCTTCAAGCGCCGCACGGACGTCATCACGCAGTTGCGGAGGCGAGACGATTCGCACGTCACCACCGGTTTCGGCAACAGTTCGGGCAATCGATTCAACGCTCACAACGTTAACTCGAGCAATGACCTCCGTGTCCGTCCGCCGCGTCACGCTCGGCCGGAACGAGGAAACCATCCACTGGGAATCCCGCCCGAACCCAAGCAACGCTTCGGTACCGCGATCGCCGCCTACAAAGCCACCGCCGCTTGCAAAGCCGGTAGAGGTCGCTGGGCGCTCATCAGACAACGTGTGGGTTGCTTGCTTGTCAGTCACTTCCAGATTGACGATCCGCTCAACGTTGAACGTGCGTTCCCCACCACGCAGGTGACACCACGCCCTCACATACAGCTTGTCGTCAAAGCGGACAAGCGTGAGCGGGTCGATGTTCCGTTCGGTCGTCGCTTCGAAACTCGCGTAGCGCATATGCACCGTGCGCTGTTCAGCAATGGCCTGCCCCAGCATCTCAGCAAACCGCAAGGTTTCACCGCGATGCTGTCCGGGTTCGCTCGCCACGATCGCGCTGAAATCGTTGAGTTGCGCACGCGCCTGCGTGAGCTTTTCAACCACGGCGTCCGCCGCATCGTGCACTGACGGTCCGAGGCCAGGGACGGACAGCAACAGCTCACAACCCAGCAGTAAAGCCGTAGCTTCCTGAAGTGAAACGTTCAGCGGATACGTGAGCCCCTCATCGGCGGACAGCTCAACGGTATTGCCATCAAGGCGTAGCCCGAAGCTCGCCTGATCGGTTGAAACGTCTTCTACGATGTGCGCACCCAACTCGAGTGTGGCAAGCCAGCGCTCAATCTCAGAACGAGGCACCGCAAAACGCGTAGCAAGCTCGTCAATATCTTGGGCCCCTTCAGACTGAATCACCGAAGCCAAACTGATGACGTCTGCCAAAACCTGATCAGTCGACGGCCTTCCGCCTGCAGATAAACGCAAACGCGGCGACGACTGATCCTCACCAGCCGAATCATGTGCGGCCAGTGCTGCCTCAATCAGCGCGGTATCCGCGAGGTCCTGGGCAACATCACCGGGCCCCACAACAGCGGCACCAACGGCCGCGCACTCGCGAATCACATCGGAATACACGCCATCGACCGCGACAACCTCAACACCACGGTCCTCCACCATGGAGCGGCCGCGGGCTTTCAGCTCAGCGCCCGCCCCTTCCGGCAGAGCAACCCACACCTCCTGGAGCAGGTCACGATGCGTGAGCCGGGCGAGCTCGTCCCGCATCGAAAACTTGTCTGGGCGCCCATAGATCTCGTGGATCATCTCGGCTTTGCGAGCATTTGCCTGCGCAACACTCCCCTGGATTCGATCCAAACGGAACATGCGCTCGCCGCCGCGCTCGATGTCGCCCCCGAACACATACCAGCGGCCCGCCAGCTGACCAACGCCCCACGGCAGGATCCGGCGTTCGGTGCGCTCACCGTTCGCCGCGCGGTAATCGAAAGAGACCGGATATTCGCACAAAGCTGCAAGGATGAGCGCCTCGGCCGCGTCCGGCGGGCCCGACAGCTCAGCGCGCGCACCAGCGCCAGCGCCAGGCGATGATGTGCTCACTCCCCCAAGCCGCACGGATGCCCGACGCGCGTGAGATCCCCATCCGCTACCGCCCACAGCGGCCGCGGCTAGCGCGGTCACAAGACGTTCTTGATCGCTCAGATGCAGTTCAGGCAGCCGATGCGCGGGCAGGTCGATCCGGTACCGCACCTCCCCGAGGGCGTCTGCCTCAAGCTTTTCGACCGTAAGCTCGATTCCGAGGGAACGCAGGCGGCTCTTGTCGCGTTCGAATGCGCGCTCGAAAGCTGCGTCGCTTAAGCCCTGATAATCGGGGATACGATCGCGGAGCATGGCTGCTGTGAGCCCGATGCGGGTTGATGTGAGCACGCGCATGAGCCCCACGGCTTTCGCCGCAGGGCTCACAGGCTTGATGTTGCTTGTGCTCACGGGCTGTATCTCTACGCTACGCGCTTAGCTCGCGCGCATCGGGTACGTGGATTTAGCGGACGGCCAGCAAGTCGACAACGAAGATGAGGGCTTCGTTAGGGCCGATCGCTGGAGGCGCTCCGTGCTCGCCGTATGCGAGGTTCGCTGGGATCTCGAGGCGACGACGGCCACCGACCTTCATGCCGAGCAGGCCTTCGTCCCATCCCTGGATGACCTGGCCAATGCCCGCCGTGAATTCGAGCGGCTGGCCGCGGTTCCACGATGCGTCGAACTCTTCACCCGAAGAGAACGCGACGCCGACGTAGTGGGTCGTGACGTGGGATCCACGCTTGACCTCGGAGCCGGTGCCCTCGATCTCGTCAATGATCTTCAACTCAGTAGGAACATCGGCTCCCGGGAAATCGATTTCTGGCTTTTCCCGGTCGAGGTCGAAGTTACGCTGTCCGAATGACATGGTGATTCTCTCCTGTTCTGGCACCCTGTTCTGGCACGTGTGATCAGCGAGGCTATATCGCCCGCTGGTTAGTCGTTGTCGCGAGGGTCGCCCTGGTCTTCGACCTTCTCGATGGTCACGAGGAATACGAGCGTGCCCATTGGCGAGCTGCTCTGCTGGCCCGGGGTTTCTTCGCCGTATGCCTTCTCGCCCGGGATCGTGAGCAACACGGTCGTGCCAGCCTTGAGGCCCTCGAGGCCTTCCGTCCAACCTTCGATGACCTGGTTGAGGCCGAAGGAAGTGGACTCTGGAGCATCGAAGTTGCCGTCGAACTGCTTAGCGTCAGACCATTTCGCGCCGGCGTACCGGACGGTCACCTTGGATTCCTTGGTGGCCTTCGGACCCTTCTTACCTTCGTCAATGACATCGACGATCAGCTTCTTAGGCGCATCCGACTTAGGAATGTTGACCGTGTAGGTGTCGTTTTTGCCCTTGTCGACCGTTGGCTTATCGCCGCGCATCGTGGCTTTCTTCCACTGCACGGAAGGGTCTTTCGCTTCCTCAACGTGGATGACCCACAGCTGCGGGCTATCCAGGTTAGGGGTCGTGATGAAGTAAGCGATATCGGAGCCTACCGTGGCTTCCTTGAGACCCTCGTACAGCCCTTCGACACCAGCCAGAGCATCCTTTTCCAGGGTCAGACCTTGTGCCTGCTCATAGCTACCCGGCTGGAGTTCCTTGCCGGTGGCTGCATCGAACGTCGCCATGCGCAGCTGGAGGCTCTGGCCGTCCTTGACCTTGGGGCCGTCGCCCTTGTTGATGACCTTCGCTAGCGGCTTGTTGCCGTTGAGCGGGGTATCGAACTCAGCAGATACGGAGTCCTTGCCGTCATGAGTGATCTTGACCGAGCTCAAGTCGACGGGCTTGCTTGCGTCGCCCTTGTCAGCACTCTGTGAAGGGGTTTGAAGTTGCGCATCCCCCGATGTGGAATTCTCTGGTTCTTCTTTCGAACCTGAGCATGCGGCCAGGGACAAGGCCAGCACACCGGCCAGGGTTGCAGCAGCTAATTTGCGCACTGAAAACCTTCCTTCTCAGTTTGCACACGGCGGGGCCGCCGTGACGTTACAGAATGCGTGACGTTACGTCTTGTGGGTTAACTCTACAGTCCGCCGGGGACCATAGAGTCTTCGTCAAGGCTTGAGAAAACCGCGTCGATGATCGCGGCGGCACTCGCTTCAGGTTCCGTGCCCTTATGGCTCCCAGGAAGCGTGGAAATGAGCTCAGATGCAGCCGACGATGCGGCCTCAAGTGGGTCTGGCATGAGGACTTTGGTCTCGGTTACGTCGCTGAGCCGGAACGTCATCCAGTCCGCTTTATAGCTTGCCCCGCTTGCGTGGCTCGCCGCGATCAAGGCGCCGCGGGATAGCGCTCGCGTCGTGTGAGGAGGACGTACACGTGCAGTCTCAACCGCATCGGGCGTTGTGATGCGTTCAAGCAGCCCGGATGTCTCGAGCTTTTCCTGGAGTGACGCGGCATGAGGCTGAGCGAGTTCGTGATAGGCGAGCTCGAGGCGGCGTACCGAGGCATCGTCCCAGTCGACTCCTCGGCGTTGCGCGTAGCGGTCCAGAAGGCGCCGCTTCGCTTCAAAATCCAGCGTCGTCGCGACGCTAGTGAGGTCTTCGGCATGCCACGCATCGAGCGTCTGGCGCCACAGATCCAGCGCGGTACGCATCAGCGGATCGCGCTCGATTGCGCCGTTGCGTTGAGCGTGTGCTGCGGCTTGTTCATAGAAATAGTCTTGAACGTCAACCGCGCTCATGCGGCGCCCCGTGTCGAAGGTCAGCATCGTGTGGCCGTCTGCGTCATCAGACACGGCACGCAGCGAATCCACGGGCTGATCAATCTCTCCGAGTTCAGACCTGCCGCCGGCTTCGATCCAATCCAGCACAAGCCACGTCGAAGCGATCTTCACAAGCGTTGATGCCTCTGAGACGTTGGTGTCCCCCACGATCACGTGCAGGCGGCGATGCTTCGCGGCATCCGCGTGTGGTTCATCGCGCGTGTTGATCATCGGGCGGGAGCGCGTCGAACCAGATGACACGGCTTCCCACATGTGCCGGGCGCGCGGAGAAAGCACGTACCGCGGCCGGTCATCGATCAGACGGATATGGCCCGCCCCGCAAATCAGCGGGCGAGTCACCAAGAACGGGATGAGCGTGTGCGCAAGACGTGCGGCACCGAGTTTGCGCGGAATCATATAGTTTTCGTGGCAACCGAACGCGTTACCTGCCGAGTCCACATTGTTGCGCAGCAGGTGGATGGTTCCAGGGTGCGGGGAGTCCTCCCAGGCATCTTGCGCTATCTGTGCGAGCCGTTCGAGAGTTCGCGCTCCCGCTCGGTCTTGCTCGAGGACTTCGCTCAGTAGCGAGCATTCCGCGGTCGCGATCTCGGGGTGAGACCCCACATCGAGGTAGAGCCGCGAACCGTTCGGCAGGAACACCGACGTGGCCCTCCCCCAGTCGATCACCGGCTGGAACAGGTGCTTAGCGACGTCGTCGACCTCTGGTGCGCGGCCGCTGCGGGCGCTGTAGGCGAGCCCGTATTCAGTCTCCAGGCCTACGATGCGGTTCGCGGCTACATTGTCTAGGCTCACTGCCCGCCCTTTTGGACGTAGCCGGAGACGAATTCGGAGGCGTTGGTTTCCAGGAGGCCGTCGATTTCGTCAAGGATCGAGTCCACACCGGCGTCCTGACCCTGCGTGTTGATCTGCGGGGCGTCGACGGTTTCGCTGCTCTGTTCCGCAGGTGTTGAGCTCTGCTGGTTAATACGTTCCTGAGCCATGTTGTTCTCCTTAGCTCGTGGGCCGGTTCTCGTTATCTTCCATGCTACAAACCGGCGTGTTAGAGGGTGTGTGGGTCGCTCGGGCTGGGTTCGTGGGCGTGTGTTGACTGCTCGATGCCGGTGCAGAACTCACCGAGCGATAAGGTGCTGACTTCGTGCTTGGTTGCGGCCCACGGAACCGGCATGTCGATGCGTTCGATGCGGCCGTCGACGTCGAAGGTCAGGCTGTCCCACGATGCGGATGTCAGTTGGGTTCCGAATGTGCTCACGGCCTGGCCGCGTGCCCATGCCCGGGTCGTCGCTGGAGGTGTGGTGAGTGCGGCTTGGATGTCGGCTTCCGCGAGTACGGTTTCTGCTTTGCCGGCGCGTTCGAGCGCCCACGCAAGCCCTTTGCCTGCCCGCAGGTCAGACCATTGAAGGTCGATCAGTTTCAGCTGGTCTGCATCCCATGTGGCGGGGTCCGCGGCGTCAAGGCCGGCTCTAGCCGCATAGGCACGCAACAACGAGTATTTGCCGCGCCATTCAACCAGCCGGTCGGCCACCGGATCGTCTGCGCGCAACGCATCGACGATCCGGCGCCACAAGACGAGCACGCCACGTTCAGCGCCAGAGCTGACCGCATCGGACGCCGCCTGTTCTGCCGCCCTGTCCTCTGCCGCATACGTCTCTGCTGCTTCCAGGAACATTTCCTGGATGTCCAGACCGCTGAGGCTGCGGCCATCAACCGTGGTAACTGTGGCGCGAAGAGACGGATCCTGAGAGAACACCTTGACGGCCGCAACAGGGTCGGCGAGCTCGATGCGCGGCATACGCCCCGCTTCGATGAGCCGCAAAACCCAGTTCGTTGCACCGAGCCGAACCTGGGTCGAAACGCCCCAACAGTTCGCGTCCCCAACGATCACATGCAGCCGGCGGAAGCGATCGCTCTGCCCGTGTGGTTCATCGCGCGTGTTGACCAGGGGCCGCCGCAACGTCGTCTCCAGCCCAACGCGTTGCTCGAAATAGTCAGCGCGCTGCGAGATCTGAAAACCTGCCTGCTCCCCGAACTGCCCGAGCCCGACGCGGCCCGAACCGCACACGATGTGCCGCGACGCGAAGAACGGCAACAGCCCCGCAACTAGCGCGTCGAACGGCAGAGCCCGCGGCGTCAAGTAGTTCTCGTGCGTCCCGTACGAGGCGCCCTTGCCGTCAACGTTGTTCTTGTGCAGGATCACTTCGTGCCCGATGCGCTCGCTCGCGTAGCGGGCGGCCACGCTCGCGAGGCGGTCCCCCGCTTGATCCCACACCGCGGCATCATAAGAATTTGTGGTCTCGGGTGAGGAGTACTCGGGGTGCGCGTGATCGACATAGAAACGCGCGCCGTTGCCCAAAACCGAGTTCATGAGGATCCGGCCGCCAGACGCACCCGCTCCGGCAGCGCCCGTTCCAGCGCCGGCACAGTCGCCAGCTACCGAAGCTCCAGCCGCGACAGAGGCACCCTCATGCGTCAGCTGCGATTCGTGAGCGTCGGCACGCCGCACCGAAAATCCACGAGCATCATCCAGAGGGCGCTCGTGCAGGTAATCCCACGGGGCCGTAGCGCTCGCCGAGCCGAGCTCTTCAAGCGCCTCCCCCATCGCCGTGACAACCGCCGCGGAGAGCTGCGTTGGCGTGAGTTCTGAGCCGGGCGCGATGATCCCGTATTCGGTCTCGGTTCCCATGACGCGCTCGCCGGGCGTTCGGCCCACGAGGCCGGCCGCTGTCAGCCCATCTGGAACTGGATACTGCGTTTCAGTCATGTCTACTGCTCGCTGTGTTCGATGCGGCGCACGCTCACGATGCGGGTGCCGGCTGGCGTGCTGAGGCCCAGGATGCGGGCCCATTCGTCCGGGGATCCTTGCGTTGGCATGTGCCCCGAGTGCGCGAACTCGCCCTGCACGGCTGAGCGCACCGCGGACTCATCGAGGCCCGGTTCGCCGCCTTCGATGTCGCGTTTGATGGCGGTTCGCTTAGCCCGGTCCACGATCGCTTTGATCACCGCGCCCGAGATGAGCTGCGACCTACCGATGTAGTGGGTTCCGCCGTCGTCATCCAGGCATTCAAACAGCGGCGCCTCAACCTCGAAGACTTCGTGGGCCACTACTTCGCGCAAGTGGGCGGCCGCCGCGGCCGCACCGGTGTGCCGGCTGAGCTCGCTTGCGGCAAGTGGGGTGTCGGTGTTGAGGTAGCGGCTCAGGATGTCGAGCGTTGCCGCGCGGTCGGGGCGTTCGATGCGCACCTTGACGTCGAGGCGCCCAGGGCGCAAAAGGGCAGGGTCAAGCATGTCGGCGCGGTTGGTCGCGCCGATCACGAGTACGTTCGAAAGCTTCTCTACCCCGTCGATTTCGGCGAGAAGCTGCGGCACAATCGTGGTTTCAACATCGGAGGACACACCGGTTCCGCGGGTGCGGAACAGTGCGTCCATCTCATCGAAGAACACAACGACGGGGTGGCCTGCTGCCGCTTGTTCGCGGGCCTGGTCGAAGATCAGGCGGATGTGGCGTTCGGTTTCGCCCACGAACTTATCGAGCAGTTCGGGGCCTTTGACGTTGAGGAAGTATGCGGATGAACCGGTCTGCTCGCTCAGCGCATGGGCGACGGCTTGCGCGATCATCGTCTTGCCGGTCCCTGGAGGGCCATACAACAGAACCCCTCGTGGGGCTTCGAGGCCGTACGTTTCGAATTTTTCGCGGTGGATGAACGGGAGTTCGATCGCGTCACGCACCTGCGTGATCTGCTGATCCAAGCCGCCGATCATCTGGTACGTCGTCTGCGGTACCTCAGCCAACTGCAGACCAGAGGTCCCCGAATCCACCGTGATCGTGGACAACGCCATGTCCGTCTTGGCGTCCACGAGCACGAGCTCACCAGGCCGCACACCGCGTCGCACGAGAGCCTGCGCCGCCCGGACGACAACCCGCTCCCCCGTCCGCATCGACACAACAAGCCGATCGGCATCAAGCGTGTCGACCACCGTCATCACGGCACCGGTCTCCCGCTGGCCAAGAACCGCCACGACGATGAGTGACTCGTTGACCAAGACCTCGGCGCCGGGGACAACAAGATCGCTTTCCAACAAAGGCGAAATCCCGGTGCGTACGGTTCGGCCAGCGTGAAGGATGTCCACGCCTGCCCCGGATGCCCCCGGGATCGCGCGGGTTCGGTCAGTGATCGCTTCATGCCGAGCCAACACCACGGCATGCGTTAGCGGGAAGTCACCGTCCCGCTCCAACGAAGCCCGTAGCCCGTCGATCGCCTCACGTGAACGACGCAACGCATCCACGAGCCGGGCGTTCTGCCGGTTCAAATCTTCGGTTCGGCGGGACAGCTCGACGTTGCGGCTTCTAACCTCTGCAAGCTCGCTCGCTGCCTCAGCACCTGGAGCCGGTGAGGACGACGGGGTGGTTGCTTGATCGCTCATACGTCCACCCTACGTGTTGGCAACTACGCCGAGCACGAGCGTGACTCCGCTACCTACTCAGACTTCGTGACTTCCGCTCCGCTGCCCGCATCGGGAAGTTCGGCGCCCGCGGCGCGCCCCATCGCCACCGCGTCGCGCGCTGAGCGGCGCAGCTTCTTAGCCGACAAGCCACGTTCGCCCAAGCCCTCGTGAGTCCAGGCCTCGGGATCGTGGTCGGCAGTCCACGCAGACACATCCTCCGCAGGGAAGTTCACTTCCTTGACGCGCCGGGCTCCGGGGATCCCGACGGCGCCGTCAGCGAGCCTGCGCACCGTCATCAAGAAACCAGTGTGAGCCACCATCCGGTGATCCGGGCGCACAGCCAAACCCTCAACGTGCCAGCCGCGCACCATCGACTCGAAGGCCTCAGGCTCAGTGAAGCGACCGTCCGCGCGAATCGCCTCGATCACGCGGGACAGCTGAGTCACCGTCGCAACGTAGTTGACCCACACCCCGCCCGGGGCCAAAACGGTCGCCACCGCGTCGATGCATTCCCACGGCGAAAGCATGTCCAAAACCACGCGGTCCACGCTGCCCGGCTCATGCTCCTCAACCACGCGCTCCTGGAAATCGCCCAAAGACAACCGGAACGACGGCGGAACCTCACCGAACATCGCGGCGATGTTGCCACGCGCAATGTCGGCAAACTCTTCGCGACGCTCGAACGAATGAACCATGCCCGTGTCACCCACCGCGCGCAACAACGAAATCGTGAGCGCGCCAGAACCAACGCCGGCCTCCACGACGCGCGCACCCGGATAGATGTCGCCCATCGTCACGATCTGCCCCGCGTCTTTCGGGTACACGACCGTCGCGCCACGCGGCATCGACAACACGAAATCCTTCAGCAACGGACGCAGCGCCTGATAGCGAACACCTTCCGTGTTCTCGACGACGCTGCCCTCAGGCTGGCCAATCAGCTGATCGTGGAACAAAACACCAACATGCGTATGGAACTCCCCGCCCTCCTTGAGGGTCAGAGTATGCACACGCCGGCGCTCATCCGTGACCTGCACCCGGTCGCCAACCTTGAACGGTCCACGACGATGCTCAGCACCAACAGCCACAATCCAGTCCTTTCGTTCAGCGCCCTTCAAGCGCCTTAACAACGCTTTCACGACGCACAGCGCCAATGCACCGCTGCCGCGAATCCACGACCAGCACCGTCCCCGTCTCCGAATCCAGCGCGGCCCGAGCCAAAATATCACCGTCAGCCTCAGCGGACACAACGTGGGCATCCATCGCATCAACCGCAACATGCATAACGGGCGTACCTGCGTACACAGCCGGGGCCATCCTGCGCAGCGGCTCCGGACGCACCCGTAACAAACGCGTGCCATCCGGACTCAACACCACGACCACGGTGTCCTCAAAAACGCCGGCTTCAACCGCATCGGCAACAGAAGCATGAGGCGCAAGGCGCACCACCGGGCTCACCAAGTGGCCCGCCTGCATGCCTTCGATCCGTAAGCGCAACCGGCCGATCCGCACGGACTTAATAGCGCCATCGAGCAACGGGACAATCATGACCAGAAGCATCAAAAGCGTCACGAATGTGACACGCTGCTCCGCCCGCAACAAGAACACGACGACGCCCACGCCAGCCGCGAGAGCCAGAATGCCACCCAGCCAGCCGGCGACGATCGTCCCGATCGGCTGACGGCCAGCGAGACCCCACACAATCGATTCAACAACCCGGCCGCCATCCAGCGGCAGACCAGGCAACAGATTGAACACACCGATCGCGAGATTCGCGACCACCGTCAT
Organism: Pseudoglutamicibacter cumminsii; assembly: GCF_003143995.1. Taxonomy (GTDB): domain Bacteria; phylum Actinomycetota; class Actinomycetes; order Actinomycetales; family Micrococcaceae; genus Pseudoglutamicibacter; species Pseudoglutamicibacter cumminsii_B. Next base: position 196,665 of record NZ_QFWG01000001.1, on the reverse strand, counting down.
CAGAATAAAGAAGCGCAGCGGCCCTTCCGGAAGATCAACGCCAAACCACACCGGCGAATAGATGACGGCCGCGAGCGCGAGGTTAGTCAGAGGCCCCACGATCGAGACTAGGAAAGACTGCGAAGCCTTCGGATTCGTTGTGGTGAAACTCGTGTGCCCGCCCCACAGCGTGACCTCGATGCCGGTGGTCTTCCAGCCCAAAGCCTTAGCGACCAGAGCGTGAGCCACCTCGTGGATCAGCACCGAGAACATCAACGCTAGGGTCTGCAGAAGCCCCATCAGAATCGCAACAGGCGTAGACGTTCCCGGTAGCCAGTCCTGAACCACCACCGCAACCGCGATAGCGAGCACGACTGCGACGAAAAACCATGACGTCGACAACGAAACGGGTACGCCACCGATACTCCCGAGAGGGAGCGGGCGGTTGTACCACGGATGCGTGGCACGTTCGGTAGGCATGACTCATATCTTAGGGGCTCAAACGGCGGCTCTGTGCAAGGTTGCCCTTTTCACTCGCCGTCAGGGTGACTAGGGTAACGATTACAGAGGCCGTTAAACCCCTGCGTTGCTTCCATTGCATGGCGTCCACTGCATTACGTCCACACGCACCGCGAAACTACTACCCGGTTGAGGAGGCCGAAAACGTGAACAGCGAACACGAGCACACAGAAGCGTTCAATTCGGTCAAGGAATGGGTGCGTGCTCAGCCGGTTTCAGGTTCCAGCGCAGACGAGCGGCGCCCCGCGGTGTTGATCGCGGCTTTCGGTGGTTTCGAAAACGCGGGTCAAGCCGCGACCGGTGCGGCTGAATGGATTTTGGAACACGTCGATCAGACGGTCGCCGCCAAGCTCAATCCCGAGGACTACTACGATTTCCGCGTCAACCGCCCGTCTCGCGTAGCCGGAGCCAACGGGAGCCTGAAACTCTCGTGGCCAACGACGCGCCTACACCGCTTCCGCACCCCTACCGGGTTGGATGCCGTGATCGCTTTGGGTCCCGAACCCAACTTGCAGTGGATCTCCTTTGTTGGGGAGGTCTTGATGCATGCTGAGGCCCTGAACGTCGTGATGGTGACCGCTCTTCACGCGACCGCCGAGCAGATCCCGCACAGTTCGGACGTGACCGCTCGCCTGACGTCGGATTCGCGTGTTTTGCGTTCGTTGACGAACGCGAAACAGTCCGATGACGTGGGTCCCGCAGGTATTGTCTCGGTGCTTTCCGATACGGCGTGGGCCGCGGGCCTGCCTGTTTTGGATGTGTGGGTCGACGTGCCGCACTATGTTGCTGCGACGCAGTCGCCTAAGGCGCAGCTCGCTTTGATTGCGGCGCTCGATGAGCACTTGGGCCTGGACCTGACGACCGACAGTTTGCGTGAGCACGCCAAGGAATGGGAGGAAGCGCTTGACGATGCGGTCGAGGACGACCCGCGCATGTCCGCCTTGGTAGCGCAGTTGCAAGAACGGCAGGCCGAAAACGATCAGGCACCGGCGCACGAGCGGATTGACGGCGAAAAGATCGCCGAGGAACTGCGTCGATACCTTTCAGGACGCGAGAACCCGAGCTCCTAGGCTCTAGCTCCTAGCCGCTAGCCGCTAGCCCCCTAGTTGCCAGCTCTGAGCTGGCTTGAGTTCGATACCCAGCAACGCGTTGACGGCATCCGCAACCAAGCCGGCTGCCTCCGCATCAGCAGCATCCGCACCCTTAGCCGACGCATCGACGGCCCCGGCCCATTCGTCGAGCGCGACCAAAGCAGCCGGCGCGTCGAGGTCGTTCGCCAGGGCCGTACGAATGCGAGCGACCACGTCTTCGGCTTGCTGCCGGCTCGTGTGGCCCAGGGCCTTCTCCCACGCCGCGAGGCGCTGGTCTGCGCGGTCCAGGTCGCTGTCTTCGAACGACCAATCGCCGCGGTAGTGGTGATCCAGGATGACCGCGCGGATAGTGCGCGGATCACGGCCCGCCGCCGTCAGCTTCGAAACCAGCACAAGGTTGCCGAGCGACTTGGACATCTTGACGCCTTCAAGCCCGACCATGCCCGTGTGCGCATAGTGATCCGCGAGGCGATGCCCCGAGACCGCAGCCGTGTGCCCGGCAGAGAACTCGTGGTGCGGGAAGATCAAGTCGTTGCCGCCGGCCTGGACCGTGAGCGGGCCGTCGTTGAGGCGCGCCGCCATCACGGAACATTCGATGTGCCAGCCGGGGCGGCCATCGCCCAGGGTTCCGCCGTCCCAGGACGGCTCACCTTCGCGTGCCACGCGCCACAGCAACGGATCCAGGGGGTCACGCTTGCCGGGGCGTTTCGGGTCGCCGCCGCGTTCAGCGAAAAACTCGTTCATGGTTTCGGCGTCGTAGTGGGATACGTCGCCAAGCCGCCACGCATCCGATGCGGCTGCAGCTGAGTCAAAGTAGACATCGCCGTCCGGTTCCCCGTCGGTGCCGTCCACGCGATAGGCCACCCCGTCGGCGAGCATCTTCTCCACGCCTTCGACAACCCAAGGAATCGCGGCAACCGCACCCACGTAATGGTGTGGCGGGATGACGCGCAGCGCCTCCATATCGCCACGGAACAGGTTCGTCTGGTCCTCAGCCAGCCATTCCCAGTCCACGCCGGTGGCTTCCGCACGTTCAAGGAGCGGGTCATCGATGTCGGTCACGTTCTGGATGTAGTTGACCTCAAGCCCAGCATCGAGCCACTGGCGGATCAGCAGGTCAAAGGTCACGTACGTCGACGCGTGGCCCAGGTGAGTCGCATCGTAAGGGGTAATTCCGCACACGTAGATCGATGCGCGGTCAGTGGTCCTGACCTCCTCGATAGCCCCGGTCGACGTGTCGAACAACCGCATGACGGGTGGTTGTCCGGGAACCTGCGGGACGTTAGGGCGTGGCCAAGACTGCACGGGGTCTCCTTAGGGTACGGGGTTGAACGCGAGCACAACTCGTATGACTCGAGGCTATCGCGTGTCTAGTTCGCTTAGATCATCGGGTCGATGAGATTAAGCCCCAAGAGTACGAACAGGATGAATCCCAGCGCGATGCGGTACCAGACAAACAAGCGGAACGAATGGGTTGAAATGTAGCGCAGCAGCCAGCCGATCACGACGAAGCCGACAACGAACGCGACACCGGTCGCAAGCGCGGTAGGGCCTGCGGAATACGGTCCATCAAAACCGTCCCTCATTGCTTTCGCGAGCTTATAGCCACCCGAAATCATGACAGCCGGAATCGCCAAAAGGAACGAATACCGCGTTGCGGCTTCACGTGAGTACCCGAGCGCCAAACCACCCGTGATGGTTCCACCGGAACGGGACACACCTGGGATCAGAGCGAGCGCTTGGAAGAAACCGTAGAGAATACCGTGCTTGACGGTGAGGTCCTTCAGTTCACGGCGCTGCTTACCCAACGCATCCGCGGCGGCCAAAAGCAAGCCGAAGAACACCAGCATGAACGCGACAATCCAGAGGCTGCGGAAGGTCGTGTCGATGTAGCTCTCGAGCAGCAAACCGAGCACGCCAATCGGGATCGAGCCGATGATGATCAGCCAGCCCATGCGCGCATCGGGGTCTTTCCGGGACACCTTCCCCACGAGCGAGAGACACCATTGCTTGATGATCCGCACGATGTCGCGCCAGAAGAACAGCAAGACCGCGGTCTCGGTACCCAACTGGGTGATCGCGGTGAATGCCGCACCAGGGTCAGACCCGCCAGGCAGGAAAGACCCCGCGATGCGCAAGTGCGCAGAGGAAGAGATCGGAAGAAACTCAGTCAGCCCCTGAACGAGGCCGAGGATCGCTGCGTATAACCATTCCACCTCTGCAGACTATCGCGCTACAGGGATGCAACCTAGCTGTTCGCGGTGTGTTCCACTGGACCAACCAGCCAGTTGGCCACAGATTCCATGGCCGATGGGCGCTGGGACGGGTGGTGGATACCCGCAGCGATGTCGCGGTACAGACGCGAAATCTCTGAGGTGCGAGTAAAACCTGCGCCGCCGGAGAGCGCACGAGCGGTCTCGATGTGAGACTGAGCGATATCCGTTGCCATAGTGCGCAAGGTCACCCACCGTGCCACGGTCTCGGGGCTCGGGGCGAGTCCCCCATCGAGCTCGTTGACGACCGACTCAACCACTGCATCGAGCGCAATCTGCTTCATTCCAGCTTCAGCGATCGGCGCACGCGCGGCAGGCTGCTGCGACAATGCGAGACCCGTCGAGCGAGACGTGCGTTCGCTCGCGCTTTGGCGAGCAAGCTCGAGCGCGCGATCCGCGATACCTACATACACAGAACCCGTGAGCGTCAGGAACGAAGCGAAGATCGCGGAAACCAACGGCTCGGTGGCATCCCACGGTTCAAAGCGGGTGTGAATCGTGTCTTCCTTCATGAAAGCATCCGTGAGCTTGGTCGCGAACGAACCCGAAGCGCGCATGCCCAGGGCATCCCACTCCCCGACGCGCTGAACGCCGTCCTGCGGCTCAACAAAGCCGTACAGCAGCTTGCCGTCGTGCTTACCCATCACCCCGAGGCGCGTCCACGCTGGGCCCAGCGACGTAAAGACCTTGAGGCCGTTGAGGCTGTAGCCGCCATCAACCGGCGTGGCTTCCGTGTACGAATCCAGCAGAACCGCATCGTTACCCGGCTCTGAAACACCGAAAGCCAACAGCTCACCTTCAGCAACCCAATTGCGCATGAACGCGAGCCGCTCATCGCCCCACGAACGCAGGATCATGTCGACGCCGCACCACACCTGGTGCATGTTCACCGCCAACGCCGTGGCAGGCGCCGCTGCAGCGAGCAGCCGCTCGGCACGCACGAGGTCAGCGAAGGTCCAGCCCGCACCGCCTTCCTCAATCGGCAGCGTCGCTGTGAAATAACCGGCTTCGGCCAGGTCGTGCACGTCTTGGAACGCGAACTCGTTGTTCTGGTCCAATTCTGGTGCGCGCTCCCGCAGGGTTGCGAGCAGGCCAGGGGTCAAGATTGCAGTAACGCGGTCAGACACGGTGATGTCCTTTCATACGTAGAAAAGTTCTAAGAGCTTTGGGCGCTCATCTTGGGCGCTAGAAGTCGAGTTAGTAATCCAAGAGGAACTCGGAGAGCACAGCCCGGCCGAAGATGATCGAATCGATCGGCACGCGTTCGTCGATGCCGTGGAACATCCCGGTGAAGTCCAGTTCGGCGGGCAACAGGAGCGGTGCGAAACCGTAGCCGTTGATCCCCAGATCAGCCAGCGCATTGTTGTCAGTACCTGCGCCGAGCATGTACGGGAGCACGTGACAGCCTGGATCGTGACGGTTGAGCGCTTCACGCATCGCATCGAAGATCGGAGCCTCGATCGGCGCGCTCACAGACGGCCGGTGATGGTCGACGCTGTAGGTCACGTACTCGCCCGCCAACTCCGCAATGCGTTCCAGGGTCGCTTCGTGCTGGCCAGGGAGCGTACGCACATCGAGCCGGGCAACGGCTTCCTGCGGGATCACGTTGTCTTTGTAGCCCGCCTTGAGAACGGTCGGGTTGCTCGTGGTCTGTAGCGTGTTCGCAATGAACTTCACGGTTGGGCCCAGCGCATCGAGCTGCGGCTGAGGATTCTCCGGATCAAACTCGGTACCCGTAATGTGCGCGATGCCTTCGAGCAGCGCCGCGGTGGCCTCGTTGTATTCGCGCGGCCACTCATCGCCTGCGATGCGCGCGATCGCGCTCGCCAGGTGCACGATGGGGTTCTCGTTGGTCACAGCGGAACCGTGGCCGGCGCGTCCGTGGGCTGTCAGCGCGCCCCACGCGCGGCCCTTTTCAGCTGTCTGAACGAGGTAGACGCGCTCGCCGTTGATCGTGGTCGAGTAGCCGCCGACCTCGCTGATGGCTTCGGTTGCGCCTTCGAAAACCTCGGGATGGTTTTTGACGAGCCACAGCGCGCCGTATTCGCCGCCGGCTTCTTCGTCTGCGAAGAACGCGACGATGAGGTCTCGTCGTGGTTTGATCCCGCGGCGCGCCATGTCTCTCACTGCGGTGAGGATCATCGCGTTCATGTTCTTCATGTCTACGGCTCCGCGGCCCCAGATCATGCCGTCCTTGATTTCAGCGGCAAACGGGTCAACGGACCAGTCTTCGGCTTGCGCAGGGACGACGTCGAGGTGCCCATGGACTACAAGCGCAGGCAGGCCTGGTTCACGGCCTTCGATGCGCACAACGACGCTGGCACGGCCTGGCGCGGCTTCGTACAGGGTCGGTTCAAGACCGACCTCCTGGAGAAGTTCCATCACCATGTCTGCCGCGGGGCGTTCGTTGGCTCCGTCAGGGAAGCTGCCGCGGTTGGTGGTGTCGATGCGGATGAGGTCGCGGCAGATGTCCACGACTTCCTTATCGAGGGCCTCCCGCGTCTGTGCGTCGGGGGCGTGTTCACTTGAGTAGCGTGGCTCGGTGTCCGATGCCTTGCTCACGGAGTCTGACATGTTCATAAGTCTAGAACCCAGCTCACGCGCATCAGATACTGCGCTTAGAGCTACGAAACTTCGTCATGGCAGTGCTCTTGAAACAAGCTGCTGCTCGTGAAACATGTTGCTAGGAAAACTAAAAGCCCCGGCTTTCCGAATCGGAAAGCCGGGGCTTTTCTGCGCCGGGTTTTTCTACCCTGGGCAGTTCGTGCGCGGAGGGGGACTTGAACCCCCACCCTCTTATGCGAGGACTAGCACCTCAAGCTAGCGCGTCTACCTATTCCGCCACCCGCGCGAGCGGCTTTGGCCAGTTCCTTTTCAGCGGTGCTGGCCGCAGACAACAGAAAAGACTTTACACATGGTTTTCCAGAATGCCAAAACGAGGGGACGTCTGTGTGTCGTAAGAGTGACGCTCAAGCTATCCGCAAAGTGCGCTGAGCCTTAGAATGAGAACGCATATACCGGCGTTTTTGCTGGTTTTGCTTTCCTTCGTTCCCTTTTGCGCCCTTGCCTGGAGTGTGACCAAATGCACGTCGCCGTGATCAGCATGCACACGTCGCCACGTGCCACCGCTGGCGGGGGTGATGCCGGTGGCCTCAACATTTTCGTGGACCAGACGTCGCGTGCGCTCGCGGCCGCTGGAGCAACCGTGGATGTTTTCACGCGAGGCGATCACTCAACCGTTGAAGTGGCTCCGGGATACCGCGTCCACACGTTGCCTGCAGGCCCAGCGGATGCCGCCAAGGAAGTCCTCCCGCAGTACACGGATGAGTTCGCGCGACAGTTGTCTGCCCATCCTTCTTTCCGTGGTGCCGATGTGATTCACGCGCATTATTGGCTCTCCGCAGATGCCGCGCTCAAGGCCGCTCACGGCCGGCCGGTGATCGCAACGTTCCACACGACGGCTGCCCGCAAGCGGCACCACGGCCACTCCCCTAGCCCTGCGGAAACATTCCGCGAGCAAACTGAACGACGCATCGCGGCCGAAACGTTCGCGCTGACGGCTAACACCGCGACCGACCGCGATGAGCTGAGCCTCGACGTTGGTGTTCCACCGGAAAAGCTCAGGATCGTGCGCCCGGGAATTGATCGCAACGTGTTTTATCCGGGTGGCCCGGCAGCTCAGTGGCCTGTTTCTGCCAGCGGCCTCAAGATGCTGTTTGCTGGACGCTTTCAGGACTATAAAGGCCCGGACGTCGCGCTGGATACTCTGGCTGAGCTGACGGACGCCAGCCTGGAGTCCAGCTTGGTCATGATCGGTGATCAGTCCGGGCCGGGTTCTCTGGATCTAGTGGCGCGGGCGCGCGAAGGTGGTGTTGAGGATAAGGTCGCGTTCATTCCGCCGATGATGCAGGATCGGCTCGCGTTGATGTACCGGACCGCGGATGTTGTTCTGGTTCCGTCGCGTCACGAGACATTCGGCTTAGTTGCTGCGGAGGCGCTGGCGACCGGAACTCCCGTGGTTGGACATGCCGCGGGTGGTTTGCTTGATTTGATCGACGACGGCGTTGACGGTTTGTTGGTCCATTCGCGTGATCCCCGCGAATGGGCGCGAGCCTTGGCTCCGTGGGCGAATGGCGGTGTCCCCCACGAGGTTGTTACTGCGGCCGCGGATCACGGCCGGCATTTCTCGTGGGAGTCCACCGCCTCAACGCTTGTGGAGCTCTACCGCCAGGCGGTTATGAGCTCAGTAGACGCACATAGCCTGTGAAGTGGACCCGCGGCTTCTTGCGGGTGCTGAATCCGGTGAAGCCGACGAATCCGGCGTCGTCGTCTCCAGGGTTTTGGCTAGCGCTCTCCGCCTTCTTGCCCGCAGTTTGGCTGAAGCTGATGCGGGACGGGATCGGAACGGGAGCACCGAATTCGATGTGCCATTCGTAGCCCCCGCACGCAGTCGCGTCGGCTGGCTCTACTGCTGCGAGCGCGCGAGCCGCGAGGTCTGCGCCGTGAACGATCGCGGTCTTCATGCCCAGCAACTTCGCGCTCAGGTTCGAAAGGTGGATCGGGTTGTAGTCACCCAAGATCCCGGCCCACGTGCGGCCTTCCCCCGGACCGAAGCTCCACTGTGCGTTCATCTGCGGGAGCTCAGGCACCTCGTGCTCGGGACGCGCAGGCTTCTGCGCGCCGTCTAGCGAAACTCCCTTGGCAAGGAACACGCCGGTTCCCTTCCAGACCACGTCGCCGGCCTCGTCGAGCACGCGCGTTTCGATCTCGCACGTCGCACCTGCGTGGTGCGCGTCGAGCGAAATCGGCCGCACCTCGAACGTGAGTTTCTCTCCCGGAACGATGCTGCGGCGATGCTCAACCGTGTTGGTCAGGTGGATCATCCCGAGCATCGGCAACGGGAACTCCGGTTGACGCATGAACTCGATCAGTAGCGGGAACGCCGTTCCGAACAGCACGATGCTCGGCACGGAATCGCGGGTTGGCGCCCCGACGTGGCGATTGACGGCGTTGACGGTTTCCCTGGAGATCGTGACGTCGCGTACGCCTACTCCGTAGGTTGGAAGGCTGCCTTGCGCGACCTTTTTCGGCCGCTTCTTGAGGGCCTCCGTTCCGGCTTTCGCGTAGATCTTCCCGAGGCTTGGCAGCGCGTCCAGATAACGGATGTCCATGTTTACGCTCCGATCAGGCTCTGGCCGCACACGCGCAGAGTCTGGCCGTTGACGCCGCCCGCGCCGTCCGATGCGAGGAAGCTGATCGCTTCTGCAACATCGACGGGCAGGCCACCCTGCTGAAGGCTCGGCATCACGAGACGACCAACAACGCGCGGGCCGAGCGGGATCTTGGCGGTCATGTCGGTCTCGATGAATCCCGGAGCAACCGCGTTGATCGAGCCGCCGTTGGCCGCGAACTTCTCGGCTTCGGCCGCAACCATCGAGATTACGCCTGCCTTCGAGGCGGCGTAGTTTGTTTGGCCTCGGTTGCCGGCGATTCCGGAGGTCGAGGCGAGCGTCACGACGCGCAGACCTTCGAGCCCCGCATCGTGCAACTGCTTGTTCATACGCAACTGGGATTCGAGGTTGACTGCCATGACGCTGTTCCAACGCGATTCATCCATGTTGGCGAGCAGCTTGTCACGCGTGATGCCGGCGTTGTGGATCACGATGTCGAGGCCGCCGTGCAACTGACGTGCGTGTTCGATGATGCGCTCACCCGCGTCTGCGGCCGTCACGTCGAGCTGAAGCGCGGTGCCCTTGATCTCGTTGGCGACCTTCGTGAGGGATTCGGATGCGCCTGGCATGTCGATCGCGATGACGCGTGCGCCGTCGCGTGCCAGGGTCTTGGCGATGGCCGCGCCGATGCCGCGGGCGGCACCCGTGACAGCGGCAACCTTGCCGTCGAGTGGCTTCTCTGGGTTCTCCGGAAGGGTGCCTTGCGAGCTGGTGACCTCGATGAACTGACCGTCAACGTAGGCCGAGCGGCCCGAGAGCAGGAAGCGAAGTGCCGCCTGAACGCTCGGTGCGTCGACGTCGACCGCGTTGTCCAGAACGATGCCGTTGCCCGTGGAGCCCCAGCGCAGTTCGCGCGCGAGAGAGCGCATCATGCCGGTCACGGCGCCGCGTGCGCTGGCTTGCGCTACGTTCGCGGCTTGGTCGGCCGGACGCATGAGCGCGACGACGCGGCCGGTGCGCGCAAGCTTCTTGACCAGAGGCGACGCGGTCATCGCGACGTGGGAAAGCTCAGCCGGATCGCTGATTTCCTCGGTGCACAAGATGATCGCGCCGATGTCGCCGCGGACTGAGTCTGGATGAGCCGTTGCGTTGATGCCCCAGGTTCCGAGCAGATCCGCGACCTTCTTGGCGCTGTCGTGGTGAGATTCCAGCCCGATCACGACCGCCGTGCCGGGCACGAGCGGCGCTCCTTCTTCGTAGCGGCGCAACGTGGTTGGGCGCGGCAACCCGAGCTTCTTGCTCAGGAACTTACCGAACCCAGCCTGGGTGAACTTCATGTACTGATCAGCCATTAGAAAGCCTCCACGATTGCTACGGCACCCTGGCCGCCTGCCGCGCACACAGATACGAGCGCGCGTGCCTTGTTGCCCTTGGCGTGGACCATCTTCGCGGCAGACGCGATGATGCGGCCGCCGGTCGCAGCGAACGGGTGGCCTGCCGCGAGCGAGGACCCCTTGACGTTGAGCTTGGAGCGGTCAATCGATCCAAGTGGGGCATCCAAGCCGAGCTTGGTCTTGCAGAACTCTTCGTCTTCCCACGCCTTGAGGGTCGAAAGGACGGTACCCGCAAACGCTTCGTGGATCTCGTAGAAATCGAAGTCCTGCAGCGTGAGGCCGTTGCGTTCGAGCATGCGTGGAACCGCGTAGGCAGGAGCCATAAGCAGGCCTTCCTCGCCACTCACGAAGTCGACGGCGCCGAGCTCGTAGTCGACGAGCTTCGCAAGCTTCGGCAGGCCCTTCTCGTCGGCGTATTCAACCGAGCTCAACAGAACAGCCGATGCGCCGTCGGTCAGCGGGGTCGAGTTACCAGCGGTCATCGTTGGTTCCGACTTGAGGTTCTTGCCATAGACGGTCTTGAGCTTCGCGAGCTTCTCAACGGTCGAGTCTGGACGCATGTTGTTGTCGCGGGTCAGGCCCTGGAAACCGGTGATGAGGTCGTCGAAGAAGTTCTCTTCGTAGGCCTTCGCGAGGTTCTGGTGGCTTGCTGCCGCGAGCTCATCCTGGGCTTCGCGTGTGATTCCCCAACGTTCGTTCGTGATCGCTTGGTGCTCACCCATCGACAGGCCGGTGCGCGGTTCGGCGGTGCCCGGAGCAACCGGCTTGAGGTGGGACGGGCGAATCGACGCGATTGCCGCGAGCTTCTGCTTGACGGTCTTGGCGGTCGTGAGGCGCACCAGGATCTTACGCAGGCCGTCGGTCACGACGACGGGCGCGTCAGAAATGCTGTCAACGCCGCCAGCCACGCCGACGTCGATGCGGCCGTGAGCGATCTTGTCCGCGACAGAACCGACGGCTTCAACGCCGGTTGCACACGCCATTTGAACGTCGTGTGCTGGGGTCGCTGGGTCAAGCTGGGACCCCAGAACGACCTCGCGGGTCAGGTTGAAATCTTTCGGGTGCTTCAGGACTGCGCCGGCCGCGACTGCACCGAGGCGTTCGCCCTGCAGACCAAAGCGGGCAACCAGCCCATCGAGGGCCGCAAGCATCATGTCCTTTTCGGACACGTCAGCGTAAGCGGTGTAGGCGCGAGCGAATGGAATGCGGTTACCGCCGACGATCGCAACGTCGCGCGGCGCCGAAGCCTTCTTGTTCTCTGGGGACGTGTTCACGGATCTGTGTCCTCTCTCGTGGGACTCGTGGCCAACAGTGGCTCATGTGATTCAACCAATACTCAGCGTACCTGATACTATCGGTATCGTGAAATACCTCACATGAGTTTCTCTTCTGGAAAACTCCACCAAACAAACGAGGACAGCCATGTACAGCGACAAAGCGGAAGGCGCCGTCACGACGCACGTCGACGACGACCTCAGCTGCGACGCGCGCGAAGGCGACGGCCGGGCGACACGCTGGGAAGACCATCGGAAACAACGCCGAGAAGAACTTCTCACCGCTGCACGCCGAGCCATCCACCGGGGCGGGCCACAGCTATCCATGGACGAGATCGCGTCAGCCGCACAAACATCGAAATCCGTCTACTACCGATACTTCGGGGACAAAGACGGGCTGCGTGCCGCAATCTCACACAAGATCATCGAACGCGTCCAGGCGCACGTCATGGACGCTGGCCGCCGAGCGTCTACCCCGGCAGACGGCCTGACCGCGATGATCCTCGAATACCTCGACCAAGCCCAAGGGTCGCCAGCGCTGTATGCATTCGTGATGCACCCAGAAAACGCCGCCGGCGTCATGCCATCCGGCAACTCGATGCACACGGACATGGCGGCGAAAGCCCGCAACGACATCACCGCGCTCATGACGTTCGGGCTCCGGCAAGTCACACCCCACCCCAGCAGCGCACAGTTCGAAGCACTCTGGGCAGAAGCCTCACTCGGCTTCATCCTCTCCGCAGTAGACCACTGGCTGACCCACCAAAACGAGAACAGCGCATCTTCAGCGCAACTCGCGCACGCGATCAGCACGTGGCTCACCCACGGAGTCCTCTCCCCCATCGACATGGGGACCGCAACCGAAACTGCAACCGCATCCAGCTCTGAACCAGCCCCCTCCGGCTCAGTACAAGGAAAGGCACACTGACCATGAGCAACACCAACATCAACGTAGAACGTTTGAACCAGTACCTCTTGGGCAGCTTTGCCGAAGCCCGCACCGAGGCCCGCGAACGCGTCAAAGACACCCGCCTCCACAAGATCGAAGGCCAGGTCCTCGCTGACCAGCGCCAGCACGTGTTCAACAACCTCAAACTGCTTGTCGAGCAGGACGCGATCTCGCGCGCGTTCCCAACTGAGCTCGGCGGACGTGACGACCACGGCGGTAACATCGCAGCTTTCGAAGAGCTCGTGACTGCGGACCCATCCATGCAGATCAAGGCCGGCGTGCAGTGGGGCCTGTTCGGCGCCGCGGTACTGCACCTTGGTACCGAGGAACACCATCGTAAGTGGATCCCTCAGATCATCAGCCTCGAGTTGCCTGGCGCGTTCGCGATGACGGAAGCCGGCCACGGTTCCGACGTCGCGAGCATCGCAACCACGGCTACTTATGACGAAGAAACCGAAGAGTTCGTGATCCACACCCCGTTCCGCGCCGCGTGGAAGGACTACCTCGGTAACGCCGCCTTGCACGGCCGTGCCGCGACGGTTTTCGCTCAGCTCATCACCAAGGGCGTCAACCACGGCGTGCACTGCTTTATGGTTCCGATCCGCGACGAGGACGGCAACATGTTGCCAGGCGTGGGTTCTGAGGATGACGGCGTCAAGGGCGGCCTCAACGGCATCGACAACGGCATGTTGCACTTCACGAACGTGCGCATCCCACGTACCAACCTGTTGAACCGCTACGGCGATGTCGCACCGGATGGCACATATTCTTCGAGCATCGATTCGCCGGGCCGCCGCTTCTTCACGATGATTTCGACGCTGGTTCAGGGCCGTGTGTCCCTCGATGGCGCTTCGATTGCGGCATCCAAGATCGGCTTGGGTATCGCGGTCACGTACGCGAATCAGCGCCGCCAGTTCGCTTCGGCTGGAAACCGCGAGCAACTACTGCTGGATTACGGCCGCCATCAGCGTCGCTTGATCCCGCTTGTGGCGAAGGCTTATGCGGGCACGTTCGCTCACGATGAGCTGTTGCTCAAGTTCGACGCCGTGTTCTCTGGCCGTGAAGACAACGATGAGGCCCGCCAGGACCTTGAGACGCTGGCCGCCGCTTTGAAACCGGTCACCACATGGGACGCGATGGACACGTTGCAGGAATGCCGCGAAGCATGCGGTGGCGCTGGCTTCATGGCCGAGAACCGCATGACCTCTCTGCGTGCAGACCTCGACATTTACACGACGTTTGAAGGTGACAACAACGTCTTGCTTCAGTTGGTCGGTAAGCGTCTGTTGACTGAATACGCAGGCCAGCTCAAGGGCATGGAGCCTCTGGGCTTGGCGACGTTCGCCGCGAAGTCTTTGGCGGAGAACTTCTATTCGCATTCCGGTTTGCGCAACGTGGTTCAGGACGCCCTGGACACCGGTTCGGAGCGCCGCACAGCGAACAGCCTCAAGGACCCTCAGGTGCAGCACGAATTGTTGTCCTCCCGCGTCAAGATGGCGGTTGAAGAGATCGCGAAGGCCCTCAACTCTGTGCGGAAGTCTTCTGCTGAGGACCAGGCCGATATGTTCAATCAGCACCAGAACGACCTCGTGCTCGCGTCGAAGGCTCACGCCCGCTTGTTGCAGTGGGAGGCGTTCACCCGCGCGATCGAGGCGTTCGAAGAAAAGCACGGCGAATCCTGGGACGGCACCGCGCAGGTTCTGACGTGGGTCCGCGACGTCTTCGCGCTCACCGTGATCGAGGAAGAGCTCGGCTGGTACATGATGCACGGTCTGATTTCCCCTCACCGCGGCCGCACCCTGACCGAGTACCTGGATCGCTTGATCACCCGCCTGCGCCCACACGCCCAGGACTTGGTGGATGCGTTCGGCTACACCCAGGAGCACTACCGCGCGCCGATCTCTTCGGGCCGCGAGCAGGAACGTCAGGACGAAGCGCACACCTACTATGAGAAGCTGCGCAAAGACCCGAACGCGCCTGTATCCGAGAAGACGCTACGGGCGAAGGAAAAGTCCGCGAAGTAAGGGTTTTCGCCTGAGCGAGCACGGGCACCGCAACGGGTGGTTGCTGAGGCGAATGCATGACGAGCGTGGCCTGTTCCGCGGAGTCATCCGGTCCACTGGATTACTCTGTGGTACAGGCCACGCTCAGTTAAGGGTAAATGTGAAAAAAGTGCTTGAATATGCACATGACTAATCTGCGTCCCGCCAACGAAAACCTGTCACGGAGCGAGGCCCAGCAGCGCTCGCGCACCGTGAAAGCACAGACCTACCAGTTGCACCTGAACTTCATGAGTGCGGTGAGTGAGAAGCCGACCCATTTCGGCCTCACCACTACGCTGCAGTTCACAGCAGTTGCTGGTTCTGAGACCTTCCTCGACTACGTCGACGGCATCGTTGAGCAGATTACCCTCAACGGCCGCGAGATTGCGGTCGACGATGCGGTTGATGGCGCACGCATCTACCTGCGGGGCCTCGAAGCCGAGAACACGGTGACGATCCGCTCGAAGTCCGCTTACTCTCGCTCGGGTGAAGGCGTCCACTACTTCAAGGACCCAACCGACGGCCAGGTCTACCTCTACTCCCAGAACGAGCCAGCGGACTGCCGCCGCATCTACCCGTGCTTCGATCAGCCGGATCAGAAGGCGCGTTTCAGCGTCTCCATCACGGCGCCAAGCGACTGGCATGTGGACGCCAACGGTTCGCTCGAGGCTACTGAAGATCACGGCGACGGTAGCGCAACCCGCTCCTTCACGACAACCGAGCCGATGTCGACCTACATCACCACGTTCCTCGCCGGGCCGTACGCAACCTGGCAGGACCACTACAACGGAACCACCGCATCGGGCGTTGATGTCTCCGTTCCGCTGCAGTTGGCGTGCCGCGCATCCATCGCAGGGCACCTCGACCACGAGGAACTGTTCACGCTCACCAAGCAGGGGCTCGACTGGTTCCACACCCACTTCGACTACGCGTACCCGTGGGGCGACTACCACCAGGTTTTCGTGCCGGAGTACAACCTCGGCGCGATGGAGAACCCGGGCCTCGTCACGTTCACGGAGGCCTACGTTTTCACCTCCGCGCCGACGCTGGCTCAGCACGAGGGCCGTGCGAACACACTCATGCACGAGATGTCCCACATGTGGTTCGGCGACCTCGTGACCATGACGTGGTGGGATGACCTGTGGCTCAAGGAGTCCTTCGCGGACTACATCGGAACGCTCGTTGTTGACGAGGCGACCCGCTTCACTACCGCGTGGACCACATTCGCCTCGCGCCGCAAGGGCTGGGCCTACACCCAGGACCAGTATCCGACGACCCACCCGATCATGGCCGACATCGTTGACCTTGAAGCCGCGGATCAGAACTTCGACGGCATCACATACGCAAAGGGCGCTTCAGTTCTGAAGCAGCTCGCTGCTTACGTGGGCCAGGAGGCGTTCCTGCAGGCATCGCGCACCTACTTCCAGCGCCACGCGTGGGGCAACACGACCCTCGATGATTTCCTGGTGATCCTCTCCGAGGCGTCCGGCCGCGACATGCAGGCGTGGGCCGAGGCGTGGCTCAACACGTCGGGGCCGTCGAGCCTATGGGTTGAAACGGAAACGGATTCCGATGGGGTTATCACGTCCGCTGTTGTGAAGCAGCAGGGCACGGACCCGGTTACCGGCAAGGATGTCGTGCGCCCGCAGGTTCTGAATGTTGGCTTGTTTGAGGCCGGCGAGGGCGCGGATGCTGAGGCAGCTGAGCAGGTTGCTGAGCCTGCGCGGTTGGTTGAAGCGTTTGAGGTTCGACTTGAGGGTGAGTCCGCTCCGGTACCTGAGTTGGTGGGCCGCACTTTGGTTGAGGGCCGTAGCGCCCTGCTGCCGAACCAGGGTGACCTGACGTACGCAAAGGTACGCCTCGAGGGCGATTCGCTTGATGTCGCGTTGACGGTTGGCTTGGATTCCGAGCTGGACCGCGCAACGGCTCTTGCTGCCGCGTGGAACATGACCCGCGACGGCGATCTGCCGGCGGAGCGTTTCATCGATGGCGTTGTCGCGAACTCCGCGCTGATCGATGATTCCGGCGTTTTGGCAACCGTTCTGGGGCAGGCAGGTGTTGCGGTTCGCGGCTACACGACCAAGCAGCAGCGCACCGAGATCGCTCAGCGCTGGCTCACGTTTCTGCTGACTCAGGTACTTGAAGAAGAGCTCGGGTCTGACCGCCGCCTCGTGTTCACTCGTTCGCTGCTGTACACGGCAGCTCGCGTCGCTGAGCTTCCGGAAGGGCTGCTCGACGTGGTTGAGTCCTGGCTTCAGGACAAGGACACCCTCGGCGAAGAGCTGACGTGGGCTTCGCTGGTCGCGCTCGCTGCGCATGGGCGCGCCACCGCTGAAGACATCGAGGCTGAGCACCGCCGCAAGCCGACTCAGGAGGCTGCACGTGGTTTGCGCGAGGCGCTTGCCGCCCGGCCGGATGTCGATGTCAAGAAGGAGACCCGCGCGAACGTGTACGTCGGCAAGGAATCGGATGGCACCGTGCTCTCCAACGATTACCTGCAGGCATACGCTGACGGTCTGGGCATCGATCCGGCCGGTAAGGATCAGCCTGAACCGGCAGAGTACTGGGAGGGGATCGAGGGCGTGTGGTCTTCGATGTCGCAGGGCCAGGCGACCCGCGTTGTTGAGGGCCTCTTCCCTGGCGCGGTTGAGCTGACCGACGGTGACCGCGAGTCCAACCCTGAGATCGTGCGGGCACGCACATGGCTCAATGACTCTCAGGACGCCCCTGCCGCGTTGCATCGCCTCGTGCTTGAAGAGCTCGACGATGCCGAGCGTCGTCTTGCAGCACAAGCAGCTAGCTCGAATGCCTAGAAAACAGACGCCTAGTACAACACAGACGCCTACTACAACTAGGGGCTAGTACAACAGGGGCTAGCACAGCCTCTCTCACATAAAATCGTGGGCACGACACCAAGTGTTGGTGTCGTGCCCACGATTTTATGTGGCACTTCCGCGGTGGAAGCGTTTAGTTGGTTCCTGGCTTGGTTCCTGGCTGGTCAACGAGCTCCGAGCAGTCTCCAGCCAAGATTTCTTCCAGGCCTTGATCTGCCTTGAGTGCTGATTTGTCGGCGTTGATCAAAGCGTCTTTGATTTCTTCGTTATTTGCCGGTGGGTATCCGGCGTCTTTGGCCTGCATGAGGTTGTTGAGTCCGGCCTGCGTAGCATCACGGCCCTCGCCATTGACGTTGCGGGCCGTCTGAAGAAGCTTGACGACCGTTGAGAGGTCGCTCAACTTTTCGTTGTAGGCGCCGGTTGCCTCGGCAACCGCATCGGCGGCCTTCTTCTTGGCCTTCTCAGCTTCTTCGCCTGAGATCTCGTCCTTCTTTTCCTTCTCTACGATCTCTTTGTAGGCCTTTGTGGCAACATCCAGCTCCGCCTTGGCCTTCGATACCGCGGCGTTCAGCTTCTCGATGCTTCCGTAACGGTCTTCAGCGATGAGAAGGGCTGAGGCAGCCAATGTCTTGGCGGCTTCGCTTTTCTCTTGCGAGAGCTCGATGTTTTCCTTGAGATCAGCCGAATAGTCGTTGGACTGGTAGTCATCGGCTTCGAGGTTTTCGTCCGCTACTTTGAGATTGCCCAGCGTGGCTTCGATGTTCTGCTGAACGGTGAGGAACTGCGTGTTGGCATCCGCGAAGCACGATGCGGCTGTTGGTTCCGCCTTCGGTGTTGCGGTGTGCGCGGGGCTTGCGGTGGCTGTTCCGCCGAGCGCGAGCCCGCCGATGAGTAGTCCGGTTGCTGTTGCTGTTGCAATGTTCCTTACGGTTTTCACAAGAACCTCCAACATGTTGCGTTCCAGCGGTTGCTGGTTTACCTAGATGAATCGTGTTCTAGACGAACCGTGCCGTTGATGAGGCACGTTTTGTTCGGTTTTCTTGTGTACTTTCCTTGCAACAGACCCGGGGGTGCTGGTTCCCGTTTGCGGGACGCCGGCTTCCGGGCCCGGTGTTTTTAACGGTAAGCAGATCGTGTAGCGGATCGACAGTGATTTTATTTTCCGCATTGCTTAGAAGCGGAGCTTTATTCGTTTTAATGCGCGTGTTCTCGGGGCTAAAACCGTTCGTGGCCACCACCGGATGATCGGTGCTGGCCACGAAAAAGTTAGCTTATGTCAAGCTGGCGATGCTCTGCGGCAAACGAACTACGGCAAACGAGCGGTCCACTCTGGGTCTTGGAACTTGGACTCAGCGAGGTTCCGCGCCTCAGCCAACGTCTCCTCATCCAATTTCACGCGACGCGCACCATACTTGCGCTCGAACGTGCTCATCATGACTTCAAGGATCTCTTGGCGCGGAGTGTTTCCGGTCTGCCGTTTCAGCGGATCGACGCGCTTCTTCGCGGACGCAATCCCCTTATCAGAGATTTTCTCGCGTCCAATCCGCAGAACTTCCATCATCTTTTCAGCGTCAATGTCATAGCTCATCGTCACGTGATGCAACAGACCGCCACCTGCCAAACGTTTCTGCGCGGCACCGCCGATCTTCCCCTGATCCGTCGCAATATCGTTCAGCGGTACATAGTGCGCTTCGACACCAAGCTCACGCAGCGCCTCCATGACCCACGCATCCAAGAACGGATACGAATCCGCGAAGCTCATCCCATCAACCAACGTCGCTGGCACCGTGAGCGAATACGTCACGCAGTTACCTGACTCCATGAACATCGCACCGCCACCACTGATGCGGCGCACCACCGTGACGCCATGCTTTTCAGCAGCCGCCGCATCGACCTCATTGCCTAGTGACTGGAAAGAACCGATCACCACAGCCGGCTCATTCCACTCCCATAAACGCAGCGTCGGCTTACGCTTCCCGGCAGCGACCTGCCGCGTCAAAACCTCGTCGAGAGCCGTATTCCACGAAATCGGGTACGCAACCGGCTCAAGAACCTCCCACTCATGGTCAGCCCACGTCGTCGCGTGCCCCAACGCGCGCCGCACCGCGGTGGCAACGGCGTGCGCGTCAAAGCCGAACATGACCGCATCCTCACGCACGCCAGCTTCAACAGCCTCAACGATCGAAGAATGGATAGCATTCGCGCCCAGACCCTCGAGCGAACGGTTGATATCTGCCAACGCCTCGTCAGGTTCAAGGAAGAAATCACCGTTGATCATCGCGCGCTCAATGCGCTCCCCCGCCACCGCGAGGTCCGCCACCACGAGCTTGCCTCCAGGGACCTTGTACTCGCCGTGATGAGTAAACTCCGGTTTCTGATTGCTGTTCACGATGCTGCTCATGTTTATAGCCTACGCCGACATGCAGAAGGGGCTGGCACCCGTTGGTGCCAGCCCCTTCGATCGAAGCGCTACACGATGTGAGCGCAACAAATCTTGCGATGCAGAGTTTAGCGCTTGCCGCCAAAGCCCTTGAAGCGCTGGTTGAAGCGCTCCACACGACCAGCGGAGTCCATAATGCGCTGCTTACCCGTGTAGAACGGGTGCGATGCCGCGGAGATTTCAACGTCAACAACCGGGTAGGTGTTGCCGTCCTCCCACTCGATGGTCTTGTCGGAAGTCATGGTCGAGCGAGTCAAGTACTTCTCGCCGGAAGCCAGGTCACGGAAAACGACCGGCTCGTACGTTGGGTGAATTTCAGCCTTCATGTATCTGCACCTTTAAAGTTCTAGTGCGCCTGGATTTTGCCAGTCGCGATGGTTTCGGTGGCGTTCAGGCACGCGCACGTGCGTGAACAGCTTTACAAGTCTACATGGTCAACCGGCAGATAGCACACTGAGCCGCGCGCGTCGCGTCTCCGTGTTCCGGTTATGCTTGCGCGCTTCCCGTGATCCCTACGCGAAAAGCTTGTACCCCATCGACACAACGGCAACCAGACCAATCACCACGATGGTGCCACGCAAAACCGCGGGAGAAAGCTTGCGGCCCACTCGCCCACCAATCCAGCCGCCCAGGGTCGAACCAGCCGCGACCATCAACACAACCGGCCACGAAATCCTGTCCCACGCGAACACCAAATAACTCAGCGCGGCCACAACGTTGACGACCAACGTCAAAACAACCTTGAGCGCATTCGACTGTTGCAGCGAACCAAACAGCATCACGCCGAAAATCGCGAACAGAATCACGCCCTGTGCCGCAGTGAAAAACCCGCCATAGGTTCCCGTGAGGAAGACCAGCACGTACAACAGCGGCGACAACTGCTGGTGGTCCGGGGTACGCAATTGCGTCGAGCCGGCGCGGGCCTTAACTGCGGCAGAAAGCCGCGGCTGAAAAATCACCAGGACAAGAGCAAAAACAATGAGCGCGGGAGCAACCCAATCGAATACGTCATCCGGAACGTTCAGAAGCAACGCCGCGCCACACAGTCCACCCACAAGCGATGCCGGAAGTAAACGCAGAAACGTGCGCGGAACCGTCTTGAGCTCTTCGCGGTAACCATAGGCCCCAGAGAAACCGCCGGCCACCAACCCCATCGCGTTGGAAACCACCGCGTTCACTGGATTCATGCCCATCGAAACCAGTACAGGGAACGTCACCAGCGTACCGGAACCCACAACAGTGTTAATGGTCCCGGCCCACAAGCCAGACAAAAAAATTAAAGCGAGCTGCCAGAGCTCCCACTCACCCACTAGCCCACCAGCTTCTAGCGAGCGAACGCGCTAAAGCGACCCTGTTCAGTCCGGGTCAGCGTGACATCCACGCCGAACGTCTTCTTCAGGTTCTCTTCCGTGAGAGTCTCATCCAGCGGGCCCTTCGCCGTCACTTCGCCGTCTTTGAGCATCAGGACGTGCGTGAAACCCGGAGGGATCTCCTCAAGATGGTGCGTCACCAAGATCAGCGCTGGCGCATACGGGCTACGCGCGAACTCCGCCAAGCGCGACACCAAATCTTCGCGTCCACCCAAGTCCAAGCCGTTACCCGGCTCATCCAGCAGCATCAGCTCAGGATCAGTCATGAGGGCCCGAGCAATCAGAACACGCGCCTTCTCGCCGCCAGACAGCGTCGCGAACCGGCGTGACATGAGCGTGCCCGCGCCCCATTCCTGCAACAGCTGGAACGCGCGACGCTCGTCTTCCTTGTCATAGTGTTCGCTCCAACGGCCCGTCATACCGTAAGCCGCTGACACCACAAGGTCCAGCGCCTGCTCACGCTCACGCACCATCGCAGCAACAGAGTTCGACGCGAGCCCGATCGATGGTCGCAAATCTGCAACGTTGACGCGCCCCAAGCGCTCGCCCAGGATGTCGACGGTGCCCGCCGACGGGAACAGCTGCGTCGCCGCGATCTTCATCAACGTCGTCTTGCCCGCACCGTTCGGACCCAACACAACCCAGCGCTGGTCGTCCTTCACCTGCCAATTAACATCCTTCAGCAGGTACTTCCGGCCACGCCACAGGCTGACATTTTCCAGGTTCAAAACGGAGCTCATGCACACCACTTTAGGACACATCGGCGTCATTCTTGCGCCATGGATGGGCAACATCTGCTCAATATTCGAAACAATGCAACTATGAGCACTCCTCGCACATCCAAGCCCACCGTGTTTCTCGTCGCGCCAACGGACTCTGTTGCGGCTGCACGCACGCAGGTTGCTGACCTGCTCGGGAAACTACTGGAATCCGAATGCCCCGCACCCCACACCGCGCCAGACCTTGCCGCCACGGCATGGACTCTGACGCACGACGACGCGGTCGCCGTTGCGCGCGATCGCTTGCGTGAGTGGGCTGCCAAGGAAGGCGAAGCTGGAGCGGCCGGCACTACCGGCGCAGCGTGCGCTTGGGCCGCGTGGACGAGTGCAGAAATGGCTGCTTGGAACGCACCCGCCGGCGCGATCGTGACCGACGTCGATTCAACGCTGATCGAACAAGAAGTCATCGAAATGCTCGCCGCGCATGTGGGACTCGAAGACCAGGTTGCCGCGGTGACCGAACGCGCGATGCGGGGCGAGCTCGACTTCGAACAAAGCCTGCGCGAACGTGTCGCGGTGCTCAAAGGGCTCTCGGCCGACGTCATCGAAGACGTCGCAGGAAAACCACCCCAACTGCCGGGGCTGACAAACTGATCGACGCTGCTCACCAGCGCGGCTGGAAAGTCTACGCCGTCTCCGGCGGATTCCAGCAGATCCTCGACCCGCTCGCGGAACGGCTTGGCCTCGACGGAGCCGTTGCCAACCACCTCGAAATCACCGATGGCGCACTCACCGGCCGCGTGACCGGCGCGGTCATCGACCGCCAAGCCAAAGCCACCCATCGCGCGCAATGGACTTCCGATAACCAGATCCCTTCGTTAGGGCTCGGCGACGGCGCCAACGACATCGACCTACTAACAACAGCAACCGGAGGTCTCGGCTTGCAGCCCAAACCAGCTCTCCGGGCCGTTGCCAGCGGAACCCTCTCACTGCGTCGCCTGGATGCCGTAGCGGCGCTGCTCGGATGGGATCTATAGAGAGCTAAACCACAGTCCAAGCCCGCAAGCCGCCTCTATAAAACATATGAAAAGCCTTAGAATGTTGGGAGCGCTTCACCAGCATTCAAACAGGTGCACTTCCGAGCGCACTGCAGAAGGGTATTCATGGACGCACAGCTTGGGCCGGACGAGACCGCCGCACAAGAGCAGTCTTCACCTCAGCCAGCCAACCGCCGCGCACGCAAAAAGCGTGCCGAAAAGCGTAAGCGTGGCGGGCTGATCGCAACGTCCATCACCGGCGGAGTCCTCCTGCTCGCCGGCGCCGCCTACGTCGGATCCGCGTGGTACACATCGGACAAGCTGCCTGCGAACCTCACTGTCAGCGGCATCGACATTTCCGGTCTCTCCACTGATGAGGCCGCCGTCAAGATCGACAAAGAGCTCGGTAGCAAACTCAACGAGGACCTCACCCTCACCGCAGGTAACGCAACGACTAAAGTCACGCCGGCAAAGGCCGGCATCGGCATCGACACCAAGGCAACCCTCGAAGAACTTTCTGGCTGGAGCTGGAACCCTAAGACCATCATCGAACGCTTGAGCGGTTCCCAAGAAGTCTCGATCAAACAAACAATCGATGAAAAGCCACTGAAGAAGAAGGCGACAGAAGTCGCCGAAGCCCTCACAACCGATCCGGTCGAAGGCAAAGTCAACCTGACCGAAAACGGCCCGGAATTCACCGAACCGGAAAACGGCCACAAAGTGAGCGAAGAGCTCGCGCGCACCAGCATCACCAAGAACGCGTTCGCGGCCAAGCGGTCAGTCTCTGTTGATGCAAAGGTCGTTGACCCACAGGTCAGCACCGACAAGTGGAACGAGTTCATCGATACGACCGTAGAGCCATACCTTTCCGGCCCAGTCACGGTCAAAGCCGGCGATGAAACCGCGGAACTGAGCGTCAAAGACCTCAGTAAGGCCACCGTCGTCGAAGTCAAGGACTCGACCCCACAGCTGAAAACCGACGATGACGCGCTTAAGTCCGCGGTCGAGTCATCGAACTCCAAGCTTCACTCGACGGCCCAGAACGCAAGCCTCAAGCTCGTCGGTAGTGGAGCAAACGCGAAAGCCGAGATCGTTCCAAGCAAAACCGGAAAAGGGCTGGACGCCAAAGAGCTCGGCGAGAAGGTCCGTGAAGCCGCCAAGTCCACGTCTGACCGCACCGCGACCGTGACCCTCACGACGCAAGAGCCGACCGTGACAACGGCGGACGCGAAGAAGTGGAAGGTCACAAAAGTCGCCGAATTCGCGACCCCTTATCCATACGATCCGACACGTACCAAGAACCTCGTAGCCGGTTCGAAGCGCATCAACGGAAGCGTGATCGAACCAGGCGAGTCCTTCGACCTCGCCCAAAAATTCGGTCCAGTGACCGAAGCCAACGGCTATTACTCATCGGGCGTAGTGGTCAACAGCGTGTCGACCAAGGCCGTCGGCGGCGGGCTTTCCCAGATCGCAACCATGGCCTACAACGCGGGCTACCTTGCGGGCATGGACATCGAGGCATGGAGGCCACACAACCGCTGGTTCGACCGCTACCCAGCCGGCCGCGAGTCCACGTACTGGGAAGGCTCGATCAACGTCAAGTGGAAGAACAACACCAAGGCACCGGTCGTGGTCGCGATATGGCTCGCCGATAACAAGGTTCACACCGCCGTGTATGGCCACAAGACATGGGACGTCAAGACCTCAACCAGCGACTTCTACAACTACACGGACGGCCCGACCATCACATCCAATGACCCTCACTGCATCCCAGAATCCGGCGGTAAGAAAGGGTTCACCGTGGATGTGAGCCGAACCCGAACCAACGTCGAAACCGGCGAAGTGCTCAAAGACTCCCAAACCACCCGCTACGACGGCTGGCCGAAAGTCACCTGCAAAGGCTAGCCGCGGCTAGCACTGCTGATCGAATAAGCACAGATAAGCGGAGGGGACCACATCATACGATGTGGTCCCCTCCGCTTATCAGTCCTTACGCGAAAGCGTTACAGAGTGAATCCTTCGTCGAGGAAGCCCTTAGCGCCGCCCACGTATTCGGTGTGCATGTGTTCGACGTCGTCCATCGCCATGCGGGCGACCTCTTGCGCGAACTCAGCAACCGAGTACAAGCGACCCGCTTCCTCGCGGCGAGCCTCGATCGCTCCCGGCTCGACGCGGTCCAGCAACGTTGCTGTGATCGTGCCTTCGATCATGTCACCCGAAACCACGACGAACGTGATGTCAGCTTCGGCGAATTCGTGTTCCCGCTCGCGCAAGGCCGTCTCGCCGGCACGCTTCGACTTCGCAACCATTTCGTAGGCAGGCAGCGTCGGATGGGTCTCGATGAAGTGCGCCTGGTTGCTCGTTACGAACACGACGCGGCCGCCCGGACGGATCGCAGGGAACGCAGCATCCAGCATGCCGACCTGAGCGTCACGGTTCAGACGCATCGCGTAGTCTTCCCCGCGGTCGGTCTCCATGCCGCCCGATGCGTTGAGGACAAGGATGTCGAGGTGGCCGAAGTTGTCTACCGCAGCCTTGACCAGAGCCTCGCGG
Source organism: Pseudoglutamicibacter cumminsii (assembly GCF_003143995.1). Classification (GTDB taxonomy): domain Bacteria; phylum Actinomycetota; class Actinomycetes; order Actinomycetales; family Micrococcaceae; genus Pseudoglutamicibacter; species Pseudoglutamicibacter cumminsii_B. Next base: position 171,020 of record NZ_QFWG01000001.1, on the reverse strand, counting down.
TCCTCCGCGACAGTCAAGTCAGCCTTGACGGCGACTGCGCTGCCGCCGGCTTCCTCAATCGCCTTAACAACTTTGTTCGCGCGAGGAGCCTTATCGCGGTAGTTCACCACTACAGCAGCGCCTTCAGCCGCAAGGAGCTTTGCGGTATCGGCGCCGATCCCACGGCTAGAACCAGTGACAATCGCTACCTTGCCTTCAAGCTTGGACATGCAAACCTACTTTCACTCAAAACATCTACAATCAAGATCAACAACAACGTGAGCCTAGTGGCCCATGCCCAGACCGCCGTCGACAGGGATCACGGCACCCGAGACGTAACCGGCATCCTCGGAAGCCAGCCACATAGCAACCTTCGCAACCTCTTCAGGGGACGCGAAACGGCCAGCAGGGATCTGCTGCTTGTACTGCTTCTTCAGATCCTCATCGAGGGCATCCGTCATGTCCGTCTCAATGAATCCCGGAGCAATCACGTTCGCGGTGATGCCACGGCTACCCAATTCGCGGGTCACAGACCGAGCGATACCCACGAGCCCCGCCTTCGACGCGGAATAGTTGACCTGGCCCGCGCCACCCAGCAAACCAACAACCGAAGAAATAAGGATCACACGGCCGAACCGAGCCTTAACCATGCCCTTGGTTGCTCGCTGAACAACACGGAACGCGCCAGTGAGGTTCGTATCAACCACATCGGTGAAGTCTGACTCGCTCATGCGCATCAACAGCGTGTCACGAGTAATACCAGCGTTAGCGACCACCACAGTGATCGGGCCGAGCTTCTCCTCAACCTCCGCCATCGCGGCATCAACGCTCGCGCTATCAGTCACATCGGCCTTAACCGAAAGGATTCCGTCCACCGGAGCCGGCGTCGACCGCGTCGTCACCGCAACCTGGTAGCCAGCCTCAAGGAACTGCTCGGCAATCGCCAAACCGATTCCCCTATTACCACCGGTCACCAAAACAGTGCGTGCAGGCGTTTCAGTGGTTTTCGCGGTCGCGGCGCTCGCGCTCATGTATCTCCTCGAGCAATCCAGGGCACGCCGCCAGTGGGCAGCGTGCTTAAGCCAAATTGATGTACATGCCCAGTCTACCGAGTGTGACGCAACCTACCGCGAGTCGACAACACGCGTGAAGCCGCATCGAACGAGTGGGAGTCCATAATAGAAAAGATGGCTAAAAAAGAAGCGACCGCCCCAGCGGAGTACTCGATCACCGACGCGCAAGAGGCAGCGTCGCTTGAGGCACGCCATCGCCACCGCATGTACGCGCTCAAAATGACGTTGCGCGTGATCTGCTTCCCGCTCGGCGGCATCCTCGCCTACTACGTGAACATATGGCTCGGTCTCGGACTTCTGGTCTTCGCGACCATCATCCCGTGGTTCGCCGTCGTGAGCGCCAACGCAATCCAGCCCTCAAGCACCGTTGACCCAACCTGGGCCGATAAACAAGCGCCCACAGAGTTGCCGACTAGCTACGTCGACGCCAGCACTCGCGCCGCAGGCGATGACAACGCATCTGAGCAAGTCATCCAGATTCACAGCGAACAGCATCAACGCGCGCAATCTGGCAATGCTGACTCCAGCGGAAGCGAATCCAGCGCCAGCGAGGGGCGGGCCTAACGATGGATGTGCTCGGAATGCTTTCAAACGGCCAGGCCAACGATGCCTCAGGCGCGGGCCGTTCGGACGCTCCGTTGAAGTGTTCACGCAAGGGCTGCAAGGCCGACGCGACTCACGTTCTGGAATGGAACAACCCTAAGGTTCACTCCCCCGAGCGCCGCAAGCAGTGGCTCGCGTGCGACGAGCATCTCGAATACCTCAGCAAGTTCCTCAGCGCCCGAATGTTCCTCAAAAACGTCGTCCCCGTCGACCAGCTCAACACGCCAGCAGATCCGCGCGCAGACCAGCCAGCAGAACACAGTGAGGAGTCCTAGATGTACAAGTTCTTAGCCTCCACGCGTTGGATCGGCTGGCTTCTGATGGTCATGTTCTTCGCCGCGATCTGCGCGGGCTTGAGCTGGTGGCAGTGGGACCGGCGAGCCGAGGTCGCCCAAACGAACCGGCTCATCGAACAGAACTGGAACGCTACCCCGGTAGAACTGAAACCGGACAGCCCGTGGCTTGATTCCCTTCCCGAAGACAAGCAGTACACCCCGGTTAAGCTGACCGGTCGCTACGTTTCAGACAAGCAACTGTTGGTGCGTATGCGTTCCGGTAACGGCCGGGTGGGCATGGAGCAGCTCGTTCCCTTCGAAACCAACGAGGGCTTCATCATTGCCGTCGACCGCGGCTGGCTACCCAACGGAGACGGCCCGGATCAGCGCCCCGAAAACATCCCCGCTCCCCCGGAAGGCGAGGCCACCATCGTGGTCCGCTTGGTCCGCGGAGAGCCGGACATTGGACGTGACGCGCCCGAAGGCCAGATCTCGTCCGTGGATCTGGTGGGTGCCGCCAAGATGACTGGCGTGGATATAGCGCCTGGTGCGTACGGATGGTTGGCTTCCGAGGACCCGCAGGCTGAGACGCCCGCGCTTCTTCAGGAACCTTCCGAAGACGAAGGCATGCACTGGTCTTATGCGTTGCAGTGGATGGCTTTCGGTCTGTTGTTCTTCATCGGTTTCGGTTACGCGGCGCGGCAGCAAGCCAAGATCAACGCCGAACGTAAAGAAGCGCAGGCCCGTATTGCCGATGGTGCAGACGGCGATGGCGCAGGCGGTTCAGAGCCGATGTTCCAGGCGCGCCGGGTGACTCAGCAGAAGCGTCGCCGTCCACGCCGCGATGGCTCGGCTCACGATGAGGACGTCGAAGACGCGTACCTCGATGCGCAGGGTTACGAGGATGAGACGCCTCTGGCCGAGCCCCAGCGTGAAGACCACACGTGGATGTCGGATAAGACCTAGATCTCGAGCAAGTCCAAACCGAGGCTTGGCCGCCGCTAAGCCAGCGATACGAGCTCGAGGTAGTCGTCGTTGAAAAGATCCTCGGTGCCGTCCGGCAAGAGCAGGACGCGTTCCGGATTGAGGGCCGCGACCGCCCCCTCGTCGTGAGACACCAGAATGACCGCGCCTTCGTACGTGGCCAAGGCACCAAGAATCTGCTCGCGCGAGGCCGGGTCAAGGTTGTTGGTCGGCTCATCCAAAATCAGAACGTTTGCATGTGAGGCCACAATCATCGCCAAAGCGAGTCGCGTCTTTTCGCCACCTGAGAGCACGCGGGCTGGCTTGTCCACGTCGTCTGCGGAGAACAAGAACGAACCCAGGATCGAACGCACCTGGGCATCCCCGAGGTGGCTCGGCGCGGTGCGGCGCATGTTCTCAAGAACGGTCTTGTCACCGTCGATCGTGTCGTGTTCCTGCGCGAAATAGCCAATCTTGCAACCATGCCCATACACGACCTGCCCCGAGTTCGGTTCGTCAACACCTGCCAGGAGTCGCAGCAGCGTCGTCTTACCGGCACCGTTGAGTCCCAGCACCACCACACGGGAACCACGATCCACCGCAAGGTCCAAGCCCGTGAAGATCTCGAGCGAACCGTAGGAGCGGCTCAAACCCTCGGCAGAGATCGGAACCTTGCCGCACGGTGCAGGGTCGGGGAATCGCAGGGCCGCAACCTTGTCCGCTTGCCGCTCAGGCTCGATCCCCCGCAGCATGCGCTCGGCACGTTTGATCATGGATTGCGCAGCAACAGCCTTGGTCGCTTTCGCGCGCATCTTGTCGGCCTGAGCCAAAAGTGCTGACGCTTTCTTTTGAACGTTAGCGGCTTCACGCCGGCGGGCACGCTCATCGGTTTCGCGTTGCTCGAGGTACTTCTTCCACCCGAGGTTGTACTGGTCGATCGTGGCCCGGTTCGCGTCCAGGTGGAACACCTTATTCACGACAGCCTCCAGAAGGTCGGTGTCGTGGGAAATGATCACGAAGCCGCCTTCGTAGGCCTGAAGGAATTCACGGAGCCATACGATCGAGTCAGCATCCAGGTGGTTAGTCGGCTCATCCAACAGCAACGTGTCGGCTTGTGAGTACAAGATGCGTGCAAGCTCGACGCGACGGCGCTGACCACCCGAAAGGGTTCCAATCGGTTGCGCCAAAACTCGTTCTGGAAGGTCGAGGTTGTTACAGATCGTCGCGGCTTCCGATTCGGCTGCGTAGCCGCCCGCCGCAAGGAACTGAGCTTCGAGGCGGTCGTAACGGCGCATCGCCTTCTGAGCCACAGCCGGGTCATCGCTAGCCATCTGCGACTGCGACTCCCGCAACTGCGTGATGACGTTATCGAGCCCACGCGCCGAGAGGATGCGGTCGCGCGCGAGCTGCTCCATGTCGGGAAGATGCGTGTCCTGCGGAAGATACCCGATCTCACCGCGACGTTCGATCGTGCCATCGCTCGGCAGAGCCTGGCCTGCCAGAACCTTCGTCAACGTCGTCTTGCCTGCACCGTTGCGGCCCACCAGGCCGATCTTGTCGCCGCGATCAACCCTGAACGAGACCTCGTCCATGAGCAGACGCGCGCCAACGCGCAGCTCAACATTGTCCACGGAAATCAAGAAAACCCCTCGCAAAGGCGGAAAACGAACTTTCCCATTCTACCCGTGCGCCCGTCCGTAGCAGCCCCTTAACGCAGTGTGGGGTTGAGTACGTGTAAGTACTCAACCCCACACGGGAGCACATCAGTGCAAACCCTTAGCTGGCGGATCGCCTAGATGTTGAATCCGAGCGCACGCATCTGGTCGCGGCCGTCTTCGGTGATCCGTTCAGGACCCCACGGTGGCATCCAGACCCAGTTGACGCGGTATTCGTCAACCATCGTGCCGATCGCGGACTGAATTTGGTCCTCAATCACGTCGGACAGTGGGCAGGCTGCCGTGGTCAACGTCATGTCGATCACGAGGGCGCCTTCGTCGTCGTAGGCCATGCCGTAAAGCAAGCCCAGGTCAACGACGTTGACTCCAAGCTCGGGGTCAATGACCTCGTGCAACGCCTCGGTGATGTCCTCGACAGGAGTCAGGTTGCTTTCCGTCTCAGCCATACAGGATCACGCCTTGGCGAGGTACTTATCGTACCCCTCTTCTTCAAGCTTCTCTGCGAGCTCTGGGCCACCCTCGTCAACCATATGGCCGTCAACGAACACATGCACAAAGTCAGGCTTGATGTAGTTCAGGATGCGGGTGTAGTGCGTAATCAGCATGACGCCCATGTTGTTGTTCTCCTGAACGCGGTTCACGCCTTCAGAGACGATGCGCAACGCGTCAACGTCGAGGCCCGAGTCGGTCTCGTCGAGGATCGCGTACTTCGGCTTGAAGAGCTCCATCTGAATGATTTCAGCGCGCTTCTTCTCACCGCCAGAGAAGCCTTCGTTGATGTTGCGGTTTGCGAACTCTGGGTCCATCTTGAGCGCTTCGAAAGCACCCTTGACGTCCTTAGCCCACGTGCGCAGCTGAGGTGCCTCGCCGTCGAGCGCGGTCTTTGCGGTGCGCAGGAAGTTCGTCATCGTGACGCCCGGTACCTCAACTGGGTACTGCATCGCGAGGAACAGGCCAGCCTTAGCGCGCTCGTCAACCTCCATCTCCAGGACGTCTTCGCCGTCGAGGGTGATGGAGCCGCCGGTCACGATGTAGGAAGGGTGGCCAGCGATGGTCGCTGCGAGCGTGGACTTACCAGAGCCGTTCGGGCCCATGATCGCGTGAGTTTCGCCTGGCTTGATGGTCAGGTTTACGCCCTTGAGGATTTCCTTGAAACCCTGATCGGTCTCGATGCCGACCTTCAGGTCTTTGATTTCAAGAGTAGTCATGAAAAGTCGTTTCTCCTTGTGAGAAGTGAAGGTCAGTTATCGTTGACGGCCAGCTCGGCCTCGATGGTCGCGTTGAGGGAATCCTCAATCTCTGGAACATCGATCTTCTGGATGATTTCGTTCAGGAAGCCACGGACCACCAGGCGGCGTGCCGTCTTCTCGTCGATGCCGCGGGCCATGAGGTAGAACAGGTGCTCGTCGTCGAAGCGACCCGTCGTAGCTGCGTGGCCTGCGCCTTCGATGACACCGGTCTCGATCTCGAGGTTCGGTACCGAGTCTGCGCGTGCGCCTTCCGAAAGCACGAGGTTTCGGTTGGCTTCGTAGGTCGTGGTGCCTTCACCAGCAACCGGGATGAGGACGTCGCCAACCCAGACGGAGTGTGCTCCGTCGCCCTGCAACGCGCCCTTGTAGAGGGCGTCGGAGGTGCAGTTCGCGGATGCGTGGTTGATGAACAGGCGGTGTTCCTGGTGCTGGCCGGCGTCGGTGAAGTACAGGCCGTACACGTAGGCTTCGCCGCGTTCACCGTCGAAACGTACCGACGGGGTCAGGCGGACGAGGTCGCCACCGAAGGTCACAACAACGTGCTTGAGCTTCGCTTCAGCGCCGATGCGTGCCTGCATGTTCGCGGCGTGAACGGCGTCGTCTTCCCAGTTCTGTAGGGAGACGATGGTCAGCTCAGCGCCGTCCTTGATGTCGTATTCGACGTGCTGGGTCAGAACAGCCGAGCCGACGTGGTCGAACACCACGGTTGCTTTGGCGCCTGGCTCTGCCACTACGGTGATGTGCTGGCCGGCTGGATCGCTGTGTTCACCGTGCAGGGTCAGCTTGGTCACGAGGCCGTCGGTTTCCGCTGGAACGGTCACGAGCTCGACCTGCTTGGCAGCTGAGTATGCGTTAGCCGAGAGGCGGTCTTCTGGTTCCATGAAGGAAACAGCCGCGTGGTCCTGCGCAACCTGTTCGATGCGGACCTCGCCTGTGCCTGCGAGTACCTCTTGGCTCAGGCTTGGCGCTGAGCCGGTGAGCTCATCCTTGTGGAGGCCCTTGAGACGGCGCAGTGGCGTGAAGCGGAAGTCCTCTTCGCGGCCGGTCAGCTGCGGGAAGTCCTCAACATTGAAGCTCGTGGCGCGGCCAGCTCGCGAGGTGTCGTTAGCGCTAACCTGGCCAGCATGTGCCCCGCCGTGCGAGTGGCTCTTCACGGCGTCGCCGCCGATAGGGCTGCCGCCCTGAGCCTGATCAGCGTTCATCGGTGAAAGGTCTTCGCCTTCCTCCGTGAAGCCCGCGATCAGTGGTGCGCCCTGCGGACGCTGTGTGGAAGTCGTCTCAGACATATCAGCCAACAGATCCTTCCATCTGAAGTTCGATTAGACGGTTGAGTTCAAGCGCGTACTCCATCGGGAGCTCACGCGAGATCGGCTCGACGAAGCCGCGAACGATGAGCGCCATGGCCTCGTCTTCTGGGATACCGCGTGCCATGAGGTAGAACAGCTGGTCTTCGGAAACCTTGGACACGGTTGCTTCGTGCCCCATCTGCACATCGTCCTCGCGGATGTCGATGTACGGGTAGGTATCCGAACGCGAGATCGTGTCGACCAGCAACGCATCACATTCGGTGTTGTTCTTGACACCGTGCGCACCTTCGCGAACCTGAACCAGGCCGCGGTAACCGGAACGGCCACCGTTACGTGCAATCGACTTAGCGACGATCGAGGACGACGTGTTCGGTGCGATGTGAACCATCTTGGAGCCGGTGTCCTGGTGCTGGCCAGCGCCTGCGAACGCGATGGACAGAGTCTCGCCGCGTGCGTGCTCGCCGGTCAGGTACACGGCCGGGTACTTCATGGTGACCTTGGAACCGATGTTGCCATCGACCCACTCCATGACGGCGCCTTCTTCGCATACAGCGCGCTTGGTCACGAGGTTGTACACGTTGTTCGACCAGTTCTGGACGGTCGTGTAACGAACGCGTGCGCCCTTCTTCGCGATGATCTCAACCACAGCGGAGTGCAGGGAGTCCGACTTGTAGATCGGAGCCGTGCAGCCTTCGATGTAGTGAACGTAGGAATCCTCGTCAGCGATGATCAAGGTGCGCTCGAACTGGCCCATGTTTTCCGTGTTGATGCGGAAGTAGGCCTGAAGAGGGATCTCGACGTGGACGCCCTTCGGGACATACACGAACGAGCCACCGGACCATACTGCGGTGTTGAGCGCCGCGAACTTGTTGTCACCCGCTGGGATGACGGTGCCGAAGTACTCTTCGAAGAACTCCGGGTGCTCCTTCAGCGCGGTATCGGTGTCAAGGAAGATGACACCCTGCTCCTCGAGATCCTCGCGGATCTGGTGGTACACAACCTCGGACTCGTACTGTGCGGCAACACCCGCGACGAGGCGGTTGCGTTCCGCTTCAGGGATGCCGAGCTTTTCGTACGTGTTGCGGATGTCTTCCGGAAGGTCTTCCCAGGTCTGCGCCTGTCCTTCCGAAGCGCGGACGAAGTACTTGATGTTGTCGAAGTCGATGCCAGAGAGGTCTGGACCCCAGGTTGGCATTGGCTTGCGTTCAAAGTACTTCAGTGCGCGCAGACGCCTGTTCAGCATCCATTCGGGTTCGTCCTTCTTCGCCGAGATCGAACGCACGCGGTCCTCGTCGAGACCACGTTCCGCGTCCTGTCCGGCGGCGTCAGAGTCAGCCCAACCGTATTCGTAGTTACCAATACCCTCGAGTTCCGGGTTCGCCTCGAGGATTTCGGCGATTACACCTGGATCCTTTGCGCTAGGCGCCTGTTGATCCGTCATCGCGTCCTCTTCTCTGCTGGCACTCGCCAGCGTCGGGTCACTGATGTTTACCCCACGGCCACATGTGTGTTCGCATGGGATGTTGACTCACATGAGTTCTCTACTGCCGTGTAACGGTGACATTGTCTGCTTTATTCCAGGCCGCAACCCTCACGACAGAATTACAGTACTTAACTGTTGCGTTATTCGATATTGGCGTCAACTAAGCCGAACCTCAGTTCGCAGCCGGCACAAAGGACTCACCGGTTCTACTTGCCAACCTGCGGACGACGCGGCCCGGCGATGCGTGTGACCTTCTCACGCGCCCCCTTGCCTTTCTCCTTGAGAGCCGGAGCTCCACGATCAAGTGGCACGTGCGTCGTGCACACATGGCCACCCGACGCCATCGTTGACAATCTGCGCACATCCACGCCCAGAACCCGCTGGAACATCTCCGTTTCCGCATCGCAGATCGCGGGAACAGCCGCGGCGATATCAACTAACGGACAGTGGGCCTGACAGATCTGCTTAGCGCTCATCGATGTCCGGCCCGCAGTAATCGAAACATCGCGAGTAAAGCCCATATAGCCGTCGGCCGCGAGAGCCCGAGCCAGCGCCTCAATACGCTCCGCCCCCTTCTCGGAGCCCTCAAGCATCGCCGTGTAGCGGGCTTCCTGCTCTGCGGCGAGTTCACGAGCAAAATCCTCAACCGCACGCTCCCCACCCAACGCGTACAAACGTTCAATAGCCTTGACCGCAACATCCGCATTGCGGGAACCCCACTGAGACTGCCCCTGGGGATTCACCACATAATGACGCGCGGGCCGGCCAGCGCGCGAAGGCTTACGGCCCATGTCCTTGACTTCAATGAGGCCTTCTTCTTCAAGCTTGTCAAGGTGACGGCGGATCGCGGCAGCAGTGTGCCCGAGCTCCTTACCTAGCTTGGCCGCTGTGATCGGGCCGTTCACCATCACGCTGTGCAGTACACGATCACGCGTTGATTCTTCCGGCCCCAGTTCCGGGCCCAGCTGCGGCTCATATTCAGCGGCACTTTCTCGCTGGGCGCGATCAACACCATCATCGAAGGACTCGCCAGACATGAACGGATGCCGCCTTTCCTCGGGTGATCATCTCCTCGAGTTGTGTTCCTCTCGAGTCGTTTTCTCCAGGAGCGATACAGCTCAACTGGAAAAACTCACTTGTCCACCATCGTAACCAGTCAAACCACTGACCCGAGTGAGTGAAGCGCACGAATGGCTCGATACGATATCAACGTGGCCCAAAACAATTCACCCCAAGTTTCCGCGCCCGAAACACGGACGGCGGACATCGCCCTCGAGGTTTCGGGGCTTACGAAAACTTTCGGTTCGAAAACCCGCCCCATCAAGGCGGTTCAAGGTGTGTCCTTCACCGCCGCTCGCGGGCAGGTGACTACCCTGCTCGGAACGAACGGCGCCGGCAAATCAACGACCCTTGCCTGCTGCCAAGGCCTACAAAAGCCCGACGCCGGAAAGATTTCTCTGCTGGGCCAGAACCCGTGGGGCGCGCCGGCCACATTGCGCTCCCGCGTAGGCGTGATGTTGCAAGACGGTGGACTACCGCCAGCACAAACCCCGCTACGTCTGCTCAAGCACGTTGCCGGCCTGTTCCAGAATCCACGTCCCTTGCCCGAACTCATGGAACAGCTCAACATCGCGCACCTCGCGCGCCGCTCCATCCGGCGCCTCTCCGGTGGCGAGAAACAGCGCGTTTCACTCGCGATGGCGATGCTCGGAAGGCCCGAAGTACTCTTCCTCGATGAGCCTAGCGCGGGGCTTGACCCGCAATCGCGTCTGCTTGTCTTCGACATCATCAAAGAACTCACGAGCGATGGCGCGGCGGTTATCCTCACGACCCACTTGCTCGAAGAGGCCGAACGACTCTCCGATTACATCCTCATCATGGACCGGGGACGTGTCGTAAAGCAGTCGAGTGTCTCTGATCTCTTGGACGCCGATGCAACGGCGAGCCTCACGCTCACCCTCCCCGAGGCCGTTGACCTCGCACGCTTCCTCGACCAAGGCGGCGTGCACCTCACCGCAACAGGCACACGACCAGGTACGTGGACCATCGACGATGTGACGACTCCCCAACAGCTACGCGAACTAGCTTCCGCACTCGAAAAGGCCAACCTCATGCCCACGAGCATGCACCTTGGTCGGCGTAGCTCGAAGACGTTTTCCTTGAGGTCGCATCACAAACCACTGAAGGCGAGGCCTGACATGAGCACAACTGCAAGCCTTCCGGCCCCCGCGCTCACCCGGGTCCTGCGCCATGCCGGCTATGAAACCCGGATCATCGTGACCAACGCGGAGCAGCTTCTGGTCTCCCTCATCCTGCCGCTGCTCGCGCTTGGGGCCTTGACCACAACATCGGTGCTCGACGGCATCGCGGACACCCGCATCAACGCGGCAACCCCGGGCGTTCTTGCACTCGCACTCGTGAGCGTGGGCTTCACTGGGCAAGCGATCCAAACCGGCTTCGACCGCCAGTACGGCGTGTTGCGAGCTTTGGCTACGACTCCCCTCGGCAAGTCAGGGCTCATCCTCGGCAAGATCACGGCCGTCGCGCTTGTCGCTTTGTTGCATGTGGCCGTACTCAGCATCGTCGCGGTGTTCCTCGGATGGCAACCAAAAGCAACCTTCGGATGGGCTGTTCTCATCGGGGTTCTTGGCGTCATCACATTCACCGCGCTGGGCCTGCTGATCGCCGGAACCGTGCGAGCACAAGCAACGCTAGCCATCACTAACATCGGCCTCGTTCTGATCGCTGCGATCGGTGGCGTCCTCATGCCCCTGACCCGACTGCACGATGCGCTCGCTGGCCTCGTACAGCTCTTGCCTTCCGCAGCGCTCGGCGAAGGGATGCGCGACGCCCTCGCACACGGCCACATCAACATCCAAGCCACGATCGTGCTCGCCGTATGGGCCGTGATCCTCGTCGCGGCCGCAATCCGCAACTTTAAATGGGAGAATTGACGATGCGGCATTGCACATCTCGATGATGGGCCTGCCCCATTCGAGCCCACAACTGAACTTCCCACCAAGCCCCGGAAAGGAACCGTCATGACAGCGACCACCTCGTCGCCAACTCAGCCAACTGGCGCACAAGCCAGCGGCTACCAGCCGGTGACGAAAACCGCTCACGGACTAGCGATCGCTTCCCTGATCTCGCAGATCGGGATCATCGTGACCGGTGGTGCCGTCCGGTTGACTAAGTCCGGCCTCGGTTGCTCCGAGTGGCCCAGGTGCACGCCCGAAACCATGACCCCTACCCCCGAAATGGGTATCCACGGTCTCATCGAGTTCGGTAACCGCACCCTGACCTTCGTGCTCGCCGCGATCGCAGTCTCGATGATCGTTGCCGCGTGGCGTTCCCGCAAGGCACACACGAATATCTTCGTGCTGTCCTGGGCGCTTCTTGGCATCATCCCGGCTCAGGCCGTAATCGGCGGCATCACCGTGCTCACCAAGCTCAACCCCTGGGTCGTCTCGCTGCACTTCCTCGCATCAGCCGCGTGCGTGGCTCTCGCGGTTCTGCTCGTCAACCGCACCGGCCGCGCCTACCGCAACCCAGACATCGAAAGCTCCGTGGCCCTCAAGGAAAACGTGCCGTTCACTCCGCAGCCAGTGTTTGGTCCACTGCGCGTGATCGCAGCGACTGCGTGGGCTATAGCCGCTTGGGTTATCGTGATGGGAACTACCGTGACCGGTACCGGCCCGCACGCAGGTGACGAAAGCGCGCCAAGACACACGTTCAACGCCCTCGTCGTGACTCGGATGCACACCATCCCCGTCTACGCGATGACGTTGCTGATCATCGTTGGCCTTGTCATTGTGATGCGCCGCAACATCGCGAGCCTCAAGAACGCCTATCTCATGGCGATCGGTGTGATCCTCATCCAGGCAGGCATCGGCTACTGGCAGCACTTCTCAGGCCTGCCCATCGGCCTGGTTCTGGCGCACATGCTCGGCTCCGCACTACTGATCAGCGCCGTGACCAACGTGTGGGACCGCACCGTCAACTAGCCAGCACCAGACGCACGGCAACACAAGCCAAGCGAAACCCAACCAAACGAGAGAGCCGCGCTTCACTCAGCGAGTGAAGCGCGGCTCTGTTTGTAAGTAAATACGTTCTGTAAGTAAATACGTTCTAGCCCAGAAGCGGCGAGCCGACGAACGGGTCGATCGCCAGGCCAATGAATAGAAGCGTGAGGTACATGATCGAAAGGTGGAACACGCGCATCGCCTTCCGGTTGAGGCTCTTCGCGCTGTGATCCTGTGCTGCTTCACGGTGCAGAATGTGGGACTCCCAGATGAACCATCCGCCAGAGGCCAGCGCAACCACCGTGTACACGATGCCGGCGTCGCCCATCGGGATCAACAGCAGCGAGCATGCGACCGTGGCCCACGCGTACACAACAACCTGGGCGGAAACCGTGCGGCCCTGCGCAACAGCCCCGAGCATTGGAACGTCGGCGCGTTCGTAGTCCTCCGAATACTTCATGGACAGCGGCCAGTAGTGCGGCGGCGTCCACAAGAAGATGATGAGGAACAAGACGATGGCTGGCCACTCGATCGTGTTCTTCACAGCGGCCCACGCGATCAGAACAGGCATGCAGCCTGCGATACCGCCCCACACGATGTTCTGCGTAGTCTTGCGCTTCAGGATCAGCGTGTACAGGACAACGTAGAAGAGGATCGCAGCAAGACCCAGCGCCGCGGTCAGGAGGTTAGTTCCGGCCCACAAAACTGCGATCGACAAGACCCCCAGAATCCACCCGAATACGAGCGCGGCATTCGGCGTGATCTCGCCGGTCACCAACGGACGGTTCTTCGTCCGGTTCATGACCTTGTCCATGTCCCGGTCGAAATAGCAGTTGAAAACGCCCGCGCTGCCTGCCGCCATCGCGCCGCCGATGTTGGTCGCCAGCATCGCGATCACGTCCGGCCAGCCGCGCTGCGCGAAAATCATGGTCGGTAGCGTGGTCACGAGCAAAAGCTCGATCACGCGCGGCTTGGTGAGAGCCAGGTAAGCCTTAGCCTTGCGCGACAGGAAGGCGCCACGAGCCTCGCCGGGCTGACGCTGATGACGCGGCACGGCAGGAGTAGACGTTTCCAGATGGCTCAAGGTGGACATTGACTGTTACCTCATGACGTTGGGTCGCGCCAAGCACGGGGGCGCAGTGATGCGGGGCACAGGATGACACAAATCCTGCATACTTCTTCTTATTCTACCGCCCTATGCGCTCGATTACTGGACATGTACGGGTAGGCTTAGACACATCGGGTCATCGCGCGGGTTTCCGGCTCCGAATTGCCACGCCGTCAGGCTGAACCTGCGTGCCCAGTAATCAGCGACACGATGTCAGCGAGCAGTTCGAAAGGACCATTAATGCCCTCGGCGAGCCAGACTTTCACATGGACGCAAGAAGATGCTGCAGCGGTAGATACCGCTCGAGTTTTGGCCGCTGATGCGGTTGAGAAAGTGGGCAACGGTCACCCGGGTACCGCTATCTCGCTTGCTCCAGTTGCTCACCTGCTGTTTCAGCGACACATCCGTCACAACCCTCAGGACCCTAAGTGGGCCGGGCGTGACCGTTTCATCCTCTCCCCTGGACACACGTCGCTGACTCTTTACACTCAGCTGTTCATGACCGGCTATGGCCTGAGCCTCGATGACATGAAGGCTCTGCGCACGTGGGATGCACTGACTCCAGGTCACCCGGAGTACGGCCACACGGCCGGCGTTGAGTTCACGACGGGCCCGCTCGGCCAGGGCTTGGCTTCCGCGGTGGGCTTTGCTTACGCTCAACGCCGGATGCGCCGCTTGTTCGATAAGGACGCTCCTGCGGGTGAGTCGCCGTTCGATCACCGCATCTACGTGATCGCTTCCGATGGCGACTTGCAGGAAGGCGTGACTTCCGAGGCCTCTTCGCTTGCTGGACACCAGCAACTGGGCCAGCTCGTGGTTATTTGGGATGACAACAAGATCTCGATTGAGGACGACACCAACGTTGCTTTCACCGAGGATGTTGAGGCTCGTTACCGTTCGTACGGCTGGCACACTCAGCGCGTCGATTGGTTGCGTACGGGCGATTACGTTGAGGATATGAAGGCCCTCAACGACGCGATAGAGGCCGCTAAGGCTGAGACTGACCGTCCGTCGTTGATCGCTTTGCGCACCGTGATCGGTTGGCCTTCGCCGACCAAGCAGAACACGGGTGGCATTCACGGCGCCAAGCTGGGTGGCGATGAGGTCGCTGGCTTGAAGAAGGCAGTGGGCTTTGACCCTGAGCAGAGCTTTGTTGTTGACGATGCGGTGCTGGCCTACACGCGTAAGGCTCAGGAACGCGGCGAGCAGCTGCGCAAGGACTGGGATGCCGCGATGGATGCGTGGCGTTCTCGCGCCGAGGCTGAGACTGTGGCTCTGTATGAACGCCTTGAGAAGGGCGAGCTCCCTGAGGGCTGGACGGATGTTCTGCCGCGCTTCGAGGCCGGCGAGAAGATCGCCACCCGTGCGGCCTCGGGCAAGGTCATCAACGCTTTAGCTCCTGTGCTTCCGGAGCTGTGGGGTGGCTCGGCTGACCTCGCGGGTTCGAACAACACGTTCATCAACGGCGCTAAGTCTTTCAACCCGTCTTCGTGGGCCACAGGCACGTACGAGGCTTGCCCAGGCGGCCGCAACCTGCACTTCGGTATTCGCGAGCACGCCGCGGGCGCGATCGTCAACGGCATCGTGACGTCGTCTCCGACCCGCGCATACTCCGGTACGTTCCTGATCTTCTCCGACTACATGCGCCCTGCAGTTCGCTTGTCCGCTCTGATGGGCATCCCGTCGATCTACGTGTGGACGCACGATTCGATCGGCCTGGGTGAAGACGGCCCAACCCACCAGCCGGTTGAGCAGCTCGCTTCGCTTCGCGCTATCCCGAACCTTGACGTGATCCGCCCTGCGGACGCCAACGAGGTTGCGGTCGCGTGGAAGAAGATGCTCGAAACCACCGATCACCCGTCTTCGATCATCCTGACGCGTCAGGGCGTTGAAACCCTGCCACGCGAAACGGACGGCTTCGCTGCCGCTGAGCTCGCTGAGCGCGGCGCATACATCCTGCGTGAAGCAACCCGCGACGGCGAAGAGGTCATCCCTGATGTGATCCTGATCGGCACCGGCTCCGAGGTTGCCCTTGCGGTTGAAGCTCAGAAGACCCTCTCCGAGCGTGGCATCGCTGCACGCGTTGTTTCGATGCCGTGCATCGAGTGGTTCCGCGCACAGGACGCCGAATACCGCGAATCGGTCCTGCCATCCGAGGTCACCGCACGCGTTGCGGTGGAGGCTGCTCACCCGATGAGCTGGCACGAATGGGTTGGCAGCAACGGCCGCATCGTTGGCTTGGATCACTTCGGTGCTTCCGCTGATGGTGACACGCTGTACCAGAAGTTCGGTATCACTGCCGATGCGGTTGTTGAAGCCGCCACTGAGGTTGCGTCCCGCTAATTCTCGAGTGCGTGGGCGCCCAGTTTCACGAGCAGCGCCGAGGTTCACCGACACGCTGTGTGCCGACCGGACGCCCACGCATCACCCATTCACGTTTGCTAGGTCTTGTTTCAGGAGTTCTCGTTCATGTCTAACGTTCATACTCAGGCTCTCGCCGATGCAGGTGTTTCCATCTGGCTCGATGACTTGTCACGTAGCCGTCTCACGAGCGGTTCGCTCGAGTCTTTGGTGCGTGATGTGAACGTCACTGGCGTGACCACGAACCCTGCGATCTTCGCCTCCGCCCTGTCTGACTCGGAAAGCTACGCGGAAGACATCGCTGAGCAGGCCGCCAAGAAGGCTTCCGTTGACGATGCGGTGGTTGCGATCACGTCGAAGGACGTTGCCCAAGCCGCTGACCTGTTGCGTCCTGTGTATGACGCAAGCAACGGCGTCGACGGCCGCGTTTCTATCGAGGTGGACCCACGCCACGCATTCGACACACAGGCGACGATCGATCAGGCCGTTGAGCTGTGGGAGTCGCTGGATCGCCCGAACGTCATGATCAAAATCCCAGCGACTGACGAGGGACTCCCAGCGATCACCGAATGCCTTGCTCGCGGCATCAGCGTCAACGTGACCCTGATCTTTGGTTTGCAACGCTACCGTGAGGTTCTTTCAGCTTTCTTGCGCGGCCTCGAGAAGGCACGCGACACCGGCTTGGACTTGAGCGGTATTCACTCGGTCGCTTCGTTCTTCGTTTCCCGACTCGATACCGAAGTCGATACGCGGCTCGAGGCGATCGGCACACCTGAGGCTCTCGCGCTACGCGGCAAGGCAGCTCTTGCGAACGCACGGCTTGCTTACGAGATCTTCCGCGAGGTCTCATTGACACAGCGTTGGAAGACTCTTGCGGCTCAGGGCGCTCATCCGCAGCGTCCTTTGTGGGCGTCGACCGGCGTCAAGAACCCGGCCTACCCTGACACCCTGTACGTCGACGAACTTGTTGCTCCGCAGACCGTGACCACGTTGCCTGAGGCAACCCTCAACGCGGTAGCCGACCACGGCGGTGACGCACAGGACACCGTGAACGGAACATACCGTGAGCAGGACACGATCCTCGACCAGCTCAGCGAGCTCGGGATCAACTATAACGAAGTGATCGCCAAGCTCGAGAGCGAAGGCGTGCAGAAGTTCGTGGATGCTTGGAAGGATCTCTTGACGCAGCTCGAGGCAGAACTCGCGTCTGCTTCGGCCCGCTAAATATGACAATGCTTTCCGTACGTACAAGCCATGAGATCCAAGACTCTGTGGAAGCTCTGCTCCCTCAGCTCGTCAAGGATCGAGTTGCTTCCCGCCTGGCTGCCAAGGATGCTTCCCTGTGGGGTAAGAAGGCCGCCCTTGAAGCGGTACAGAGGCTCGGGTGGGCTAACCCATTCCCTTCCTCTCGTCCGCTTCTCGAACCTATTGCTGAGCTCCGTGGCACGCTGAAAGAACGTGGCATCAAGCGAATCATCTTGGCCGGAACAGGTGGTTCAACCCTGGCTTCCGAGGTTGCGGCTCGCGCGGCCGGTGTGGAGCTTGCGGTCATTGACTCGACCGACCCTGGGATGCTCGCAGATACGCTCACGGACCTTGAGACGACGCTCATGATTGTCGCTTCCAAGTCCGGAAGCACACTCGAAATGGACGTCGCATTCCGTGTCTTTAGTGACGCTATCGAGCAGGCAGGACTCAAACTCTCCGAGCATGTTGTGGTCATTACCGACCCGGGTTCGCCGCTTGAGCAGTTGGCGAACAAACATCGCCTCTTGATGTTCACAGCCGACCCGACGGTCGGAGGGCGTTTCTCTGCGCTCGCGGCTTTCGGTCTTGTACCAACCGGACTTGCGGGAGTTGACGTTGACCGTGTCCTCACGGAAGCCATGGATGCGCAGGCTGAATTTATCCTCGACAATCCTGAGAACCCGGCGCTCATCCTGGGCGCCGCGTTGGCTGGTCAGCATCCTCAACGCAACAAGCTTGTGATCCACGACGACACCGCATGCCTGCCGGGCTTCAGCGCGTGGATTGAACAGCTCGTGGCAGAATCCACTGGAAAACAGGGCCTCGGCCTCGTCCCGACCGTGCAGATCGGTTCATCAGCCAACGAGGATTCGATCGAGCGCACTGACGATGTACTGCACGTCTATCTGCATGGAGCGAACACCACTCTCCCTGAAGAAGCTGGCCCAAGCGTCACAGTTTCAGGCAGCTTAGCCGCACAGTTCATCGTGTGGGAATACGCGGTTGCCGTGGCGTGCCGAATCATCGGCGTCAACCCATTCGACCAACCCGACGTGGAAGCCTCCAAACAGGCCGCGCAAAACTTGCTCGCGGGAGAACCCAACAGCACACACAACGAACGCGGCGCAACCGACGGGCCGGTCTCCGTTGCCGCTTACGGATCATGGATCGATCACTCCAAGATCACAGGACTCGAATCCGCCATTGAAGCGCTCCGCGAGGTCGCGACAGAACGTAGCTACGTTGCGATCAACGTATTCACGGACAGGAACTCCCACCGTGATGTCGCGGCTCCCCTGCAGCAGACGATCACCGATATCTTCCACCGCCCAACCGCATTCGGATGGGGCCCACGGTTCCTACACTCAACCGGCCAGGCTCACAAAGGTGGTCCTGCGGAAGGCATCTTCATCCACGTTCTGGCACGCTCAGTCAACGACATCACAGTCCCGGGCCTCAACCACACAGGCGGAGAGCAACTAGCCGCCCAGGCCACTGGTGACGCACGCGTTCTCGCGGAACGCGGCCGCCCCGTCGTGATGATCAAAGTGGATGATCCCGCGGTAGGACTCCCCTACATCGTGGACAAGCTCAAAGCCATACAAGCAGCGGCGTAACTGCGCGTTGGGTTAAACGTTTGGGGGCGGACCGTGTGGTCCGCCCCCAATGTTTTAAGAATCAGGAAAAGCGCTAGGCTTCCGCGCTAACCTACCGCGCTATGCCTCAACATTGAGTCGCATCAAGAGAGCCAACAGGACGATGCACACGGCCCAAATGACCGAGATCGTCACCGTGATCTTGTTCAACGTCCGCTCTGCGCTACCGGACGACTGCATCGACGACGCCATACCGCCACCGAACAGATCCGAAATACCGCCACCACGGCCCTTATGGAACAGCACCGTCATAATGAGCAAGATGCTGGTAATCAATACAAGGACCTGCAGGGTGACCTGCGAGGCGTTGATCAAACCCGACATGATCTCCTCGAGCTTCTACGTCCGTTAAAAATTCTGTCTCAAACCAAGTTCGTCACGCACGCGTATCTACGCGTAGTGCTGTTCGAACCTAGCAATATTAGCAAACTCCACCGCATCAAGGCTTGCGCCACCCACAAGAACACCGTCAACATCGGTTTCCTGCATGATCTCAGCCACGTTGGTTGCTTTCACTGACCCACCGTACAGGATACGAACGCCGTTCGCCGCATCCTCACCGTGAACCTGCTTGACGCATTCGCGGATAGCGTGAGCCATCTCTTGCGCATCTTCAGGGCCAGCGACCTCGCCAGTCCCGATAGCCCACACAGGTTCATACGCAATGACAAGCTGCGAAACAGTGTGTGCATCGAGCGTATCGATCACAGCCTTGACCTGGGCCAACGTGTGCTCAACATGCTCTTGAGCCTGACGCACCTCGAGAGGCTCACCCACGCACACAACCGGGGTCATGTCATGGCGCAGAGCGGCTGCCGTTTTAGCCGTCACAACCTCATCGGTCTCCTCATGGAGCGTGCGGCGTTCCGAATGCCCGACGAGGGTGTAGGAGCAACCGAGTGCGTCCAGGAACTGACCCGAGATCTCGCCCGTGTACGCACCGGAATCATGCTCGGAAACGTCCTGAGCGCCGTAGACGACAGGCAAATCATCGCCTGCCACCAACGTCTGGACGCTTCGAAGATCAGTGAACGGAGGGAATACAGCAACCTCGACGCGATCGAAGTTGTGGTTCGCGTCCTGCAGCGTCCACACGGTCTTCTGGAGCAACGTGATGCCCTGGCGATGATCCATGTTCATCTTCCAGTTGCCAGCGATCAGAGGACGGCGCGCAAACTCACCGTTGGTGATGTGTGCCATCTAGTTGTTCTCCTCCAAGACGGTCAGGCCTGGGAGTTCCTTACCTTCAAGGTATTCCAGCGAGGCACCGCCACCGGTCGAGATGTGGCCGAAATCGTCATCGTTGTGTCCGAGGCTTCGCACAGCGGCCGCGGAATCGCCACCGCCGACGACAGTGAACGCCTCAGAGCGCTCGAGAGCGCTCGCAACTGCGCGGGTGCCGCTCGCGAACGATTGGAATTCAAAAACACCCATCGGGCCGTTCCAGAAAACCGTAGCTGCAGTGACGATCTTCTCGCCAAACAAGCCGGCGGACTCCTGGCCGATATCCAGACCCATTCCTGCTTCACCGATCGTGCCGCCCGTCAGGTCATCGACTGGACGAGTCTCATGCGCGGCATCAGCGGCGAAAGAATCAGCCATCACGATGTCGGTTGGCAAGATGATCTCGGCGTGACCTTCGGTGCCGGAACGCTCGAGGTAACCCTTGACGGTCTCAAGCTGATCCTCTTCAACCAGCGAGCTACCGATCTCGTAGCCTTTAGCCTTCAAGAACGTGAAGACCATGCCGCCACCGACCAGAATCTGGTCTGCAACGGTCAGCAAACGCTCGATCACGGCGAGCTTGTCAGAAACCTTCGCGCCACCCAAGACAACAACGAATGGGCGCTTCGGCTCAACCGTGAGGCGCTTCAGAACCTCAAGCTCGTCACGAACGAGGTCACCCTGATACGCCGGCAAAACACGAGCGATGTCAAAAACAGAGGCGTGCTTACGGTGAACCGCGCCAAACGCATCGTCCACGTAGGCGCCGTCCTCGCCAGCCAACGCGGCGTAGCGCTTCGCGAGTTCCTCACGTTCGGCGTCATCCTTGGAGGTCTCACCAGCTTCAAAGCGAACGTTCTCGATCACGAGGACCTCACCATCGGCAAGCTCCTGCGCCAAAGACTGAGCGGACTCGCCCACCACATCGTCGGCGACCTTGACGTTCAAGCCGCTCAGCTCAGCAAGCTTTTCAGCTGCCGGGCGGATCGAAAGAGCCGGATCAGGCTCACCCTTCGGGCGGCCTAAATGCGCCATCACGATCACGCGCGCACCAGCGTTAGCCAAGCGTGAAATCACAGGGATCGACGCTTTGACGCGGCCAGCGTCAGTCACGTTTCGTTCATCATCGAGTGGAACGTTCAAATCGGAGCGCACCAGAACCGTACGGCCCTTGACGCCCTTGGTCATCAAATCCTCAAGAGTAAAGGCAGGCATACATCTAAGCCTACGGGATAACTCTGGCGTTAACGATGTTCGCCGCTCTCATCCGTGAGAAACGGACGAGAGCGGCGAACCGTGCGTTGCGCTAAAACACGTGCTTATGCGGTTGGGAGAACCAGCTTAGCCGCGCCTTCCTTAGCTGCTGCGTAGCGCTCCGAAACATTGTCCCAGTTGACGATGTTCCAGAAAGCGTCAACGTAGTCAGCCTTGACGTTGAGGTAGTCGAGGTAGAAAGCGTGCTCCCACATGTCCAGCATCAGAAGTGGCTGGGTTGCTACTGGGACATCGCCCTGCTGATCGTGGAGCTGCTCGATGAGGAGCTTGCCGCCGATGCCTTCGTAGGTCAGAAGAGCCCAGCCGGAGCCCTGGATGCCCAGTGCAGCTGCGTTGAAGTGCTTCTTGAAGTTCTCGAAAGAACCGAAGTTCTGGTTGATGGCTTCTGCGAGCTCACCGGTTGGCTCGCCGCCGCCCTCTGGAGAGAGGTTCTTCCAGAAGATCGAGTGGTTGGTGTGGCCACCGAGGTTGAACGCGAGGTCCTTGGTCAGCTTGTTGACGTTGGACAGGTCGCCCTTATCGCGTGCCTCTGCCAACTGCTCGAGCGCGGTGTCAGCGCCCTTTACGTAGGTTGCGTGGTGCTTGGAGTGGTGAAGCTCCATGATCTTGCCAGAAATGTGCGGCTCGAGTGCACCGTAGTCGTAGTCCAGATCCGGAAGCGTGTACTGAGTCAAGGTAACCTCCATGCGTTCGACCAGCCGGAATCTCCGTTGCCGGTCATTAGGTATTTATGATGCGAACCCATGCACCCGTCGGTTCCGACCTGTCGGTGTGAGCCGAGCGAGCACGAGAGTCCACAAACTATTGGGAGCTATCCCGAAGGATGCCCTCATCAGGGTGTAACCAGGGCCACTGCGCTGTTATTCCCTAATCGTCGAGAATATCCGCCGGAACTGCAGTCGTCGTGTTCGGGATCCCGCGTTCGTCGGCAACGCGGTCCGCCATCATGAGCAACCGGCGAATACGACCAGCGATCGCGTCCTTCGTGAGCGGCGGATCAGCCAGGCGGCCCAACTCATCGAGGCTCGCTTCCTTGTGTTCGATGCGCAACGTACCGGCATCACGCAGGTGTTCAGGAACGTCGTCGCCCAGGATCTCCAGCGCACGCTGAACGCGTGCACCCGCGGCAACCGCGGCCTGCGCGGAACGACGAAGGTTGGCGTCATCGAAGTTAGCCAAACGGTTCGCGTTTGCCCGAACTTCCTTGCGGGCACGGCGCTCTTCCCACACCTTGACCGTCTCAACAACGCCGATCTTCTGCAGTAGCTGGCCGATCGCCTCGCCATCACGCAGAACCACGCGATCCTGGCCACGCACCTCGCGCGCCTTGGCTGTAATACCAAGCCTGCGGGCAGCGCCAACTAGAGCCAACGCAACCTCCGGGCCAGGGCACACGATCTCTAGCGCGGACGAACGCCCTGGCTCTGTGAGGGAACCCGCGGCCAGGAACGCGCCACGCCATACGGCCGCCGCATCAGCCACGGAACCGTTGACGATCGACGGCGGAAGGCCACGTACCGGCCGGCCCATCCCATCGACCAAGCCAGTCTGCCGCGCGAGCGAAGCGCCATCACCCAAAACCTGCATCTCTACACGTTCCGAGTTCCGAAGCCCGCCGCCGCTGACCAGCCGCATAGCGCATCGAACGTTGAAAACCTCAGCCAACGTCTTCTGAATACGGCGGGCAATCGCCTCGCCACTGACCTCAGCCTGAACAGCGATCCGCCCACCAACAAGGTGCAAACCGCCCGCGAGGCGGAGCATCGTCGCTACCTCAGCACGACGCTGGGACGTCACGGTCACCTCCACAGCAACCAATTCATCTCGAACAGCATTCGTCAATGCCATGAGTGTTGACATCCCTTTCGGCTTACACGGAACCTTACAAAGATCTTAAGTCTAACGGGGCGCGCCATTGGACTCGAAGTGAGAGAAAACATCCTTATACGCTGCAGCGAGCCGCAACGGGTCATGAACCGACTCTCGCACCCGTGATTCCACACGATCGAAGAACACCTGAGTCCCCATGTTTTCAGCCACTTGGCAGAAATACGTGCGGTCATCGATCGTCGATGGGTCAGCCAGCACCGCGTCGATGTGTAGCTCAGGCGCGTAACGGGCCAGAATTTTCAGATGGTCGGCAGACTTCAACCCCGATGCCTCCTGCGCCGAAGACGTCAAGTTCATCGTCACGAGGGTGCGAGCCTTCGATTCGCTGAGCGCCTTGCGGCTGTCTTCAAGAAGCAGGTGAGGCAGGACTGATGTGTACCAGGAACCTGGGCCCAGAACGTTCCAATCGGCTTCGCGAATCGCATCGAGAGCCTGTGGGGTGCCGGTCGCTTCCTCAGGTAGCAAGCAGATCTCAGTCACAGAACCCTGGTGCGCGGCCTTAGCCAAGGCAACCTGGCCTTCATGTACCTCGCTAGTTAGCTGGCCGTTCCGCTCCGTCACCACAGTGCCCTTAATCCGCAACGGGTCAGTCGACATCGGCAGAACTCGGCCGCGGGCACCCAGCAACTGGCCGGCCCACTCAAGGCCTTCAACCGCATCGCCTAGCATTTCCCACAGAGTCACGATGAGGAAGTTACCGAGGACGTGGCCCTCCATGGTTTGTGGAGAATCAGGCAACGTAGTGAAACGGTGCTGCATCACGCGCGCCCATGTACGGCCCCATTCGCTGTCATCGCACAGAGCGGAAAGCGCCATCCGCAGATCTCCTGGAGGAAGCACACCGAATTCGTCACGGATGCGGCCGGAAGAACCGCCGTCGTCGGCAACCGTCACGACCGCGGCAAGGTCCGCATCAAGTAACCGTAGCGCCCGCAAAGACGCGTGCAAACCGTGCCCGCCGCCCAGCGCAGTGATTTTCCAGCGCGAACGTTGTTGGCTCGGGCTCAGCCGAGGAGCGACGAGAGGGATCACATGGGTAGGGATATCCACGCTTACTCCCTCCCCAAGTCACGGTGCGAAAGCACAACCTTAAGATGCGGATGCTCATCTAGGCGGCGAGCAACCTCGGTAGCGATCGCCACGGAGCGGTGTTTTCCGCCGGTGCAGCCGATCGCAATGGTCGCATAGTGCTTGCGTTCACGGCGGTAGCCATCGAAAACCGATTCGAGTGCCGCAACGTAGTGATCGACGAAGGTTGCGGTGCCTTCCGCGCCGAGGACATACTCCGAGACCTCGCTGTCCTGGCCAGTCAGCGGGCGCAGTTCAGGAACCCAATGCGGGTTAGGCACAAAACGCACATCCGCCATGAAGTTCGCATCCATCGGGACACCGTATTTGAAGCCGAAGCTGATCACGTTGAGCGTCAACACGACAGGGCCTTGCTCGTTGAACAAGTGATGGACCGAGCGGCTCAGATCATGCACATTCATAGTCGTGGTGTCGAGCGTGAAATCAGCGCGCTCGCGCAGGCCCGCAGTCAGCGCGCGCTCGGCCTCGATCCCGTCGACGATGCGGCCACTACCCTGCAGCGGATGCGGGCGGCGTCCTTGTTCAAAGCGACGCACCAGCGTCGCATCGTCACAATCAATGAACAGCAGCTGGTACTCGATGCCGTCAGTATCCATTTGAGCGAGCGTGCTTGTGAGGTCATCCAGGACCTGCTCAGAACGAACGTTAACGCCAACCGCGATCCGGAACTCCTGGCTGCGCGACCGGGACATGACATCCACGAGCGTCTGCAACATCTGGGGCGGCAAGTTATCGACGACGTACCACCCCATGTCTTCCAAGGCGTGGCCTGCCGTCGTACGGCCCGCTCCGGACATGCCGGTCATGACAACAATCGTGTTCTTCTGGGTAACCTCAGCTGGCTGCTCAATCTGCATAGCCTAAGGCTACCCAACCAACACGCTTAGCGGGCTTCGCCGTCCTCACTGTGGAGCGCATCGTAGATCTTTTGGGCGAGTGCCGGGCCAATCCCCTTAGTGCCCTGCAGCTCTTCGACAGTGGCCGCACGCATTTTCTTGAGCGACGAGAACTCCGCGCGCAAGGCTTTCTGCTTGGCAGGCCCCAGCCCGTCGACCGTGTCCAGAATCGACTCAAGCATCGACTTCCCGCGGCGTTCCCGGTGGAACGTAATCGCGAAGCGGTGGGATTCATCACGCACCCGCTGAAGCAAGAAAAGCCCCTCGGACTGCCGCGGCAAAATCACCGGGAAGTCATCCCCCGGAACCCAGACCTCTTCGAGCCGCTTCGCCAACCCGACCACAGCGATGTCCGTGATACCTAAGTCCATGAGCGCTTGCTGAGCAGCCGCGACTTGCGGAGGCCCACCGTCGACCACAATCAACGACGGCGGGTAAGCGAACTTGGCGGCCGGCGCCTTCGTGGCTTCCTCAGCGCTGATCTCACCGGAAGTTTGAGTTTCAGCTTCAGCGAGGTCTTCGAGGTAACGCTGGAAACGGCGGGAAATCACGTCATACATCGAGGCCGTGTCGTCACGGGCCGCATCGCCTTTGACCATGAAGCGGCGGTAATCGGATTTCTTGGGCAGGCCGTCCTCGAACACGACCATCGAGCCGACGACGTTGGTTCCCGATGAGTGCGAGTTGTCATAGCCTTCGATGCGCAACGGTGGTTCGCTGAGCCCGAGGGCTTCCTGAAGCTGTTGTAGGCCGGCGGATCGCACCGTGATGTCACCCGCGCGCTTGATCTTATGGAGCTTGAGCGCCTGAACCGCGTTCTCGTGCACGGTCTCTGCAAGCTCACGCTTGGTTCCACGCTGAGCCACACGCAGCGAAACCTTAGCGCCGCGCAACTCAGACAGCCAGCCGGTCAGGGCGTCAAGACGCGTCGGTAGCTCCGGAACCAACACTTCACGTGGGATGCGGTCGGCGTCGTCGTATGCGCCGTAAACCTGCTCGAGGAGCTGCTCAACAAGCTGTGGCGTCTCGAGGTCTTCGACCTTCTCCATGACCCAACCACGCTGACCCGTAATTCGACCGTGCCGGACGTGAAAAACTTGCACTGCGGCTTCAAGATCGTCTTGTTCGATACCGAAGATGTCGGCGTGCGTCGACTCATCGAGCACCACGGCGTTGCGTTCAAAGACTTTCTGCAGCGCCTGAATGTCATCACGATGGCGGGCAGCGGATTCGTAATCGAGCTCAGCCACCGCTTGCCTCATTTTGGTTTCGAGGGATCGAATCGCTGGCTTGCCGTCTCCAGCCATGAAGCGAACCAGGCCGTCGACGAGCTCGCGGTGCTCTTCTTCGCTCACCCGCCCGACGCACGGGGCCGAGCATTTGTCGATGTAACCGAGCAAGCACGGCCGGCCTGATCGTTCGGCCCGCTTGAAAACGCCGGCCGAGCACGTCCGGACCGGGAACACCCTCAACAGCAGGTCAAGAGTTTCACGCACAGCTTTCGCCGGGGAGAACGGCCCAAAGTATTTGGTTCCTTTGCGGCGGTCCCCTCGCATCACTTGGGCACGCGGGAACTTTTCCGACACCGTGACAGCGAGGTATGGGTAGGACTTATCGTCCCTGAACATGATGTTGAAACGCGGATTGAACTGTTTGATCCACGTGTATTCAAGCTGCAGAGACTCTTGCTCTGAGGACACCACGGTCCACTCAACAGATGAGGCCGTGTGCACCATCGTGTACGTCTTCGGCGAAAGTTGCTCGGGCGCCACGAAGTACGAGTTGAGCCGGTTCCGGAGGTTCTTAGCCTTGCCGACGTAAATGATGCGGCCCGCGGGGTCCCTGAAACGGTAGACGCCTGGGCTTGTAGGTATCTGAGATGACTCGGGGCGGTACGATGCCGGATCGGCCACCTGACTCACCTCACCTGGTTCTCTACTCGACTGTTGGGGCCTTGTTGTACTCCCCTACACGTTCCTGACCGGTGATCTCCGCGATCGCGTCGACCACTTGATCAGTTACTTTACGACGTAGCGGCAACGGATGTTTAGGACCCGGATGTTCAAACGCGAGTGGCTGCCCCACGTGTAGCTGGAATTTGTGGCGGCGGATGCGGTTAGAATCCGCTGGCTGGAGCTTGTCAGTGCCGATGAGTCCCACAGGCACAACCGGGGCTCCGGTTGCTAGCGCAAGCCAGCCGACGCCGGTGCGGCCGCGGTAGAGGCGGCCGTCACGCGAGCGCGTGCCTTCAGGATAGATTCCGACGCCGGAGCCGGCTTCGAGGATCTCCACGAGTTTGTCAAGCGCGGCAACGGAAGCCGCTTGCTGGCCGCGCTGTACGGGGATTGACCCGACGGATGTGAAGAACGCCTTCATGAGCCGGCCCTTGAAACCCGGGGTCGTGAAGTACTCCGCTTTCGCGAAGAACGCCACCTTGCGCGGCATCAGGGCCTGGATGATGACCGAGTCGAAGAACGACAAATGGTTTGAGGCAACGATGAACGGGCCTTCTTTGGGCACGTTCTCGAGGCCGGTGATGGTCGGCCTGAAGACAAGCTTGATAGCCCGCGCTACGACGGGCTTAAAGAAATCGATGCTTGCCATCTCGGAATCGTCACCTTACCTGCATGCCGCAATTGGCATACTTCGCTTGCATGTTCTGGAAGTTTTCCGCTTGCAATTGTGCCACGAATATCGCCCAGTTTTATCTCACGAACTGAGCTTTACGGCACACACCTACATGCCGTTTAGGGCATGTACGTGTGTGCCGGGTGTCAGTTGAGGATCTCGTTCAAGAAGAAACCGGTATGCGATTCCTGAACCTTCGCAACATCTTCCGGGGTTCCTTCCGCAACGATCGTGCCGCCACCGGAACCGCCTTCCGGACCAAGGTCAATGATCCAGTCAGCAGATTTGATGACGTCAAGGTTGTGCTCAATCACAACAACCGAGTTGCCCTTGTCCACGAGCCCCTGAATCACACGCAAAAGCTTGCTGATGTCCTCGAAGTGCAGACCCGTGGTCGGCTCATCCAGAACATAGATACTGCGGCCATTCGAACGCTTCTGCAGTTCCGAAGCGAGCTTGACACGTTGCGCTTCACCGCCAGACAGCGTCGTTGCCGGCTGACCGAGCCGCACATAGCCGAGGCCCACATCGACCAGCGTGTCGAGGTGACGAGCGATCGGCCTGAACGCAGCGAAGAACTCAGCGGCTTCTTCGATAGGCATGTCAAGGACATCGGAAATCGACTTGCCCTTGTACTTGACCTGCAACGTCTCGCGGTTATAGCGCGCGCCGTGGCACACCTCGCACGGAACATAGACGTCCGGCAGGAAGTTCATCTCGATCTTGATGGTTCCGTCGCCCTTGCACGCCTCACACCGGCCACCCTTGACGTTGAACGAGAACCGCCCCGGCAGGTAGCCGCGCATCTTCGCTTCCGGAGTTTCCGCGAACAGCTTGCGGACGTGGTCGAACACGCCCGTGTAGGTCGCAGGGTTGGAGCGCGGGGTGCGGCCGATCGGGCTCTGATCCACATGGATCACCTTGTCAAGGTGTTCAAGTCCTTCGACGCGGGTGTGGCGGCCCGGAACGAGCTTCGCCTTGTTGAGCTTGGTCGCCAGAACCCGGTACAGGATGTCATTGATGAGAGTGGACTTACCCGAACCGGACACACCCGTGACGGCCGTGAGCATCCCGAGTGGAACGTTGACGGTCACGTTCTTGAGGTTGTTTTCACGCGCGCCCACAATCTTGAGCTGGCGCTTCGTATCGCGCTTGCGGCGCTGTTCCGGCACAGCGATGCTGCGGCGGCCCGCGAGGTAAGCGCCCGTGACGGATTCCTTGTTCTTCTTGAGCTCAGCAAGCGAGCCCGAGTGCACGATCTGCCCGCCGTGCTCGCCGGCACCGGGCCCCACATCGACAATCCAGTCGGCTTCCTCGATCGTCTCTTCGTCGTGTTCAACCACGATGAGGGTGTTGCCGAGATCGCGCAGGCGCGTCAAGGTCTCGATAAGGCGGCGGTTGTCACGCTGGTGCAGACCGATGGACGGCTCATCCAACACGTACAGGACGCCAACGAGCCCCGAACCGATCTGGGTTGCCAAACGGATGCGCTGGGCCTCACCGCCCGAAAGCGTTGCCGACGCACGCGAGAGATTGAGGTAGTTAAGGCCGACGTCGAGCATGAACTTCAGACGCGCGCGGATCTCTTTGAGGACCTCGGTTGCGATCTTTGCTTCACGTTCGTTGAGCTCGAGGTTCGCCGCGAACTCGTAGGCTTCGTCGAGCGCCATCTCGGAGACCTCGGCGATCGATTTCCCGCCCACGAGCACAGCCAGCACCGCCGGGTTCAAGCGGGCGCCGTTGCACTCGGGGCATGAAACGTTACGCATGTACTCTTCGTAGCGTTCGCGAGCGGTATCTGATTCGGTTTCGCCGTGCTTGCGTTTGATGTAGCCGAGCACGCCCTCGAAGCCCTGCGTGTAGCGGCGTTCGCGCCCGAAACGGTTGCGGTAGGCGACGGTGACTTTATAGTCCTTGCCGTGCAACAGCGCTTTCTGGGCCTTCTTAGGCAGCTTTTCGAACGGCGTGTTGACGTCGAAGCCGAGCTCGTCCCCCAGGCCGGCCATGACGCGGACCCAGTATTTTGCAACCTGGGTACCGACGGCCCACGGAGCGATAGCACCCTCCGCAAGCGTTGCGGAAGGATCTGGAACCACAAGGTCGGGGTCTACTTCGAGCTGATGCCCGATGCCGTCGCAGCGTTGGCATGCACCGAACGGGTTGTTGAAGGAGAAGGTGCGCGGCTCGATCTCTTCGAGCTGGACCGGGTGGTCGTTGGGGCACGCGAGCTTTTCGGAGAACGTGCGAGTACGGTCCGCTGCATCGGCGTCGCGGTCCACGAAGTCGATCATGACGCGGCCGTCCGCGAGCTTGAGCGCGGTCTCGATCGAGTCGGTGAGGCGCTGCATCGCTGAGTCTTTGATTGCGATGCGGTCGACGATGACCTCGATCGTGTGCTTGTACTGCTTCGCGAGCTTCGGAGGATCGGAAAGCTGAATGGTTTCGCCGTCAACACGGGCACGGGCGTAGCGTCTTGTGAAAGCTGCGCGAAGAGGTCCTGGAATTCACCCTTGCGTTCGCGCACGATCGGCGCCATCACGGCGAGCCGGGTCTTCTCCCCTTCTCGCATCAGCTGATCCACGATCTGCTGCGGGGTCTGCGCGGTGATCTTCTCGCCGCATTCAGGGCAGTGTGCAACACCGACGCGCGCAAACAGCAGTCGCAGATAGTCGTGGATTTCCGTCACGGTACCGACGGTCGAACGCGGGTTCTTGGATGTGGACTTCTGGTCGATCGAAACCGCCGGGGATAGCCCTTCGATGAAGTCGACGTCAGGCTTATCCACCTGCCCCAGGAACATGCGCGCATAGGCCGAGAGCGACTCGACGTAGCGGCGCTGGCCTTCCGCGAAGATCGTGTCAAACGCGAGGGAGGACTTACCGGATCCGGATAGCCCCGTGAACACGATCATGGCGTCGCGAGGCAAGGTCACGTCGACGTTTTTGAGGTTGTGTTCGCGGGCTCCCTGGACGACGATGCGGGTACGGTCTGGGCGCGTGGTGGACGGTGTGGTCACAGAAGAAGTCACAGCTCCAATGATAGTGAGTGTGTGTTTGCTAGTGAGCGGGGCGCTCGTGATTGCTGGCGGGCGCTGGTGTGGTTACTTATTGGAAGGCCAGGCGGCGCGGACGAGGTCGAGTGCGGCTTCAAGGCTGAGCCCCGCGCCATCTGCTGAGCGTGCGAACCATGATGCATTGGATGCGAGTTTCGCTGATGCGCGGCCAGCGCCTGGGGTCACGATGGTCCCCGCACGCCCGCGTCCTTCGACGAGGCCAAGCTCTTCGAGTTCTTTATATGCCCGGGCAACAGTGTTGGTTGCGAGGTCGAGTTGTGTCGCGAGGGCACGCACAGTCGGGAGCTTGGTTCCTACAGCGATCTTGCCCTCTCGAATATCTTGGGCAATGGCACGACGCACCTGGCGGTACGGGGGCATATCTTCATCAGAGATCGCAAACTCAGCGAGGATTGTCATAGCAACTTTCCGGCGTCATCAGTGCCTTCAACACAACACAATAGTAGATATGTATCAGGGTATACTACGAGGCATGGCTCCAGCATCTTCAGAACCAGCATCCCCGGCAGATTCACAAGCACAGAATTTACGAGATCAGGGTTCACAAGCACAGCTCATTGCTTCGGATGATTTCACTCGACTCAGCATGGTCGCGGTGTCCGATATGGATAACCGCGCTTATATCTTGCAGTCGACAACTGATCCACAGGACGTCTTGCTGATCGATGCGCCTTCCGAGCCCGACGTTTTGCGTGCCGCCGTCGGCGCTGAGGCCGCACCGACCATCGTGATCACGCATCAACACCATGACCATACGGGAGCGCTAGCTGACGTGCTCGCGGAAGGTACCCGCCTCATCGGGCATCCGCTGGATATTCCTGCCGTGGAAGAAATGCGTGGCGTCACGTTCACTGATTCCGTGGACGATGGTGGCACGGTGACCGCTGGTGGTGTCACGTTGGATGTGATCTGGCTACGGGGGCACACGCCGGGTTCGATTGCGCTGGCGACCACTATCGGCGGCGTTCAGTACCTCTTTACGGGTGATTCGCTGTTCCCCGGTGGTGTGGGTAATACGTGGAACGACCCGGAACGGTTCGCGACGCTGATCGATGACGTTGAGACCAAGCTGTTTGGCCGCTACCCGGATGACACTGTGGTTTTGCCTGGCCACGGCGAAGGCACCACGTTGGGCGCCGAACGCGCGAGCCTGCCCGAGTGGCGCGCCCGCGGCTGGTAATGCGTAGCTGGTGATGGCTGTAAATATGAGCGTGAATCTGTCTGATCTTGTTCCGAACGCGACGGAAACGAACCTTCCGGAAGCGATTTACGATGCGTTTGTGCGGTGGGTTTCGGACCGTGGACTGACGCTGTATCCGGCTCAGGATGAGGCCGTGATGGAGCTTGTCGAGGGCAAGCATGTGATTCTTGCTACCCCGACGGGTTCGGGTAAGTCGATGGTTGCTATCGCGGCGCACTTTGCGGCGCTGGCACGGGGTGAGCGTTCGTTTTATACCGCACCGATCAAGGCTCTGGTTTCGGAGAAGTTCTTTGACCTGATCAAGGTTTTCGGTGCCGAGAACGTGGGCATGCTCACGGGTGAGGCGAGTGTGAACCCGAAGGCGCCGATCATTTGCTGCACCGCGGAGATCCTCGCGAACATGGCGTTGCGTGAAGGCGAGCACGCGGACTGTGGCGTCGTGATTGCCGACGAGTTCCACTTCTACGCTGACCCGCAGCGCGGATGGGCATGGCAGGTTCCGCTTCTGGGCTTGCCGCAGTCGCAATTCCTGCTGCTCTCGGCAACCTTGGGCGATACAGCGTTCTTTGAAGAGGACCTCAAGCAGCGCACAGGCCGCGATGCCGTGACGGTCTCGGGTTCTGAGCGGCCTATTCCGCTCCACCACCAATACGGCATGGAGCCAATCGGCGAGACGATCAAGGAACTCGTCGAAACGCACCGGGCCCCGGTCTATGTTGTGCATTTTTCGCAGCGCGAGGCGATCGAGCAGGCCCAGGGCCTTCTCTCGCTCAACGTGGCTAGCCGTGAGGAGAAGGACCGCATCGCAGAGTTCGTGGGTGGTTTCCGTTTCGCGTCCGGCTTTGGTCAGACGCTCACGAAGATGATTCGCGCTGGTATTGGCGTGCACCACGCGGGGATGCTCCCTAAGTATCGTCGACTCGTCGAGCAGCTGGCGCAGGCTGGTTTGCTCAAGGTCATTTGCGGCACTGACACGCTCGGGGTGGGCATCAACGTTCCGATCCGTACCGTGATCTTGACGGCTTTGTCCAAGTTCGATGGTCAGCGTAGCCGTCACGTCAACGCCCGTGAATTCCATCAGCTTGCTGGACGCGCGGGCCGGGCTGGTTATGACACGGCGGGCGATGTGGTGGTTCAGGCTCCCGAGCACGAAATCGCTAACGCTAAGGCCATGGAGAAGGCGCGTGCGCGCCACGGGGATGATCAGAAGAAGCTGCGGCAGGTCAAGAAGCAGACCCCGCCGGAAGGTTTCGTTTCGTGGAGCGAGAAGACCTTCGAGAGGCTGGTTTCCGCTGAGCCGGAGACCATGACGTCATCCTTCCAGGTCTCGCACGCGATGATCCTGAACTTGCTCGCCTACGATGGCGATGCGTTCGCGCACGCTCGCGACATTCTGACCCAGAATCACGAGCCGCCGATCCGCAACCGTGAGCACGTCAAGAAGGCGTTGGGCATCATCAAGGAGCTCTTGGCGACCAACGTCCTGGAGCGCGGCGAGCCAGACGAGTATGGCAATCGTCTGCATCTCACGGTTGATTTGCCGGAGGATTTCGGGCTCAACCAGCCGCTCTCGAGCTTCGCAATCGCCGCGCTCGAGATGCTGGACCAAGACTCCCCTGATTATGCGGTGGATGTGGTTTCTGTTCTTGAGGCCACGCTTGAGGACCCGCGCCCGGTAATCGGCGCGCAGGTGAAGAAGGCTAAGAACGAGGCTATGGCGCAGATGCGCGCGGACGGCCTCGAGTATCACGAGCGCATGAACCGCCTCGATGAGATCACGCACCCCCAGCCTCTACGGGAAGAGCTCGAGGCGGCTTTCGAGCGTTATCGCCAGGGTGCCGGCTGGCTCGCGGGCTACGAGCTTTCGCCTAAGTCTGTGGTCCGTGAAATGTATGAGACCGGCCAGAGCTTCGGCGAGTACGTGCGCAACTATCAGGTCACGCGCGCCGAGGGCATTCTGCTGCGCTACCTCACCGATGCGTATAAGGCTTTGCGTAGTTCGGTTCCTGATTCCGCGGTGACGGAGGAGCTTGAGGACATCACGGAGTGGCTTGGTCAGATGATCGAGCAAGTCGACTCCTCGTTGCTGAGCGAGTGGGAGGCCCTGGCCTCTGGTGAGGTCCCTGAGGATCAGTCTGTCCAGCAGCCGGCTGAGCCACCGCGTTTGTCTCAGCAGAAGCGTGCACTGCGGGTCATGGTCCGCAACGCGATGTTCTCTCGCGTCAAGCTGTTTGGCGCAGAGAAGGACGTGGCACTGGGTGAGCTCGATGGCGATGCTGGTTTCGATGCGGACGCGTGGGCTGATCTGATGGACGATTACTTCGCTGAACACGAGGACATCGATGACGGCCCTGGCGGCCGCTCCCCTGATCTGTTGCAGATTGTTGAGGCGAAGGATTCCGATGGCCGGCCGATCTGGAAAGTCAGCCAGACGTTCGCTGACCCGGAGGGCGACCACGACTGGGGTTTCGACGCCGTTGTCGATTTGGATGAGACCGATGAAAGAGGCGAGCTTGCCTTGACCGTCACGGCGATCGGACGCATCGACGGCACGGGCGAGCGCCGTTGAGCATTTGAAACACAAATTAGCGATAGAATGGTTTACATGTCACGACTTTCCACTCGCATTGTTCGCGCAGCTGCGCTCTTGGCGCCTGCATCGTTGGTAGTTGCTTCCCTGGCAGGTTGTGCGCCTAAGCACCCAACGACTCTCGATTCCCCTACCCCAGAGTCCTCCCAGTTCCACATGCAAGACGGCTCTGTTGAAGGTGAAAACACCAAGGCTGAGTCCACCACCGAGGCTTCCTCGCAGGATGGTACCTCGACGAAGGCTTCCAGTGTTTCTGTGCTTGGTTTCTCTGAGTCCACTCAGCTGGGCGTCAAGTCTCTGACCGTGAACGGCAACACTTGGAAGACCAAGCTCGGTAGCTTCGTCCTGACCCCTGAGGGTGACGGCGCTGGCATGCTCGTGGGCATGGGCCAGTGCTCCAGCGGTGTTTACAAGGTCGCTACGAACGGCAGCGATGTGACGCTGACGGAATCGCATAGCACCATGAGCGACTGCGAACCTGCTGATCAGGAGCCATCCGACAACATGAGCGAGTTCCTGACCTCCGGCGCACTGCGCGTTTCCGAGACCGCTGACGGTGTCGAGCTGACCAATGGTCAGGACAGCATCGTCCTTCAGAAGCTCAACTAAGGCTCGGTCACTCTGAG
Source organism: Pseudoglutamicibacter cumminsii (assembly GCF_003143995.1). Classification (GTDB taxonomy): domain Bacteria; phylum Actinomycetota; class Actinomycetes; order Actinomycetales; family Micrococcaceae; genus Pseudoglutamicibacter; species Pseudoglutamicibacter cumminsii_B. The sequence continues at coordinate 135,525 of NZ_QFWG01000001.1, read as the reverse complement.
TGACGCTTCTTTTGAAGATCTAAGGTCAGTACTCAATTGACTTCTTTGACTGTTCGCCCCGCCAAGCTACTCCGCCGCGATGATGCGGATGCATGGCGGGGCTCTGTCGTATCCTCAGTTCTTTACGAAGTGCCACTCGTGCACGGCGTGGCAACGGAGCCGGCGTCTGCTGATTCCGGTGCCGCTACCGTGACGGTGCGGGCGCGCGAAGTTCGCTCAACCGATGAGGATGCCGACAAGCGCCCTTGGCTCGTCTATCTTCAGGGCGGCCCCGGTTTCGAGGCCCTTCGGCCGGCGAACCCTTCGTCGGGTTGGCTCGGCGAACTCCTTCCACACTTCCGGGTGCTGTTGCTCGACCAGCGAGGCACCGGCGGCTCTTCGCCTATCAGCGCCGCGACCTTGTCTGCAATCGGCTCCGGCGAGCCGGAGAGCCAGAAGATCGCGCAGCAGATCAAGTTCTTGTCTCACTTCCGCGCGACCGACATCGTTGCGGACGCCGAAGCCATCCGGCTGGCTATGGGTGTTGATTCGTGGTTCACGCTCGGCCAGTCCTACGGCGGCTTCATCACGATGAGCTATCTCAGCTTCGCGCCCGATGCGCTGGCCGGCTCGATGATTACAGGCGGGCTTGGCCTCATTGAAGGCGACCCCAAGCGGGTCTACGACCACACCTACGCACGTACCGCGGAGCGTCAGGCAGAGGTGTTCGCCGCGTGGCCGCACGCCAAGCAACAGTTGAGCGATCTGTACACCGAGGTACGCTGCGCCCGGGCTGCGGGACAACCGTACCGATTGGCCAACGGACACGTCGTGACTGAGCTGACGGTTCAACGCCTCGGGATGCTTTTGGGCGGTAACTCGCGCGTGCAGCAGTTGCGTTTCGGGCTCGAAGACGCGCTCACGCAGGGTACCGGATCCGATCGGACCCTCTCCCCTGTCATGCTTTCGCTTCTGGGCTCGCAAGTGGATCACGCGCGCAACCCGATCTATTGGCTGTTCCAGGAAGCGATCTACACGTCGGGGCCAGCAACCCGGTGGGCGGCGTCGCGTTCGCAACACGAAACTCATCCGCAGACCCTGCCGGATACCGATATTCCGCAGCTCATCGGTGAAGCCGCGCTGCCCGAGGATTTCGCGCAAGACCCGGCATTGCAACCCCTCGAACAACTTGCACACGCGCTACACGAATACGACGAGTGGACTCCGCTCTATGACTACGATCAGCTAGCCAACAATTCAGTGCCTGTCGCGGCAGCCGTCTACACGCCTGATATCTATGTGGTCCGCGAGCTCTCGCTCGAAACCGCATCAAATATCCGCGGCATCAACGTGTGGGAATCAGCCGATCATCACCACGATGGCCTCTCCGACAACCCAGCAACGGTCCTCGGGGCGTTGCGGGAGCGCATCGGCCGCTAGCGCTTTTCCTTGAGCTCTTCCTCGATGACGCTCGCGGTCTCTTCGTAATCCACAAACGCTTCACGGATTTCAGACAACGGCATCGCTTGCGCTGGACCGTTATGGTCCCCTTCCGAAACCTCGCGTAGCGTCTGGCGTGCTTCGATCGAAACCGGGTCGTTAGGGACCTGTCCACCCTGCTCGAGGTCAACACCAAACAGCGTGTGGACCGCGGACATGAACTTCTGGCCCTCGCCTTCCTTTGCGAGCTCCTGGGCGCGCATCATCGGGGAATGCAAGAGGCGCTTATAGACGCGCCCCAAAGCGCGTTCAACAACCTTGACGGTTTCCTCGTCGTGATTGTTGCGCACGCCCTCGATCTCGCGCTCAATCTCAGAGCGCACCGAACGGCGAAGAGCCGAAACAGCTGGGTCCAGACGGCGGATCTGCTGGCGCAGCTCGAAGCGGCCCACGCCCGCGTCGATCATGTCTTGAGCACGCTCGATCTCTTCTTGATCGGAAGCGTCAGCCGAAATATCCTTGAGCCCCAGAACACGCACGCCCGGAATCGAACGCACGCCTTCTTCCAGGTCGGAAGTCAGCGACATGTCAAGAATCACGAGCTCACCGAGCTTCGCCGATGCGTGCTCAGCGTTGTACAGCTCCCTGAGCTGCATCGCGTCGCGAACATCCTGCGTCAAAATCTGCGCAGTACCGCGGCCCGAGCACGCAACAACAAGCGATGACGCCGCCAGAGCCGCAGGCATTTCGTCAGTGGCCAACGGGTGGGCGTTGTGGGTCGTCGCGAAGTTCTTGGCGCGGCCAGAACCTGACAAAACATCCAAGCGGGCTACACCACGGCGGTTCAGATCCGAGGCAGCGATGCGGGCCATCGCGCCCGTACCCACCACGATCACGCGCGCCCCAGTGAGCGAACCTGTCGTCGGCTCAGCCTGATCGATCGCAACCGTAACGGACGAGCGGCCAGCGGCACCGATCGTCGTGCGGTGGCTAATGTTCTTCGCGGTACGCAACGCGCCCTGGAACAAGTCGTTGAGCATCGACGTCGTGCGGCCCTCGGCCAGCGCCTCGGAGAAGCTCGCACGCACCTGGCCGTTGATCTCGCCCTCGCCAACCACCTGAGAGTTCAAGCCAGCAGCGACAGTGAACATGTGTTGCGCAGACAAAGACCCGGCGTCAGCAACCAAGAGCTCTTCAACCTCGCTTTGAGCGAGCCCAGAAGCCTCCGATACTGCCTGAGCGACGAGCTCCACAGCGTCGTGGAAGAGATCCGCATCGAGGTAGATCTCAAGGCGGTTACACGTAGACATCGAGACCCACCCGGACAGCGGTTGCTCCGAGTGAGCCTGGTTAAGACGGTCGATGATGGCGTCGAGCTGGTCAGCCCCTCGCGTAACACGTTCGAGGGCGTCCAGCCCCAAGCGATCATGAGTTGCGCGAAGGGCGATAAGCATGATTGCCATTCTAGTCCGCGACGCGAACGATGACCGGCAAGCGGCTGGCATATGAACACCAGGTGTCGTTCAGAATCCTCCCAGGTTGGGAATGAGATAATGAAGGCACAATGACAACTGTGACTTTGCCTTCATCTCACCCTTTGCACCGCACGACCGCTGAAGGCGGTACCGCGGATGCCCCGCTCATCAAGCGTTTACGCGGCGAAAGCACGGATGCCGCACCTAGCGTATGGTTCATGCGCCAAGCTGGCCGTTCGCTTCCTGAATACAAAGAAGTCCGCGCCGGCACCGACATGCTCGAGTCTTGCCTCATCCCAGACATGGTGGCAGAAATCACATGCCAGCCAGTGCGCCGACACAAGGTTGATGCCGGGATTTTCTTCTCCGACATCATGACGCCGCTCAAGATCGCCGGACTCGGTGTAGAGATTGAGCCTGGTGTCGGCCCAGTACTTGACTCGCCTATCGCTTCCGAAGCCGATATCGACGCCCTGTCCGCGCTCGATGACGTGTACCAAGAAGGCCTCGAATGCATCCGCGAAGCGGTTCGCCTCACGGTCGACGAGCTCGGCACCACCCCACTCATCGGTTTCGCCGGCGCACCGTTCACGGTTGCTTCCTACATGATCGAAGGCCGCCCATCGCGTGATCACCTCAAGACCCGCGCACTCATGACCGCCGAGCCACGCTTGTGGGCCAAGCTCGCTGAGTGGGTCGCCCACGCATCGGGCCTCTTCATGCGCGCCCAGGTTGAGGCCGGCGCTTCATCGGTCCAGTTGTTTGATTCGTGGGCCGGTTCACTCTCTGAAGCGACCTACCGCGAGCACGCCCAGCCGTTCAGCAAGATCGCGATGCAGCACGTAGCAGACCTCGGAACCCCACGCACGCACTTCGCACTTGGTTCCGGGCACATGCTCAAAGCGATCGAAGAGGTCGACGCGACCGCGGTGGGCCTTGACCACCGCATGACCATCCCTTCCGCGCTCGCACAGCTCAAGCCGACCACGGCAGTCCAGGGCAACATCGACCCGGCCGTCCTGTTCTCTACGGAAGAGGTCCGCTTCGCTGAAGCCCGCCGCGTCGTGGATGAAGGCCGCAAGGCTCCGGGCCACGTCGTCAACCTCGGCCACGGCGTCCCACCGACGACCGAGGCGCAGCTTCTGACGGATCTGGTTTCCTACATCCACGAACTCTGACCACACTGAACTCTGACCGCACTGCACTCTGACACCAACCACTGAAGTCCTAAAGACCAGAAGTCCAAAAACCATGAGCTGTGACTACGTCGTGATCGGTGGGGGCCCGTCCGGGCTCCTGCACGCGCTGGCCGCCGCAGACGCCGGGCGCACCGTAACCGTCCTGGAGGCGGCCGATCATGCAGGCGGAGCCGTGTCCGACATCATGCTGGATGGCGTACGCCTCAACGGCGGCGCCGAATCCTACGCGATCGGGACCGGCGCGATGGTGGAATGGATCGAGGCCCTCGGGCTGAGCGATCAGGTTGCGAGTCCGAAAGGCAACGCATCCTGGATCCACTCGAATCACGGTCCGTTCCCGATCCCCGGGACCTCGCTGTGGGGAATCCCCACCGAGCCGCTCAACGACGACGTCAAGCGGGCCGTGGGCCGGTGGGGTGCGCTCCGCGCATGGGTCGACGCCCTGCTTCCTGGAAGCTACGGCGCTGAGCCGGGCATCTCGACGTACGACTACGTGTCGAAACGCATGGGGAAACGCGTCGCCGACCGCCTGCTGGTTCCGCTCATCACGGGTGTGCATTCGGCTGATCCGCGCACGCTTGAACTTGAGGCGCTCGTGCCTGGGCTGATCGACAGCGTCAAGCAATACGGAAGCCTCCGCCGAGGTGCTCGCGCGGTCCTGGACAAGCGCCGGGCAGCGAACCAGTCAGCTAAGACGGCCGGCGCGGCCGTCGGAGCGACCGTTCCGACGATGTCGACGCTGATCGATGGTCTCGTAGATGCGTTGAAGCAACGCGGCGGCACTCTTGAAACTGGCGTGCGCGTGCGCTCGATCCACCGGGATGATAGCGGCCGTGTTGATAGCGGCCGTGATGGTCGCGGCGGATGGACCGTGCTTGCAGACGGTGGTCGTAGCTTCGACGCCGCGGCCCTAGCTGTTGCGACCGATCCTGACACCGCCAGGAACCTGCTGGCTGAGCCTGCGCCAGAGGTGGCCGAACACATCCCTGAGGCTCCGGCCTCCCCCGTGCGGCTTGTCGCGATGAGCGTCGTGAGCCCCAAGCTGGCCAGAAACCCGCGTGGCAACGGTGTGCTCGTTCCGCCGGATACCCGCGGTGTTCGGGCCAAGGCGATGACACATCTTTCAGCCAAGTGGGAGCACATCGAGCGTGAGGCCGCCAAGGTCACTGACCGCGCGTTCGTGCGGCTCAGCTACTCGTCAGCCGACGGCGAGCTCCCTGACCCGGCCCTGTTCCCAGAGCAGGCTGTCCAGGACCTCGCAGCGATGACGGGAGTCGACGCCACGGAGATCGAGGTGCGCGACTGGCTCGTCCAAGACTGGCCCGTAACCCAACGTCGCCGGCTGCCAGGCCATGCGGAATCCCTCGCCGCACTCAGCATCGCGCTGAGTGAAGACCCAACGCTTGAACTCACCGGATCGTGGCGAGCAGGAACAGGACTGGATGCGATCGCACGCTTCGCTAAGACAACCCACGTCCCGCCGGCGCCCACCAACAGCACACCCTGAACCAACGACACACCCTGAACCAACACCACCAACCGATAGGCTTAAAACAAACACCAATCCGCGGCCTCATGGCCCGTCTGTGATGGAGAGATAACTATGAGCAAAACTGACATTGCAACAACGCAGGTGAAGTACTGTTCTTACAACGTTTATCAGAAGCTCGTTGGCTTGAGCGACGCTAACTTGGACGTTGACCGCGTCGTCGCAGACATCGAGGCCACCATCAAGTCGATCGAGGCTCGCGGCGTTGAAGTACGCGGCCTCTACAACGTCTCCGGCTTCCGCGCCGAAGACGACATCATGATCTGGCTGACCGGCGAAGACCCAGAGCAGATGCAGAAGGCCATCCGCGAGTTCGAAAACTCTGAGGCCGCCGCTGGTCTTGACCGCGTCTGGCAGGCGATGGGCGTCCACCAGATCGCTGAGTTCGCACGCGCACATATGCCGTCGTTCATGGATCCAGACGTCGAACCACGCAAGTGGATCACCGTCTACCCATTCACCCGCTCCTACGAGTGGTACATCCTCGAAGAAGAAGAGCGTTCCCGCATGCTGCGCGAACACGGCATGCTCGGCCGCCAGTACCCGAACGTCAACGCCAACACCGTGGCCGCGTTCGCTTTGGGCGACTACGAGTGGCTGCTCTCCTTCGAAGCTGACGAGCTCACCGAGCTCGTCGACATGATGCGCACCCTGCGCTACAGCGACGCACGCCTCCACGTGCGCGATGAGCTGCCGTTCCACACCGGCCGCATGTTCGATGACATCAAGGAAATGGCGGGCGTACTCCTGTGACCACGGTTGATTTCTCCGACACCTCGATGCCATGCAACATCGACGAGGCCGAGCCGATCGACGCGATCCTCTTCGCTTCCTTCGGCGGCCCTGAGGGCCAAGACGACGTCATCCCGTTCCTGAAGAACGTGGTGCACGGCCGCGGCATCCCAGACGAGCGCCTCGAAGAGGTTGCTGTTCATTACCGTTCGATGGGCGGCAAGTCGCCCATCAATGACCAAAACAAGGCGATGATCGCTGCCCTCGAAACCGAGCTGGCTCGTCGCGGCATCGACCTGCCGATCTACTGGGGTAACCGCAACTGGGAACCGTACATGGCCGACACCGTCAAGCAGATCCACGCTGACGGCCACCGTACGGCCTTGGGCATCGTGACCTCCGCTTACTCTTCGTACTCGTCGTGCCGTCAGTACCGCGAGGACTTCGGTATCGCGTTGGACGCGACAGGCCTTGAAGATGAGCTGGATATCCGCAAGGCTCGCGTGTTCTTCAACCACCCTGGTTTCCTGGATCCGGTTGCCGCACACATCCGCGAAGCCCTCGAGAAGTTCCGCGCAGAGGGCCACAAGGACGAGCAGATCGAGATCCTGTTCACGACCCACTCGATCCCGAACACGATGGCCGAAACCTCAGGCCCGCGTGCAACCTGGGAAGAGGGCTCGGGCGGCTGGTACGAAAAGCAGCACATCGCGGCCGCCGAGTACGTCATGGAGTCGGTGGGCAACCTCCCGTGGCAGTTGGTGTACCAGTCGCGTTCGGGCCCGGAGTTCATTCCGTGGCTTGAGCCTGATGTCAACGATGTGATCGCTGAGCTTCCTGGTAAGCGCACCGCGGTCATGGTGGTTCCGATCGGTTTCGTGACCGACCACATGGAGGTCGTGTGGGATCTCGATACCGAGGCGAAGGAATCCGCTGAAGAGGCGGGCCTCGCGTTCGTTCGTATCCCTACCGCCGGCGAGTCCCCTGAGTTCATCGCAGCGCTCGCTGACCTGGTTCAGGAGCGCCTTGACCCGACGTTCCCACGCAAGTGCGTCACGAGCTTCGGCCCGACGTTCGATGTGTGTGGCGCGGGTTGCTGCCCGAACCAGCGCGCGATCCAGCCGACGACGTCCGCCGTCGATTCGGATGCGGATGTCGCTAACGCTGGCGAGCAGAGCGAGCTCGCGGTCATGATCGCTGAGCGTAAGGCTCAGCGTGAGAGCCAACGTCAACAGGCTGGTGAATGATTCTTGGGTGAACTGATGCGCATCGGTACGCGTGCTTCGAAGCTCGCGCTGACGCAGGCCGGGTGGGCGGCCGAGTTGACGGTCGGTAAGGACCGTTTCGAGCTCGTCCACGTCACGACGAAGGGCGATACGGACCGCCGCCACCTTTCTCAGATCGGTGGCACAGGCGTGTTCGTGAACGCTGTGCGTGAGGCCTTGCTGGGCAAAGAGGTCGATGCGGTGGTCCACTCTCTCAAGGACCTTCCGACGACCCCTGAGCACGGCATTGCTCTGGCATGCATCCCGCAGCGCGAGGATGTCACGGATGCGCTGTGCAGCCGTGACGGGATGACGCTGGCTGACCTTCCAGCCGGCGCATCCGTGGGGACTGGCTCCCCGCGTCGTGCGGCTCAGCTGCGTGCTATGCGTCCTGACCTTCAGGTTGTGCCGATCCGCGGCAATGTTGACACGCGTTTGGCCAAGGTCACCGACGGTGAGCTCGACGGCGTCGTTTTGGCGACCGCTGGACTGAACCGTTTGGGTCTCGAGGAGCACATCAGCGAGCGTTTCGATCCGAAGCACTTCCTCCCGGCTCCTGCGCAGGGTGCGTTGGCGATCGAGATCCGTTCCGAAGACGTCGAGGGCACGTGGTACGGCGAGGCTTTGACGTCCGCTGACCACGCGGACACCCGCGCAGCGGTCATGGCTGAACGTTCGCTTCTGCGCACGCTCGAGGCCGGCTGCTCGGCTCCCGTGGGTGCGTACGCGACGGTTGAGGACGGCGTCCTCACGTTGCGTGGCGGCGCGTTCGCGACCGACGGTTCGCAGACTTGGGTCGACCATGTTGAAGGCCCAGCGAGCGACGCGGTAGAGCTCGGCGCTGTGCTGGCTCAGCAGCTGCTCGATGCCGGTGCTGGCACGGTCTTGAAGGAATAACTGCTGTGCTCAACGTATAGCTCGCGCGCGGCAGTCCATGCAGTGCGGATATAGCGAATAAATCGATGATGGGATAGGTGCGTGTCAGACAGGCTCCGGGTTACAGCTCCGAAGGTATTGGTCCCGCGGCCTGCTGGCCGCGCGGCTCGGTTGTCTTCGGCGCTCGAAGACGCCGGATTTGAGCCATGTGCCTATCCCTTCATCGATTTCTCATTCGCCGGCTCCGATGCGATCTCGGCTTTCAACGAGCGGCTGAGCCGCGGCGGCGACGCACATCTCGTGGTGACGTCGAAGACCACGGTCCAAGCGCTCGGTTCAGCCGGCGCGTTCGCGCCGCATCCGAGCGTTTCCGTGGTTGCGGTGGGCCATACCACCGCCGCAGCACTCGAAGATGCCGGCGTTCCCGTTGACCACGTCGCTGAAGGTTCAGGCGAAGCCCTCGTCGCATCGTTCCCCCACTATGTCGAGGGGCCGCGTTCGATCGCGTATCCGGTTTCAGCGCAAGCCGGGCCTACCGTCAAGGATGGACTCACGAACCTCGGTTGGGACGTCGACCGCTTCGACGCCTACGCACCGGTTCCAGCGCCGCTTCCTGCGGAGCTGCCGGCCCGCATCCAAGAAGGCGAGTTCCATGCCCTTCTTCTCACCAGCCCGCACATCGCTGATCTGATACTCGCGCATCGGCCGCCGGAAACAACCAAGCTCATCGCAATCGGAAAGCCCACCGCGCAACGCATCGAAGAGCGTGGATACGCCGTCGCCGCGCAGGCCGAGCACCCCTACCCCGCCGACCTCGTCACAGCACTGCGCACGGTCTCACCAACACACACCACTCAAGCCTGACCACTAATTAGTCTTAACCATCATCGAAGGAGCATCTGTTCATGGCGTTCCCACATCATCGCCCTCGCCGTCTGCGTACAACAGCGGCGGTGCGTGCTCTCGTGCGCGAGAACACGCTTCGTCCCGCCGATTTTGTTCTCCCGGTTTTCATCCGTGAAGGCGCGACTGAGCCGCGCCCGATCACCTCGATGCCTGGCGTGGTCCAGCATTCGATGGATTCCCTCAAACGCACGGCTCACGACGTCGTGAAGGCTGGCCTCGGCGGCATCATGCTCTTCGGTGTTCCAGAAACCAAAGACGCGGTAGGCAGCGCGGGCGTGGATCCGAACGGGATCCTCAACGTGGCTTTGCGCGAGGTCCGCAAGGAGGTCGGAGATGACACGGTTGTCATGAGCGACCTGTGCCTTGACGAGTTCACCGATCACGGCCACTGCGGCGTGCTCACCACGGACGGCGACTCCCCTGCCACGGTTGATAACGATGCGACGCTTGCGATCTACGCGGACATGGCGGTTGCGCAGGCCGAGGCTGGCGCGCACATGCTGGGGCCTTCCGGAATGATGGACGGCCAGATCGGTGTGATCCGTGAGGCTCTCGATGAGAAGGGCTACCAGGACACGAGCATCTTCGCGTACACCGCTAAGTACGCTTCGGCTTTCTACGGACCGTTCCGCGAAGCCGTGAACTCTTCCCTCGAAGGCGACCGCCGCACGTACCAGCAGGACCCTGCTAACTTGCGTGAATCGCTGTGGGAGCTCGAGCAGGACATCGCTGAAGGCGCGGACATGGTCATGGTCAAGCCTGGCCTGCCGTATCTTGATGTTTTGCGTGCGGTAGCTGAGGCCTCCCCTATCCCGGTGGGCGCCTACCAGGTTTCTGGTGAGTACTCGATGATCGAGGCCGCCGCCGCTCAAGGCTGGTTGGACCGCGAACGCACCATGTTGGAATCTTTGTTGTCGTTCAAACGTGCAGGTGCCGACACCCTGCTGACCTATTACGCACTGGAGGCCGCTGAACTTTTGGCTTCCGGCCGAGCACCGAAGGAGTTCCTGTGACCACTCAACACCGTAATCTGACCCACAGTGCTGAAGTTTTCGAGCGCGCCCAGAAGGTTATTCCGGGTGGCGTGAACTCGCCGGTGCGAGCATTCGGCTCGGTTGGTGGCACTCCCCCGTACCTCGTTGCGGGTAAGGGTGCGCACGTGACCGATGCGGACGGCAACGAGTACGTGGACCTGGTGGGCTCGTGGGGTCCCATGATTCTGGGCCACGCCCACCCTGACGTGATCGATGCTGTGAAGTCGGCCGCCGATCATTCACTGTCTTTCGGTGCCTCGCACGAAGGCGAGGTTGAGCTCGCTGAGCTCGTGACCTCGATGATCGCTCCGCTTGAGCAGATGCGCATGGTCAACTCGGGCACCGAGGCTACGATGTCTGCGATCCGCTTGGCTCGCGGCTTCACTGGTCGCGATGTGATCGTGAAGTTCGCTGGCTGCTATCACGGCCACGTCGATTCCCTGCTGGCTGAGGCCGGCTCGGGGCTTGCGACCTTCGCACTTCCAGGTTCGGCTGGCGTAACCGAGGGGACCGCGAAAGACACGGTCGTGCTGCCGTATAACGACCGTGAGGCCGTACGCGAGCTGTTCGCAGCCCGCGGTTCGGAGATCGCCGCGATCATCACGGAAGCCGCACCGTGCAACACCGGCGTTCTGACCCCGGGCACTGAAGACGGCATCGGCTTCAACCGTTTCCTTGCAGAGACCGCCCACGCGGCCGGCGCGCTGTTGATCTCCGATGAGGTTCTGACTGGTTTCCGCGCCTCCGCAACCGGCTACTACGGCGTGGACGGCGAAGGCTGGGCTCCAGACCTCATGACGTTCGGCAAGGTCATTGGCGGCGGTATGCCAGTAGGTGCATTCGGTGGACGCAAGGAGATCATGGATCTTCTGGCTCCGAACGGCCCGGTCTATCAGGCCGGTACGCTCTCGGGTAACCCGCTCGCTACCGCGGCGGGCCTCACCACGTTGCGCGCCCTCGATGCCGATGTTCACGCCGCTGTTGCACGCGCATCGGAAGCCATCCAGGCGGGTGTGCGCGAAGCACTCACGGCCGCCGGAGTTCCTCACGCAATCAACAACGCTGGCACCTTGTTCTCGGTCTTCTTCCGCGACGGTGAAGTCACCAACCACGAACAGGCTAAGCAACAGAACGTCGAGGCGTTCGGCCGCTTCTTCCACTCGATGCTGGACTCCGGAATCTACTTACCGCCATCGGCGTACGAGGCCTGGTTCGTTTCCGCCCAGCATGACGACGCGATCGTGAACCGCATCCTCGAGGCCCTTCCAGCTGCCGCGAAGGCGGCCGCACAGGCCTAAGCGCTGCACGGCCCCAATAGGTCGGCATCAGACGCACCACAGCAGCACTAACAGCGACGGGGTGGTCATTCCAGTTGGAATGACCACCCCGTCGCTATGTATGGCCTTGTAGCCTCTATCCAAGCGGGCACTGTCTACTGTGCGCCTGGCTTACGCTTGCCGAGTTTCTTCTTCTCGGTTTGGGCTGCGGTACCAGCCTCTTTCGCGGCTGCTTCGGCAGCCTTCCGGCGAGCCTCGATGCGCTTCTCAGCGGCAGCTCGAGCCGCCGCCCAGTGCGCGACCTCGCGCCCCTTCGGCGAAACGAACGACCACACAACCGCGATCAGCAACGCGAGCACAATGAAGATCAGCGAGAACTCCGTCGTGATCTCCGGAACCGGAACAGGCTTGCCGCCGTTGATGAACGGCAGCTCGTTCTCGTGCAGTGCGTGCAGGATCAGCTTGATGCCGATGAACGCGAGGATCGCAGCGATACCGTGCGTCAGATAGATGACGCGGTCCAGCAAGCCACCCAGCAGGAAGTACAGCTGACGCAAACCCATGAGCGCGAAAACATTCGCCGTGAACACGATGAACGGCGACTGCGTGATGCCGTAGATCGCAGGGATCGAATCCAACGCGAACATCACGTCAGTGACGCCGAGCGCGAGAATGACGGCCGCCATCGGCGTCCACATCCGCTTACCGTTGACCGTGGTGCGCAGCTTGGAGCCGTCGTAGTGGTCGGCGAAGTTGAGTTTGGAGGTCAAACGCTTGACCAGGCCCGGCTGGTCTTCTTCGTCGTCCGAATGGTCCATGACCTGCTTGATCGCAGTCCACAGCAGGAACGCACCGAAGATGTAGAAGACCCAGACGAAGCGTTCGATCAGCACAGCACCAGCAAGGATGAACAGGCCGCGTGCAATCAGCGCGATCACGATACCGATCATGAGAGCCTTCTGCTGCAGTTCACGTGGAACCGCGAAGCTCGTCATGATGATGATAAACACGAACAAGTTATCGACGCTGAGCGAATATTCGGTGATCCAGCCCGCGAGGAACTGGAGCGCGTCAACCTGCCCCGCGAACGCCCACATGCACCCGAAGAACACGAGCGCGAGCGCAACGTAGATGCCAACCCAGATGCCGGCTTCCTTCATCGACGGCACGTGCGGGCGACGTCCGATCACGATGAGGTCGATCAGCAGGATCGCAACCAGCACGATCATCGAACCGATTTCGAACCACACAGGGATCGGTGTTGTAACACTCGCCGTCGATGCGCCCGCTGTCGGCACGCTCACGGCGAGCGCGGTCAGAGCAGATAAATTGACCACTTGGTCCTTCCCACATCACCGGTTGGTCCGGTGAATCCTATATTCCGTTTAATTTTACGGGAGGCTTATTCGGCCGACTTCATGGCGCGCAATTCCTTTTTCAGGTCGGCGACTTCATCGCGTAGGCGTGCTGCAAGTTCGAACTGGAGGTCGGCGGCTGCCGCGTGCATCTGCTCGGAGAGTTGCGCGATGAGCGTTGCGAGGTCTTCGCTTGGTGCGGCGATGGTGCCGCGCGCATCCGTCTTCTTGTCGTCTTGTAGTGCGTTGTAGCCGCGGTGGCCGGCGCCGTAATCGAAGTTGCTGAGTAGTTCGTTGGTGTCAGCGTCTTCGCGAGCGAGCTGTTCGGTGATGTCCGCGATCTTCTTCTTGAGCGGTGCCGGGGTGATCCCGTGTTTCTCATTGTGCGCTATCTGGATTTCGCGGCGGCGTTCGGTCTCTTCGATTGCTTGTTTCATCGAGTCGGTCATGGTGTCGGCGTACATGTGTACTTCGCCGTTGACGTTACGTGCGGCACGGCCGATGGTCTGGATGAGCGAGGTTGTGGAGCGCAGGAAGCCTTCCTTGTCTGCGTCCAGGATCGCGACGAGCGAAACCTCGGGGAGGTCGAGGCCCTCACGGAGCAGGTTGATGCCGACGAGCACATCGAAGGTACCCATGCGTAGCTCGGTGAGTAGCTCGACGCGGCGTAGGGTGTCGACGTCTGAGTGGAGATATTCGACTTTGACCCCGTTTTCGGCGAGGTAGTCGGTGAGGTCTTCGGCCATCCGCTTGGTCAGCGTCGTCACGAGTACGCGTTCATTGCGGGCAACGCGTTCGTTAATCTCACCCAGGAGGTCATCGATCTGGCCCTTGGTTGGTTTGACCGTGATCTTCGGGTCAACCAAGCCGGTTGGGCGAATGATCTGTTCGACGTAGCCGTCAGCCTGGGACAGCTCATACTTACCTGGCGTTGCGGACAAGTAGACGGTCTGGCCGATGCGTTCGAGGAACTCGTCCCACTTGAGGGGGCGGTTATCCATTGCTGAAGGCAGGCGGAAGCCGTGCTCAACGAGGGTCCGCTTGCGGGACATGTCACCTTCGTACATTCCGCCGATCTGCGGGACAGTCACGTGGGACTCGTCGATGATGAGCAGGAAGTCGTCCGGGAAGTAATCCAGCAAGCAGTGCGGCGCGGAACCGGCTTCACGGCCGTCGATGTGGCGTGAATAGTTCTCGATGCCGTTGCAGAAGCCCATCTGCTGCATCATTTCGAGGTCGTAGGTCGTGCGCATCCGCAAACGCTGAGCTTCAACAAGCTTGTTTTGGCTCTCTAGCTCTTGCAGACGCTCACGCAGCTCGTCCTCGATGGTTCCGATCGCCTGGTGCATGCGGTCATCGCCGGCCACATAGTGAGAGGCCGGGAAGATGTACATTTCGTTTTCGTCGCGCACCACATCGCCCGTGATCGGGTTCAGGGTCTGGATCGATTCGATCTCATCCCCAAAGAATTCGACGCGCACCGCGAGCTCTTCGTACATCGGGATGATCTCAACCGTATCTCCGCGTACGCGGAACGTTCCGCGGTGGAAGTCCACGTCGTTGCGGGTGTACTGCATCTGCACGAACTGGCGCAACATCTGGTCGCGGTCCAGCTCCTGGCCGACCTTGAGGGTCACCATCTGCTTGATGTATTCCTCAGGCGTACCGAGGCCGTAGATACAGGAGACGGTGGATACGACGACGCAGTCGCGGCGGGTCAGCAGCGCGTTGGTTGCGGAGTGACGCAGCCGTTCGACTTCCTCGTTGATCGAGGAGTCCTTCTCGATGAACGTATCGGTCTGCGGCACGTACGCTTCAGGCTGGTAGTAGTCGTAGTACGAGACGAAGTATTCGACCGCATTATTCGGTAGCAGGTGCCGTAGCTCGTTTGCGAGCTGCGCGGCAAGCGTCTTGTTCTGCACCAAGACAAGGGTTGGTCGTTGCACCGCTTCGATGAGCCATGCGGCGGTCGCTGACTTACCGGTACCGGTAGCACCGAGTAGGACGACGTCCTTCTCCCCGCCTTCGATACGCTGCTTGAGCTCCGCGATCGCTTGCGGCTGATCCCCTGCGGGCTCGAATTCGGAAACCACCTCGAACGGGTGGACGACACGATCAATTTTCTGCGCCAACGACATGCGTTAAGCCTAGTCGGTACCCCTGCCGCTATCAGCGTCACGCGGCACCGCGAGAATCGTGGCGACCGCCGCATCGACCGCTTGATGCAGTTCATCCACCGAGCCGTGATTGACCAGCACATGCGTTGCAACTTCACGCCGCTGTTCATCCGTCGCCTGCGCCTTGATGCGGGCGTGGGCATCGTCCTCGTGCATCCCGCGGTCTTCGACCATGCGGCGCACCCGTTCCATAAGCGGAGCCTCGACCACCATCACGTGATCGAAGCGGCCCGCCTGCCCGCTTTCAACCAGCAGCGGGATGTCCTCGATGATCAGCTGCCCCGGCGTTGCAGAGTCAGCGATCCGCTGCGCTTCTTCCCGCACCATCGGGTGGATGATCGCATTCAGGCGCGCCCGGGCACCCTCGTCGTTGAAGACCAAGGCACCGAGCCGCGCCCTATCCAGGGTGCCGTCCGCGGTCAGCATGTCGTTACCGAACTCCGCGACGATCGCCGCCAGCCCACGACCTCCCGGCTCTTGTAGCTTGCGCACGATCGCGTCCGCATCGATGATGAGTGCGCCGTGCTCCTCAGCGAGCCGCCGCGCAACGGTCGACTTTCCTGCCGCGATCCCGCCTGTGAGCCCGATGCGCGGGTTGTTACTCGGCTGATCCGTCACGTTGCCTCCATGAGTGCTCAGTCCTGCTGGCTGGGTCCCGCTCGCTGGGTCCTTCATCCACTGTAGTTGGCATCTAGACTGGAAACGATGACTTCCTCCCCGATTGAGCTTGCTGACCCGCACGTGCGGGCCTCCTGCTTTACGCGTTTGGCGGCTGAACACGTGCACGAGATCGAGATTCAACGTTCCGTGTTCCGCACCGTCCTGGCTCCCGTGCGCACCGAAGACGACGCCCGCGCTGTGATCGAGGAGCAGCGCCGCGCGTTCCACGATGCCCGCCACCACTGCTCGGCGTTTGTTCTGGGCCCTGATCAGGGCACGCAGCGCTCTTCCGATGACGGTGAACCGGCCGGAACCGCGGGCATCCCCATGTTGACTGCGCTAGCTCAGCGTGAAACCTCCGATGAGCGCCGCGACCTCACGGACATCGTCGCGGTGGTCACGCGCTGGTTTGGTGGGATCCTGTTGGGTGCTGGCGGCTTGGTTCGCGCGTATTCGGACTCGGTTTCGCAGGCGCTGGATGGCGCGCGTTTCGAGACGTGGCACCGTCAGCGAGAACTCTTGGTCACGGTGGATATGGCACAGGCCGGGCGCGCCGAGCATGTGATGCGCGGCCTGGGGTACACGTTGTTGGACACGACATATTCGGCCACCGGATGTTGCATCACGATCGCTGTCACGGATTCGGAGGACGGCATCGGCGGTGCGCGGGCCGCGTTGCAGACGGCCTTCGCCGGCGAGGCCGAAATCGCCGAAGGACGGGCGGTGTGGGCGCAATGACACGGAATCGAGGCACAGCGACCGGTGTTCAGGGCTCAGCAGCCGGTAGCGGCGCACAGCAGGTTCCTGCGAGTTGGGGTTCGTTGCGGCGGTGGCCGGACATCGAGTCCCCCGAATTACGTGCGTGGGATGCGACCGATCAGCTTCTCTTGGAACACGCCCTGGCCCAGGTAGAGGCCGAAGGTCTGACTGGGGACCGCATCTTGGTCCTGGGCGATCGCTATGGCGCGCTGACCCTGGGCCTTATCGAGGCCGGGGTGCGTGGGGTTGTCACGGTTCAGGATTCGGTCGCTTTGCTTACTGCGCTGAAGGCCAACGCCACGGACCTCAACATTGATGGCTTCTCTGCCTTCACGTCACTAGATGAGGTGGCCGAGGCGGCCGCGACCCCCGATGGCGGGTTCCGGTTGGTTTTATGGCAGTTGCCGCGATCTGTTGCCGAGGTTGAGTACTGGGCTGTTGCGTTGCGCGAGCTCTTGGCGGATGGCGCGACGGTGTGGGCCGGTGGCCGCGACAAGCACATGACCCCGGCGATGAACAAGCCTCTTGAGCATTGGTTAGGTCCGGTTCAGCCGCAGCGTGGGCGCAAGAAGTCGCGTGTCTTGAAGGTTTCGGTTGAGGCTCGTCAGATGGATGCCGATGCGGCTCGGAAGGTCTTGTCCCCTCAGCCGCGCAGTGTCCTGGTTGCGGGTAGCAAGGTTACGCTCCACGGGGATGCCAGGCTGTTTGGGCAGAACCGCCTCGATCCTGGCACGGCGTTCATGCTCGAAGCGATCTCGGATCACGACATCGATCCCGAGCCCGGCCAGGAGGTTGTGGACCTCGGTTGCGGTAACGGGACCATTGCAGTGTGGGCTGCGCGTCGCTGGCCGGATGCTCACGTTGAGGCCACGGACGATTCCGCTGCCGCCGTTGCGGCGACCCTCAGGAGCGCGGACTCCTCTGGTGTCGCTGGCCAGGTGCGGGCGGTCGCGTCTGACGCGGGTGAGCACTTATTGCCGGCGGACGATGAGAGGCCTCCCGATGCGGGGCGTCCTGATAAGCCGTACTCGCCTCGTCTTGTTTTGGTGAATCCACCGTTCCACCAGGGTGCTGTGGTGGAACGTGCTATTGGCGAGAAGTTGTTGTTTGCGGCTCGTGAGATCGCGGGCCGAGGCGGCCGCATCATCGCTGTGTGGAATTCTCACTTGCGGTACCGGGCGTTTCTGCGCGAGAACATCGGGCAGACTCGGCAGCTGGGCCGTGATGCGACGTTCACGGTGACGGAAACCCGGGTCTAGGGTTCCCCGGCCAGTTCAGGAGCCGGCTCCCAACGACATTTCGAGTTAAACGTTGTGGGCGCCCAGGTTTTCACCTGAGCGCCCACGATACTGAGCGGATATCAACTCATGTTTGAGGTCATCTCCCGACGTTCCTCACGTTTCACAGCCTCTCGTTTCGCAGCCTCTCGTTTCTGTTTACGTTCTGCACGTCGTGCCCGGGACTTCGCTCGCTCTTGTTTACGTTTCTTCACGACCCATTTCGGGGTAAAGGGGTAAGGAAGCGGAATACCCATAGCGCCGAGAAACCCGATGCCGCCGGTGATGAAGACCAACAGCAACGGAAGCTCGTAGAGCCAGAACGCGATGGTCTCTGGAATGTTAATCTGGGCGAACAGTCCGAGGGCTGAGGCCGAACCTATGATCAGAGAACCATAGGGAAACACGTAGAGACTCGAGATGCTCCACACGTCTTGATACCACGTGTCAGATTGCGGCTTACGCACATCCTTGACGTAGATGATCCAGTACACGATCGTGGCAATGACTATTGCGGAGAAGAGAAGCGTATCTCCCATAGTCCGTTACCGCCGTCCCCTAATCTTGGATCCCTAGTCTTGAATCTCTAGCCTTGCTCCTGCCACGAAGCGATGAGCTCTTCAGGCGGAAGCAGGCTCACGGCCTGCGCGAGAACATACCAGCCCGGCGCAGGCTCAAGCTGATGTTCTTTGCGCATCATGTGACGTTCCGTGTTGTACAGAAGGTAGCCGTGCGGAGTGTCCAGGTAGACGAGGCTATGGGTCTCGTTCCGGGAACCCGCTGGCCATTCCACAACGATGGAAATCGCCTCAAACTGTCCATCCACAAGGTCTTGAGCCATCTCTGGTTGAACATGGCTCACCGATTCAGCGAGTCTCCTCGCGGATGCTCCTCTGTCTGCTGCGGAGAGATCCGGCGACATGACATTCATGATGTCCTTCTGCTGGATGACTCCGTAGCCCGGCTCATATTCGCGAGGGAAATCGCGCCGGCCCAAAACCATGCCGTCAATCAGGAAGGTGAAACGGCTATCGAGCTCGGCAGCGACCATCGTTACGGTGCTTTCCGTCTGGTTGTCACCTGCAACGACGATGCCTTCGGGGCCGATCCAGAGGTAAACCCTGTTCTCGGTACCGTCTGGACGCAGCCTTTCGATGAGCGCGAAGCTCCGATAGGTCGTGTAGACGTGCCAAAACAGTGTGTACTGTGATGGCGCTTTTCCGTCGTCAAGTACACGCTCATCGGCGACATCATGGATCGTGGGGCCTTCGCCTTCGAAAGTCCCGCTGACCAGTTCACTGAACTGGTGGCGAGGCAACACGATCGCTAGCTGCTGTTCTTCTTGACTCGTATCTACACTGTCCATTCGAAATCCTTCGACCAGAGCCATGCCGGTTGCGCCCACTCTTGGTAGAACGCGGTTGGGAACGTCACTGCAAAGCTGATCTCGATGCCGCTGCGCACAGCGTGCCATTGGTACAGCATGAGTGGCGTACCTTCGTCATTGCGGTATGAAGCGACCCGCAGGAGTGCTGGCGTGTCTTCGTCCCCCAAGGTGTCCCACCCGAGATGGATGTTCCGGTATTCGGTTAGCTGTTCTGCCAAACCGGCATCGGTTGCGAGGATTTCCTTGTAGTAGTCTTCCTCGGTCTCGTGCCGGTTGTCGTACGACCTCTGGATCACTACAACATTGGGATGGAAGCGTCCGCCCCATGCTGTCGTGTCCTGGTAAATGAACATTCCTTTATCACTTCCAGACGTGTCCACGTCCCAACTGTCGGGAATGGACAGCCTGAATTGTGCGTCAGGATGTTCAGAGATCGTGACCCCAGACTCTGGGTTGCTCATGAGTTTCGTTGTCCTTCTCATCGGCGTCGCATTGTCGCGAGCTTTGTTGGTTTAGGCTAACGAGCCGCGCTCAGCCTCACTAGCTCAGTGGGCCACATACTCAGCCCCCTGGATGATTTTGTCACCCACCCATCCGCCGGCTTTGCCACCTACGACACCGCCGATGAGGCCACCTGCCACTGCGCCGACGGCGGTACCAACTGGTCCGACGAATGAACCCAGCGCGGCACCTGTAGCCGCGCCCGTCTTGGCGCCTGCCCAGCCACCTACAGTGGAGGTCGTCGCCCTGACACCTGCACGAGCAGCTTTCTCGCCGTTACCCATGCCTGGGTAGGTCTTAGAGTCCGCTTGCCAGCTAGAAACACTCGTCGTTACGAAACTAACTCCCGTTCCGACGCGCGAAATAGTCTTGCTTGCCTTGCTCAGACCGTCAATGAACGGCTTGTCAACCGCGTTCAACGCAACCCGGTTGCTTGCACCGTCGAGCTTCAACAGAGAACGACCGGCGAAGGCCTTGACCCCTTCTTTGAAGGTGGTCGGTTTCGCCATCGGATTCCAGCTTTGCGGAGTGGCACCATGTTGCCACCCGCTGAACTTGTGGATCAAGGCCAGGCCGACACCTCCCTTATCGGCGAGATACTGGAACGTCGTCGGCAGTTTCCACGCAGTATCGCCGCTGGCCAAGGTCGTCCAGCGTCCCGACATCAGGAAGCCCTGGGCGGTGTACTTCCACTTGTCCATAAACAGCAGGCTCGCTTGAAGCAATACGCCAGGCGCGCCATCGAAGCTGTTGTTGCGCGCAGCCTTGTCCCACAGAGTTTTGAAGAAGCTACCGACGACCTTGCCGCCAGCCTCATTGGCTTTCGCAAGGTCGACCCCGTCAGCCATCGATGCCGAATGCCCGGCAACCGAGATACCAAGCAGCTGGCCCTGGCACGCGTTCTGCGCGCTGTCCTTATCTTGAGCTAGTTGTTGGCAGTCGGACTCGATCTCTTTACGGAGCCGTTCTTTCTCCATCTGAGCGTCAACATCGTCAGGAGGTGGATTCATGGCGTCGTACTGCGCGATCTTACTCAGAATCCGTTCACGCTGCTGATTCAAGGTATTCAAAGCCGACGCATACGAATCCAACGCCGATTTCACACGTTGCGTGGCTTCATCGATCTGCACGCTCGTCATCGTGGGAGTTTCCATCGCGGTGACGACCTGCCCGGATTCCGGCGCAATGTATTGCCCGCCGATGGGGCTCCACCGACCCTGAACGCTGTTCATCGCTCCTACGATGGCCTCGCCGGCCGACCGGATATCCGAACCTGCGGCGCTCGCCGAACTACTCTGATCGAGATCTACAACATCGAAGCTCACTCAGCTCACCCCCGGCATATCGGGTTTGGTTGGAGCCACACACACATTGGCGTCCATCTGCTGGTCGCCCTGCAAGTACGCGCTGAGCGCGATGCTCGTGCTGCTGGTTGCTGTGTTGACCCGGTTGATGACCGAATCCGAGGCAGGCTCGAGTGCTCCCCTAAAAACAGCCGCCAGAGCATTCGTCACGACTGGCGAATGCGGCAGAGCACCACCCGCCGACACGAACGCATTCGAGAGTTCGATCATTGCAGCCGTTAGCTCTTCAGCTGCGCCGTTCGTCGCAGAAACGGTCCCCGTGGCGTCTGCATGATGAATGGAATAGAACATAGTCACAACCTTCCGGAACAGAATGTTCGGGCCCTTCCGGGCCTCTGTTAGCCGATGTTTGCGACTGCGTTGCGTGCGCGGGACTGCGTGCTGACTGCAGTCTCGTCGTTGTTCGAAAGGGTCTGGCGAACCAAGTTGATGATGCTGCGGACCTCGTTGGAAGCGTTGTGCCAACGCTTCTCAACGTGCTGGTATTCAGCGTCCACGCCGTCCATCTGGAAGTCGGCCATAGCTTCAGCAACCTGAGCGTCACGCTCACCGATCAGGCTCTCAAGGCGGGAAATGATGCCCTGAATGTCACCCTGAACCTGACCAGAAACACCGGTGTCAAACGAAATACGATCCAAAGACATGATTGCTCCTAAAAGACTAAGTTGAAAAAACTTACTTGTGCGTAAAATAAGAATCAAATAAGAATCAGCAATGAATATGCTGCTGATCAAAGAATATGGCGCTGAAGACTTAGCGGGACGACGAGAAACGAGCGCCGTCAAAGTTTGCAGAGGACTCGTTGCGGGTCGAGTTGTCTGCAGTCTCCTGGTCGCCAGTCTGAGTAGCTACGTTCATCTCAGACTGACCCTGAGCAATCCTAGACAGGGAGGAGTTCAAGTCAGCAGCGATCTCGTCGGTGCGAGCCTTGAACTGGTCGAACTTTACGCGACCCTGACCGTTGAACTTGCCCTCGAGTGGAGCAACAGCATCAACGAGCTGGCGAACGAGGCCACCCAGGTCATCGTTGGATCCGGAGGTCTTCTGGTTCAGAGTTGCGAGGGTCTGCGATCCCATATCGAACTTCATTGGTATGTCCCTTCAAAAGCTTTTCAATTGATGCATTAGCCCGGGGACCCCGGCTTGTTACGCACACCAAGCCCCAGACCAACGCTCGTCACGCTACTCCCGTGAACTCTGAGATTGAACCCCCAAGAATTCCCATTCTTTAATCTGTTGAAGTTGAGTTAACCCGTTTTAGAACCGTGATTCCGGGCCGAACGAAATAGTTACTGTTTCGTATCTCACATTTGATAAACATTCGCGGAACCTTACGTCATTGACTCTTTCGGGCTCATTAACCCGCTTGTAACGTAGGTCACGCATAATCGGGCCGCTATCACTTTCCGCTCCTGTGAATGCGCTGAGGAGGCCCATGCAAAACCGTGACGAGCAGATCCTCGAATCAGTAGCTGTTCGTCGGCAGCGACTCAGCCTCGCGCTTCTTTACGGCAATGACCGTCGCCGCCGAACCTTCATGACCGGCATCAAACACGTCGTGATTGGCCTGATTATCGCCGCTCTCATTTGTGCCGGTTGCGTCGGCTTCTCTTTCATCTCAAGCCTGTTCAAAAAAGAAAGAGAGCGCATGAACCGCGCTATGACACCCGCCAACGAACCGATTGCTATCCAGCGCACCGTCGATGAGGTTGCTCCATGGTGAACACCGGATACCGCAGAATCACGGTCTTGGCAGCAGACCGCAACGTCGAAATGCTACTGCCCTCGGGTGTCAGCGTCGGGGAACTCATTCCGCAGATTCTCAAACACACCCACACCGGCATCAAAGCCGCGCCGCAAGAGCTCACATTGACGCCAGTTGGCGGAGGAAGCCTTGCGCTCCATGAAACGCTGGCAGACGCGCAGATCACCGATGGCTCCCTCATCAGATTGGACCGCCGCGACGAGATCGTCCGCTCCCCCGTCGTCTACGACCTCGCGGACACAAGCGCGGAACTCACAGCCGATCAGGCAAGCACCGTCCGATTTACCAAAGGCCGCTTGCTCAGCACGGTGCTGGTCCTGCTTCTGGCAGTTCCTCTCGCGTTGCATCTCTTACCGGCACCAAACAGTGACTCATTCCTTAATTGGGCCCTAGCCGCAGCGGCCTTGCCTCTCGTAGCGATGGCGGTCATCGACCATCGTTGGTGGGCTACCGACATTGAGCTCACCGCCATATCCGCAACGCTTCTAGCCCTCGCCCTTTTCTTAGCGGGGCCTGCCCTGTTCACCGGGTGGATGATCGCGAATGCATGGATCGCAGCAACCTTACTGGCGCTCGCACTCAACCACAGAGCCTGGAAAACCGCGTTACTGATCGGCTTAGCATCAGTCACGACAGCGGGCCTGTGGTACCTCGGTTTCACTCTGGATTTGAGCTTTCAGCACCTCGGCTTGTGGATGCTTACCCTCAGCGGCGTTCTGGTTGGTTTGATCCCGCGTATCGCTTTGATCCTCTCGGGACTCAGCCGCGTTGACGATGACCTCGCCGACGGTCAACGTCCGTACCGCAGCTCGGTTGCTTCGCGTGTCATGCGCGCTCACGCCGGTATGGCGGTCATGATGTGGCTCATTTGCTTCACGATGCTCACCGCCGTGTTCTTGCTCGGACCCACCGGACATAACCCGTGGATCACGTCGCTGGTCTTGATCACGATGGCGTTGGTGACTTTGCGGTCGCGTCACATGCCGCTGGTTTCAGAGAAGACGTGCATGCTGGGTGCCGCGGTGATCGGCGGGGTCTTCTGGGCCGGGTTGCCGTTCGTATCGATGCCTGAATGGATTATGCCTGGTGCACTTGGGCTTTTGTTGGTCCTCATTTTGACGCAACCGTTGTGGCGAATCCCGGCGCATGTCTCGGCGGGTCTACGTCTGGGTGCTCGCCGCATCGAAACCTTGCTCACACTGTCTATTTTCCCTGTTCTGGTGGGTGCGTTCGGCCTCTACGCGCGCCTGATCGAGACGTTCCAGGGGTAAACACCGGCCGGAAGGGTGGACTTCCTGAATATGTTTTCCAAGACCAAGATGCCGACGCATCCTCTAAAGAAGAAGCAACCGGCGCGCCCGGAGAAGAAATCCTCGACCCCGAAATACACATCAACAACTCGAGGCGATTCGTGGTGGGTTCGCGCCACTCGTGGCATTGTTCACCTGTTGCTGTCAGACCCTTTCCCCGAGGCGTATCAGCGCGCCTTGAAGGGGTGCCAGACCTCTGTCATTACGGGGCGCCGAATCGGCATCACAAGCCCGCTGGGTGGTGCCGGCGCAAGCTCAACTGTAGCGCTCTTGGGGCACCAGCTAGCGAACGGTCGAAAAGAGTCGATCCTCGCCGTGGATGTACTGAACCGTGACGGCGCAACGCTCCGTCGCTTAGGCCCGCGCAACCCGCGCAAGGTAAGCGATGAGCGAGGCCTCGCTTTACTCTCTGAGCTCATGAATCAGAAGAATACGGCCGTCAATCAGAACTACCGAACGTTCTCTGATGAAATCAACCGTTATCTGCGCTACATCCCCTGGGGTGAAAGCGAAGAGCACCTGGATGACAAAGCGCTGTTGCACAACAGCTTCCAGTTCCTCTCAGAAAAAGCGTCTGTCGCACTACTTGACTTGCCGATGACCGAACAGGTCATCAATGCCTTCTATCCAGGCCTTCACGCGCTTATTGTTCCGATTCCGATGTATCCGGCCGCGATCGACGTCAGCGAAGCGTTCTGTAAGTACATTCACGAACGCTTCCCGCACATCGGAATCATTCCGATCCTCGTGGACAGCATCCATGCATCACCGAAACAGATCCGTGCAACCAAGCAAGCCGTCCGCCAGACGAACCTGCGCACCTATCTGCCGGCGAGCCGTAAACACTACTTGCCTGAGCTGAGCTTCGACGCCCACGTCGCAACCGGCGGGCGGCTCAACATGGACCTGCTCTCAGAAAGGTTACGACTCCAAACGGCACAGCTCGGCGCAACCGTGCTCGCCGTCGCGAAAGCTGCATCATGACTCTAGACAGCCGATCACTGACCGCCCTCGAATCGAACGGCCTCTTTCACCGTCCGGCTCGTTCCGAGCCGCCCGCTGCCGACCCCGAATTGGCGACCATCCGACGACCTCCCTTGATCGAGGAAGGCGGGTCCGGCGCTATGGGCTTCATGGGTCTCATTCCCCTACTGGGTATGGCCGGTTCGATGACCGTCATGATGCTGTTCAGGGGCTCGCCGTTCGCGGCCGTTGGTGCGTTGATGATGATCGTGACGGTCATCGGCGCAATTGTCATGATGACCTCCCAGAACGGTAAGCAGACCCGGCGCCGCAAACAACTGCGAGACAACTACCTCGAATACCTCGAGGAACGCCACCACGAACTGCGGACGGAAGAAAGCAAGCGACGCTCACGCGCGCAGGTCACGGATCCCCGCACGAGCGCTCTCGTTGAGATGATCTCCACCCCGTCCCGGCTGTGGGAACGGCGCCGCCAGCACAGCGACTACCTCAACGTCCGATGCGGCATCGGCGATGCGACCGGTGTTGAGTTCCGTCTTGAGGGCGAGGATCAATCGATCGAAAGCACGGATCCGCACCTCGAGCAGCAACTTGAGGTCCTTCAGGACCGGTTCGCGACCACCCCCGATATGCCTTTGCGTGTGCATCTAGGTGCGGACCACACGGTTTCGGTCATCGGAGACACCGAGTTTTGTGACCAGGCGATCCGAAATCTCGTATTGCAAGCTGTGTCACTTCATTCACCTGAGGACCTCCAACTCGCATTCCTCGTTCCACCGGCGGCACGAGAGAACTGGGAATGGGTGCGTAGACTCCCCCATATCCTCGATCAAGAGCAACCGACGGCGTTTGGGCCAGTCCCCCGCATCAGCGAAACGATGTCGGAGCTCTCATCTCTTCTGCGCAGCAACATTCAGCGCCGATATCAGACCACGGCTGAACTGCGGCGCACCCCTGCTAACCACACAGTGGTCAATCTCAACCAGCCGCGCCTGCTCGTGATCGACCTTAGGCACAGTGGCCCCGTAGAGAACTTCAGCGCCGGTGCGGCAACCGACCTCGAGATGATGGGCATCACCGTCATCCACGCGCTGCGGAATCAGCTCGAGGAACCCGGGGATGTCTCCGCTCGACTCGTGCAAAACAGAAACACAACACACAACAAGAACAAGGACCGAAAGAATCAGGCCGGCCTCGCTGACGGTGGCGCAGCGTCCCCGCAGCCGAGGTTGAGGTCCAGCGCCTGGACACTGACGGTTCCGTGGCACAACGCCACACGGGTATTTTGGATGAGTCCGATGTGGCGCTCGCCCAAGCGATCTCCCGCGTGTTGGCGCCGATGCGGCTTTCCCATGACTCGCTCGAGCATTCCGAGCAGCAAGCGGGCATGAAGTTCACGCAGTTGCTCGGCCTCAAGGAGCTGGATGAACAACACCTGCAAAGGTCGTGGGAACCGAACTTCGGACCAGACTTCCTAACGGTTCCGATCGGCTTGGATCAGCAGGGAAAGCCGGTGCGGCTAGACATCAAGGAGGCCGCACAGCACGGCATGGGTCCTCACGGCCTGTGTGTGGGTGCGACCGGTTCCGGTAAGTCGGAGCTTCTGCGAACGTTGGTCCTCGGCCTCGCCCTGACTCACTCCCCTGAACAGCTCAACCTGGTTCTGGTCGACTACAAAGGTGGCGCTACGTTCGCCCCGTTCAAGGGCATCCCGCACGTGTCCGGAATCGTCACGAACCTCGCAGACGATGTCTCGCTCGTCGACCGCATCTACGCAAGTCTCGAAGGTGAGATCCTGCGGAGGCAGGAGCAGCTGAAAGCGGCAGGCAACATCGCCTCCATCACCGATTATCAGCGTGCGCGGCGTCGTAATCCTGACCTTCCAGTCATGCCTCACCTGTTCCTCGTAATTGACGAGTTTGGTGAGCTTTTGACCGCCCAGCCGGACTTCATCGACTTGTTCATGTCGATCGGTCGTATCGGCCGCTCGATCGGCGTCCATTTGCTACTGAGCTCGCAGCGCCTCGAAGCCGGGAAGCTTCGCGGCTTGGATACGTATCTTTCCTACCGACTCGGTTTGCGTACGCTTTCCGAGGCGGAGTCCCGCACCGTGTTGGAAACCACCGACGCTTTCCACTTGCCACCGCTGCCCGGTTACGGATACCTCAAGGTCGATACGACCGTCTACGAACAGTTCAAAGCCGGTTACGTCTCCGGCCCGCTCGCCATCGAAACCGCTGAGGATAGCAACGCTAACGAAGCCTCTACCCCTGTAGTTCTGATCGATCAGTTCTACGCGCAGAACTTCATGACAGCTACCAGGCAGCAGGACGAAGCCGACGACGAGGACGAAGCCTCGAAACCCGTTACCGCCGACGATGATACCGAAGGACCGACCGTCCTCAGCGCATCCGTGGACATGATGAGCCGCTACCCCGCCGTGACTGACCCGATCTGGTTGCCGCCACTGCTGGACAAGCTCACGCTGGACCAGGCTCTCTCGATGCCACAAGAGGTACTCACAGAGCCAACGCATCCACAGGCCGACGCGGCACACAGCATCATGGTTCCGATCGGTGTCTTGGATGATCCCGCACATCAGTGGCAGGGCCGTTGGGAAATTGACCTGACCCACTCGGGTGGCCACATCGCTATCTTGGGTGGACCGGCAACCGGCAAGTCCATGCTTCTGCGCACGATGGCGCTCTCGCTCGCGCTGGAGAACTCGCCTCGCGAAGTCACTATGTATGGGCTGGACCTTCGTGGTTCAGGTTTGCTCGCGATCGAGGGGCTTCCCCACACCGCAGGTGTCGCGGTGCGTACGCGCAGGGAATCCTTGCGGCGAACCCTTGAGGAAGTCACCGACCTCTTGACCGAGCGAGAGGCTCTGTTCGAGTCCTTGCACATCGATTCGGTATCCACGATGCGTGAAATGTTCGCCTCGGGTGAGCACCCCGAGCTCGATGTGTGCGATGTGGTGCTCTTCGTGGACGGTTGGGGCGGATTGATCGACGAGTTCGAGGATCTTCAAGACTCGCTCTACTCACTCCTGACTCGCGGAAGCGGCTACGGCATCCACATCGTCGCGACAGCTACCCGCTGGAATGAAGTCCGGATGGCTCAACAGTCCTTCTTCGGAACGCGCTTGGAGATGCGGTTGACGGAGCCGAGCGATTCAATGCACGGTTCCAAGACCGCCGCTCACCTGCCGAAGAATAGGCCGGGACGCGGCTTCAACATCGATGGCCGCATCGGCCAAGTCGCTCTGCCACGCATCGACGATGAACCGAGCGATGACGGACTCATCAAGGCGTTCAACGAGGCAGTTGAGATCGTCAAGATGCACTACCCTCGGCAGACTCCACGAACTGTCCGCTTGCTTCCGACGCACATCCATGTGGACGAGCTACCGGCGGCGCCCGCCCCGGGTCACACACGGTTCGGCGTTCTGGAACGCAACCAGACGATCCGGTACCTGGACTTTTTTGGCCGCGAACCGCATCTCGCAGTGCTTGCAGACGAAGAGGCCGGCAAGACGAGCCTC
The DNA here is from genome assembly GCF_003143995.1 of Pseudoglutamicibacter cumminsii. GTDB lineage: Bacteria > Actinomycetota > Actinomycetes > Actinomycetales > Micrococcaceae > Pseudoglutamicibacter > Pseudoglutamicibacter cumminsii_B. Next base: position 106,710 of record NZ_QFWG01000001.1, on the reverse strand, counting down.
CTACGGGTGCTCGCCCACGAGCTCATGCAGCAGTACAGCTCCGAGGAGCTCGTGTTCGCTGTCTTCGATCCGCGGCGTGACCTGCAGAACGTTATCCCGGAGGAATACCTCGGAGGATATGCGGCATCAGCGATGCATGCAGAACAGCTGACGGCCGCGGTGGTGAAGGAAGTCCAGTCCCGTGTACAGGTGGACCCGCTCAAGCAACAAAGCGCTGGATTCGAAGGTCCGCGCATCGTGTTGCTCGTAGATGACTACGATGTCCTCACCGCAGGTGCGGCCTCGCCGTTGCATGCGTTCACGCCGTTCCTCGCAATGAGTGGAGACATCGGCCTGCATGTTGCACTCACGCGTCGAGTTCGCGGCGCATCGCGAACCATGTATGAGCCGTTCTTCGCATCCCTGCGCGAAGCCGGCGCAGTAACTCTGCTCATGGATGGCGACAGCGGCGAAGGGCCTATCATCGGCCGGATCCGTCCGCGCCACTTCCCTGCCGGCCGAGGCATGTTGATCCGCCCGAACGAGGCGCCTCAGACGATCCAGCTAGTGACCCTCAACGAAGAGGAGAAGGACTAACGTCCTCCTGCGGGCGGGCTTGTTGCTCGCCCGCAGTTGCGCACCGGGCACGCGTTGCTCAGCACAGCACAAGAAGTTGCCAAGCACTAGAAGTTGATACGCACAGCAAGTTGATACGCAAAGAGGGCGGTTCCGGATGGAACCGCCCTCTTCGTGTCATCTACTCCGCTGGCGTATTTACCTCACGAGCGGGAGTCGATGTGATGCTTACTTGTTGCCGGTGAGCTTCTCCCGCAGTGCAGCAAGAGCCTCATCCGATGCGAGGGTGCCGCTGTCTTCAGCAGCGCCCTGGTCCTCGGAGGAGTAGGAAGCTGGAGCTGGAGCAGCTGCCTGCTGTGCGCCGGCCTCGGCGTCCTTCTCCATTGCGTCTGCAACCTGCTTCTTGTGAGCCTCCCAGCGAGCCTGTGCGGCAGCATACTGCTGCTCCCACTCTGCGCGCTGAGCCTCGTAGCCCTCGAGCCACTCGTTGGTCTCTGGGTCGAAGCCCTCTGGGTATTTGTAGTTGCCGGCCTCGTCGTATTCTGCGGCCATGCCGTACAGAGCTGGGTCGAACTCGGTGCCCTCTGGGTCAACGCCTTCGTTGGCCTGCTTGAGGGACAGCGAGATGCGGCGGCGCTCGAGGTCGATGTCGATGACCTTGACGAAGATCTCCTGACCAACCTGAACAACCTGCTCAGCGAGGTCAACGTGGCGCTCAGCCAGCTCGGAGATGTGAACGAGGCCCTCGATGCCGTCCTCAACGCGAACGAATGCACCGAATGGAACGAGCTTGGTGACCTTACCTGGTACAACCTGACCCAGTGCGTGGGTGCGGGCGAAGGTCTGCCATGGGTCTTCCTGGGTTGCCTTGAGCGACAGGGAAACGCGCTCGCGGCTCATGTCTACCTCGAGAACCTCGACGGTGACCTTCTGGCCAACCTCGACAACCTCGGATGGGTGGTCGATGTGCTTCCAGGAGAGCTCGGAAACGTGAACCAGGCCGTCAACGCCGCCCAGGTCAACGAATGCACCGAAGTTAACGATGGACGAAACAACGCCCTCGCGAACCTGACCCTTCTCGAGCTTGTTGAGGAACTCAGTGCGAACTGCGGACTGGGTCTCCTCGAGCCATGCACGGCGCGAAAGCACAACGTTGTTGCGGTGCTTGTCGAGCTCGATGATCTTAGCTTCGAGCTGCTGGCCGATGTACGGAGCCAGGTCGCGAACGCGACGCATCTCAACCAAGGAAGCAGGCAGGAAGCCGCGGAGGCCGATGTCGAGGATGAGACCACCCTTGACAACCTCGATGACGGTACCGGTAACGACGCCGTCTTCTTCCTTGACCTTCTCGATGTCGCCCCATGCACGCTCGTACTGTGCGCGCTTCTTGGAGAGGATCAGACGGCCTTCCTTGTCCTCCTTAGTCAGGACAAGAGCCTCAACCGTGTCGCCAACCTCGACGACATCACTCGGGTCCACATCGTGCTTGATGGACAGTTCGCGGGACGGGATAACACCCTCGGTCTTGTAGCCGATATCCAGCAGAACTTCGTCGTGGTCAACCTTGACAACCTCGCCTTCAACGAGATCGCCGTCGTTGAAGTACTTGATGGTTGCGTCGATTGCGGCGAGGAAATCTTCCTCCGAGCCGATGTCGTTGACTGCGACCTGCGGGAGTCCGGTCTGATCCGGGTTCGTAGTGGTCATGTAGTAGGGGCTCCGTTACGGATAGTAAATCGGTCGGAAACAGCTGCGAATACTTCGCTCGATATGTGCTGTTCCGAGTAGTGAACAATATGATGAAATTGCGCACGCGTGAGGGCACACGAAATGCACAACTCAATCAAGTCTATGCTATGGGGCCAGACCAGTCAATGAAGTATGACCATCGTCTACTGCTGCCTCACGACAAGACTCTGCCCATGATGCCGATGCAACCAGAGCATCAGAAATAGGTTGTGTTAATCGGAGGCACCTTGGAGTGGAACAACACGTGAAGTGCTTCCAGGTCAGCTTCTTTAGCCTGCGCACGCCCACTCGCAACCAGATCAGCCACGCGGCACGTACCCAAGTACAAGGCAGCCAATGCCTCGGCATCCAAGCTCAAGCGCGGAACATCGGCGCCAATGGAGCCATCCTCAGGCGATTCAGTAACGCGTGTCTCGTTCTCATCCGTCTCGATCAGGAACGTACCCTGCGCATAGCCCAACGGGTCAGTCACATCCAGCACCACAGAACCCTCGCTGCTGAGCCCGCGGGCGCGCATCGCTTCTGGAACATCCAGCATCCGTAGCCACAACGCGTCCTTGGTCTCGCCGTCAATAACATCGCGACCATTGATCAAAGCAACACGTAGCGCGTGATCGGCAACCACCGCATCGGCGGAAAGCTCCGCTACCAGGTCCGTGGCACCCAACGCTTGCCACAGCGCGAGCTCCGCGACAGGATCAGCCGCCATGAGCTCATGAACTTGCAACGTGAACGGATTGGATTCCCAGCCCGAGAACTCAGCGATCGCATGCCCTCGCACCGCGCCGTCCGGACCAAGCGCAACCAGCGGACGCAGGTCGTGGTTCTCCCCCGGCTCAGCCGAATAGTTGCTCATGCCTTCAGCGCGACGAATCTGCGAAGAAACCGGCGCAATCTGACCCGGCATACGCTTCACAAAAGCCTCAGAGGACTCTCGGTGGATCGCAGGCATCTCGTCCCAGGACGGAACCACAACACGAACACCCGAATCCTCGATCGCCTTGATCGCCGAATCACGCAAACGCAAACCGTGCAAAACCTTGACGCGGCATGTTCCCGTATGCGCGGCGACACCGAAACCGAAACGTCCATAGATCACGCCCTCGGTTGCCGTCAGTGCAGCCAACGGTCGCCCGGCTTCCTTAGCGCGGTCAAAGGAGGCGTGCATCATCTTGGTCAGCAAACCTCGACGACGGTGCGAGGTACGCACTGTCACCTCAGTGACCATGTGCGTATCAACCAGCACGCCTTCCCGGACACACAGCCTCCCGGGGAACTCCGCGAACGTCGCGACAGGGATTTCGGCATCTAGAGCGATCGACGGCTGGTTGTCATCATGAACCATCGTCAAGAGCGAACCGTCCAGGCGGAAACGGTCAACTTTGCCCTGTAACTCTTCCTTGCTCCGGCGCCCTTCCAGGAAGCTTAACGCCATAGCTTCAATGAACGCCTCAGTCACTGGATCTGGGCTGCCCAGCGGACCATCCGGGGCATGACGGACAACCCGGAACTGCTCATCGCGAACCACGTCAGTGCTCATTTCTATCTCCAGATCAGTATCTTCGTGGAAGTTTTGTATCGAGCCACGTAGCTAGTGCGTGGCGTCGTGCATCGTGCTAGTGCGCGGCGTCGTGCCAGGTACGGCCCGTGCCGATGTTCACATCCAGCGGGACAGACAGTTCCATCGCGCTGGACATGATCTCAACCACCAGCGAACGTACTTTGTCCTGTTCGCCGTCCACGACCTCGAAAATCAATTCGTCATGGACCTGCAGCAGCATCTTCGATTCCAGGCCCGCATCCTCGAATGCGGCAGGAATCCGCAGCATCGCGAGCTTGATGATGTCCGCGGCGGTCCCCTGGATCGGTGCGTTCAGGGCGGCACGCTTAGCCATCTCGCGCAACTGGCGGTTATCGCTATGCAGCTCAGGAAGATAGCGACGGCGGCCCAGCAACGTTGAGGTGTAGCCATCCACTCGCGCCTGGTCGACAACCTCGTCGAGGTAATCGCGGACCGCACCGAAACGCTTGAAGTAGTCGTTACGCAGCGTGCGGGCCTCATCCACTGAAATGCCGAGCTGCTGGGACAAACCGAATTGGCTCAGGCCATATGCGAGGCCGTAGCTCATCGCCTTGACCTTGGAACGCATCTCAGGCGAAACATCCTCAGGGGCGACGTCGAAGACACGCGAACCAACAAAGCGGTGCAGATCCTCGCCGTCCTTGAACGCCTGGATCAACGCCTCATCGCCGGAGAGGTGCGCCATGATCCGCATCTCAATCTGCGAATAGTCCGCAGTCAGCAGTTCGGCGCTGTCACCGCACGTGAAGATGTCGCGGATGCGGCGGCCTTCCTCGGTACGCACCGGGATGTTCTGCAGGTTGGGGTTCAACGATGACAACCGGCCAGTCGCCGCGGCAGTCTGCGAGAACGTCGTGTGAATACGGCCATCGGCCGCAACAGTCTTCTTCAAACCTTCGACGGTCTGGCGCAGCTTGCTCACGTCACGGTGAGCCATCAGAGCCTCGAGGAACGGATGCCCCGTCTTGACCAGCAGATCCTGAAGTGAAGCCGCATCCGTCGTGTAACCGGTCTTGATCTTCTTGGTCTTCGGAAGCTCGAGCTCCTCAAACAAAACCGTCTGCAACTGCTTAGGGCTGCTGAGGTTGACCTCGTGCCCGATGGCGTCGAAAGCCTGTTGCTGAGCACGGTTCATGTTCTGAGTGAAGCTGTCGATCAAATCATCGAGCGAATCCAGATCCACAGCCACACCCGTGGCCTCCATGTCCGCCAAAACGCTCGCCAACGGAACCTCGACCTGGGTCAGCAAGTCCTCAGCCTCACGGTCCACCAGCATCGGCTGCAACACAGCGTGCAAACGCAACGTGACGTCCGCCCGCTCAGCCTCACGGCCGTCGACGGCGGAACCGTCTTCGTCCAGGCCCAGATCAAGCTGGCCAGCTTCTTGCGCCGCGGCCTCGCCCAGCGTGCGTTTCAGATGCTGCTGAGCAAGATCCTCAAGCGCATATCCGCGGCGATCCGGCTGAACCAAATACGCAGACAACGCAACATCATCGATGACGCCCGCGACCTTCAAACCGCGCGCCCACAACGCCTTCAACATCGGCTTGAGGTCATAGACCACCTTCGGACGCTCGGAATCGGCCAGCCAGCCCGCGACCACATCGGTAGCTTGCTCGTCCAACTGAGCAAGATCAACCTGCAAAACCTCAGCCTGCGCCGAATCTTCAGGAAGCACAGCAACCGAAAGGCTCAGAACATCCGACGCCTCGCCCACCGCGTGCTCAGCAGCAAGCTCAGCGCGCAACGCGGCAACAGAGCCAGCCACAGCATCGGGCGCGGCAACCCCATCAAGCCACTCCCGAATCTCTTTCGCAGACGTCGCCGAAACAGCGTTCGGCAACTCGACGGCCGGGCCTTCGTCCTCGCTCAAGCCACCCATCACATCGTTCAAACGACGACGCAACGTATTGAACTCAAGCGAATCAAACAGGTCCTCGATGCGATCCCATTCAGGTTCACGCACCCGCATGTCATCCCACGTGACATCCACATCCAAATCGCGAACCAAAGCGTTCAACTCACGGTTGCGGCGCACATCATCGACATGATCACGCAGGTTCTGACCAACCTTGCCCTTGATCTCATCAGCATGAGCAAGGATGTCCTCAACCGAGCCATACAGGTTGATCCACTTGGCCGCGGTCTTATTACCCACGCCAGGAACACCCGGCAGATTATCGGCCTTCTCCCCCACCAACGCAGCCATATCCGGGTAATTCTGCGGCAGAACCCCGTAACGCTCTTCAACAGCCGCGGCGTCCATCGGCGGGATATCCGAAATGCCGCGCATCGGGTACAAAACGAGCACGTCGTCGTTGATCAGCTGGAACGTATCCCGGTCACCCGAAACCACCAAGACCTCGAAACCCTCCGCCGCACCGCGCGTCGAGAGCGTCGCCAGGATGTCGTCGGCTTCGTAGCCCTCGTACGTCAGCGTAGGGATGTTCATCGCGCCCATGACCTGATCGATCAGCTCAATCTGGCCCTCAAACTCAGGCGGAGTCTCAGCGCGGCCACCCTTATATTCCTCATACTGCTGCGAACGGATCGTAGGGCCGGAAAGGTCAAACGCGACCGCAACGTGGGTCGGCTCCCGCTGCTCAATCATTTTCAACAGCATCGAAACGAAACCGTGCACCGCGTTCGTGTGCTGGCCCGTAGCCGTTGAAAAGTTTTCCGCAGGCAAAGCGAAAAACGCGCGGAACGCCATCGAATGCCCATCAATAATGAGCAAACGTGGCTTAGATTCAGAAGACGACGAAGATGCAGACGATGAAGACTTTGCGTTGACACTCACGTATGAAAGCCTAATGCCCATGACTGACAAAAGCCCGAAACCCGAAACGGCCGGCACCTCCGAGGCCACCGAAAACCACCCGTTCGCAACCGAACTCACGCAAGCGAACATCCCTACTGTGGCCTGGGAGTACCTGCGACATAACGGCCCAGGCGAGCTCGTGACGAAGCTTGGAATCGTGTTCGAGAAGTTCGAAGTCGATGAGCTCACCGCAACCATGCCTGTTGAAACCAACACTCAGGTTGCTGGGATCCTCCACGGCGGGGCCAGCGCAGCACTCGCCGAAACCCTCGGCTCGTTCGCGGCCGCGCTACACATCGTCGACTCCGGCCTCCAGGGGAAAGTCGCGGTAGGTGTTGACCTCAACATCACCCACCACCGTGCCGGAGTCTCGGGTCGTGTACGTGGCCTGTGCACTCCAGCACACCTCGGCCGCACCACCACGAACCACGACATCAAAATCTACGACGAGCAGGACAAGCTCGTGGCGAGCGCACGCATCACCAACCAGATCATCAACCCGCGGTAACACGGACTGCGCGTGGGCGGAACAGTAGCCGCACACGATGAGGGCGGACCACCATCCATGGTGGTCCGCCCTCATCGCTATCCACGGTTCTAGAAGCCTAACGTCAAAAACCCAGCGCCCTATGGAGCGCCGGAACGATCAGCGCGATACCGATCAGCACGATCACGCCAGACACGGCGTAGCAAGCGTAGTAGCCAGCCTTGAGGCGTTTCGTTTTAGGCAAACCCTCCTCGGTTGCCGCGTCGTGCATCGACTGCAAGCGCACGCCCGTGGAAAACATCAGCACCACGAACATCGTCGACACCAAGGTCGCGGCAAAGACCAGCAGGAAAGACATCCACTCAATAGTCATTTGTTTCCTCCGCTATTTCCCTTGCTTCGATTCGACACGATCACGGCCTTTACGTGCTTCCTTAGCCGCGCGTTCAGCCTCACGAGCCGCAACATCGGACTCTTCAGCTGCCGCTTGGCTGTCAACTGCCGCGATGAAGCTCAACCGTGCTGCTTCCTCGATGTCTTGCGCCCGACGTGCCTCACGCAATTCTGCGGCCGCCGCCTTCCGGGCTATACGGCTCGCATGAGTTGCCGCTCGAGCGGCGCGGCGGGCCTTACGCGCCTCGGACTTGGCCTTCGCGGCAGCCGCCTTCGCGTGCTCATGGGCCTCGCGTGCCTCACGACGCAAGGCACGGGCTGCACTGCGACGTTCCTTCTTGGTTGGGATGTGGACCGCCGCAGAAGATACCTCGACACCGCGCATCGCGTTCTCGTGAGTCACCGAGTTACGCAAAGAAATCAGGAAGATCACGAGCATCGCTGCCAGACCAGTGATCAGGACGATCCACACGCCCACCGGGCCGATGTGCGTCAAAGCAGCCGCAATACCGCCGATGATCGCCGCAGCTGGCAGTGTGAACAGCCAGCCCGTCGCGATCTTGCCGGCCGTACGCCAACGAACACCTGCACCCTTACGGCCCAGGCCGGATCCCACCACGGAACCCGAAGCGACCTGCGTAGTTGAGAGCGCGAAACCCAGGTGCGACGAAGCCAAGATCGCAGCACCGGTGGAGACTTCAGCTGCGAAACCCTGCGGAGGCTTGACCTCAGTCAGGCCGGTACCCATGGTGCGCATAATGCGCCAACCGCCCGTGTAGGTACCCAATGCGATGGCGAAAGCACAGCTCGCGATAACCCAGAAATGTGGGCCCGTGCCAGCTTCCTGCATGTTGGCCGAAACCAAAACCAGGGTGATGATGCCCATCGTTTTCTGGGCGTCATTCGTGCCGTGAGCCAGCGCAACGAGCGAGGACGAGAAAATCTGGCCAATCTTGAAGCCGCCGCGTTTCGGTGAAATCTGGTTACTGTTTCGACGCGTGATGCGGTACGCGAGCTTCGTTGCGCAGAAAGCCGTCGCACCGGCGATGAGCGGCGCGGCCACAGCAGGGATGAGAACCTTCTCCAGAAGCGTTCCGTAGTTAACTGCTGAGAAGCCAGCACCCACGATCGCCGCGCCGATGAGACCGCCGAACAGCGCGTGCGAACTCGAGGACGGCAGGCCAAGAAGCCACGTGAGGAGGTTCCACACGATCGCACCCATCAACCCTGCGAGGATCACAGACGGTGTGATGAGGATGCCGCCATTGGATGAGGATTCGTTGATGATGCCCTTCGAGACCGTCATAGCGACCTCGGTTGAAAGGAAAGCACCGACAAGGTTCAAGACCGCGGCCAACGTCACAGCGTTCTTCGGCTTGATTGCACCCGTCGCAACGGGGGTAGCCATAGCATTCGCGGTGTCGTGAAAGCCGTTCGTGAAGTCAAAGAACAACGCTAGAGCGATGACGATGACAACGAGTAAGAACGGATCCATGCTGGACCTTTCTCTGCGTCTGTGAATTCATTGGAGCAACCGTTGCATCATGCTTCCTGCCAGTCTGCGTGCGAGACTAGATAACAAAGAAAACGGCACTTGAACACACGTTTACCTGGCGTTCATTTTGCTCCATTGACCATGCTAGACCTTTAAGCCCAAAAGCGTGACCCCGCGAGGGAACCAAGACTGTGTGAATCGTCACGCGCTCCCTCTCACGCGAGTCCAATGTGCATTTTCAGCACAAGTGCGTATACAGTAGAACCCGCTGGTTAGAACACCCCAAGTTAACGCGAAGGTTAGCTTCGGATAAGCACCAGCCCGAGTGGCGGAATTGGTAGACGCACTGCACTCAAAATGCAGCGATGAAAATCGTGCGGGTTCGAGTCCCGCCTCGGGCACACAGAAGGCCTGTGGGGCACAACGATGGTTGTGCCCCACAGGCCTTTTAAGATGCTAGTTGCTTCTACGCTCGGCCGGACTTGTCAGGGGAATCAGCGTCAGGGAGAGCAAGGTCCGGGTATCCGGGAACCTCGGCGAAGAAACTGCTTACCAGGTCAGCGTCGACGTCCTCAAGCGTTGCCGGGTTCCACTGGGGGTTGCGGTCCTTGTCGATGATCTGCGCGCGGATCCCCTCACGCATGTCGTGGCCAGCCCGCTGGACACCACTAGCACCACCGCGCGGCTCAGACTGTGTTGCCCTGTTCCCCAGCACCGCGTTTCCGCACAAGCGGTAATCCTGCTTGTAGGTCTCCGCGAGGCTGAGGTTTCGCGCACGTTTGAGCGCTTCCAACGCCGTTTTCATACCCGTTGGGCTGTTGCGGCGCATCGCAGCCAGCGCCTCCTGCTCAAGCGAATCGGTGCCAGCCGACTCAGCCCGCTCCTGTAACGCTGCAAAAATTTCCTCAACCGAATCGCGCGAGAAAACCTCATCAATCCAGCCGCGCGCTAATTCAAGACGCCCAGCGTCCGGCCCTTCCTCGTTCGCATCCGCAACCGGAGCCGCGAAGCCAGCCACCACATCGTCGACTTCACAGGCAGACGAGACCCGTTCAAGCTGCGCAATCAACGCATCCCAGCTCGCCGACGGAACAAAAGCGTCAGCAAGCCCCGAATACAACGCATCAGCCGCGCCGATGTGTAAGCCCGTCAGCGACAAGAAACAGCCGACCGCGCCAGGCGAACGCGCCAGAAAATACGAGGCACCCACGTCCGGGCTGAAACCGATCCCCGCCTCAGGCATACCCACCCGAGACGACTCATTCACAATCCGATGCGAACCAGGAACAGAAATCCCCACTCCGCCGCCCAAAACCAGCCCGTCCATGAGCGGAATGAAAGGCTTCTGGTAACACGAAATCGCGTAATCCAGGCGGTACTCGGCCGCGAAGAAATCCATCGCAACCGCAGGATCGCCGAGCGTGGCCTGGTAAATGACGCGCACATCGCCGCCTGCACACAAACCGCGCTCCCCCGCGCCGCGCAGCAACACAGCATGCACCGCATCATCGGCTGCGAAAGCATCCAGCGCGCGGTGCATCGCCTCAACCATCTCGAGGTTCAGCGCGTTCACCGCGGCCGGACGGTTGAGCGTAATAACACCCAACGCACCCGCACGTTCGGCAAGCACCAGCTCAGAGCCCGTGTCTACACAGCTCACGTGCGCCCTCTCACGCATCAGAACAACGCTAGATTGCCGGTGGTCGGGTAGCTTGCCCCTCGTTCATCCGCAGAACGAGGTCCTCAGCGGCCTGTTCACGCGTGCGCCACGGTTTGATTTCCTCATGGCGTTCCTCGTTGCGCTGACCGGCCTCTCCGCCGTGCGTCATATCGCCCAAGCGATGCACACGCAGAGAGTTCGTCGACCCAGCCTTGCCTGGAGGCGAACCCGAAACGATCACCGCGAGCTCATCTTCTTCGGCCAAGTTGCTACCCAGCAGATAGTCCTCCGCCTGCTGCGACATCTTGTCCGAGTGATCTACAAAATCCACAAGAACCGGCGCGATACCCCAGAACAGGTTCATGTATCGGAACGTCTGCTCGCTCGATGTGAAGCCTAACGCCGGGATCTCCGAACGCATACGGGCCAAACGCCGCGCCGAATCACCCGTCTGCGTGAACGCAACCAGATACGACGCGTCGACTTCCTCAGCAACCTCGACAGCCGCCCGAGTCACCGCACCACCGCGAGTGCGTGGACGCGCAGCCAACGGCGGAATCCGCTTCAACCCGTGCGCCTCAGTCGACTTGATGATCCGCGCCATCGTCTCGATCGTCTTGATCGGGTACTTACCAACCGAGGTTTCACCCGAAAGCATGACCGCATCGGCGCCATCCAGAACCGCGTTCGCGCAGTCGGAAGCCTCAGCGCGCGTCGGCGTCGGGGCGTCCATCATCGATTCCAAAACCTGCGTAGCAACAATCACCGGCTTAGCCCAGCGGCGTGCCAGCTCGACCGCGTGCTTCTGCACCACAGGAACGTCTTCAAGCGGCAACTCAACGCCGAGGTCGCCGCGAGCCACCATGATCGCGTCAAACGCGTCAATGATTTCCTCGATGTTCTCGACCGCTTGAGGCTTCTCAAGCTTGGCGATCACCGGGACCTTCCGGCCCTCTTCACGCATGATCTGATGCACCGGATCGATGTCCGAAGCGTTACGCACGAAAGACAACGCAATCATGTCCACACCCGCGCGCAGAGCCCACCGCAGGTCTTCTTCGTCCTTCTCCGAAAGCGCCGGAACATTCACAGCAACACCCGGGAGGTTGATGCCCTTGTTATCCGATACTTCGCCGCCAACCTCAACTTCGGTTACGACATCGGTGGCTGTCACCTCGACCGCCCGCAAGCGAACCTTGCCGTCGTTGACGAGCAACGTGTCGCCGACGTTGACGTTCTCAGCCAGGCCCGGGAACGTCGTGCCGCACTCAGTTTTGGAGCCTGGAACGTCGCGGATGGTGATCGTGAACCTGTCACCCTCAGCGAGCTCATGAGGCCCGTCAGCGAAACGCGCTAGACGGATCTTTGGCCCCTGAAGGTCAGCGAAAATGCCGAGTGGCTTGCCGAGCTGTTCCGACGCCTCACGCAGGTTATCCAGATTGTTCTGGTGGGTCTGGTGATCGCCATGGCTCATGTTGAGTCGGGCGACGTTCATGCCCGCTTTGAGGGCCTTCTTCGCCATCTTCTTGGTGCTGAGCGCAGGGCCAAACGTCACAACGATTTTGGCTCTCCGCACCTGGCGCTTTGTCTTGCTGGCTTTGTCTTTGTCAACAATCATGGTTCAATGCCTCATCGTGGTTTCGTATTCGGCAGCGCTCATGCTGCGCATATTCTCACCTGTTGATAAGCCTACAGCCCTGTGAACGCGTCGTGGGGCGAGCACAGGCTGTAGGTCGAATGTTTCATTGTGGGTGCTTATGTAGTTGTGTTTTTGTCAGCTTCCGACGATGCAGTAGCGGCTCCGTCGGTTGTGTCACCTGAATCTGTGCCGGCGCTAGTGGCGGCGGTTACCGCGCGTGGTGTGCGGCCTGGCAGGTCAACGTCGATCTCGGGTGCGTTCTTGCCACGCTGATACGCGATCACGAACGCGATGAGCGCGCCGATGAACACGAGGATCGATACCCACACATTGAGGCGCTGCGTGATGCCTGCGATCGTGATCATCTGGGCTTCGTCGATGCGCAGTGCTTCGATCCAAGTTCGGCCGGCCGTGTAGATCACGATGTAGAGCCACAAGATCGAGCCGCGACGCATGTGACGGGTCCGGTCGATCAGCAAGATGACCATGACGCCGAGGATGTTCCAGATGGATTCGTACAGGAACGTCGGGTGGAACAGGGTTTCGGCTGGTATGCCGGCCGGGAAGGTCGGTGAGTCCGCGTCGATCTTGAGTCCCCACGGCAACTCGGTTGGGCTACCGAAGAGTTCCTGGTTGAAGTAGTTACCCCAGCGGCCGATGGCCTGGGCGAGCAGCACGCCTGGCGCGGCGGCGTCCGCAAACGTTGAGAACCGAACCCCTGCGCGGCGCGTCGCGATCCACACGCCCACCGCACCGAGCGCTACCGCACCCCAGATCCCGAGCCCGCCGTTGGCGATGTACAGGATCTTGATGGGGTCCCCGGTGCCGTCATAGTCGGGACCGAAGTACTCGTCCGGAGACGAGAACACGTGATAGAGGCGACCACCTATGATGCCGAGCGGAACCGCCCAGATCGCTACATCCCACACGAGCTCGGGATTGCCCCCGCGGGCCTTCCAGCGGCGCTGCGTCAGGATGAGCGCTGCGATGATCCCGATGAGGATGCAGATCGCATACATGTGGATGGTCAGCGGCCCGAGGTGGAACGCCGAGAACTCCCTCGGCGGCGATGGGATCGCGGCCGGCACAAGTGCTGTGGTGGTCGCCTGTGTGATCATGCGCCGCTACCTCGCCCGGCTAGTTCCGCGGTGAGCTTTCCGACGCCTTGCGGCCCGTTTTCGCCGAGCTCGCGCACGAGCGCGGTACCAACGATCACGCCGTCGGCATACGCGCCGATCTCTTCAACGTGTTTGCGCTGGGACACGCCGAGACCCACGCACGCCGGCATGTCGCCTGCAACACGTACCGCTTCAACAACGCCTTGCGCGGCGTCGGAGACGGTATCGCGGGCGCCTGTGACACCCATGATCGAAACGCAGTATACGAATCCTCGGGATGCTTCCACGGTCTGCTTAACGCGTTCAGGGGTGTTGGATGGAGCGGTCAGGAATACGCGGTCGAGCCCGTATTTCTCGGAGGCTTCCATCCAGTCGCTGGCTTCTTCCGGCAAGAGGTCCGGGGTGATGAGGCCAGCGCCGCCGGCTTCTGCGAGTCGGCGCGCGAACTCGTCGACGCCCATGCGAATCACGAGGTTCCAGTAGGTCATGATGAGGACCGCGGCGTCGACTTCGGCGGTCACTTTTTCGATGATCTCGAAGACCTGCGGGACCTTGAAACCGTTGGCTAGGGATTCGGTTGTCGCGGCCTGGATGACAGGCCCGTCCATCACGGGGTCGGAGTATGGCAGGCCGATCTCGATGATGTCGGCGCCGTTCTTAGCTGCAGCGATCGCGGCGTCGATCGTCGACTGAACGTCGGGGTAACCTGCCGGGAGGTAGGCGATCAGAGCTGGGCGTCCTTCTTGACGCGCGCGAGCGATCGCGTCGCCGGATGTGATTCGTGGTGCGGGCTGGCTCACGCTTACTCGCCTTCCTGTTCGTCGTTTTCGTTGAGCAGTCCGAACCAGCGGGCTGCGGTTGCGACGTCCTTATCGCCGCGGCCGGACAAAGTCACCACGACGATGCGCTCGGCTGGGTCTTGGCCGTTGGCTTTCGCTTCCTCAGCCATGCGCTGGCCGACTTTGATGGCGCCGGCGAGTGCGTGGCTGGATTCGATGGCTGGCAGGATGCCTTCGGTTTGCGAAAGGAGTCGGAACGCGTCCATCGCTTCGCTGTCTGTGATGGCGGTGTACTGAACGCGGTGGATGTCCGCAAGGTACGCGTGCTCTGGACCGACGGCTGGGTAGTCGAGGCCTGCGGAGACCGAATGGGATTCGATGGTCTGGCCGTCTTCGTCCTGCATGAGGTAGGTCTTGGCGCCGTGGAGCACGCCGGCCCGGCCGAGGGTGATCGTGGCGGCGTGGCGCGGGGTGTCGATTCCGTCGCCGCCGGCTTCGAGCCCGTGCAGTTCAACCTCTTTGTCGTCGAGGAACGCGTGGAAGGTTCCGATCGCGTTGGAACCACCGCCGACGCATGCGCATACGGCGTCTGGGAGGCGCCCGGCTTGTTCGATGATCTGTTCGCGGGCTTCGTTACCGATGCACTCGTGGAAGAAGCGCACCATGCTCGGGAACGGGTACGGTCCGGCCGCGGTTCCGAGCAGGTAGTGGGTGTGGTCGACGTTGGCGACCCAGTCGCGCAGCGCTTCGTTGATCGCGTCTTTGAGTGTGCGGGAGCCCACCGCAACTGGCACAACCTTCGCACCGAGCAGTTCCATGCGGGCTACATTGAGCGCTTGACGCTGAGTGTCTTCTTCGCCCATGTAGACAACGCATTCCATACCGAAGAGTGCGGCTGCGGTTGCGGTTGCTACGCCGTGCTGGCCTGCGCCGGTCTCAGCGATGAGGCGGTTCTTCCCCATCCGCTTAGCGAGCAGCGCCTGGCCGAGCACATTGTTGATCTTGTGCGAACCGGTGTGGTTGAGGTCTTCGCGCTTGAGGAAGATCCGTACGCCGCCCGCGTGTTCTGCGAATCGTGGTGCTTCGGTCAGAAGCGATGGACGGTTGGCATAGTTGGCCAGCAGGTCCTGGAACTCGGCGACGAACTCAGGGTCATCCTTGGCCGCGTTGAAGGTTTCAGCCAGCTCATCGAGCGCACGAACCAGGGACTCCGGCATCCATCGGCCGCCGTATTCACCGAAGTAAGGGCCGGGCGCGTTACGCAGGGAGCCGGCCATGAACGAATCCGCCATGGTGGTGCGGTTCTCTTCAGACTCTGGTGTGCTGGTCATGCTTTTCCTTGATGATGGTGGGTACAGCGTGAGCTTGATGGTTTGGCTGGAGATTAGCGGGCAGCAGACCTGATGGCGTGACCGGTAGCCGTGAACTCGGCGACGGTTTCGCGTGGCTGTGCGTGTTTGACGAGGGCCTCGCCGACGAGGACCGCGTCTGCACCCGCGTGTGCGTAGGTCTTGACCTGTTCGATGTCTTCGACGCCGGATTCAGCGACCGTCACAACCCCAGCTGGTAGGTGCTTGGCGAGTTCAGCATAGTGGCCGGTATCGACATCGAGGGTCTTGAGGTTGCGAACGTTAACGCCCACGATCTTGGAGCCGACTTTCGCGGCGCGTTCGATCTCTTCCGGAGTGTGCGTTTCGACGAGCGCGTTCATTCCCAGCTCGTGAGTGAGCTCGAGGAAGTCGCTGAGCTCCTGATCCGTCAAGGCAGCAACGATCAGCAGAACCAGATCAGCGCCATGCGCTCGCGCTTCGTAGATCTGGTACTCGTCGACTGTGAAGTCTTTGCGTAGCAACGGGACGTCGACGCGTGCCCGTACCGCATCGAAATCTGCGAGCGAGCCGCCGAAGCGGCGCTGTTCCGTCAGAACTGAGATAGCGGCGGCGCCACCGGCTTCGTATTCAGCGGCAAGGTCCGCTGGCTCCGGGATGTCAGCGAGCGCGCCCTTGGATGGCGAGCGGCGCTTGACCTCGGAAATCACGGCGAACGCGGAGTCAGCGTTAGGTGTCAAGGCGGCCAACGCATCGCGGGCCGGTGCGGCTTCAGCGGCACGGCGCTTAACCTCTTCAAGCGGCACAAGCTGCTTACGTGCGGCCAGATCTTCCTTAACACCTTCGATGATCTGATCCAGAACAGTGGTCTCTGCCATGTGCCGTGCCTCTCCCCTTCTGCGGACTGAGATCACTATGCGCTGCGTTCAGTCAGCGTTGAGTTCAATAAGTGATGTGTGTGGCGGGTATAGAACCCTGTGTAGAACAACCCTGTATAGAACGAAGCCCCGCGAGTCTTTCGCGGGGCCGTTCGTTCACAACGTTAGTCGTGCTTTGTACGGGATCCGCCCACGCCAAAGCCAGCGGCCTTCAGAACGAGGCCGACGATGATGCCGACAACCAGGATCACGCCGCCGGTCCAGAAGAGGAACCAGTTCGGGATGGTGAAGGCGATGCAGGACAGCAGGAAGCCAACAAACATGATGGTGAACATTGCCCACGAAGCAACCGTGTTGCCGTGGCCCAGGTGCTGCTCATGGATTGGGTCATGAGCAATGGTCTGGCGATCGAGAGGCATATCCCTATCTCCTTCGAGTTGAAACCTCAGGTCAGTGATGCTCTGCCCTCTATGGGGCATCCGCGACCGTGAGGCCACGGGTAGGTGTGCGTTCCTTGCACGGCCGGCTTCGTGCGAGTGAAGCGGCAGCATGAACACACGCTTATGTCTATTCTGCCACTTCTCGCCGTTGACCGCTCAATCGCTACGCACGGCGAGTCATGTTTCTCGTGTGATGTTGCTCAGTAGAAGCGGGCGCGGGCGGTGTTCGGCCCGTCTGGATCGGTGGGATCCTCGCCTTGCGTCAACGCGTCCCACTGATCTATTTCATCCAGCTCAATCTCATCCCGCTCGATCTCATCTGGCTTGATCTCGCCTTGCTCGACCTCGCCTGCCGTGCCAGCTTGGCGCTTGCCACGACGAGGTGCTGAGCCTGCACGGTCATACTTGCTTGATTTCGATGCGGCAGGTGCGGCTACGAGCGAACCCCACACCGCAACGAGAACCATGAGCACGCCGAGGACCGCGGTGATGTAAGGGAAAACCGTGACGTCGTAGTTGCTACTCACAATCCCGAGTCCAAAGGTTTCCCCGACCTTGGTCGCTGCGGCATCTTGCGGCGACAGCGCCGACCAGATGCTGACGCCGGCAACGCCGGCGCCGGCGAGCGCCTGGACCACGGTGATGATCCAACGGGTTACGGGACCCGCGATCGTCAGCGCGATGGTGGCGGCAAGCATCACGACGGCGAGCGCGACTGCCGCTGGGGAGGCTGTTCCGCCGGCTACGTCGAGGCCTGCCACGGCAACTCCGGTGTCGGGCGCTCCGACTGTGATCCAGGTCTGTGAGATGAGGATGAGCGCCGAGATCGAGACGGCAAGCCCCGCGAGGACGACGTGTTTGCGTTGCCCGAAGCGTCGCTTGCTTGGTGTGGTTTGAGTGCGTGGTTGCTCGTTAGTTCGAGGCATTGTCGCCTCCGCGTTCAGGTGAGCTGAGTTCATCTGCAAGCCATACGGCGCGCAGTGGCGCGAACGACTTGTTCACGGTCTCGAGTGCTTCTGAATCCGGTTGGGAGTCAGCCACAATGCCTGCGCCTGCTGAAACGTAGGCGGTGCCATCCTTGAGGACTGCGGTCCGGATCGCGATGGCCATGTCCATGTCGCCTGCGGAATCGAAGTAGCCGACCACGCCGCCATAGATTCCGCGGCCTACCGGTTCAAGCTCATCGAGCAGCTGCAGTGCGCGGGGCTTAGGCGCCCCGGAGAGGGTTCCGGCCGGGAACACGGCGCGCAGCACATCGTAGGCGTTCGCGTGGGCCTCAACTTCGCCGGTCACGGTGGATTCCATGTGCATGATGTGGCTGTAGCGCACGATCTCCATGAACTGGGTGACGTCCACGGTGCCCGGGGTGCAGACCTTCGAGAGGTCGTTGCGGGAAAGGTCCACGAGCATGATGTGTTCGGACCGTTCCTTGGGGTCTTCGAGGAGTTCTTTAGCGAGGGCGTCGTCGCCGGTCGGGGTTGCTCCGCGTGGGCGGGAACCAGCGATCGGGTGGGTCACGACGCTGCCGGATTTCACGGTCACAAGCGCTTCCGGTGAAGACCCGATCACCGAGAACGGCTCGCCCTCCCCTGACTGGTAGGTCGCGACATACATGTACGGACTCGGGTTGGTCGCCCGCAGGACGCGGTAGACGTCTAGCGCGCTCGCTCGTGTTGGGAGCTCGAAGCGCCGGCCCACAACAGCCTGGAACACTTCGCCGTCCACGATCGCGTCCTTGATCGTATCGATCGCTTTCAGGAAGTCAGGCTCAGCCCACGTCTGCTTCACCGTCGCGAACATTTCTTCACCCGAGACATCCGCCGACGGCATCGGCACGGGGGCTTCGGCCACTGAAGGTTCACCGAGCCGCTGAGCCATCCGCTGCAAGCGAACCACCGCATCGTCATAAGCGCCTTCAGCGCCGGTGTCGAGGCCGTTCTTGTTGTAGGCGTTAGCGACCAGGGTCAGCGAACCATCCAGGTGGTCATAGACCGCCATGTCGGTCACAAGCTGAAGCGCAAGCATCGGCACCTGCATGTCATCGGCAGGGCCTTCGCCAAGCTTTTCCCAATAACGGACCGCATCCCAGCCGATGTATCCCATCAAGCCGGAAACGAAAGGGAACGATGGGCGGGTCACGTTCTGCTGACCACGCTTGAGGAACTGCAGGGTCTCCCGCAGAACATCCATGACGTTGCCTTCAGCCGGGATGCCGACCGGCGGAGTTCCTTCCCACACCGCTTGGCCTTCGGATTCGGTGAGCATCGCGGCACTTCCGGCGCCGATGAAGGAATACCGAGCCCACTGGCCGGCCGTCGCTGATTCCATGAGGAACGTTCCGGGACGCTGATCGGCCAGGCGCCGGTACACGCCCAACGGGGTGAGGCCGTCAGCGAGCATCCGAGCGGTCACCGGGATAACCCGGGGGCCATCAGCCGACGCCGCAGTAGCAACAAACTCCTCACGCGTGAGGTTTGGAATGACCTTCGGAACGCCCATCACTTCTCCCCTGCTTGAGTTTCCTGCGCTTGAGTGGTTACCGGAATCACACGGTCATCAAAGCACGAACGCGTCCCCGTGTGGCACGCGGCACCTGTCTGCCTCACGGTCAGCAAAATCGTGTCGGCATCACAGTCATAGTGCATCGCAACGACTTCCTGAATGTGACCCGATGTGTCACCCTTGCGCCAATATTCTTGTCGCGAACGAGACCAATACGTCGCACGGCCGCTCGTAGCGCTCCGACGCACCGCCTCGGCATCCATCCAGCCGAGCAGCAAAACCTGCAAAGACTCAACATCCTGCACAACAGCAGGGATCAGGCCGTCCGCATTGAATTTCAAAACGGCAGTATCGAAGGCCGGCGCTGCAGACGTTTCGCTCGCATCGGAGGCGGCATCTGCGGCAAGCTCAGCAGAAAGTTCACGAGAATCAGACACCCTCCCATGCTACGCGGCGCCCAGCGTCCGACGTCACAGCATGAAGCGCCCCAAGAACGTGCTACGTTGAGAGCGTGTCTCGCTTTGTCAAACTTTCCCGCCAAGCGCTCGCTGATGCGCTCCTCGCCGTAGGTCCGGACGCCCCTACGCTGTGCGAAGGCTGGGAAACACGACACCTCGCAGCACACCTCGTGCTCCGCGAACACTCCGTGTGGGCCGCCGGCATCACTGGCGCGCCCGGCCTGCGTCACGGCATGGAACGGAAACTCGACATCCTAGCGGCCCAAGCAGAACACCCCGGCGGTTACGCCCGGCTCATCAAGCAGTTCTCGCAAGGGCCCACAAAGTTCTCGCCGTTCAACCTCAAACGGGTCGACGCGGCTGCGAACCTCCTCGAATACTTCGTGCACCTCGAAGACATTCGGCGTGCCCGTGAACGCTGGGTCCCACGCTCGCTCGACGCCGCCTACAGCGATCAGCTGTGGCAAAGGCTCAAGCAAGCCGCCAAGTTGCTCTACCGCCATGCACCCGTCGGCATCATCCTCGTGCGCCCCGACGGCACGCGCTACCAAGCCAAGAAAGGCACCGATTCGGTAGCGATCTACGGCTCCGTGAGCGAACTCATCATGCTCGCCTACGGACGCACCAACCACGCGCTCGTCCTCTATGAAGGAAGCCCCGAGGCCAAAAAGGCACTCGAGGCTTCACTCTCAGGCGACTAAAACAGTTTCCGTAACGGACCGCGTATCTCTAGCGGACCGTGATGCCGGCCGCGCGCATCGCAGCCTTGACCTCAGCCATCATGTGATCCGGGCCGAAGTGGAACAGCGACGCCGCAAGCACCGCATCGGCACCCGCCTCAACAGCCGGCGGGAAGTGCTCAGGCTTACCAGCGCCACCTGAAGCGATCAACGGAACCGAAATGACGCGGCGCACATCGCGCAACATCTGCGTATCGAAACCCTCCTGGGTTCCGTCAGCATCGATCGAGTTCAACAGGACCTCGCCCACGCCACGCTTCTGCGCCTCGGCCGCCCACTCGAGAGCATCACGGCCCGTGCCCACACGGCCACCGCGGACCATGACCTCATAACCCGAGGCAAGATCAGGGTTATCGCTGCGCTTCGCGTCAAGAGACAACGTCAGAACCTGCGAACCGAAACGCTCACTGATCTGATTGATCAGGTCCGGGTTCTCGACCGCGGCCGTAGCCACAGAAACCTTATCCGCACCCGCGTTCAGCAGCTTCGAAACGTGCTCAACCGAACGGATGCCGCCGCCGACCGTCAACGGGATGAAAACCTCTTCAGCAGTGCGAGCCACGATGTCATACACCGTGTCACGCTCATCCGAAGACGCCGTGACATCTAAAAACGTCAGCTCATCGGCGCCCACACGGCCGTAACGCTCAGCGAGCTCAACCGGATCCCCAGCATCCCGCAAACCCTCAAAATTGACGCCCTTGACCACACGGCCAGCATCCACATCGAGGCACGGAATCACACGAACAGCAACAGACATAGCCTTACCCCCGCCTTAGCCCTTCTACAAACGGCACGCGTTGATCGGGGTCACCAAAATCGCGCGAGCCCCCACGTCATACAACTCATCCATGACACGGTTCACCAGGTTCTCCTTAACCATCGCGCGCACCGCAACCCATTCAGGATCAGCCAACGGGGAAATCGTCGGCGACTCAAGCCCAGGGGTCAAACGCATCGCCTCATCCACCAAGGACTTAGGGATGTCGTAATCCAGCATCGCGTACTGGCGCGCCACAATCACACCACGCAAACGACGCACCAACCTATCTTCCGCCTTCGGGTGGTGATCCTTCCGGCCAATCAAAACAGCCTCAGACTTCATCAACGCAGGGCCAAACGGCTCCAAACCAGCCGCGCGCATCGTCGACCCCGTCTCCACCACATCGGCCACCGCATCGGCAACGCCTAAGCGGATCGACGTCTCAATCGCACCATCCAGACGGACCGTCTCCGCCTGGATCCCGTGCTCCTCAAGATAGTGGTCGACCAAAACCCGGTAACTCGTAGCGATCCGCTTACCGTTGAGCTCCGAAAAATCGGAGAACTCACCTTGCGGACCAGCGATGCGGAACGTCGAAGCACCGATGCCCAACGGCATCAGTTCCTCAACCGCGTCATCCACATCGGCGTCCATCATCAAATCACGGCCCGTGATCCCCAGATCCAAGACACCACGGCCAACATAAACCGCGATGTCACGCGGACGCAGATAAAAGAACTCAACATCGTTCTCAGGGTCAGTCAACGCCAGCTCACGAGAATCACGACGCTGACGATAGCCAGCCTCAGACAACATCTCCGTCACGGCGGCAGACAACGAACCCTTATTCGGAACAGCTACACGCAAAGTCGACACAACAACGCACCCTTCACAAACTTAATCAACGACCCACTCAATCAACGACCCACCACAACGCTGGCGATGCACGAATGCTCGCCAGGCCAGCGACTCACAGATGCTTGTACACGTCCTGCAGTGACAAACCTTTAGCGATCATCATGACCTGGACGTGATACAAAAGCTGCGAAATCTCCTCAGCAGCTTCTTCGTCCGACTCGTATTCGGAAGCCATCCAGACTTCTGCGGCCTCCTCAACGATCTTCTTACCGATCGCATGGATGCCCGCATCCAGCTGTTTGACAGTGCCGGAGCCCTCAGGGCGTTCTACAGCTTTGGTTTGCAGTTCAGCAAAGAGTTCCTCGAAGCTTTTCACACCCTCAGCCTAATCAACCCCAGCCTCGCAACTGCAGAACGTGACGACACAAAGACCATCCAGGCCCGCTGGCAGAGCACCGGCGCGGCGCTGGTATGGCTCCGGAACAAGCCAGCGCTGAAACGAGTTGGCGCCGGTTTGAGAGGTTCGTCTCAAACCGGCGCCAACGATTCATATCTCCCGTGTCAGGCCGTCACTCCACCGTCGGGTCGAGCGTCACTCCACGGTTGGGTCGAGTGTCTCCATGCTCGAAATTGATGGCTTCTCGTTTTTCTGAGCCCGGGCCCACACGAAGAAGCCGATCAGCGTGAACACGCCATAGAACAGGTACATGAAGGCTGAAGCGAAGTAGCCCGCCGAGAACAGCAGCGGGACACCCACGATATCCACGGCGACCCACGCGAGCCAGAACTCAGTCCAGCCTTTCGCCATCCCGTAGGTAGCCACGAGCGAACCAATGAACGTCCACGCGTCAGCCCACACCGGATCATATGAACCCAACGCAGCGAACAGCGGAGTCAGGGCAACCGTACCGATCACCATGACCAACAGCATCCCGACGCGCACGCCCCAGCCACCCCATCGTGGGGTGATCGCCTGGGACGCACCAGCGCCGCGCTGCTTACGGCTCTGATTCCAGCGGACCCAGCCGTACACGGAGACCACGATGAACATGATCTGACGGCCTGCCTGCCCCAGCAGGTGAGGCATTGTCGCGTTTGGATCGATCAACGAACCCAAGAAAACGGTGAGCAACAGCAGGTTGCCCGCAATACCGATAGGCCAGGCCCACACTTTACGGCGCATACCGCCCAGAGCCGATGCCAAACCGAAAACATTGCCGACGACTTCGCGGACCACAAGAACCTGCCCGCCAGGCAGATCGATGGTCCCGTTGAACATGTCGACAAGCCACCGCAGAAAATCCATTCCTAACCCTTTCTCGCTCTACGGCGGCCCCGGGTTGAGGAATACGTGAGTGGCTTCTTCGCTCAGTTGCGCTCTAGCGTGCGATGCGGCAGGTGGCTTGGACTCGTCGGCTTGACTCGTCCGTGCGCCTGCGTTGCATCCTGCGACGCGGCTGAACGGTCACGTTGCCAGTTGACTTGGTTGTCCAGCCAGTTGGCTACGTGGAGAACACTTTCTCAGCGTAAACCGTGCTTCTCCCATCCAGACTTTGACTGTCGGTACTGGAGTTTCACCAGTTCAGCCGTTACTCAATCGGAGGGGATCCTCGATTGAAGACAACGGGTCGCGGACTATCACCGCCGGTTCGGAATTTCACCGACCCCGGAGCACGTGATCACCACTGTAGCCCAGGGTGCGGCTCGGAGGATGGCACGGTGACGCAATGTTGAGCGCGAGTTGAGTATTGGTCCGCTGAGCGTGGGTTGAGCGTGGGTGGCGAATCAACGACACCCACGCTGTTCGGAAGGTTTAGTGTCCGATGGCGTCGCGGGCTTCGCGGCGCAGGTTTTCGATCGCTACGGCCACGTCTTCGGCGCCGTAGACGCTCGAGCCTGCAACGAACGTGTCCGCGCCTGCTTCAGCGGCGATGCGGATCGTCTCGGTCGTGACACCACCGTCGACCTGCAGCGCAACCTGGGCACCGGAGCCGTCGATCGCTTTGCGTGCCGCGCGGATCTTCGGGACCACAACGTCAAGGAAAGCCTGCCCACCGAAGCCGGGCTCAACCGTCATGAGCAGCAGCATGTCGAGCTCAGGGAGCATGTCCATGTAGGAGTCCAGGCCGGTCGCTGGGCGCAGAGCCATCGAGGCCTTCGATCCGCGAGCACGCAGTTCGCGAGCCAGGCGGATCGGTGCCGTTGCGGCTTCCGCGTGGAATGTGACCGAGTAGGCGCCCATGTCCGCGTATTCAGGGGCCCAACGGTCTGGGTCTTCGATCATGAGGTGGATATCGAGGGGGAGCGGGGACTCGTCCTGGATCCGCTTGACCACTGGAGGGCCGAATGTCAGGTTCGGCACGAAGTGCTGGTCCATGACGTCAACGTGCACGGCATCGGCGGTTTTGATGGCTTGCAGTTCCTCCCCTAGGCGAAGGAAGTCGGCCGAGAGGATCGAAGGGTGGATTGCGCAGGTGTGGCGGCTCATGCTTGTTCCTTCTTGGTAATGAGGGCCATGAACATGGCGTCGGTTCCGTGGGAGTGCGGGAAAAGTTGGGCCGTGGAACCGGTGTTGGTTCCGACGACGGGGTCGGCTGGGCGGGTCGCGTCACCTTTGCCGGTGAGCGTTACGGAGTCGAGGACGGCTCCGGTGTCGAGCAGTTCGATGTCTTTCCGACGGTGGAACGCGTCTTCGAGGATCGCGAGGGTTTCCGCCGGGTGCGGTGAGCACGTCACGTACGCGAGCACCCCACCTGGGCGTAGCGCGTCAAGGGCGGAGTTCAGAAGTTCGCTCTGCAGGCGGGTCAAAGCTGGAATGTCGGATGGCTGTTTGCGCCAGCGGCTTTCCGGGCGGCGACGCAACGCACCGAGCCCTGAACATGGGGCGTCGAGCAGGATGCGGTCGTAGTGGTTCGGCTGTGCCTTACCGATGTCTCGGCCGTCACCCGTGACGGATGTCCATGCCTTCTCATCGACCGCGCGAAGCGCTTGCTTCACAAGGTTCGAGCGGTGTTCCTGAACTTCATTCGCCGTCAGGTGTGCCCCGCGTTGAGCGGCAATCGCGGCCAACAGCGCTGCCTTGCCTCCGGGGCCTGCGGACATATCAAGCCAACGTCCAGCGTCGGTGCCTGCAACATCGGCTTCCGCGAGGACGCGGGCGGCGAGCTGCGAACCGTGGTCCTGTACACGGATGTGGCCTTCGGCAACGCCAGGCCAACGCAGCGGGTCGCCACCTGAGTTCACGGAGTAGGCTTCGGGAACCCAGGTTGACGGTGTGGCTTTGAGGCGTTTGAGTTCTTGCTCGGTTGCGATCCCTGGAAGCGCGGCCAGATGAACTGCGGGAGCCACGTTGTCGGCTTCGAGTAGGGTCTCGAGCTCTTCAGTCGAACGCCCGTGCACGACGAGCGAAGAGCGCAGCGCACGAACCACCCATTCGGGGTGCGAATACCGCAGTGCGAGCCGCGCCATCGGATCTGTGATGGAGGATTCGAGCGTTTCAGCCCATTCTTCACGTGAGCGTTCCGTGACTCGGCGGAGCACCGCGTTGACGAAGCCACCCGCGCCTGCACCCACGCAGTCGCGGGCGAGCGCCACGGTTTCGTCGACTGCGGCGTGCTGCGGGACGCGCATGTGCAACAGCTGGTACGTGCCGATCCGCAGAACATCCAGAACCGGCGGGTCGATGTTTTTGAGTGGCCGGTCGGAGCATTCGGCCAGCACCGCGTCGAGGCTTGCGAGTTCGCGGAGCGAGCCGTAGGTCAGCTCGGTTGCGAAGCCGGCGTCCCGCTGGTCGAGGCGGGCGCGGCGAATATGGTGCGGCAGGGCGAGGTTCGCGTACGCGTTGTCGACGGCGACAGCCTGCAGAACATCGAACGCTACTTTGCGTGCGGGGTCTGCGCTGCGGCTACGTTGGGATGGAGCTGCGGCGCTGAATTGGCGGGGCTGGCGGCCGCCGCGGTTTCGTTCGCGGCCTTTAGCGTTGCGGCGCGAGCCGTCGGCGCTACCCTGCCTTTTACCCTGGCCCTGCTGTTGATCGCGGCGTGGGCGATCGTTCCTGGCCCCTCCGCGGGAGCGTGGGGTGCGGTCATTCGAGCGTGAATCTCGGCTCATTCGAAGCGTCCTTCCCCATCGCTGAGGGCTCCGCGAGCCCAGTCAGCGGCGGCCATCATCTTTTTACCTGCGGGCTGCACGCGTGTCAGTTCAACCGGTGAAGACCCGGTACCGACGACGACGCGGGCTGGCTTCCGGCTGCGGAAGCTCAGCTGGCCGGGGGCAAGGTTTTTCTCGTGGTCTTCGAGCTCGTCTGGGGTTGTGATGCGCACCCGTTCAAGTTTGATGCTCGCCCCGTTGAAGTGTGTGAAGGCACCGGGTTCTGGTGTGGTTCCGGCGATGCGTCCGCGCACGGCTTCGGCGGATGTGCTCCAGTCGACGCGGCCGTCGTTGCGTTCGAGTTTCGGCGCAAGAGTCGGCTCGCCCTTTTGTGGTTGTGGCACCACGGCACCGGAGACGTAGCCGGTGATCGCTTGGCTCAGCAGCACTGCGCCTTCTGTGGAGAGGCGTTCGAGGAGGTCGCCTGCGGTGTCGCTTGGTTGCACGGCTTCGGTCATGACGCCGAGCACCGGGCCGGTGTCCATGCCTTCATCGAGCACGAACGCTGTGGCGCCGGTGATGTCGTGGCACCGGATGAGCGCGTGCTGAACAGGCGCGGCTCCGCGCAGGTCTGGCAGGAGTGAGAAGTGGAGGTTGACCCACCCGAATTCTGGGAGGTCGAGGGTGCGGCGTGGGATCATGGCGCCGTATGCGACGACCGCCGCAACGTCGACGTTGAGTGCGGCGATCGCGTCGTGGGCTTCGTCTGTGATCTTGTCGGCTTTGATGGTGGGGAGCCCGTGTTCTTCGGCGTAGGCCGCCACGGGTGATGGCGTCATGACGCGTTTGCGTCCGATGGGGGCGTCGGTACGCGTCAGGACTGCAACGATTTCGTGGCCGTCTGCGATGAGCTGCGCTAGCGGCGCCACTGCGACGTCGGGGGTTCCGGCGTAGAGGATTCGTGCCATGAACGCATCAGCTCCTTAGGAATGAGTTGCCGGTTTTGTTTGAGAAGGCGCTCCCGATGGTGGCGGCGCGCTGGTCTTGCACGTGGTCGACGTTGCTTTGGTACGTGTTGTGGCGCAGGGTTTGTTGTGCGCGGCGGCGCTCTTCACCTGTGAGTCGGTCGATGAAGAGTTTGCCGTTGAGGTGGTCGGTTTCGTGTTGGAAGCAGCGCGCGAGGAGGCCATCGGCGATGATTTCGAGTTCCTCACCGGTGATGTCAACGCCGGTGAGACGCACTTTCTTGGGGCGTGCCAGCGGCATTTGGATCCCGGGAACGGACAAGCACCCTTCGATGGTGCGGTCGTCTTCGACGGCTTCTTCGTCCAGGATTTCGAGGACGGGATTGCAGACCGTGCCGACGTGACCGTCGATGTTGTAGGTGAAGATCCGTTTGCTGATGCCGATCTGTGGGCCGGCCAGGCCAACGCCTTTGACGTCGTTCATGGTCTCGTGCATGTCTTCAGCCAGAGCGGCTAGTGATGCATCGAATGTGGTGACGGGATCTGCCACGGTACGTAGGACCGGGTCCCCTACTGTTCGAATCGCGTGAACTGTCACGCTACTCCTTTTCTCAATGTGCTTCGCTTAGTTTTGTAGGCACTTCGCCGTATTTCTGAAGGCGCTTCGCTGTGTTTCTGAAGGCGTACCGCACACGCCCATAGGTGCCACGGATGCGCGCTCTTCCATCGTATGCGAGAAAGAGTACGTGTGGTTCGGCGCTCCCTGCTTGAGTTGGTCATTTAGCGTGCGGCGTCATTTAGCGTGCGGTTGGTGGCGGGACGGGTTGGAGTTCGGCTGCGGCGCTGAATGCCACGGATTCGGTTTCCCAAACTTGGCGTAGGGCCCAGAAGCGTTTCCAAGCGTTTTCGAGGCTGTGCGGTTGCGCTCGCATGGGTAGTACTTCGGTTTCCCCGAGGGCGACAGCCAACAACACGCTGTCTTTCGGGAAGGGCCAGGGCTCCCATGTTCCGTTCTCAGGGTCGCTCAAATACTCCTCGGCTTGTGCGCCGGCGGCGAGCTGCATCACGACTTTAGGGTCCGGGGCTTTGACCCGGCCGTCGCGGGTGGTTCCGCGCGTCTTGTAGTCGATGAGGCATGTGACTCCCCCGATCTCGGCGACAAGATCGAGCGTTCCGGCGTAACCCACGGTGTGGTTCCAGATTGTGACTTCGGGTTCAATCGGTTTGACCCCGTAGAGGTCCCACCATTCGTCGAAACGATCCGCGTAGGCGCCTTCGCCGTGTTCCTGCAGTTTTTCGCGCATCTGCGCGGCCTCGTGCGGCCGACCCAGCTCGCGCAGCGCCTTGTGTTCGGCATAGTTGTGGACCCGGTCACCACGGGCCGCAGCCTCATCGCGGTATTTCTCAGCAGCTGAAGATGCTTGCCGTGCAATCTGCTTGAGCTGAACCTTGTTGCCTACCGAGCCAGCCAGTCGCGCATCGTTAATAACGGCGGTCGCCGCCATGTGCCCAGCCCACCCCGTCATGTCTACTGCGTGACGGGAAATCACGGTGGTAATCGACGGAACTTCGGGAAGTCCGTCAACAGTGCGGGAATACATTCGCCCCAACGAGGTCTGATGCGCGAGCAGTGGCTGTGTCATGTTCCCCAGTGTGTCACCTACCCCTGACAGTTTGCTCCCACAACATGGTCGATTCCATCACCCTTATCAACCGAAAGGTTGAGGCCGGTTTCAACACTGATCGCGATGTTTAACGACGTGCGCGCGGGTTGAATCGAGGTATAGGTCAAACCACAGCGCCACATAAACCACTGCGCCCCAGACCACAGCGCCTTATAAACCACAGCGCCCATGCACTGTTTCAAAGCATGCGCGGTGTTCGAAAGGAAGTAAAACCGTGAAGAAGCTCCTCAACGCGTCCTTGCTCTACATGATCGCAGGCTTGAGCGCGGGCGTGTTCTACCGCGAATTCACCAAGATCAACGAGTTTCCTGAAGGCCAGTTCACGCAGCTTGGGGTCGTTCACACGCACTTGCTCGCGCTGGGTTTCATGGCGTTCCTAATTTTCCTCGTGATCGAGAAAGCTTTTGCGATCTCCCGTAGCCCCAAGCTGTTCGGCTGGTTCTTCTGGCTCTACAACGCGGGTGTCGTCGTAACCTCCGCAATGATGATCTGGCACGGGACCCTCACGGTGCTCGGCAAGGAGTCCTCCGCGATGATCTCCGGCATCGCGGGCCTCGGACACATCGCGATCACTGCGGCCCTCATCGTCTTCTTCGTGGCACTGCGCCGCGCTGTGAACACCAGCGCAACCGCATCTAGCGCTACTGAAGCCGTCTCTGCGTGAGCGGCCGCATCTAAAATTAAGTCCGCATCGACCGCTACCGGAGCAACCACTTCATGACATCTACATCTCAGACTCATGCCGTCACCCCGCGCCTGCTTTTCCGCACCTTCGCGATCGCGGAGATCTTCACGTGGGCCGGGCTCATTGCCGCCCTGATCCTGCGTAGGCTCGATGTCACCAACATCGTGCCAATCGCCGGCGGTATCCACGGCTTCGTCTTCCTGAGCTACGCGACGTCGACGGTTTTCGTGTGGGTCAACCAGAAGTGGCCTGCACGCATCGGCGTAACGGGTGTTTTGCTGGCCGTTGTTCCGTTCGCGACCCTGCCGTTTGACCTCTACGTTGACCGCAAGGGGCTCTTGAAAGGCGGCTGGCGGCTCGCTCCAGGTGGCGACGAGCCACGCGGCTTTATCGAACACGTGCAGGCATGGATCTTGCGTCACGTATGGCTCGCAATTGTGCTGCTAGTTGCTTTCGTGGCGGTGCTGTTTGTGACACTGCTGTGGCTCGGCCCGCCGGTGCCACGAAACTAATCTCGTCGAATAATTCAATAGGTGTTTACGCGGAATTCCGGGCAGCACCAAGGTTGCGTTGCCCCAGTGACACGCCCCTAGTTTGAGCCGATTTGGCAAAGCGGTAAAAACTGGTCTAGAGTAATCACTCGTTGGCATCACAGCGGAAACGCTTTCCGAACAGGAAACGAACCGCGGGTGACACCACATGCGGACATAGCTCAGCTGGCTAGAGCGCCACCTTGCCAAGGTGGAGGTCGCGGGTTCGAATCCCGTTGTCCGCTCGCAAACCACTTGCTGGCCCGCAAGGGCACCGTACTTGTTACGGATGTGGTGGGGTGGCCGAGAGGCGAGGCAGCGGCCTGCAAAGCCGTATACGCGGGTTCGAATCCCGTCCCCACCTCCACTAAGTGATTTGCAGCCTGAATAGGCGCGATTGGCGCAGCGGTAGCGCGCTTCCTTGACACGGAAGAGGTCACTGGTTCGAACCCAGTATCGCGCACGAGAACCACGGTTCTGTTTAGATCAGAACCACGGTTTGTATAAATACGGTCCTGAACTGGACTGTCATTCGCGGACATAGCTCAGCTGGCTAGAGCGCCACCTTGCCAAGGTGGAGGTCGCGGGTTCGAATCCCGTTGTCCGCTCGCAAGACGGAAGGCCGGGAACATCAAACGATGTTCCCGGCCTTCCGCGTTAAGCACGAGCCGCACTAAGTACGAGGCTACGTCCTAGCGCCCGGCAACAACGCACCAGACGCTAGGACGTGCGTTCAGGATTCAGTGTCGATTAGGATTCGGCGCCCTGGCCTTCGCGGACCAGCGCGGTCAAACGAGACACGGCGCGGAAGTATTTCTTCATGTAGCCGCCGGCCATCATTTCTTCGGTGAAGAGGTGGTCGAAGGACTCGCCGGAAGCGACGATTGGCACGTCCTTGTCGTAGAGGCGGTCAGCGAAAACCACAAACCGCAACGCGATGGCCTGGTTGGTGATGGTCTCGACGTTATGCAGGACCAGCACATCGGTATCGCTCAGAAGCTTGCGGTAACGCGACGGGTGAACCTTAGACAAGTGATCCACGAGCTGCGGGAAGTCATCCTCAGCGATGTGAGCATCCGGGTAACGTTCCTCCGCAAAGGAGATCAACTCGTCGTCTGCCATCGGCTCTGGAGCGTCAGGGAGACCACGGTGACGGTAATCCTCACCATCTACGCGGATGATCTCGAACTGATCCGCCAAAACCTGGATCTCACGCTGGAAGTCCTGGGCTGCGAAGCGGCCCTCCCCCAGCGCACCAGGCAGAGTGTTCGATGTCGCCGCCAGCTTGACCCCGGCGTCGGCCAGTTCGCGCATCAAGCGGGACATCAAGACAGTGTCGCCCGGGTCGTCGAGCTCGAACTCGTCGATGCACACGAGGTTATAGGTCTTGAGGATCTCAACCGCGCGCGGGAACGTGAGGGCACCCACGAGGTTCGTATACTCAACAAACGTGCCGAATGCGCGCTTGCCTTCCGTCGCGTGCCACAGCGACGCCAAAAGGTGGGTCTTACCGACACCGAAGCCGCCGTCGAGATAAATACCCGCCGGTCCCTTCGCCTTTTTCTTCTTGCCGAACAACTTCATGAGGCCTTTAGATGGCGAAGCATCCACGTTGACGGCCTCGGCGAACTCCTGCAAACGCTTCACCGCAGCGGCCTGGCTCGGCTGAGAAGGGTCCGGGATGTATGTGTCGAAAGACACCTCACCAAACCGGTACGACGGGTGCATACCGTCAAGGAGCGCCTCTGCGGCGACGTTGGGAGTAATGTCGGTCAACTTGTGAATGGTTGCCACGTAGATGCTTTCCCTCAGATAGCGGTGTCTCAGATTGCGGTGTCAGTTGCAGACTCAGCGTGCACCTCGCGGCGCACAATCGACGATGTCTCTGCCTGCGATCTTACGCAATCTTGTGAATGTTTCCTTTTGTGTGTGCTACTTCTGGCCGGCGTTTTGTTTGTAACTAGGCTGGGAGGGAATCATTACACCCGCACTGTTGTTGTTCTAAGTGGGTGCAGGTTGTTCTGAATAGGTGCATTTCCCGGCTGGCATGATGCCGGCCTTGGTTCCGGACGCGAACAGACTTTAAGGAGATCGTTCAGTTATGTCAGAGGTTTTGACGGAGGAAGCTCGTCATGCGCAGTATGCGCACCCGGAGAAGCTGGTGACCACCCAGTGGGTTGAGGATCACCTGAACGAGCCCGGCATCGTGATCGTCGAGTCCGATGAGGATGTTCTGTTGTATGAGACCGGCCACATCGAGGGCGCGGTCAAGTTGGATTGGCACACGGAACTCAACGATGCGGTGACCCGCGATTACGTCGACGGCGAAGGCCTGGCTGCTCTGTTGAGCCGCAAGGGCATCAGCCGCGATGACACGATCGTGGTCTACGGCGATAAGTCGAACTGGTGGGCGGCTTATGCACTGTGGGTTCTGGAGCTGTTCGGTCACCCGGATGTTCGATTGATGGATGGTGGCCGCGATAAGTGGATCGCTGAAGGCCGTGCCCTGACCCGCGAGGTTCCACAACGTGAGGCGACGGACTACCCGGTAGTTGAGCGCGATGATTCGACGTTGCGTGTTTTCTTGCCTGAGGTTCTTTCGTTGCTGGGCACCACGCCGCTGATCGATGTCCGTTCGCCGCAGGAGTACACGGGCGAGCGCACGCACATGCCTGACTACCCAGAGGAAGGTGCGTTGCGTGGTGGTCATATTCCGACGGCGGCCTCGATTCCGTGGTCAAGCGCCGTTGGTGAGGCGTCGGCCATCAAGCCGCGTGCTGAGCTCGAGGCCCTGTACATGGACAACGCTGGTTTGAAGCCAGGCGACGATGTGATTGCTTATTGCCGCATCGGTGAGCGTTCTGCGTTGACGTGGTTCATCTTGAAGTACGCGCTTGGTTTTGAGAACGTCCGTAACTACGACGGCTCGTGGACTGAGTGGGGCAACGTTGTGGGCGTCCCGATCGTTTTGGGTGAGGAACCTGGCACTGTTCCGGCTTCCGCGACCCGCAACGCTTAGGAGGTAGTTTCTATGGCTTTGCCAACTGCTTTGGCGGAGATCGCCGAGGATTTCAACGCGCTGCCTGAGCCTCAGCGTCTTGAGCTGTTGCTTGAGTTTTCGGATAACCTTCCGGAGCTCCCGGAGCGTTATCAGGACGCCGAGCTTGAGCAGGTGATTGAGTGCCAGTCCCCTGTGTTTTTGACGGTTGAGGTCGCCGACGACGCAGACCACACTGTAGGCGTGTTCATCACGGCACCGCCTGAGGCTCCAACGACGCGCGGTTTCGCTGGCGTCTTGGTCGAGGGTCTGCACGGCTTGCCTGCTGAGGAGGTCTTAGAGACCCCGGATGATTACCCGTCAACCATCGGTTTGGCGCGCGCGGTTTCGCCGTTGCGTTTGCGCGGCATGACGGCCATGCTGGGCCGGATCAAGAACCGTGTACGTAAGGAACTCGTTGACGCCTGATCCGGTTCGAGTACTAGCCCCGCGCCGGAACGTTTAGCGCTTTAGAGACGCGCCCGCCCCTTTACGGGGCGGGCGCGTCTACGCGTTAGATCCGCAGCGTTTTCTGTAGCCAGTCCTTGAGAGTTGTTTCCCACTTCTGCGGGTCAACATTCCATTCACGTACGTGCCCTGCGCGCGTGAACGGCACGAGGGTCACGTAGCGCGGATTCTTTTTCGCTAGCCGTTCGGAGGAGACGAAAGGCACGAAGCCGTCGTCACGTGAATGCTGGATCAGAACTGGAATCTTGATATTGCCGGCGCGTTCAACCCAGTTGAGCGCGTTGAGGTCGATGGGCGCGGTCAGCCCGGTGAGTTTCTTACCGATGGGCTGGCCGAGCATCCACCCGCCGATGCGCCCGGAGAGGTACGGGATG
Source organism: Pseudoglutamicibacter cumminsii (assembly GCF_003143995.1). Classification (GTDB taxonomy): domain Bacteria; phylum Actinomycetota; class Actinomycetes; order Actinomycetales; family Micrococcaceae; genus Pseudoglutamicibacter; species Pseudoglutamicibacter cumminsii_B. The sequence goes on along the minus strand of NZ_QFWG01000001.1, from coordinate 72,632 downwards.
TTGTTGATTTTCGCTTGGTAGCGCAGGATTTCGAACCAGTCTACGGCGGGACCGGTGAGCGCGAGCGCGCGGATGCGGTGCCGGAACCGCGATAGCTCGAGCGTCCGCAAAGCGATAGCGCCACCCATCGACCAGCCCACGAGTACGACGTCGCGCGCACCTTGGCTGAGCGCGTATCCGATCGCGGCATCCACATCGTGCCATTCTGTTGCGCCGAGTCCGTAGCGGCCGTTGTTGACTTCAGGGCCTTCGCCGTCGTTGCGGTAGCTCATCGACAGCACAGTGAGCCCGAGCTCGCTGAGTGGCTTGAGTCCGCGAAGGGTTTCGAGGCGTGTTGCTCCGCGACCGTGAATCAGGATCGCCCAAGTGTCCGCATGTTGATCGCCCTCGACAAGCCATGCAGGTGCGGGCCCGGCCGTGAGCGGTACGTGGACGTCGGTTGCGAGGACGCCGGCGTCGGTGGGGTCGATGAAATAGTTGCCGCCGATGTTTCCGTGGGTTGCGCGGGCGAGGTCGCCGCGGTCGACGCGGATAATGCGGCGGCGCACGTGCGTTCCGGATGGTGTGGAGATGATGTCGCCGATTTTCGCGTGCCCCGACTGGTTGTTGAACCACAGCGAGTAGCGCCCGGGTGCAGTGGCTTGAGGGTCACGCGTTTGCAGATCGACGTACTCGCCGATGTGGTCGCGGCCAACGCCGAGGATCTTCACTTCGTCGGCGTTGTTGCGTGACGGAGTGACGACGGCGCGAGCGAACAGCGAAGCGAGTCCGGTGATGACGCCTGTGCCGATGATTCCCGCGCCGAGCCCCACAGCGGCCCATGAGGACGGACTCATGCGTGAGCCCGTGCGCGGTGACTTCTTCGCTCCGGATCCCATGTCCCCCATCATCTCACTTACATCTGTCGCCGCCAGAGGCAATCTCTCGTTAGTTCTGTGCATGCCCCCTCGTAGACTGAATACATGCATTCTCCTGTTGAAGATCCGCTGGGCCGCGGCGACGCCGCGTGGCGTGAGCAGCTGAGCCCTGAAGAGTACGCTGTGTTGCGTCAGGCCGGCACGGAACGTCCGGGCACGGGCGCTTACACGGATGACACGACCGATGCGGTGTATGCGTGCCGTGCGTGCGGTGCCGAGCTGTTTTCTTCGGACACCAAGTTCGATGCCCGATGCGGCTGGCCCGCGTTCTTTGCGCCGGAGGATTCCGATGCGATCCGGTACTTGGTCGACAACTCGCTGGGTATGCGCCGTGTTGAGGTGCGCTGCGCGAACTGCGATTCGCACCTGGGGCACGTTTTCGAGGGCGAGGGTTTCAACACTCCAACGGATCAGCGCTACTGCATCAATTCGATCTGTTTGGTTCAGAAACCAGTGGAGTAGCTCCGCATAGGCGCCGAGTAAGCCTCCAGCGGCCCGTTTCCGAGCCTCTGCCCGGCGTTACCGGCGCGCCGCCGCCACAAAGATTTTCGTGTTCCATAAGCTAGCTGTGTGAGTTTTAGCGCAGAGACAGCACGGTTGGGTTCAGCCGGCGTCCCGCACGAATTTTCGTTGGTGCTGGACGGTCTGAAGCGCGCCTTGGTGCGTCCTGAGATGACGCTCGAGGAGATCCCTGCCCCTAAGCGCTTGGCTCCATACGCCGTCGCGTTAAAGGCGAATGTCGCGGACCCTCACAGGGATGATGAGCTCGCGACGGGCCGATTCATTTTGCTGTTTGATCCACAAGGTAATCCCGTGTGGGATGGAACGATGCGGATCGTGACCTACATCCGCGCCGAGGTGGACGGCGAGATGGGTAACGATCAGCTCGCCGCATCGGTTGCGTGGACGTGGCTGGTCGAAGCCCTTGAGGAACACGGCGCCCCTTATCGCCGCGCCGGCGGCACGGCCACGCGTGCGTTGAGTGAGAATTTCGGCGACCTCGCGCAGCAGCCTGAGCGCGTGGACATTGAGCTTCGAGCCTCGTGGACGCCTGAGGATTACAACGTCCAAAACCAGCTCGAGGCGTGGTGCGACATGGTGTGCTCCTTCGCGGGGCTACCTCCTATGGAAGATGGCGTCACACCGATGCCCAACGTCCGGCTCACCTAGGTGACAAGCATGCTGAGCTGGCTTCCGCATCGGGCGTTGACCCTTGATCGTGGCTACTCCTTAGTATGATCAGAAGAACCATGAAGCTTGATCCACCGCCGGCAGCCCTTCTCGCCTCTGGCCAGTTCCCGGAGCGCGAGCCTTCAGACCTCCCCCTTCTTGACTCCCCCGCCGAGGGGATCCCACCGGTGATTTCGACGCGGGCCGCACTCGATAACGCGGTCATTCAGTTGCGCGAAGGGCACGGCCCAGTGGCGGTCGATGCGGAGCGGGCTTCCGGTTTCCGTTACGGTCAGCGCGCGTTCTTGGTTCAGCTGCGCAGGGTTGGCGCTGGCACGTTCCTGATTGATCCTGAGGCGTTCGACGATCTTCTGGATGTGAACGAGGCGCTCGCGGACGCGGAATGGATTTTGCACGCGGCGCACCAGGATTTGCCGTGCTTGCGTGAGCTCGAACTGCAGCCGCCTCGGTTATTCGACACCGAGCTCGCCGCCCGTCTAGCGGGACTTCCGCGCGTAGGTTTGGCGTACGTGACCGAGACGATGCTCGGCGTCCGCTTGGCGAAGGAGCATTCGGCCGCGGATTGGTCGATGCGGCCGTTGCCTGAGGATTGGCTGAATTACGCGGCACTCGATGTTGAGGTTTTGATCGAGTTGCGGAACCAGCTTGAGAAGCTTCTGCGCGGCCAGAAGAAGTGGGATTTGGCGCAAGAAGAGTTCGAGTATGAACGCCTCAAGCCCGGCCCGCAGCCGCGTAAGGATCCGTGGCGGCGCACCCACGGCCTGCACCAGTTGAAGGACAAGCACCAGATTCTGGCGGTCAAGGAGCTGTGGGAAGAGCGCGAGAAGGTCGCCCAAAACAAGGACCGCGCTCCGGGCCGTCTTTTGCCGGATTCGGCGATCATCGCTGCGGCTCGTGCGCTCCCGACGACGGTTCCGGCTCTGTTGCGCACGGATGGTTTCCGCGGCCGGTTGGCTAGCAAGGAGGCCCGCCGTTGGGTCACCGCGATTGCTCGGGCCCGGAACGCGACGCGTTTCCCACCTCGGACGGCGCGCCGTTCAACGATGCCTCCCCCGCGGTCGTGGAACGACCGATTCCCTGATGCCGCTGAGCGGTATCAGACCGCGCGGTGGCGCTTGGAGCGGGATGCCCAGGCTTTGGGTATGCCTTTGGAGAATCTTTTAGCTCCCGCTGTTTTGAAGGAAATCTCGTGGGAACCGCCTGAGGTTGTCACGCTGGATTCTGTTCAAAAGAAGCTACGGGAACTCGGATCCCGCGAGTGGCAGATCCGCCGCACCGCTGCCGTGATTACCGTCGCTTTCCTAGAACCAGAGCCGCTTGAGCACTGAGCCTGAGCCCCTTGAACACTGAGCTCGCCTCGCGTGGAAACCGGCCCTAATCCGCTCATAGCTAAGTACATGTGATTCACCTCACTACTATGCGGTAACCTCCTGTTGAGAGGTTGTACCGCTTCCTAGGAGGAACTCACGTGACCGATTCACTTAACCCTGCCGGTAACCAGGCTTCATCCCACAGCTCCGTATCGAGTGCACAAGACCGTTTCGCGCGCTTCGATGACCTGCGTTCGGCCGCCCCTTACGAGGTCGTGACCCAGGTTCAGGTTGAGGACCACAAGGTTGGCGGGCACACCATCGCGGTCATGACGATGGTTTCTGAGAAGGAAGGGCATCCAGCAACCCTGGGGCCGGCCGGCCTCCTGAACTTCGGCCGTGCAGCAGAAGAACAGGTCAAGCGAGCTGGGGCCGGCGAGATCGACGCTATCGCCGTTACCGGAACCGGCCGCACCTTCGCTGCCGGCGCTGACCTCAGCACGATCCGCACCCTCACTGACCCTGAAGATGGACGCTTGCTCGCGGAACTCGGCCACGTCGCCTACGACGTCATCGCGGACGCCGACGTCCCGAGCTTCGCTTTTATCAACGGTCAGTCCCTCGGCGGCGGCTTCGAGACCGCGCTCGCGTGCGACTACCGAACCGTCAACACCGCGGTGCGCGCACTCGGCCTGCCTGAAGCGGGCCTCGGCCTGATCCCTGGTTGGGGTGGCGTCTACCGCTTCCCTCGCTTGGTGGGCATCGAAAACAGCTTGAAGGTCATGCTTGAAAACCCTCTCAAGGGCAACCGCTTCCTGAACGGTAGCCAGCTGGCTGAGATGGGCGGCGCGAACATCGCTTTCGGGCAGGAGAACTTCCTTCAGGATTCGCTCGAGTGGGCCGCCTCGGTCCTGGATGGCACAGCCCCTGAGGCCCAGCGCGAGCCCGAGGATCCGTCCGACCTTGAGGTTTCCGCCCGCTGGGATGCCGCACTCAAGTACGCTCGCGGCCTGGTACAGAAGGCAACGCACGCTGAAACCCGTCCGGCCCCGACGGCACTTCTGGATACGTTGGATGCGAACCGCTCGATGACTCAGAAGGAATCGGGTGCGCTTGAGGTCGACAAGCTCGCGTACCTCATGTTCACGCCTGCGTTCCAGAACACGATCTACTCGTTCCTCGAGCTGTTCCAGGCCCGCGCTAAGCGTCCGGCAGGCGTGCCCGATGTTGAGCCTCAGAAAATCTCCAAGGTCGGCGTGGTCGGTGCTGGGCTCATGGCGGCTCAGCTTGCGCTGGTGTTCGCTCAGAAGCTGCAGGTTCCAGTGGTCATGACGGACATGGATGAGCAGCGCGCTCAGGCTGGCCTGGATCACGTTGCGGGCTACCTCGCTAAGAACGTTGAGCGTGGCCGCATGAAGGAAGAGGATGCTCGCGCGATCCAGGGCCTCATCACGGCTGGCACCGATAAGGGTGTGTACGCGGATGCCGATTTCGTGATCGAGGCCGTGTTTGAGGAGATCGGCGTCAAGCAGCAGGTTTTCCGTGAGGTTGAGCAGATCGTTCGCCCGGACGCGATCCTCGCAACCAACACCTCTTCGCTTTCGGTCAAGGAGATGGCCGAGGTCCTCGAGCACCCTGAGCGCCTCGTCGGCTTCCACTTCTTCAACCCGGTAGCGCAGATGCCGCTCATCGAGATCGTGCGTGGCCCTGAGACCTCAGATCAGGTCCTGGCTACGGCCTTCGCGGCCGCGAAGAGCCTCGGCAAGACTGCCGTTCTGGTCAAGGACGCGCCGGCGTTCGTCGTCAACCGTTTGCTTTTGCTTTTGCTCGGCTTGGTCATGGACGCGTTCGATCAGGGCATGGATCCGCACGAAGCGGACACTGCTCTGGATCCGCTGGGCCTTCCGATGTCCCCGTTCGATCTGCTCGCGATGGTGGGCTTGCCTGTCGCTCAGCACGTCGCTGAGACGTTGCACAGCAGCTTCCCGGAGCGTTTCCTGTTGTCGAAGAACCTGCAGACGCTCATCGACAACAAGGTCACCTCGATCTGGTCGAAGGATGAGAACGGCCGCAAGTTCATTCCGGAAGAGAACCTTGCGCTTCTTGAACGCGGGGATGCCACGATCACCAAGGATGAGCTGCTCACCACGGTGCTCGACGCGCTGGCAACCGAGATCCGCATCATGCTCGATGAGGGCGTCGTCGCTGGCCCGCAGGACATCGACTTGTGCATGATCCTCGGCGCAGGCTGGCCGCAGCACTTGGGCGGTATCACGCCGTTCCTGGATCAGTCGGGCGCGAGCGAACGCACCAACGGCGCACCGTTCGGCGCGTGGAGCCTGCCGACCTCTTCGAAGTGAGACAATAGGCGGTATGGAGAACAAGATTTCGCAAGTCGAAGCCCCGGCAGCTGAGGCTGCTTCACCAGTTGAGCACGATGCGGTCCACCAGGGTTGCTGCACGTCCCGTCGCGCTGTTCTTGGCGGTGCGGTTCTGGGCGCGGCTGCCCTCGGCCTTGCGGCGTGTGGGGCGAGCGGTCCCAACGAAATCCCGGAGGCCACGGGCAAGCCTGAGCCTGTCTTGAAGACGAGCGATCTTGCTGTTGGCGGCCAAGCGAGCGTAACCGCAGGTAAGACCAAGCTTGTTCTTTTCCGCCCATCGGAGAAGGAAGTTCTGGCTTTCTCGGCGGTCTGCACCCACGCTGGTTGCGAAGTCAGCCCTGGCTCGGAAAACCGTTTCCACTGCCCGTGCCACGAATCCTGGTTCAAGGCCGAAGACGGCAGCGTCATCTCCGGCCCAGCGAATGCCGCGCTTCCACGCTTCGCATGCGAGATCAAGGGCGAGGACATCGTCGTCTATATCTAGCCGCTAGTGAACCGTTACAGTTCAGGCCCCGGACAACAAACGTTGCCCGGGGCCTGCTGTTGTGCGGCGGCTTCTAGAACAGGCCGCGGTCTCGCGCCTCCGCTACCGCCTGGGTGCGGGACGTGACCCCGAGCTTTTCGAACACGTGCACAAGGTGGGTCTTGACGGTCGCTTGCGAAACGAACAGCTTCTGGGCGATCTCGGCGTTCGTGAGACCGTCCGAAACGCAGCGCAGAACTTCCAGCTCGCGCAATGTGAGGCTCGGCAAGGGAGAAACCAGGCGTTCCATGAGTCGGCTCGCGATTGCCGGGGCAAGCGCCGACTGCCCCGCGGCCGCCGCACGCACCGCAGGCAAAAGCTCTTCAGGTGGAGCGTCCTTGAGCAGGTATCCGGAAGCCCCCGCCTCAACCGCGGCGAGGATGTCCGCGTCCGTGTCATGATTCGTGAGCACCAGAACAGGCATCATTAGCCCCGCGGAACGCAACCGCTGAATCGCAACGGCACCAGAGCCGTCGTGATCCAACCGCAAATCCATCAACACCAGATCAGGCCGTTCACGTTCAACCTCGGCGACGGCGCCGTCTTCGCTGCCGTCCTCCCCCACAACCGTGAGGTCATCCTCCATCTCCAAAAGCGCGCGCAAACCAGCCCGCACCACCGGATGATCATCCACCACTACGATGCGGATGGCCTCGCCAGCTCCACTCATGCTTCCTCCTCGCCCGCTGTGTTTTGTTGCCCGTCAACGCTTTCAAGCGGGATGCGAACCGAGATCCGCGTTCCCTGACCCGGCCGGGACTCAACAGCGAACTCGCCGCCCATCTGCTCAGCCCGCTCACGCATCAACGCCAACCCGAAATGACCCCGGCCGCGCGAGCCTTCCGGAACGGTCCCCGGAACGAAACCAACGCCGTCGTCGCTGATCGTCAGCGTGGCCGAATCCGCATCGTGTTCAAGCGAAACCAGAACGCGGTGAGCCCGCGAATGCTGGCGCGCATTCCCGACCGCACCCTGCGCGATCCTCAACAGCGCGGCCTGCTGGCTCATCGTCAACGGAGGGTCATCGCTCATGACCACCACGGCCGGGCCAGCGCCCACATCGGCGATCCGTTCGAGCGCGCCAGTGAGCGTCTCATCAGACAAAGCCGCGGGCGCCATTCGCCGCAAAATCCCTCGCGTCTCCGACTGCGCGTCCTCGGCAGCTGAACGCGCCATCACGATGTATTCCTTGGTCTTACGATGCGCATCATCCGTTGGCAGGCCACGCTCGGCCGCGTGCAGCAACATCTGGATCGAAGACAAAGACTGCGAAACACCATCGTGGATCTCGCCAGCCAAGCGAGCGCGTTCGGCTTGAATGCCGGCTTCCCGCTGGGTCACGGTCAGCTCGCGTTCCGTATCGAGCAGCCGCTGTAGTAGCGACTCACGCAACGCAGCCTGATACGCAACCGCACGCAGAGCCCACCCGATCATGATGCTCACCGAAGCACCCAGCACCGGACCAATCACGACAGCGAATGAAAACCCCAGACGTTGGGAAATGAAGAGGATCGCGCACGCCGTCGCCGCCATGACTGCGATGGTTCCGAACCTCATTCCCAGTAGGAACAGCAGCGCGAAAAAGAACGGGAACACCAGATACGCGGCTTCGAAGATCTGGCTCGCGGCAAGTATCCAAGCCGCGGCCATCCCGCTGAGTCCCAGCACGGTCGAGGTGGTGTTCTCGCGGATCTTTCCACGCTCAACCTGAACCGCGCCACCGGCCCAGCCCGCAACAAACGCGGCCACGCCCACGATCCCAAGCCAACCACGCACCTCTTGCCCCGGCACGCTGACGAGCTTCACACCGGCCGCAACAGCGATGCCAGCGCACACCAACATCACCACATGCAAGCCCGCGCGGAGCAACCGAAAAGCAGGCGCCATCGCGGATACGACGTGCTCCGGTTCCGGCGCAGAGCGGGCAACAGACGGCGTGGACTCAACCATATAAACGAGAATACTGCGCCCAAGGGTCCTCAGGTGCCGCAACGCATCAACCGAAAGATTGATCCCGCACCTCAACCATGTCGACATTCAAGATCAGTCTTGCGCCGGATCCGCTGAAGCCCCGAACTCGATGGAATGGAAGCAACGAACAACGCAGCGGCGGAACAACGCAGATCCAGTGCGGAGCTGCGAAGAGACGGCACAGAAAACGAGGTTGACATGTTTCTCGGTTGGCGCGATGTACTCCACGCGAAAGGGCGCTTCGCGATCATCACCATTGTCGTGATGCTCATGACCCTCCTGGTCGGGTTTCTGACCGGCCTGACCGGCGGCCTCGCCGGCGCCAACGTGGACACCGTCCGTTCCTGGAAGGCAGACCGCCTCGTGATGTCCGCGCCGAACGGTAGTCAGGACGCGAGCATGTCCACCTCATCCATCGCCCCAGATGCTCAACAGCGTTGGGAAGATCATGTTGGCCGTAGCAACGTGACCGCCGTTGGGGTCACTCAGATCGCGGCGGCTCACGACGATGTCACGACAGGCGTCGCCCTGGTAGCCCATGGCCCGGGCGCTGACCTCGGCGCCGGTACCGGACCGAACCAAGCCGACGACTCCGCCGCCCCGTCCGGAACTAACGTCACCTTGAGCGAAGACGCGGCAGAAGAACTCGGCATAGAAGCCGGAGCCGCGATCACCATCGCAGGCCACGAATTCACTGTCGCCGACGTCACCGGAACCGGGCACTACTCGCACGTGCCAGTCATCGGCATGTCGTGGAGCGCGTGGCAAGAGCTGTCCGAGCGCACCGGCGGAACCGGTCACCCTAACGCCCTGCTGGTCCACGCCGACGTCTCTGACGACGAAGCCGCAAACATCAACGCGGCCGCCCACACGGTGTCTCCCGCGGGTTTCGAACAGCTTTTGGCGGTCGGCTCTTTCCGTTCAGAAGTCGGCTCGCTCGGGATGATGATCGGGATGCTCATGGCGATCTCCGCGCTCGTTGTCGGCGCGTTCTTCACCGTGTGGACCCTGCAACGAACCCGCGACATCGCTGTGATGCGGGCCCTCGGCTCCCCCGTGAGCGCACTGTTGCGCGACGCGATCGGCCAGTCGTTGCTCGTCTTGGCCGTCGGCGTTGGCGCGGGCATCGGAATCATCATGCTCGTCGGGCCAGCGATCTCCGCAAGCGTTCCGTTCGTGAGCAACTGGCTCACAACGCTCGCACCGGGCCTCCTCATGACCCTCCTGGGGCTCATCGGAGCCGCGTTCGCACTGCGTTCCGTGACCAAAGCCGACCCGATGCAGGCCCTCAACTAAACCCGCCCGCGCAGCATCGTCCCGTATCTACCCATCGAAAGGACCACCATGCTTTCCCTGACCAATCTGAACCTGACCTACCCAGACGGCAACGACACCGTGACCGCACTCGATAACGTGACTCTCACGCCGGAGCCGGGCACGCTCGTCGGAATCACGGGGCCGTCGGGCTCGGGCAAGTCTTCGCTGCTCACGGTCGCGGCGACGCTGACCCAGCCGGATTCCGGGTCCGTCATGATCGACGGGATCGAAGCCAGCCGGCTCAAGCCAGCTGAGGCGGCGCGTTTGCGTCGCGAGAAGATCGGGATCGTGTTCCAGCAGTCCAACCTGCTGCCTTCGCTGACCGCCCACGAACAGATCCGTGCCGTGATTGAGCTTGCCGGGACGCGCGCGCAGAAACGCGCGGCACGGGCCCGCGCAGGTGAGTTGCTTGAGGCGGTTGGTCTCAGCGCCCAAGCAAACTTGCGGCCAGCGCAGCTTTCCGGAGGGCAGCGTCAGCGAGTCAACATCGCACGCGCGCTCGTGGCCAACCCATCGGTTTTGCTGGTGGATGAGCCGACCTCGTCGCTCGATTCACGCGCAGGCGCAACGATCATCGACCTCTTGATCCGCATGACCAAGCAGCTTGACGTCACCACGCTCCTGGTGACCCACGACCTGCAGCATGCGCACCGCTTCGACGAAATGGTGACGTTGGTCGATGGCCGGATCACCGACCACACCAAAGAAACCTCGCGGATCACGGTCGGTCAGACACAGGTAGCCTAACGCACGATGCGCCGGGCCGGTTTAGTCTGTGTCGTGTTTAGTCGGCGTCGTGCTTAGTCTTCATCCTGGTTGCGTTGGCTTGCACGCCAGCGGATGCCGGCGTCGATGAACCCGTCGATGTCGCCGTCCAGCACCGAGCCGGTGTTGCCGACCTCGTGGTTGGTGCGCAGGTCCTTGACCATCTGGTACGGGTGCAGAACGTAGGAGCGCATCTGGTCGCCCCATGACGCCTTGACGTCGCCTGCGAGCGCCTTCTTTTCGGCGGCTTCTTGTTCCTGCTTGAGGAGCAACAAGCGGGACTGCATGACGCGCAACGCCGCGGCCCGGTTCTGGATCTGCGATTTTTCGTTCTGCATCGAGACCACAATGCCGGTTGGGATGTGGGTCATGCGCACCGCAGAGTCTGTCGTGTTGACGGACTGGCCGCCCGGCCCGGAGGAACGGAACACATCGATTTTGAGTTCGTTTTCAGGGATCTCGATGTGGTCGGTGGTTTCGATGAGCGGGATGACTTCGACCGCGGCGAAGGATGTTTGGCGGCGGCCCTGGTTGTCGAACGGCGAGATGCGTACGAGGCGGTGGGTTCCCGCTTCGACGGACAAGGTTCCGAATGCGTATGGTTCGTTGACTTCGAAAGTCGCGGATTTCAGGCCCGCTTCTTCGGCGTAGGACGTATCGGTGACCTTGGTCTTCCAGCCGCGGCGTTCCGCGTAGCGCAGGTACATACGCAACAGCATTTCCGCGAAGTCTGCGGCATCGACACCACCAGCGCCGGCGCGGATCGTGATGACGGCTTCGCGGGCATCGTATTCGCCGTTGAGTAGCGTCATGATCTCGAGCTCGGAGAGCTTTTCTTTGATCTTGGCGAGTTCGGAATCGGCGTCTTCGAGAAGCTCTGGTTCGCCTTCTTCTTCCGCGAGTTCGATGAGCGTTTCGAAGTCATCGATGCGCGCGCCCATGCCGGTGATGCGGCCGAGTTCAGCCTGCTTATGGGACAGCGCGGAGGTCACTTTTTGCGCCTCGTCGGGGTTGTCCCACAGGTCTGGTGCGGCGGCTTCTTTTTCGAGCTGGTCGATCTCGGCTTGAAGCTGCTCAATGTCCGAAACCTCTTCGATCTCGTGAAGAGTGTGTCGGAGGTCGCGGATCTCGGCGGCGTAATCAGTTGAAGACATAGTGATTTCAAGTCTACCCGTCGTGCGCCCGGGCGTGTCCGCATCGGCTATTGGACCTCGAGGCGGCTGAACGCGTGGGTGTGTACGTGTGCAGAACCTGGCAAGATACCGCCGATGATCGGGATCTGAGTGGTGGCTGACATGTTCACGTGGAGCGTGAGTGGTTCGCCCCTGAATTCGACGCTATCGAGCCGCAGGTTTTGCAGCTGCGGTGGCAAAGGTGTCTTCTTCAGTTGCCTTTCGATGTCGGCTCTCGCCGCGTTGACGTCCGGATGCCCGTTTTCTTGAACTGCTTTCGCTTGCGATTTGCTCAGCACCGCAGTGCTGGTCACCGAGTCAGCGATCGAGGTCAATTTCCGCTGGGATATCGCCACATGGTTGAGCGCCGATGTCACTGCTATGACCGCTATGAGCAGGCCCATGAGCCCGGCGATCATCACGGCGATGCGGCCCTCTTCCTGCGTACCTGTTTCCGTGTGGACGGAGCTCATTCTGTCTCCCCTACCAGCATCGTTGTTTCTGAGTGCGTCTTGACGATCCCTTGCACGCCCTCAGGCACGAACGGCAGCGGAACCCGTACTTCGACGCGTGCGGTGATGAGGGAACCGGGACCGGGGCATGGGCCGGAACATTCGACGCTGAGGCTCGCGTTGCCGGCCGCGAGCCCGTAGCCATCCATGACGTCTGCGATCGCGTGCTCGGCTTTCTCCCGCGTGCCGGATGTTCCAGAATCTGGCGTGGCATTGGAATGGCTCACGATGCGGGCCGCCTGATCCGCTGCCGCGACGGCGGCAAGGTTGCTGGCTTGCACCATCGATATCGCAAGCATGAGGTACATGAGCGGGATAGCGAGGAGCACGGACAGCCCGATGAACTCGATGATCGCGCTGCCTCTTTCAGGTTCAGTTTTGATGCTTGGTTTTAGCGTCTCGTGGGTTGCAGGCCCGCGAGACGTCGCCTGAATCAGAGTTGAGTGCATTAGTACGTCGCTTTAGTCACGACCGCGCTGGTCGAATATTCGAGCGGTGAAGGGAGGAAACCGAGGATCGGCACATTAACGGTCACCGTCACTTTGACTGCCGGCCCGTAGTCGCGCTTGATGAGCTCGGCCTGCGCTTGTCCGGTGCCTTGTTTGAGCGAGGAATCCAGCAGTTCTTGCGCCCTCAACGCTCCGGCGCTGGCCTCCTGATCCGGAAATGCTCCGTAGCGTGCGCCGTGGGTTGCCGCGTCAGCTGCCATGTTGCGCCAATGCAGGAAAACAGCGAGCTGGATCAGGATCATGAACAGCAGAGCGACTAAACCCATGATCATCGCTGTTTCCGCGACGGCAGAGCCTCGCTCCCGGTGCTCATCGTGCGTACAGCGGGCCATTACATGCCGCCGACTTTACCGACCGCTTCGTTGAACATCTTGACCAATGCTGGGCCGGCAACCGCGTAAATTCCGGCAACCAGCAGAGCTGACATGAGCGTCACGAGAACCCAGCCCGGGACGTCGCCGCGTTCACGGTCTTCACCTGCGGCCGCACCGCCCGCGATGAGAGCCGAGAACTTCAAAAACATAGCCGTAATGGATGAACCTAGTCGGGTGCGGGTGAATCGATTGTTCATGGTTGGTTCCTTTCGTGAGTGGATTTCCAGGAGTGATGGCAAAAGTTTCAGGGAGTGTGGTTTCTAGACAGACATCGTGAGCAGGCTCAGACCTGGGAATACCGCGAAGACCACGGACAGCGGAAGAACACCGAAAACCACTGGTAACAGCATCCCGAGCTCGCGTTTGCCTGCGGCTTCCATGAGGTCTCGTCGCGCTGATTCGCGAGCGTCTGCTGCTTGATCTCGTAGGACCGCTGCCAGCGGAGTGCCGCGTTCCGCGGCGACACTCACCGTGGAGGCACATCGCTGGATCGTGGGGCTTTCCAGCTCATCCGCAAACTCAATCAGAGCTTCGCCAACGTTCCCGTTCGTCCGCATCTGGATCAGCATGTCGCGGATCCGCTCCCCTAGAACACCAGGGAACTGTTGCCCCACGCGGGCGATCGCTGAGCGCATTCCGTCACCTGCGGCCACGGCGAGCGCGACGAGTTCGATGTATTCAGGCCATTGTTCGATTGCCGTTTGGCGGCGTTGTTTGATCTTTCGGTTGACCCGGGCGTCGACGAGCCAGGTTCCAGCGATGGCGCTCGCGATGACCGCGATGGCGGCAGCGACGGGTTGGATGTTTTGCCGTGTGCTGAGCGCGATGAAGATCGTTCCCGCTGCCCCTGCGGCGACGATGGATGCAACGAGCCGGTGTTGCTTGTGTTCGGCCACGCTGGTTTCTAGCCCTGCGGCCGCCAGCATTGCCGCGATCTTCTTCTCTCGCATCGCAATGTGGGGGCTTGAGGCACGCGTGTTAGTGGTTGAATAGCGCGCTGCTCGCACGGCTTTTGGGGAGAGATAACGTAACGGATTGAGGGTTCGCCATCTCCACGGCTGGGGTGTGCGGGCACCGAATTGTGCAGCAATTCTGTCGCCGATGGGCAGGCTTCTTCCTCGGACCACAAAGTCGATAATCAATGCGATCCCTGCGAGCCCTACGAGCGTCAGGAGTGCGCTGGCTACGTAGATGTTCATGCGACCACCCGCTGTGGTTCAGGTAGCCGGGCGATGCGCATCATGATCCGGTAGCTCACGACCGCTACGAACGCTCCCCCGAGTAGAACCATGAGCCCCGTTGGCGTTGAATATGCCTGGGCGATGCGCGGTTCTAGGCACAGAACGAGCAGGATGGCCCACGGCGCTGTGATCGCAAGCCGGGCCGCGTTGACTGTCCAAGACTGGCGGGCTTCGAGTTCTCCCCTGGTTCGGGCGTCGGTTCGGAGGAATCCGGAGAGCGTGCTGAGCATGATGCTGACGTCGGCTCCGCCGACTTCGCGCGTGAGTTTGACTGCGGCGATGATGCGGTCAGCCACGGGGTCCGCGAGTCGATGCGCCAACCTGTCGAGGGTCGCGTCCATGTTGGCGGTGACTTTGAGGTCTGCCGCATAGGCTCTGAACGCTGGCTGGAGTTCTTGAGGGCCTTCGTAACTCAGTTGTGCGAGCGCTTCGTTGAGCGGCAGTCCGGCGCGTACGGCTGAGCGGAGGTGGTCCACGACGTCGGGCCACATTTGCCGCAGTGCTTTGGTGCGTTGGTCTGCTTTGTGCCGGAGCCACCACGCCGGCAGGACTGCGGTAATGCCGCACAGAACAAGCGACACCGTCAGCGTTGATGTTGCGAGGAAATAGATCGCCGTAGCAACTGCGACGATCCCGCCGCTGATGAGGAGGAACGTCACGGTTGTGACGTGTTGGAGGCCGGCTTGGTCCATAGTGCGTCGCAACCTGGTGTCCGCTGTGAGGGAGCGTGCGCGTCGCCGGGTTTCGAAACCTGATTGCCAGATCAGAAGCAGACCCAGCCCCAGCGTCAGCCCTAGGATTGCGCTCATGTGCGTTCCACCAAGAAACTGCGCGGGTCGATGCCGCGAGCAGCGAAGCGGACGTGTGCGGGGTCGGCATCCTGGTTGGGACGCAGTTCACCGTCGGAACGTTTGAAAATTGTTGATGTTTCGATGACCCCTTGCCCGTCGGATCCTTTGAGCATCACGATTTCGTCAACACCGCGCTCGCCGCTTGGGGTTCGGTAGCAGTGAACCACCACGTGCATCGTCGAAGCCACGGTTGGGACGACGAACTCTTGCGATATGTTCGCGCCGGCCAACAAGGGCAGCGAGCACAGTTTGCTGATCGCTTCTCGTGCGGAGTTCGCGTGGATCGTCGCCATCCCCGGCAATCCGGCGTTGAGTGCTAGGAGCAGGTCGAAGCTTTCCGCTTCCCTGACTTCGCCGACCATGATCCGGTCTGGCCGCATCCGGAGCGCTTCTTTCACTAGCCTGCGCAGCGTGATCTCACCCATGCCGTCCAAGTTCGCTGGCCGGCACTGCATCCCCACGACATCCCGCAGCGGAACCTTAAGCTCAAACACTTCTTCGACGGTGATGACACGTTCCCGCGCCCCGATCGAGGCGGAAAGCGCGTTGAGCATCGTCGTTTTGCCCGCTCCGGTAGCCCCTGAAACCACGATGTTGAGGCCGGCTTCAACGCACGCCTCAAGGAATGCTGCAGCGCTGTTACTGAGCGAACCGAGGCGAACGAGGTCGCTGAGCCGGTGGGCATGGGCCACGAACTTACGGATGTTGATCATCCACACCGACCGCGTGATGTCAGGGATCGCTACGTGAAGCCGCGATCCGTCGGGCAGGGCGGCATCCACAAACGGTGACGACAAATCGACGCGGCGATTTGTTCCGGCGAGCATGCGGTCCACGAGGGAACGCAGCTCTTCCTGGGTCATTTTGATGGGTGTGAGTGATGCAACCCCAGCACGGGCGACGAAGATCTTGTCCGGACCGTTGAGCCAGATCTCTTCGACCTCGGGGTCCTCCATGAGGGCTTGCAGCGGCCCAAGGCCAATGAGTGAATCAACGATCGTGCGTTCTACGTCATCGCGTTGCCGCAGCGGGGTGAGGGATTCCGTGAGCGAACGCAGATCGTATTCCTCGAGAGCCTGCGAGACGAGTGCACGCACTTGCGTAGGTGCCGTGACGGGGTCCAGGCCCTCACGGCGCATTCGTTGGCGAACATCGTGTTCGATCATGGTTGCGATGTCGCTCATACCCACCTCCTGACGCACTCTCCATGGACGTGCGAACGCCACTGGAATGACTTTGCTATGCGGTTTCGACGATAAAAGCACTAACCAAACGCCCGCAAGCATCAAACAGCACGATGTGGATAACGAAGGTTATCCACACAACACCTATTCACAGCGCATCCACAGCAGGTTCTTCACTACGTTGGCTTCAACAACGGAAAATCACTGTTTTTACTCAGGAGCCAGCCGCATGTTGTTGCTCGATCCACACCAAGCCCGCGTATTTCACCTTCCGGGACTTCGGAAGGACGCCGCCGAACATCTCACGCAAACCCTCGTGGGCGAGTCCAACACCGCACAAAAACTCCGCACGGCGTCAGCCAGCGAGCTTGCCACCGAGCACCGGCATCGGGACTCCCTACACCTCATCGTGGATTCCGGGCCCGACTGCGGGACAGTCTTCACACTCCCCCGAGGTGACTCCCTCATCGGCCGCGGCCCCGGAAGGATCCAAATCAACGACCCCGCAATGTCCCGCGAACATGCCCTCATACGTGTCACCGCAACGGGCATCACCATCTCGGAGCTCGATGGCGAACTCAGCGTCAACGGCGAGCGCACTGTTTCAGCTGCCATCACCGACGCTGACACGGTTCTGGCAGGTGACACGACTGTGCGGCTTGTCGTGGGCACTCAGCGGCGACGCTGCACAGCGCCTTTGCCACACCGGCTTGACGTTTCGGTGCAAGCACCACCGAAGTTCCCGTGGCTTGGGCTCGTCATGGCGGTAGCTCCCCTGGGGATCGGGATCGCGTTATGGCTGGCGCTCGGGTCGTGGTTCATGTTGGTGTTCGGTGTACTGGGCGTCCTCACGGGATCGTTCATGGTGGGACAGAACATTGCGGAGCGCCGCCGCTATCGCCGACGCCTCCGCCAGCAAGGTCTCCGTCACATCGAAACTTTGAAGCACAATGCCCCGACACCGGCGCGGATCATCGCTTCGTGGCACCAGACGCTGGGCCGGCAGACCTCAGGCAAGACAGCGAATGCTCCGGCAGAAAGTACACCTGACCGTTGGGGAAAGTTCGGGGCTACACCCCACGGCACAGACTCAGTGAGCCTGCGCGTCGGGACTGTGCGTGAGTGTCGGCTTCCGCTGACCGCCAACGGGGAACCCACGAGTATCAAGCTGTCGCGCGGCATCGGCCGTGAACCGCACGAATGGCCGGCAGTGCTTCATCTGCAGCCGGGAGAGAGCGTGCGCATCGTCGGGCCGCCAGCCCAGTGTCTTGGCATTCTGAGGGCAGTGCTTGTTTCGTTCATGGAACGCGGCCTACCTGCGGGCTGGGGTCTCCGGATCCCAGCTTCCTCGCGGTTGCCCGCACGCTTGCTAGGCGTGAACGCTGTTCGTTTGGATGACGCTATTCAGGCGTATGAGTGCCTGCTCGTCCCGCCAACGCCCGGCGCTGAGCCGATCACTGTACGCGTCGAGTCCCGTAGCGCGCGCACCCACGATCAAGGGGCAGGCCCAGACGAGTGGATCATTACGTGTAGCGAAGACACCCAGCAAACACTGTCAGCGACACTCGATCACGATGGTTCTCAACAGATGTTCCAACCAGACAGCATCAGTTTCGAAGCACTTGATCATGCATCCGTGATATTCCAAGCGGCAACAGACCCTCAACATAGAGCTGAGTCCTTGCCGGCCGCTTCCTTGCCTGCTGCCGGGCCTGCGAAAGCCGAGGCGCGGCACAGTGCGGCAACCGTTTTAGGTACCGGCAGTGACGGAGCCCCGCTCGCCGTCGACATCGTTAAAGACGGCCCTCACGCGCTCATCGCCGGAACCACCGGTTCCGGAAAGTCCGAATTGCTCCGCGCGTGGGTTCTTGGCCTGACAGAACGCTATTCACCCGAGCATCTTCGGTTGGCCCTCGTTGACTTCAAAGGCGGCACAACATTCAGCGAGTTCGCATCGCTACCCCACGTGGAAACGTGTGTCACAGACCTCGACGGGAGTGAGGTCTTCCGCATCGTTGAGGCGTTACGGATTGAGATGACCCGCCGCGAAAAACTACTCAGTGGGGCGGGAGTCTCAGATGTTTCGGAGCTACCGGAGGCACCTCCGCGGCTCATCGTGATGATCGACGAGTTCCGGATCCTCGCTCAAGACCATCCGAGCATCCTCACCGACATCATGCGTCTAGCGACGCTTGGCCGTGCGTTAGGCCTCCACCTGATTCTGGCAACCCAACGGCCGCAAGGGATCGTCACACCAGAGATTAAGGCGAACATTTCACTCACCGTATGCCTTCGGCTTGTAGACACCGCAGATTCGATGTCTTTGATCGGCTCTACTGCCGCAGCTGAGATTCCCGCATCTGAACCAGGCCGCGTCATCATCGCGTCAACAGGCAGCCCGCTCATCCACGGCATGGTTGAGCCGACGAGCGACGCGCCTACCACTGTGCACATCGGCGTCCGCGGCCCACGAGTATGCGATGAAGCCTCGCGGGAAGTCTCTAGCCACGGCGTGCCGACTCTAGCTGAACGTCTCGAACAAATCATGGCACGGGACCCTCAGGGGCTAGGCGACGCGATCATTCCGCCGGCTTTGCCTGAAAATCTCTCCCCGCGCGACCTAGACAGCCTCTCCGGTCTTGACGATGCGACTGCTCAATGCGGTGGCGCTCCAACACTGGGGTTGATCACTACCCCAGAGATGAGGGTTGGGAACTTCGCCCCTCGTGCCCCGTATTCGCTAGGGATCTGCGGCGCTGAAGGCAATGAAGACGCGGCTGTGGTCCGGGGGCTCGCACACGCCCTATCGGGTCAGGACGAAGGACGATCGGCGCGTTCAGTTATAGTCCTGGACGGACTCGGAATCCTCGAGTCAACCAAACACGTATGGGGTTGCTACGTAGGACCGAACGAAACCAGCCTCGCAACCGAAGTCTTACGCGAACTCAAAAAAGGCCGCTGCCCGCACGCGGGCGGCAATGCGGGCCACGGTGGCAAAGCGAGCGTGGGCGGATACACGGGAGCTCAGAAAACCACGCCACCGACGCTGTGGATCATCTCCCCGAGCAGCTGGTGGGCAGACGCCTCCGACCGTGCAGCAACCTATCGGGAACAGACAGTGAGAGAGCTTGCACTCAAAGGCACGGTTGGTGTGATCATCAACGGAGGGCGGGACCTCGCGACATCGCGAACCTTCTCGACACTCGCGCACCGGATCTATCTTCCCTATGCCGTCGCTGAAGAGGCCCGACACGTCTGGCCTCGCATCCGCCCTGTCCCGTCCATTCCAGGACGCGGCGTGCTGTGCTCAACAGCAACACCGTCCCAAGGCCTTGCCGTGCAGCTTCCCACCGCAGACGAAGCGCCCCGCCGTGACCCAAACCCTCACCGCTGGGGAGAAAACTGCACAACGCCAAACATCGCAAGTACCACCCGAAGTGCCACCTCGCACAGGACTCAGCGAAGCACAGCAGCACTGGTCCCCGAGCTACGCGTGAGCCTCGTTCCCGCCCAGACGGCGACCGCCATCCCGGCAACACCGGCAGGACTCGTGATCGGCGCGGACGCACTCGCACGCAACGAGCTCATTAACCAATGGTGTGCCGGCTACACCATCAAACGAATCAACCCTGAGCGCGACGACTCACCCGAAGCATCAGAAGATCAGACCATCTGGATCGTTGACAACGCGGAAGCCCTTACGCCGGCGGTCATAGCCCGCTGCGAACGTCGCATTGCGGAAGGCCAGCCCATCATCTTCGGAGCCAGCACACCAACACGCCTCGCCTACCTCATGCCGTGGTGGCGCAGCACAGCGCTCAGCAACTCCACCGTCGTCATCCCACCCGTCGCCCCCAGCGACTTCGAGCCACTGAACTGGAGGCCACCGCTAACGAGCACGACGCAGCCCCACCACGTGCTCGTCAACATCAACCAAGAAACCTACCGAGCAGTCCCACTCCTATGAGTGGCCTGCTCCCCTCATCACCGGGGAACGTCGTCAATCGAAAGATACAAGCGAGTCGCCGGTGCGAAAACCATGACCAGCGCGACCCCAGCCGTAACCACCATCGCAATACCCATCCAGATGCCGACGCCGAACAACTCGCCACCAGCGGCAAGCGCTTGCGCCCCAATGATGATCTGGAACAGCTGCCACACCACGATGATCGCGCGCGTAAACGCTTTACCCAAGTAATGCTGAACCGCAGTCACCAACAAACCAGCCCCAGCAGCCGCGATCAGAACCAACATGAAAATACGGCCCGCCATATTCAACGGGCCCGGCTGATTCAGATTCACAATCGACATAATCAGTGCGGCCGCAACACCTAAAACCTCAATCCCAAGCATCGCTACAGTCACTTTGACCGAAGTAGGCGCGGTCATACGAGGTTCAGAAGACTGTGTCATCATGCCCAACATTCTAAGCGGCACAACAGCACCCACACTCACCCCGAGCAGAAACATGAACAGGGCGAGAACAAAAACCAACAGAAATTCAGTTCCAGGTGCACAAACGGTGATCAACGCCATACCGTTTAGTGACTTTCAAGTAGCGAACACCCTTGTTTACCTCCCAAGCCCATGGGAAAATTGAACCCAGTACCTGATGTTGGAGATACACCGGCCCACGATGCGTGGGCCGTCTTGTTTCCCAACGTCCTCGTAAGCAAACTGCCTGCACCACCTTCCAAAAGTTCACCGGTTGCAGGCGCCACAAAACCGTTACGGCACCCACGTAACAAGCACGGCGGGAACCCACCAAACGTGGTCCACCCCCGCCACATCAACCAAGGAGCATTCACCGCATGAGTTGGCGCGATAAAGCCGCTTGCCTGGAGAAAGACCCTGACCTCTTTTTCCCAGTCGGCAACACAGGTCCTGCACTCCTGCAGATCGAAGAAGCAAAGAATGTGTGCCGTACCTGCCCTGTCATTGAACAGTGCCTCTCGTGGGCCATGGAAACCGGCCAAGACGCCGGCGTATGGGGCGGTCTCAGCGAAGACGAGCGCCGCGCAATGAAGCGCCGCGCCGCACGCGCACGCCGCGCATCCTAAGCGCACACCATTGATGTGGGCGTCCGGGGGCTAGTTCATAGTTCACCCCGGACGCCCACATTTTTAATCCTCAGGCGTTTAAACCTCAGGCCGTTTAATCGTCACGAAGCCGCACATCTACGATGCGCTTCAAAGGATTCATCCCCACTTTCACCTAAGATCTAGTGTGTGACTATGCCAGAACGCCGCGACGCCCTAGTTGGCGAAGTACTCGATGATCGATACCGCATCGAGCGTCGAGTCGCGCGCGGAGGCATGTCCACCGTCTACCTCGGCACGGACCTCAAACTCCGCCGCCAAGTAGCGCTCAAAGTCCTGCACCCCCACCTCGCGGACTCCGAGCAAGCCGTTGAACGGTTCGAAGCCGAAGCGATCGCCGCCGCCCGGCTCACCGACCCGAACGTTGTGAACGTCTACGACCAAGGCGTCGACGGCTCCGAAGCCTACCTCGTGATGGAATATGTCCCCGGCGTCACGCTCCGGGACGTCATCAAAACCCAAGGCGCGATGACACCGCGCGCTGCGCTCGAAGTCATGGACGCAGTCCTCGCAGGCCTCGCCGCTGCGCACGCCGCACACATGGTCCACCGCGACATCAAACCCGAAAACGTCCTGATCTCAGCTGACGGTCGTATCAAACTCGCAGACTTCGGCCTCTCACGCGCAGCGAGCGAACACACCGCAACCGGCGGCCTCGTCGGCACCGTCGCCTACGTCTCCCCCGAACTCGTCACGGGCCGCGGCGCGGACGAACGTACCGACATCTACGCGTGCGGAATCCTGCTCTACGAGCTGCTGACCGGCCACCAACCGTACACGGGTGAAACAACCTGGGACGTTGCGATGCGCCACGTCAACGAAACCGTGCCCGCACCATCCGATGTAGTGCCTGAGCTGAGCGAAGATTTCGACCACCTCGTCGCGTGGGCCACCGAACACCAGCCGGATGACCGTCCTCCGCACGCCGGAGATTTCCTCAAAGAGCTCCGCCGCATCGAAGATCACCTCTCCGAGGATGAACTCGACCTCGGAGACGAACCCGTCACGCTCCACGAACTGGTCGTCGCGACGCAGAACCTCCTGGCACGCACCCAACCCGCTGACGACGAGCCGTCCGCCGCAGAAGACGCTGCCGCCGCGAACGCCGGCGCCCAGGACGCAGAGCCTGAATCCGAAGCCGCAAGCGATGACATCGATAACGATGCGGCCACCACTTTCGTACCGATGGCCCGTGACGACGGGACGTCGGTTTTCTCCCCGCCACCGCCGGATTCAGACACGAGCCTTGTGCCCGAAGGCGGCATCCCACAGCACGAGCTACGCCTGCCAGCCGATACGCAATCACAAAATATCGAACCGCCAGCGGACTCGGGCCCGGCGTACGATGCGGGCCACACTGCCGCTCCAAGCCAGCATTCCGGCGGAGCTGCTCCCGCATCGGACGCTCAACCCGGCCCCCGCACCGGGCGCGCGGCCCGCAAGCCTTCTGAATCCGTCTCCAAGCCAGGAACCAAACGCAAGGCCTGGTTCATCGCGCTGATCGTGTTCATCGTGACGCTGCTAGGCGGCACTGGCGCGTGGTGGTTCGGTGCCGGGCCAGGCGCCGAGATCGTGGTCCCGGAACTCAAGAACCAGACGGAATCGAGCGCGATTTCACAACTCGAAGAAGCTGGAACGCACGCCAACACGAGCGAGGACTACTCGACAACCGTCGAGAAAGGCAAGGTCATATCCAGCGACCCAAAAGCCGGTGACACGGTCCGCCGATACCAGGGTGTGAACTTGGTGATTTCGCGCGGGCCACGGATGATCAGCGTGCCTAACCTCAACGGTCTAGACCGTGATGCCGCCGAAGCTCAGCTCAAGAAAGCGAAACTGAAGCTCGGCGACGTGACCGAACGACACGACGAAGCGAAATCTGGACTCGTGATTGAGCAATCCGAGCAGATCGGGGCTCAGATCACTGAAGGATCGGCCGTCGATGTCGTGTTGTCTTCCGGTCCTGCCCCCGTCGAGGTGCCGCAGGTCCGCGGGCGTAGCGTCAGCGACGCGAAAGACTTGCTCAAAGCCGCTGGTTTCACCGTGGTTGAGGGCGAGCCAGAGTTCTCTGACACTTACCGCGAAGGCAACGTAATCCGCAGCTCGCCGGAGGGCGGCGAGGAGGTCAAGCGCAGCAGCGAAATCGAGATCATCGTCTCCAAAGGACCCGATGTTGTTGAGGTTCCGAACGTGAAGTTCAAGAGCCGCGACGAAGCGACGCGGATCCTCGAGGAGGCCGGTTTCAAGGTAGCTGTTGAGGAGGGCAGCTTCGGCACGGTTATCGACAGCGTCGTGAAGCAAGACCCAGGTGCAGGCCAGATGGCCAAGCGCGGCTCGACCATCACGATCGGTGTTGTCTAGAGCCGGCGTGGTTTAGAGCCGGCTTTAGTCCCCGGCGCCGACCGACGCCGAAGACTAGAGCCGGCTTGCTGCCTCAATCGCGAGGTCGAGCGCGATACCGCGCGAGGCTTTACCCCATCCGCGCGGGTCATGCTTGTCCAGGTCAGCAAGAGAGTCAGCGGTGTAGAGCAACTGCCCGTACGTTGCACCGCGGAAACGC
Organism: Pseudoglutamicibacter cumminsii; assembly: GCF_003143995.1. Taxonomy (GTDB): domain Bacteria; phylum Actinomycetota; class Actinomycetes; order Actinomycetales; family Micrococcaceae; genus Pseudoglutamicibacter; species Pseudoglutamicibacter cumminsii_B. The sequence continues at coordinate 48,755 of NZ_QFWG01000001.1, read as the reverse complement.
GATACAGCAGCGAGCGCGGAGCATTCCATGTCTACGACGTCGCATCCTGCCGCACGGCGGCGTTCGATGATCGCTGGGGTTTCGCGTAGGAAGCCGTCGGTCGTCCATACGGTGACGCGTTCGCCTGCGCGACCTTGGGCGGCAAGCGCCGCTTCAACGGCTTCGATGCCTGCAGCATCGAGGTCGATCCAGTCCTCGGCCGGCAGATATTTGAAGCTTGTTCCTTCATCGCGGAGTGCGCGCTGCGGAATAAAGAACACATTCTCTTCTTGCGTGTCTAGCGCTCCGCAGCTACCTACAGCGATGATCTTGTTGGCGCCCAGCGCCAAGCCGAACTCGAGGTTCTGGGTTGCAGCAGATGCGCCAAGCGGAGCCAAAACTACGCCAACCTCTACCCCGTTGTGCTCGGTGACCCAGTACGGGAAGTCACGGGTAATCGAATCGAGTTCTACACGGCATTCCCAGCCGCGTTCGTGCGCGAATTCGTCGACGGTTGGACCAAGGAACGCCAGAACGAGGCGCTCTGGCAATGTGTTCGGCGCATAGTCTGCCCGCCAGAAGCCACTGATGAGGTCGTTGGGATCCTCGTCGCGGTCAAACAGGGCGTATGGTCCGACGCTGAGGTTGCTAGCACTGTTCTGTTCAGTCATTGTGTTCTTCCCCGGATTCTTCCCGTTTCGTGCTTCGATCCTGCTAGTTCCGTTTAGCGGTGCGCAAGCCCGTTGGCTACCTGGAACGCGAGCTCTAGCGATTGCGAGTGGTTCAGCCGCGGATCGCAAACGGTCTCGTAGAGGTCATCGAATTGGTCTTCGCGGATCGGGTCCGCGCCGCCGAGGCATTCGGCGACGTCGTCGCCGGTCATCTCGATGTGCAGGCCGCCTGGCACGGTTCCAAGCGACTGGTGTACCTCGAAGAAGCCCTTGACCTCGTCCATGACGTCTTCGACGCGGCGGGTCTTGTAGCCGTTGGAGCTGGTGACGGTGTTGCCGTGCATCGGATCGGTGATCCACAGAACGTCTTCACCAGCGCTCTTCACCGCTTCGACGATAGGCGGCAGCTTTTCTCGGATGTTGGACGCACCCATGCGGGTAATAAAGGTCAGTCGGCCCGGAATACGGTTCGGGTTGAGTTTCTCGATGAGCCGCAGCGCGTCCTCGCCGGTCGAAGTCGGCCCAAGCTTGACGCCAAGCGGGTTTTCGACGTGCGACAGGAAGTCGACATGCGCGCCATCGATATCGCGCGTGCGTTCCCCGATCCACAAGAAGTGGGCGCTGGTTGCGTAGGGGTTCCCGGTGCGGGAGTCGGTGCGGGTGAGCGCGCGTTCGTAGTCGAGCAGCAGCGCTTCGTGCGCAGCGTAGAAGTCGGTTCGACGCAGTGCCTCGAAGTCGGCGCCGCATGCGTCCATGAAGCGAACGGCACGGTCAATTTCGGCCGCGAGCTCTTCGTATTCCTGGTAAGCCGGGTTGCTCATGAAGCCGCGGTTCCAGGAGTGAACGGAACGCAGGTCCGCGAAGCCACCTTGGGTGAACGCGCGGATCAGGTTGAGCGTTGCGGCCGACGTGTCGTAGGCCTGGACCATGCGCATCGGGTCTGGCATGCGTGCTTCTTCTGTGAATTCGAAGCCGTTGACGATCTCCCCGCGGAAGGTCGGCAGGGTCACGCCATCGCGGGTCTCGGTGGCCGAGGAACGCGGCTTGGCGAACTGCCCAGCCATGCGCCCCATCTTCAGCACGGGCATCTGCGCGCCGTATGTCAACACGACGGCCATCTGCAGAATAGTCTTGACTCGCGCCTGGATCTTGTCAGCGGTTGCGCCGGCGAATGTTTCAGCGCAGTCCCCACCTTGCAGCACGAACATTTCGCCTCGAGTTGCGCGGGCTAGCTGTTCACGCAGGGCGTCTACCTCACCGGCGAATACGAGCGGCGGTTTGGTTCCGAGCTCCGCGACGGCGCGGTCGTGTGCTTCGGTTCCTGTCCAGTCTGGCTGCTGTTTGATGGGTAGCGAACGCCACCGGTCCAAGGCCGGGTCGGTGGCAGGGCCTGTCTGTGATCCAGCATCGGAAAATACGGCGTTGTTCAGCATTACTCCAGTCTACGAAGCCCGGCGGCGTGGGGCATAAAGGTTGAGCTTTTCAGCGTAATCTTGGGTTTTGAACGTAACCTTGGGTTCACAACGTAGTGTGGTTTGTTGTGGCGCAGCGCGTAGAGAAGGGTGCCAATGGTGGCTGATGAAGCGTTTGTCCCCCAACCGGGTTCTGCAGTGCCGAGTTCTTTCGTTCCCGGAACTTCGGGTGTTGGGGTTCTGCTGATTCATGGGTTCACGTCTCGCCCGGCCTCGCTGGGCGACTGGGGCCGTACGTTGCAGGATGCGGGGCATGCGGTGTCGATGCCGCTCTTGCCTGGTCATGGGACGCGGTGGCAGGATCTGCAGGTTGCTAGCGCTGATGAGTGGCGTGCGTGCGTCGAGGATGCCTACGATGCGTTGGCGGCTGAGTGCGATGCGGTTGCTGTTGGTGGTCTCTCGATGGGTGGAACGTTGACGGCTTACCTGGGTGCGGTGCGCCGCCCGGCTCATTTATTTTTGGTGAATCCGGCGTTTTCGTATCCTCTGCAGGCAACGTTCGCTGGGCTTGTGAGGCGGTTTGTGGCTACGGTTCCTGCGATTGGAGATGACATCCGGAAGTCGGGTGTCACTGAGGGTGCGTATGATCGTGTTCCGGTTACGGCTGTGGATCAGATGACGCGTTTGGTTGCGCGTACTCGCCGCATGTTGCCGGGTGTCGAGGCTCCGATCACGTTGTTCCGTTCGGCTGTTGACCATGTGGTTCCGGATTCGACCGTGACGCATTTGCAGCGTGGTTTGCGTCCTAGTGTTCGGGAACAGTTGCGGCGCGTTGATCTCCCGAACAGTTTCCACGTTGCGACGTTGGATGAGGACGCTCCGTTGATTTTCTCTGAGTCGCGCGATGTGGTTGATGGGATTGCCCGCGATGTGGCGAAAGGTGTGTGAGGTGTCGTGAAGGATCGTCGTGATGACGACGCGGCGTGGGCTGATCTTGTAGCCCGCCTTGAACAGATGGACCCGGGAATCCAGGATCCAGGAACGCAAGAGCCTAACGCTGGGGAGTCTTCGGGGTCCCAGAAACCCCCGCGTGAGCCCTCGGCGGAGCAGCGGGCTCAGAACAAAGCCGCTGACCTTGAGGATTTCTTTGCGTCGCAGCCGTTTTTCCCCACGGCAATGGATGAGCCCTCTGGTCTTGGAAGTTCTGGTCCACGAGACTGGCCTCCGGGTGAGGAAGCCGAAGATGAGGACACCGATTATGTTCCCGAGGAGCCCCCATCGGTTTTCTCCGGTCGCCCGGATCGAGTCCTGGCCTGGATTGTCGTGGCGGGTGTGCCTCTGTTGATGCTTGTCTGCGTGCTGTTCAAGGTGGCCCTGCCGTCGTTCGCTTGGTGGGTGTTCATCGCGGCTGAGTTGGGCGCCTTGCTGTATTTGGGGTGGACGTTGCCTCGGCATCGGCGTGACCCTTGGGATGACGGCGCCAGAGTCTGATGCCGGCCGAGTCTGACGGCGCGTGGTTACGCATCGGTACGCCCAATGACATAAAGTGTTGATAAACATATGGTGACACGCATCACACTCAGTGTTTGTGTGGTCCATCGCCAACACGAGAAGTCAGGAGTTTGCCCGTGGAGACCGTTTCTGTTCCGGCTGTGGTCGTGAACCCAGATAGCGCCACGTTGGTTGATCTGGTCGAACGTCATCTAGCGAACGATGCCGATATTCCTTTGTTCTCTAAACCGGACGGCAACAACGGTTGGGTTGACGTGTCCGCTCGTGATTTCGCCGCAGATGCGAAACTTATTGCGCGCGGCTTAATGCATCGCGGCGTGAAGCCGGGCGATCGCGTTGCGTTGATGTCGGCTACTCGTTACGAGTGGAGCCTCATCGATTTCGCGGTTGCTTATGCCGGTGGCATTTCGGTGCCGATCTATGAGACGTCCTCCCCTAGCCAGATCGCTTGGGTTCTGAAGGATTCCGGCTCGAACATCGTGATAGTAGAGAACGATCGCCATGCTCAGGGCGTCAAGCGAGCTAAGGATTCGGAATCGTTATCTAACGTTTCTGAAACGCTCGTAATGGATACCGATGGGCTGGATCAGTTGCGTGCTGATGGCGAGAAGGTCTCGGAAGAGGACCGCGCGGCGCAGGAGGCTACGCGTTCTAAGTCGGATATCGCGACGATCATTTACACGTCCGGCACGACGGGCAAGCCGAAGGGTTGCGAGCTCACGCACGCGAATTTCGTTGACCTTTCGGATAACGCTGCGAAAGCCGTTCCGGGCGTCATTACTAAGAATGCCTCGACGATCCTGTTCTTGCCTTTGGCTCACGTTTTCGCTCGCTTTATTGCGTTGATGGCGGTTGGCGGCGGCGCACGTACCGGGCACACCTCTGACTTGAAGAATCTGCTGCCAGCGTTAGATTCGTTCAAACCGACGTTCCTGCTTGTTGTTCCGCGCGTGTTTGAGAAGGTTTTCAACGGCGCACAGCAGAAGGCTGAAGATGGCGGAAAAGGCAAGATTTTCGCGAGTGCAGCCAAGGTTGCCGAGGAGTATTCGCGGCAGTCGCTTGAGGGCAAGGTTTCGTTCGTTACTCGCGTCAAGCACAAGCTTTTCGATGTGCTGGTGTACAAGAAGTTGCGCGCTGCTATGGGCGGCAAAGTGACTCACGCGGTGTCTGGCGGTAGTGCGCTGGGTGAGCGTCTGGGGCATTTCTTCAACGGTATTGGCCTGACGGTTCTGGAGGGCTATGGGGCTACGGAGACCACCGCGCCGGTGACTGTGAACACTCCAGAGAAGATCAAGATCGGTACTGTTGGCCGCCCGTTGCCGGGTAACGAGATGAAACTCGGCGAAGACGGCGAAATCCTCGTCAAGGGTGTCTGTGTTTTCGAGGGTTATCACAATCGTGAAGACCTCACCGAGGACACGTTCGTTGACGGCTGGTTTGCCACGGGTGACTTGGGCATTATCGATGAGGACGGCTTCCTCACGATTACGGGCCGCAAGAAGGAGATCTTGGTGACCGCATCGGGTAAGAACGTGGCTCCGGGCATCATGGAGGATCGCGTTCGTAGTGTCCCGATCGTTTCGCAGTGTGTTGTGGTTGGTGAGGGTCGCCCATATGTGGGCGCGCTCGTGACGATCGACGAGGAAGCGCTTCCTGGTTGGCTTGAGCGTCACAACCTGCCGGCTGACACGAAGGTTGAGGATCTGGTCGAAAACAAGGATCTGCTCGCTGACATCCAGGAGGGTGTCGATGCGGCGAACGACACGGTCTCGCGCGCTGAGTCGATCCGTAAGTTCAGGGTCTTGACGACGGATCTGACCGAGGAGACGGGTCACTTGACTCCGAGCTTGAAGATCCGACGCCAGATTGTGCTGAAGGACTTCCAGGACGAGGTGGAGAAACTCTACGAATCCTGATTCCTACTCATAAACCACTGTGGCTCCCTACTTGTGTAGGGGAGCCACAGTGGTTTACAGCTAAAACGCGTTTAAAGCTAAAGTGCTGGGTTCTCAGGCGGCTGCGTGCCAAGCCCGAGTAGCGCGTTCTCAACGACCTCGGTGAGTGCCGGGTGGATCCAGTACGGTGCGCGAGCCATCGTGTACGCATCCGTCCCGAGCGTCATCGCTTGGATGAGCGGCTGGATCAGCGTTGGAGCCTGCTCCCCCATGATGAAAGCGCCGAGGATCTTACCCGTGGACTTCTCTGCGATGAGTTTGACGAGGCCTTCGTCGTCTTCAAGCGCCCAGCCGTAGGCAACGTCCGCATAGCGTTGCGTGTAGGCGATGACGTCGTTGGCGTCGCGGCCTTCGTCCTCCGCTGCACGGATCGCTTGCGCCTCGGTGAGGCCCGCGGATGCGACCTGCGGGTTGGAAAACACTGCGGATGCGATGACGCTGTGGTCAACTGCGCGTAGCTGCTCGGGGTTCTCCATGTTATGGGAGACCACGCGAGCTTCGCGGTTCGCTACGTGCTTGAGCATCGCCGGGTTGGTAATGTCACCGAGTGCCCAGACACCCTCAACGGGCCTACCGCCGGAGAGCACACGCAGGTATTCGTCGGTTTCGACGAACCCTGAAGAGTCGACGTCGAAGCCCGCGGCTTTCGCGTCGATCGTGTCGGAGTTCGGAACACGCCCGGTCGCCATGAGCACAACGTCGGCGTTGAGGGTCAGTTTCTCGTCACCCCGAATGAACTCGGCGGCAAGTTCCGCGTCTCCACCCACGCCGATGCGTTTGATGTCCCATCCGCGGTGGATGTCCCAACGCCGCAGTGCGGCTTGCGTGAACGCGTCCGCAATTTCGTCGTCGAGGGTCTTGAGGAGCTGCTCACTGCGCACTACCTGGGTCACTTCAACGCCGAGGCCATGGAAGATCGCTGCGAATTCAGCGGCGATGACCCCACCGCCCACCACAACCATGGTGCGTGGAAGCCGTTCGATGCGCATGATCGTCTCCGAGGTGTGAACGCCTGGGAGGTCCATTCCGCGCTCTGGCGGCAGCCATGGCCGGGAACCGTTCGCGAGCACAACCTGGTCTGCCGTGATCTTCTTCCCGGAGTCTGTCACGAGTTCTCGTGGTCCCACGAGGCGCGCATTCTCCTCATAGAGGTCAACGTTATCGATCTCTTCCGCGCGGTACTTCCGACCGGCTTCTGAGATCGGGTCGATGCGCCCGAAGATGCGGTCGCGGATCTTGGCCCAGTGCACGGCGTCAACGTGCATGTCAACGCCGAGCTTGCGCAGGTGTTCGGTTTCTGATGCCAAGGTGGCTGGTACGACGAACATTTTCGTCGGGATGCATCCCTTGTTGAGGCAGGTTCCGCCGAATACCCCGCCGTCGATGATGGCAACTTTCTTGTTGTCCCAGAACGGGGTCACGAGCGAGTTGCCTGATCCGGAACCGACGATCACCAAATCGTAATGAGTCATGCTTTCATCTTCCCACGTAGGTGCCGCCATTGTGCCGAGGCCGCACTCATGACGAGGGCGCCGCGTCATTACGAACGCGGCGCCCTCGAGCACTAAACGGCTCATTGTGTTAAAAGTCGGCTAGTCGCGTTCGAATTCGACGATGAGGTCGCCGCCGTTGACCTGCCCGGTTCCGTCGATCAGGACGCGGCGCACTACCCCGCCGGTTGGTGTGGTGATCGCGGCTTCCATCTTCATGGCTTCGATGGTCGCTACGCGGCCACCACGGTCGACGGTCTCCCCCGGCTTGACGCGGACGGTCACGGCACCCGCGAAAGGTGCGGCGACGTGCGCCGGATTGTCCGGGTCGGCCTTTTCGGCTTGCGCTGCGCGGACTTCAACCGAACGGTCACGGACTTGGATGTTGCGCGACTGGCCGTTGAGGCGGCAGTGCACGGTCCGCATTCCGTGTTCGTCAGCTGGCGAGATCGCTTCGATGCTCGCGAGCAGCCGCACGCCTTCTTCAAGCGGAATGAGCGACTCTTCGCCACGCTGTGGGCCATAGAGCCAGTCGCGGGTTTCGAGCACGGAGAGGTCTCCGTACTCGTCCTGCTTCTGCTTGAATTCCTTGGTTGGCGCCGGGAACAGCAAGCGGTTCAGCGTTTCACGTACGGTCTCGTCCTCGCCCTTGAGAGCTTCGGCGTCCTCCGCATCGAGCGGCACCACGGAGATATCCTTCGCGCCGGCGGCGAGCGCCTTGCTGCGGAATGGTTCTGGCCATCCGCCGGCTGGCGTCCCGAGTTCACCGGAGAGGAATCCGACGACGGATGCCGGCAGGTCGATCAGCGTCGGGTCTTGCTCGAAGTCGGCTGGGTCGACATTCGCGCCCACGAGCGCGAGCGCGAGATCGCCCACAACCTTGGAGGATGGGGTGACCTTGATGAGGTGGCCGAGAATCTTGTCGACTGCCGCGTAGGCTTCTTCGATTTTTTCGAAACGGTCGGCAAGGCCAAGCGAGATCGCTTGCTGGCGCAGGTTGGACAGCTGGCCGCCTGGGATTTCGTGGAGGTAGACGCGGCCGGTTGGCGAGCTGAGCCCGGATTCGAACGGCGCGTAGACCTGCCGGAGCGCTTCCCAGTATGGTTCGAGGTCGCTTGCCGCGGTCATGGACAGCCCGGTTTCGTGTTCGGTGTTGTCGGTTGCGGCGATGAGCGCGGACATCGATGGCTGGGAGGTGGTTCCTGCCATCGATGCGGCAGCAACATCGACCACATCGACACCGGCTTCCGCCGCGGCCAGCAGGGTTGCCAGCTGGCCGCCTGCGGTGTCGTGGGTGTGGAGGTGCACTGGCAGGTCGAAGCGTTCCCGCAGTGCGGTCACGAGCTTTGTTGCCGCGGCTGGTCGCAGCAGGCCTGCCATGTCCTTGATTGCGAGCACGTGGGCACCCGCGTCGACCATCTTCTGAGCCAGCTCGAGGTAGTACTCGAGGGTGTAGAGCTTCTCGTTCGGATCCAGCAGGTTGCCGGTGTAGCACAGCGCGGCTTCCGCAACAGCGGTTCCGGTCTTGCGTACGGCGGCGATCGCCGGAGCGATCTGTTCGATGTCGTTGAGGGCGTCGAAGATGCGGAAGATGTCGACGCCGGCCTTAGCGGCTTGGTCGACGAACGCTTCGGTGACTTCTTGCGGGTACGGCGTGTAGCCGACCGTGTTGCGACCGCGCAACAACATCTGGATTGGGATGTTCGGCACTGCGGCGCGCAGAAGCTCGAGTCGCTTCCATGGGTCTTCGCCGAGGAAACGCAGCGCGACGTCGTAGGTCGCTCCGCCCCACGCTTCGATCGAAAGAAGTTGCGGGAGCGTGTGCGCTACGGCTGGTGCGGCCGCGAGCAGGTCGCGGGTACGCACGCGAGTCGCGAGCAACGACTGGTGAGCGTCGCGGAACGTCGTGTCAGTCACCGCGAGGCCCTTGTGAGCGCGAAGTGCACGAGCGAACCCTTCCGGGCCCTCCGCATCGAGCACTTGTTTCCAGCCATCAGCTGGCGCCGGCCCGCTCACCGTATCGAACGGCGAGGCTTCCGGGTTTTCCAGCGTGTTGCCCGGGTAGGCAGGCAACTTTAGCGCAGGGTTGATGATGTCCGGGCGTGGGCCGTGGGGCTGGTTGACGGTCACGTCCGCAAGGTAGGCCAGTGCCTTGGTTCCGCGGTCGCGGCTTGGCTGGATGTCGGTCAGGTCGGGGTGGCTGTCGAGGAAGTCGGTCGCGACAGGCCCTGCCTGGAACTCTGGGTGGCTCAAGACGTTCTTGATGAACGGGATGTTGGTTGCCACGCCGCGGATGCGGAACTCATCCAGGGCGCGCAAGGCGCGGCGGGTCGCGATGTCGTAGGTTGCGCCGCGGGTCGAGAGCTTGACAAGCAACGAGTCGAAGTGCGGCGAGATTTCCGCGCCCGCGTAGATGGTTCCGCCGTCGAGGCGCACGCCGGTTCCGCCCGCGGAACGGTATGCCGCGATGGTTCCGACGTCTGGACGGAAGCCCTGAGCAGGGTCTTCAGTGGTGATGCGGCACTGAACGGCAGCGCCGCGAGGCTTGATGGCGTCTTGGCTCAGCCCGAGGTCAGCGAGCGTCTGGCCCATCGCGATGCGCAGCTGCGCAGCGACGAGGTCCACGTCGGTGATTTCCTCGGTGATGGTGTGCTCAACCTGGATGCGCGGGTTCATTTCGATGAACACGTATTCGTTGGCGCGTTCGCCTTCGGTATCGAGCAGGAACTCGACGGTGCCCGCGTTGCGGTAGCCGACGGCCTTCGCGAACTTCACGGCGTCGTTGAGAATGGATTCGCGCACCTGCGGGTCGAGGTCACGTGCTGGAGCGACCTCGACCACCTTCTGGTGGCGGCGCTGAACCGAGCAGTCACGTTCGTACAGGTGGATCGTATTGCCTTCGCCGTCCGCGAGGATCTGAACCTCGATGTGGCGCGGCTTGAGCACAGCCTGTTCGAGATACACATTGCCGTCGCCGAACGCGGTCGAGGCTTCGTTCGATGCCGCTTCTAGCGCATCACGAAGGTCTTCGACCTTTTCGACCCGGCGCATGCCGCGTCCGCCACCACCAGCTACGGCCTTCACGAAGAGCGGGAAGCCGATGGTGTCGGCTTGGCTCAACAGGTGATCAAGGTCCTCTGACGGATCAGTCGAGGCGAGCGTCGGGATGCCTGCGCTCTTTGCCGCGTTGATCGCCGCGACCTTGTTACCCGCAAGCTCCAGAACCTCCGCAGGCGGGCCAACAAATGTGAGCCCTTCTTCTGCAGCGCGGCGCGCGAGGTCTGGGTTCTCAGAAAGGAACCCGTAGCCGGGGTAAATGAAGTCTGCACCCGAAGACTTCGCTACACGAATGATCTCCTCAACATCAAGGTAGGCGCGTAGCGGGCGGCCTTCTTCGCCGATGCGGTAGGCCTCGTCAGCTTTCTGACGGTGGATCGACTTCCGGTCTTCCCACGGGTAGACAGCTACCGTGTCCATCCCCAGTTCAACGGCGGCGCGAAACGCGCGAATCGCGATTTCGCCACGGTTAGCGACCAACACTTTGCTTTTCTGCTTCACAGATAAGCCTCCTCAAACACGGGGCCACATCGATGCGGCCGCCTTCATCCGTGGACTTACAGCCCTCGTGGACATATAGCCCGGTGGCAACATCCTATATATATTCCTGTATGAATCATGGGCTCGGGTTCACATAAGTGCGAGATGTTACACAAGCCACCTGTATGAGCAGCCGCTGACAGGAACACAGTGGAATCAACACGGAATACCCCCTCCTTTTGGATATGATGAGAACCAAACTGTTGCTACCTCGTCAAGGATGTGTTTGCTTGTGCAGATCATCAGCGTTTCTTCGCTGAAGGGAGGCGTCGGTAAGACCTCCGTCACCTTGGGTTTGGCTTCTGCCGCGCTCGCCGCTGGAGTGCGCACCCTGGTGGTTGATCTTGACCCCCATGCGGACGCATCGACGGGACTGGGCGTTTCCCCGAACGCGACCACACCCATCGGCACCCTCTTGAAGTCGCCTCGCAAGGCGTCGATTGACACTGACCCGACGCCGTCGGCGTGGACTGAGCGAGCAAAAGCCGATGGCGATGCGGATGCGGTCTTGGATGTTCTGCCTGGTTCCGCTTTGACTGGCTATTTTGATCGCCCTGATATCCGTACCCGGGATCTTAAGCGCCTCAAGCGCGTCCTTGAAGGGGCGGAGCGCCGCTATGACCTCGTTTTGATTGACTGCCCTCCGTCTCTGTCCGGGTTAACTCGGATGGCGTGGTACACCTCCGATGGCGTGGTTTTGGTTGCGGAGCCGGCACTGTTCTCTGTGGCTGGCACGGAGCGCGCTCTGCGTGCGCTGAGGCTGTTCCGGCAAGAGTTCAACACCACGATTGAGACGTATGGCGTGGTAGCGAACCGTTACCGCCGCGACTCTTCCGAGCACGCTTTCCGCCTCAACGAGCTCGCGGTGATGTTTGGTGACGGGCTCATCCAGCCGCCGATCCCGGAGACCCCTAACTGGCAACAGATCCAGGGCGCGGCTTATGCGGTGCACCACTGGCCGGGTAGCGCCGCGAAGGAAGCCGCGGAGGCGTTCGAAGATGCCTTGCGCACGATCGCACCGGAACTGCCGCAGCTCAAGAACAAGCCTGCAAGCGGTTCGCGTCGCGCGGGACGTCGCCGTAGCCGGCGCTAAACGCGAAACGGTGTATCGACAGCCCTAAGCTGATTCACTGACTTAATCGTTTGAGGGCCACGACAAATCAGTTCGTCGTGGCCCTCAGTCGTTTAAGTTTTGTCCAGGCTTTTCTTCGCTTGGGTCGCTCGGTTAGGAAGCGGACTTGCGTGCGCGGTGGCGTGCAAGTTCGTCTTCTGGATGCGCAACTTCTGGCTCTGCGTTCTCTTCGTTGCGAGCGTAGTCGACTGGCAACTCGGAAATCGAGGATTCAACTTCGCGCCAAACCCGGCCGACTGCGATACCGAACACTCCCTGGCCGCCCTGTACCAAGTCGATGACCTCATCGGCCGACGTGCATTCATAAACCGAGGCGCCATCGGACATCAAGGTGATCTGAGCGAGGTCATCCACGCCGCGTTCACGCAGGGTCGCGACTGCGGTGCGGATCTGCTGAAGAGACACACCAGTGTCGAGCAGGCGCTTGACGACCTTCAGAACGAGGACATCGCGGAAGCTGTAGAGGCGCTGCGATCCGGAGCCGGTCGCAGTCTGAATGGTTGGCTCAACAAGCCCGGTGCGCGCCCAGTAATCCAGCTGACGGTACGTGATGCCAGCGGCTTTGCATGCGGTTGGGCCGCGGTAGCCGGCGGCTTCGTCAAGAACAGGGAGGTCGTCATCGAACAGCATTCCCTGGTTTCCGGGCGTCACAGGGACCATATCCGGCTGATCTACATCGTGACTCACGTGCGATCTCCTTGCGTTCAAGTCTTTGAGAACTGGGGCGGTTATAAACCTTGCAGTTCTCGGATGCGAGTGATGTGAGACAACAAGGTTGAAAAGAGGAGACTCTTCTAGTTAAGAAAGTAGGCCGAATCCGGCCCCGGGTCAAAGACCTTCAGGTTTAACTTGAAGGCGTGTCGTCATAATTATTCGAAATCTGACGGGTCAAGGTCTTCCAAAAACTCTTTGAACTCTTCAACCTGCATGTCAGTGGCAGCGGGATCTTCCTCGACAGGCCGCGCAAACCCCACGTGATCCAGAAGTTCGCGTGACATCAGGATCGGCAAATCAGCGTGCGTAGCCAGAATCACCGCATCGGATGCCCGAGCATCGACTTCACGACCATTATTCAAGTCAATCCGGGCGTGAAAGATCATGTCCTCCACATCCACCAAGCGCACACGCACAATCTCGGCGTCGAGCGCATCAACCATGCTGAGCAAAAGTTCGTGAGTCAGCGGGCGCATCGCGCTACTACCTTCAAGCAACATCGAAAGCACCGCGAATTCGTGCGAACCGATCCACAGCGGGAACACGCGATCCCCACCGACTTCATGCATCACAACAACTGGTTGTTGCGATGGCAACTCGATCAAGGCATTCTCAACCTCAACGGCCTGATAACCGTCCAATGTCACAGAAACACCCCGGTTTAGCGGTCAAAGTGGTCGATGCGGCTGTAGAGCATCGAGCGGTGCAAAGCAGATAGAGCCTCAGCCATGGTCTCGGCTTGGTCGGCGGCGCGAGCGGACGAGGTCGAATCACGGCGCGGATGCGAGGACGTCACAACGGACTCGATCAGCGCAGACTCACGTTCCGCGGCGGTACGAACCAGACGCAAGTGGCGCGGCTGAACACCGTATTCAGCCAGACGCAACGCAGCGATTACGCCCTGCAAAGCAAGCGAATCGAAGAGCTCGTCTTCATCGGCAGTAATCATGCCGAGTTCCGTCAGCTCGTCAACGAAAGCTACCGACGCACCGGCACGGCCCGCGAGTTCAGCGCGCGTCAGGGGCCGCACGTGACCCGCGATCTGCTCAGCCTCAACCTCGTCGAGAACGCGTGGCGCGATCGTCGTGCCGCCCGGCAGGGCTTGCGGGTTCTCCCCCGCGTCGACCGCATCGAGATGCTCTTTGATGACCTTCAACGGAAGGTACTGGTCCCGCTGCAACGCGAGGATGAAACGCAGACGTTCGACATCGGAGGCCGTGTATTTACGGTATCCGGCGGCGGTACGGGCCGGAGTGATGAGGCCCTTCTCCTCGAGGAAGCGGATCTTCGAGGCGGTCACCGCAGGGAAATCTTCCTGCAGGATAGACAACACGTCGCCGATGTTCTTGACGCCACTGCGCGGGGCGAGCGCAGGCTCACGCTGAGGGCCGGAAGCTGGAGCAGCAGCGGCTGCGGAGCTTCGGCCCAGAACTACATCAAGGTTTCTACGTCGAGTCACTGCTCAGGAAGAGGCTGGTAGAACTTCAGGACGTATTTGCCGATGCGCACTTCGCTGCCGGAACGGAGTTCGACGTCGTCAACGCGGTCACCGTTGACGTAGGTTCCGTTCAGGCTCGAGGAGTCGACGACGCGGAAGGTGCGGCCTTCGCGGCGGAACTCAGCGTGCTTGCGGGACACGGTGACGTCATCGAGGAAGATATCTGAATCTGGGCGACGACCAACCGTAGTCACGTCCTGATCCAGCAGGAATCGTGCACCACGAACCTCGCCCTCGTTAGAGAGCAGAAGCGCGGAATCCTGCGGAAGAGCCGATACAGCGCGGCGTTCGTCTTCAGACAAACGGTACTTAGCGATGACCTCGTCGCTGACTGGCGGTAGCGCGACGGAGGTTGTCTGCGTGGATGGCTCCACGCCAGATTCGCGGCCATCTGGTTGACCCTGAGTCATGACCACTCCTTCACTCGTGTTAACAACTGTCACAACCTTATCGCATGCTGAGGGGCAGTTTTGACCACGGAGGTGATGATTGCTTCACATCCAGAAACCCGCCGCAGCCAATTGCTGGGGGCTGATCTCAACGACGTGCCCTTCAGCGGCCAAGTCGATGCAGATGGGAACGTTTGCCGGCAGGTAGCGGCGGAACCATTCGACGCTTGTTTGACCGGCCCCAGCCTGGGGTTGGAAGCGGAAAACTTCAAGGGCCGATGTGAACAGCGGGCAAGCCACGGCGCCGTCTGTTGGCCTGTTGACCAGTTGCGGATAGTGTTGCTGATTCGAGCCAGGACTCATCATGTACACGATTTGTGCTCCGGGCCGCATGAGCTCATGGACGATGCGGTCAACGAAGCCGCGTTGCACGTCGTTACTGCGTAGCGCGGCTTTCAAACGGCCGAAGCGCGAGTAGCCGGCAACATATTCGTCGACAGCATAGATAGCAACCGCGGCTTCTTGCGAATCGAGCATGATGCAGTGATCAGGGCGTATCGAGGCGATGACACTCACGAGGTCATCGCCCAGCATCATGCGTATCTGCGGGCGTTCTTGGATCCCGAGTGCCGCGCACCATTCATAGACGGCTTGGCGGCGGGTGTGGGCGGGGATCGCGAGTTGGCCTTCGTGGATATACATCACCAACTGCCCCTGGCTGTTGACAGGCACGGCAACGTAGGCCCCGTAGAACTCCGACAGCAAACCCATCCAGTTCTGAGGGGACGGATTCGTACGCCATGCGGCGAGTGCATTTTGCAGATAGCGGGTTGAAGAAGCTGCGTCATGAGGTGGCTCATCGCCGTGAGTCGCAGTGAAGTGTTCCGTACCGAGGCCGTAGCTGTACTGATCCATATCTACACCGTTTCTGGTCACCCCACACCGGGGTCAGCGTTGAATTGCGGTGCGCAATCCAACGTCACCTAACCAGATGATGTCGCCATCTTCAAGAGGTTCAGGCTCGTTAGCTACGGATATGTAGTGTTCACCGCGTTGGAGCCGGGTCCCGTTCCCGGAATTGGCATCGCTCACAGACGCAGGCGCGTCCGGGCGCACCCAGAGATGCGCGTGGACACGGGATACGCTCCGGTGCGGGTCTTGAACCGGTATGCCAATGAGACCCTCTTTTTCAGCGAACTCCCCCGGTTGCCGACCGATGACCGCGTCCGCTGTTATGCGAATGCGGGCACCGTCCGGGTGGGTCAGTTCAATGTATCCGCTTCCAGGGCGCGTTGGTTCCCACACCGGAAGTGACCGCGCAACGCGGTTGAGCATCTCGGGTGTGGTGACGTCGGCGCCGGCGTCGCGGTGTTGATGCGGCATTAGATGTCTCGCTTGACCAGTTCGTCAAGTGGCGTTGGCGAGATGAGGTACGGAGGAACTTCAAGCACCGTGACTGCGCCGGTGCGACCTTCAGCGGCAAGACGCGCAGCGGCACGCCCATAGGCAACCTGCACTGCGGCCGTGAAGTCAGGGTTCGCTTCAAGGTCCAGGGAGTATTCGATGGTTGAGCGAGTGCCCGCCAGGTCACCGGTCGTGATGACGCGGCCGCCGTGCGGCATGCCCTGGTGGTCGCGCTTGAACTCCTCTTCGGAGATGAAGTTAACCTCAGTCTGGTATGGCTCAAAGTAGTCCGGCATGGTCACGATGGTTTCGTGGATGCGTTCGTGATCGGCTTCGTCGGCGACGATGAAGCAGCGGCGCTGGTGCGCATCGTACTTGTTGATGTTCTCGCCGTTGCCTGTGCGAGCGGCTTCGATCGCATCCTCGGCTGGGACGGTGTATTGCACACCGAACTTGACGCCTGGGATACGGCGGACCGCGTCGGAGTGGCCCTGGGACAGGCCGGTGCCCCAGAAGCTGTTCTGCTGGGCGTTCGGGAAGAAGGCCTCCCCCATCGTGCGGTTGAGGGAGAACATTCCCGGGTCCCATCCGGTGCTGATCAACGCGACGTTGCCGCCCTTCTTAGCGGCTTCATCCATCGCTTTGCGATGCTGAGGGATCAGGGCGTGGTTGTCGTAGGTGTCTACCGTGGTGAAGTTCTCGGCGAAACCTGGGGCTTGCTCTGGGATGTCCGTTGCGGATCCGAGGCACAAGAACAGAACGTCGATTTTGTCGGCATAGTCGGCGGCATCCGCGACCGGGATGACGGGGGTTTCGGTGTCGAGGGAATCGCGGCGCGAGAAGATGCCGACGAGCTCCATGTCGGCCTGCTTTTGAACGAGCTTTTCAACGCTGCGACCAAGGTTGCCGTAGCCGACGATGCCGGCACGGATAGTTCCAGACGTTTCTGTAGTCATTTTTAGTGCCCTCCGTATGTTGTGTGAAGCCATATGGCGGTTCACCTGAGGCACCATTCTAAAACTACGCGGAAAACTGTTTCTTTTTGCAACGACTCATAGCGTCATCTGCCTCTAACGTTCCCGTTCCACACCCGCCTTGTACCGCTTAACAAGCACCCAACAGGATTCTGTGAGTCCGCATAGTGGATGCAATGCCTTGCCTGTGGGGCATGGCCGACTACTATGGATTTATTGACCTCGGAACCAACATCCTCTTGAGATGTAGGCTCCGTTCTTATGTTGAGGCAGGTGAAAGTGGAAATGAGCGACTCATCTCATATTGTCGCTGCCGTGGCTGAGTTGGCCACCGCGGTAGGGACGCTCGTCGTTTCCGCTACCCCTAACGGGATTTCACGCGTCGACTTCAAACACCGCATGAACCCTTTCGTTGAGAAAGGCATGGCACGGTTGTTTGAGGACGCTGACGCCGGATTGCGCGAAGAGGCTCAAATGTGGGCCGACATGGCGGTTGAGCAGATCGATGAATACTTCATGCTTGAGCGTGACATGTTTGATGTCCCTCTGGAAGGCCCTCACGGTGATGGTTTCCGCGAGCACGCGCAGCGTTTGCTCGCCCAGATCCCTTACGGCACTACGATCACGTATGCCGAACTCGCTGAGATGGCCGGCAGCCCCGATGCGGTTCGAGCCGCTGGTACCGCATGCGCGACAAACCCGTTGCCACTGTTGTTGCCTTGCCACCGTGTAGTTCGTACGGATGGCCGCATGGGTGCTTATCTTGGCGGCGAGGCCGCTAAGAAGCACCTGTTACGGATGGAAGCGGAGGGGCTCGTCACCCCTGAAAGCGGTACCTAAAAGCTCTCCCTGCCGCCGCTTGGCCGCGTTGCTTTTGCTGCGGTGCTGAATTCCGGAAGTTCTTTAAACATGTTGGGTGCGCACCTTGGCAGTGCGCACCCACCACATTTAGGCCGCGTTCCGGCCGGTTCGTTTATAGAACTGGGTAGCCCGAGCCGATCAGGAAGCGTGCGCCACCTGGATCGATCACGGAGGCTACGGCGCCGATGTTCGTTTCGGTTGGCAGGCTAGCCGCACGGCCGCCGAGGTGGCCGACGACGTCGATCTGCGCTGCGGCGTTGGCCACGCCCCAGTAGATACGCCAAGTCGCAGGAATGTTGTCCTTGAGCACCGCCGAGGCGTTCATGATGCCGGCGACTGGGCCGGATTCTTCGCCCTGGAGAGTCACGTATTCGTGGCCGACGACGTCGGAGACGTTCTGAGTCTTCCAGTCATAGACGTCCTCGAAGAACTTCACGGTGCCCGGGAAGTTACGGGAGTAGAGCTCGTGCCAGTACGGCGCGCCCGCCTTGTAGTAGACCTCGTAGCCCTGGTGGTCCCCGATCTCCATGAGGCCCATGACGGCGGCGAGGTCACCTGGGCTGTCAGCTACCAGCGCTACACGGCCAAGGCCTGGGCGGTTTTCGGCTTCTTCGAGCACGACGCCGCCGGATTCTTTGACGCGTTCGATCGCGTCGTCAACGGAGGCCACGGCGATGTAGGTGATCCACTCGTCTGGGCGGGAATCATCGGTCTTGTCGACGATGGATGCGACGGCGCGACCGCGAATCAGGGCCGTGGTGAGGCCATCGCGTTCCTCGTACTGCCATTCCAGCAAGCCTGTGTAGAAGTCGAGGGCTTCACGCCGTACGGACGTCCGAAGCTCGAGCCAGCATGGTTGCCCTTCGATAAAGCGACCAATCTCCACGTCATCACCTTCCCTGGATCAGGTTAAGCACAGATCAGATTAGGCACTTCCTGTGCGCTTACTCTGAGCCTATCGCTTCCTGAGAGTGAAGTGGGACACGTTAACGGGAAGAAGTCAGCCCTGAGGCGAGCGTCAGTCGTTGTTGTTCTGCTCCGGGTTGTCGTCCTCGTCCACAACGACAGAGCGATCTGGCACTTCCGGCTCTTCAGGCTTGCGCACAGAGACGGAGAGCACTACCGCCACGAGGGCAGCGATCAGGGCCATCTGGAAGGCGGTGTGTGCGCCCGGTTCCCCGGCTTCGACAACCGTGAGCCCGCGCGCCTCACCGGAGTGAAGCGAGGCTGAGTACACGCCGATGAGCATCGCCGTTCCTGCTGCCCCAGCCACTTGTTGGAGCGTGTTCAACACGGCTGAACCGTGCGAATACAGGTGTCGTTGTAGGGATCCCAGGGACGCGGAAAACAGTGGCGTGAAGGACGCGGCCAAGCCAAGCGCCATCACGATCTGTGTGGAGACGATCCACCAGACTGGGGTCTGCGCTCCCACCATGGAATACGAAAGCAGAGCAGCCGAGATGAAAATCGTGCCGGGAATCAGGAGGATTCTAGGTCCCCGAGCATCATAAATGCGTCCCATGATGGGACCCAGCAACCCCATCAGGATCGATCCTGGCAACATCACGAGCCCAGAATGCGTTGCTGTGAGACCCACGACGGACTGCAGGTATAGAGGCAGGAGCGAGAACGTTCCGAACATCGCCAAAGCAACGATCGTCATGATCGCTACGGACACCACGAAGTTGCTGGACAGGAACACGCGGAGGTCGAGGAGCGCTCCATCCCGTTTCTGGAGAGCCAACTGCCGGAGTACGAACAACACGAGGATCAGAAGGCTCGTGCCCATCAGTACCCATGTACCCGCTGGCGAGGTCAGGAAAGAGCCCTCAGTGGAGGAACCGCCGTTGGCCAGCTGATTCAGAGCAAAGACGATGCCGCCAAACGCGAACGCGGATAGCACCACAGAGAGGACGTCGATGGGCGCGGTCGTGGACTCCCCCAGGTTGCCCAGCCAGCGCCATCCCAGGAGAAGAGAGATGATCGCGATGGGCAACACGATTCCGAAGAGCCAGCGCCAACCCAGGGTGTCGAGGACAATGCCTGACATGGTTGGGCCAATAGCTGGCGCCAGCGAGATGACGAGGCCTACGCGGCCCATCATCCGTCCGCGCTGCTGAGCCGGCACGACTTCCATCATGGTGGTCATGAGCAGCGGCATCATGATGCCGGTTCCAGCCGCTTGAATCACGCGGCCTGTCAGTAGCGGAATGAAACCCTGCGAGACCATGCACACCGCGGTGCCCAGAGCGAAGAGACCAGCTGCCGCCAAGAACACTTGACGCGTCGTGAAACGCTGGATCAGGAAGCCAGTCGTTGGGATGACGACTGCCATGGTGAGCATGAAGCCGCTAGTGAGCCATTGCCCTTGTTCGGGCGGGATGCCCAAGGATCGGTTCAACGCCGGAATGGCGATCGCCATCGTTGTTTCGTTGAGGATCGATACGAACGCGGCTACGAGCAGTAGCCAGATGGCACGCATTCCTGCAGGGTCGATCGCATGACTGTTCTGTCGAGGCTGGTGGCAATCTGGATCAGATGACTCTTTGCGACGTTTAGATATCACAGATAAAAGTTACCCGATGGGTCTTTGCAAGGAACCCAGAAATACGGGCTTAGCTTGTTCTTTGTTGCCTAATGCCACCGAGAGCGTGGTCAACTTCACTCGGCGAGTGCGGCGGCGGACACCGGCACCGATTGTAAAACCGACACCACAAACCAGCCGGGATCTACCTGAGGCCCCTGGTTCAGAAGTAGAAGTTACCCTGCAACCTCAGCGCCTAATGAGCTCCCTTGTCATTCTTCTTTTAGCGGCCGCGAAAAACAGTAAAACCAAGGCTCACGAGTAGCACCACGAGGCTCAGAACGTAGGTGATGAGAAACTCTTTCAACCCAGCCTGCGGTCCCTGAGTCAACCAGTCAACACCGCCGAAATAGATCGCGGCAGGAATCGGTATCACAAGAAAGATAGCGATAGTGAAAGCGAGGGATAGCGGCTTCGGGAGATCGAAGCGCTTCTTCTTCTCGGTCATGCTTCAATTTTACACCTACGTCAACCCTGAGTTGACATGAGTGTCAACCTAAGGTTGACTTACATACATGGATCCATTGACGCATATCCACCACTGCATGCAGGCAGTCAGCCTCGCCGAACACCAGCTAGAAGACGCCGTGGCCCAAGCTCGCACCGCGGGCCACTCATGGGCAGACATCGGGAAAGCACTCAACGTCTCACGGCAAGCAGCTTTCAAACGGTTCGGCACGGTACGCAATCCATTCACAGGAGAAACCATGGCCCCGAAACCAACCACGCACCTCCCTGACGTTTCAGACCAACTCATCCGCCACATCGCACGCGGCGAAGAAAGCGAAACCATCGCCATGCTCGACCCAGGGGTCCGTGACGACCTCCCCTGGAGCGTCATCTCGCAGGTATGGACGGAGATCCTCACCGACCTCGGCGAGCTACAAGAGATCACCGATCAGACAGTCGTCCCCATCAAAGGCAACCCCGAGACCGACGCGGTTGACACGCTCACCACAAAAAATGTCGGTACCGCCGTGGTCGCCTCGACACTGCGGCACGAAGCTGGCGAGCTCGTCTCCCGCATTGCGATCAGCCGCGACGGAACGGTCGTCGGCGTTCTGTTCCTACCAACTGACGTAACCGACTACCAGTTCTAGTGAGCACAGCTAGATAAAACTGTGCCAGAGAGAACACTGGCGGTGCAACAACAACTGTTGCAACCCCGCCAGTGGTATTTATCGTGGTCGGGCTAGCCGGATTTGAACCGACGACCTCTTGTCCCCCAGACAAGCGCGCTACCAAGCTGCGCCATAGCCCGATACCTGTCCATGGCTGGACGGCTCTGCCCAAAATGAGTGGACAGACTCCGATCAACCGTACACTATGCCCGGTTTAAGCGACCAATTAGTGGCGGTCCCGCGCGGCTGATCAGCAGATGAGACAATGGGCACGATCACCACCGCGCACCAACCACGGATCGAGCGCGGATCGCGAAAGAATGAAAGGCCCGTATGTTCACCCGTCACGCTTCAAAACCTGCACGTCGCCTACCCAAGATGCTCGGCGCAGGCCTCGCGACAGCGTTGATCGGAGTGGGGCTCGCCGGTTGCGGGGCCGAAACGGTCGAGGTGGAGTTCCGCGGCGTCGCCGTGGAGACCGGAACCCAACCTCAAACCAGCACAACCAATCCGGCTGATCTCACCTCGATGGATTGGAAGCTCGGCCCAGCAATCGGCGGCGAACACGGGAAGCTCGACACCGCAACCAGCGAACCGCTCGTTGTGAAGCGCGAAAGCAACGACCTCTCCGACGTGCGCGTGAGCTTCGACGTCCCACAAGGCGCGCACCTCGCCGCGAAATGCACGATCCTCATCAACGGCAAGGTCGTCTCGGAGCAGCAGGACAACGTCAAGCCTGGTCGCGCCCTGTGCACCTACGTCGAACAGTAGGCCCAGCTAGGCGTGGGCTCAGCGGACGATGATGTCCGCGGTTTCGTGCCCAGCGAACCGCAGCCAGCCGAGCGGCATCGAAACATCGGAAGGCCACCCAAAATCATCCTGATTAGCTACGACAACGACGCGCTTGCCGTCGTACCGCTTCCACACATTCAGGTTGGCCCATTCAGGGCTTGAATGCCCCAGCGAAACATACTTCACAGTCTCAGTGCGTGGCTCAGGGTCAGCTTGATGCCCCGTCAGCTTGGTTGGTTTGTCGAGAACCAGGATCGGATAGCGGTCCGTCATTTGATCGGCCTCAACCGGCACCCACCCATTGAGATCCTTCTTCATCGGCCCGTCAATAAGTTCTCGGTTGGACATAATCCGCACGGTGCCTTCCATGACCACCGTGTTCGCGCCAAATTTCTTGCGGTTGACCTTCGGCTTGCTCGCGCTCTTCTCAGGCTTGTTTGTGCTCTTCTGAGGCTTACTGGAGCTCGTGCCTGGCTGGGTTCCTGCACTAGTCTCAGACGGCACAGCCGATTCTGACGGCGCAGCTGAATCCGATGAACTGACCGATTTCGACGGCGCAGCCGAATCTGCGCCGCCTGACTGCTCGGAATACTCGGAAGGCGTCGTTCCCTTCGCCGACTCCGAGGAACTACCACAACCTGCAAGCCCCAACCCGACCACCAGGCTGACCGCCGCCGCAGCCTTTGCAGTTCGAGCCTCTACGAACCATTTCCTGGCCACCGCTATCTTTTCCAAACCTTCAGCCTCTTTCCGCAACCCGGACTGATGCACGTCACTTCAATATATGTGCGACGTTAATCCTATCTTTGAATCAACATAGATATCTCTATTGTTGCCGCTCTTTGGCGAACGTATCCACCAAAGAGCGGCAACGGCTAGAGCAACAGCGTCCCTAGTTAGCGAAAATGAGGTTGAGGAATGCATCACTCGTTTCTAGAGCCTCGCGCTCAAGTTCACGCGCCGACTCCCGAGCCTCAGCCAGCGAACGTGACAGTTCAGCCGCGATCGCCCTTTGTTCAGGGTTCAGGTCAGCGATCACAGCTCGAAGCAGCGGGACCCGACGTGGCACCATGCCTCGAGTGTCGATATTGACTGGCGCGTTGAGGCACGCCGCAATAAAGTCCGAGTCATATTCACCTGAGACAGGGCGAAGCACCGCGACATGGCCGGACGGCACCCACGTGTGGCCGTCCTCCTTGAACACCCAGGCTTCCTGTTTGCTGATGCGTGGCACAACAATGTCAGCCGAATGCAAGACGTGCTTCGCTTCGAACTCGCCAACGAATGCAGGCTTCGAGTCCCTACGCAAGGAAACGATGCGAGCCACACCAGACCCGCTCTCCTTACCGGCATGTTCCTCATCGATGAGATCCTCATCAGCACGGTAGCGACCCGCGAACCATTCGAAATGCCCCGCACGAACAAGGTCTCCTAGAGCAGTCGAAGATTCAGCCGGCGTGATGGCGGCGGAAGTGGTGCTTGGCAGGTTGATCCGCGCAACCCCCTTCACCCCTGCTCGAAGAGATTCAAGAGCAGCATCAAAAACAGGTGCCACTTCTGCGCTATCAAGAGGTTCTTTGAGATGCGTCGCCGGATGTAGCGAACCATCATGAGTCACAACATCCGCCAACGACACCGTCTTGTACGGAACATCCGTGGCTTCGCCGTTGCGTGCGACAGTAAGCCATTCAGCAATCCGACCAGGGACGGACTTCGGACGTGCAGCAGACGCATCGATCAGGAGCGGCTCCTTGACCGGCTCTGAACTCAAAACCCAGAGCGCAGCAGGCAACCGAGACGACGAGAACAAACCAACCGGCAAACCCACGATCGCCTCAACACGACCATCGGCGACAAGGCGCTGCCGTTGATCCTTGAACCGCGTACCAAACGTCGTATATTCGCTGGCCATCACATATGCTCGCGCGCCAGTCCCTAAATGCGAAGACGCGTACAACAGGAACAGATCTTCAAGGGATGCATTCGGGGACGCACCGCGCAAAGCATCGCCGGCTGAACGCGTGGCTCGCATCCCGAGGGGAGGCTCGCACACGATCAGGTCTACCTTGCGATCAAAAAATGGGTCGCCACCAAGCGAGTCCCCTACTTCGATGTTCGCTTCGTATCCAGTGAGATAAACAAGTAGCTGCGCCAAACTCGCGATGTGCGGTTCAAGTTCTACGCCAATGAGCTGAGCCTCAGGAACTTGACGCCCCACACCAACCAGTGTTGCAGCGATGCCGCACGCCGGATCCAAAATAGTGCCGACGTCGTCCAAGGTAGTGGAGGCAGCCGCAACAACAGTGGCACTCGACAACGAGGTGCTCGTACCATACTGGCTACGGGCTCCTCGCGAACCGATGCCCAGGAACCGATCCACCACGAGCTGCGCGGCTTTACCGTAATCTTCCAGCTTCAACGAAGCTATTCCTTGCTGAACTTCTTTCAGCGTTTCGCCGCTGATGCTTGCTTTCAGCTCTTCATACTCACTCGAGACGCTAAAGTTCGCGTCCTTATCTAGGGCCAGTAGCGTGAGCATCACAAGTGGAATGTCATCGACATCGAGCTCATTACGCAGCAGATTCGCCACGGCCCAGAGGGCAGTGAGCCGCAATTCGTTCTCGGCATCTTCAGGGAAGAAACCGTTGCGCTTCAGCCAATCAACAACAGCAGCTGATTCGAAGAGTGGTTTCCGAGGCGTGGATTCCTCAACAGGCTGAGGGAAATCGCTGTAACGCGCACGCCAGTTGCTGACAGCTGGCCGGCTGACCTGAGCCAGCTCCGCGATGTCCTTGAGGGTGAGATGTCCGGTGGTGGCACCCATTTATGCCGTCTCCTTGATGTGTGGATAAAGCTGAATAACGTTGTCTTCTACCGCTGTAGCGTCTGCCGCCACAGCATCGTTGTTTACAAAGAAGTCTTGCGAAAGGTGGACCTCCGTAGCGGCAAGCTGGAGCCGCTTGGAGAGCTGGGAACGATGGCTATAAACCTTGGTAGGTAACCCAAGTGCCGCAGCACGGGCAACTGACTCGGCGAAGATCCCGTCTCCTGAAACGAGCGCAATTTCAGTGAATCGCCCTGGGTTCATTCGTTTGATCTCTTCGATCAAGACGAGATCCGCCCCGTCCTCTCCCTTCCCCATACACAAGCGCACACCAGTCCAAGCTGCGTTCACAGCCAGGATGCCACTGCCGTCTACTGCGACAACGACGATCTCGCCTTCTTTGATGTCGAGCCAGTTGGTGAGCATTGCCTTGCACCACTCGGCCTGCTTCGAGCTCTGGACTGGAAGACCGTTGAAGTTCTCGATGTCCACGAGAATCAAGCGGCGGGCGGTGGCACTGGACTGAAGCGGCTTGGCCATTCGGAGCGTTTCCATAACATGAAGACCTTTCAACATGAATGATGCTTGCGTTAGTTAGAACTGTACCTACATTCACAACTAATGTCAACTCACCTACGTTCACAAACTTAATATTCTTTGAAAAGCCCGTAATTTAGGGGGAGCCCGGCCGGCCTTCAGCGCTTGAGAGCAACGTTCACAGCCGTGTGAACATACATCACGCGCCCTTGTATCCACCTTGTTGAGCGCTTGACATCCGGATATGTGTGGGCAGAGTTTGAGACTTACCTTTCGCGCGCATCAAAACTAACGTCTTTTTTACGTATGTCTCACCATTTGCTTATAGAAACGGGTAACGTCAGCGCACATGACGTTTCAACGTCACGTGTCACCCTGACTAATAGAAGGTCTACCCATGAGCAAAACCGAGCACGCACACAACGATGCTGCCGACAACCTCAACCGGAGCCTGCATGCTCGCCACATGCGCATGATCGCCATTGGCGGCGCGATCGGCACCGGGCTATTCCTCGCATCCGGCGCAACCATCTCCCAAGCCGGCCCCGGCGGCGCGCTCCTAGCCTATGCGCTCATCGGCTTCGTCGTGCTCATGGTCATGCAGTCACTCGGCGAGATGTCCACGCACCTGCCCGTAGCTGGCTCCTTCGAGGTATACGCGTCCCGCTACGTGTCCCCCTCATTCGGGTTCGCAACCGGCTGGAACTACTGGTTCAACTGGGCCATCACACTCGCGGCAGAACTCGTAGCTGCAGGGCTTGTGATGCGGTTCTGGTTCCCTGATGTGCCCGGGTGGATCTGGGCCGCAGTGTTCCTCGCGTTACTGACCGCCATCAATGCACTTTCGGCACGCGCCTTCGGCGAATCCGAGTTCTGGTTCGCGCTCATCAAAGTCGCGACCGTCATCGTGTTCCTCGTGCTCGGCGTGCTCATGATCATCGGTGTGATCGGCGGCCCATCCCCTGGCTTCCATAACTGGACCACAGGCGAAGCTCCGTTCGTGGGCGGACCGTGGTCCACCATCGCCGTGTTCATGGTCGCGGGTTTCTCGTTCCAAGGCACCGAACTCGTGGGCGTCGCCGCCGGCGAATCCGAAAACCCACGCCGCGATATGCCGCGCGCCATCCGCGGCGTGTTCTGGCGCATCATGATCTTCTATATCGCGGCGATCGCCGTGATCGGCTTCCTGCTCCCCTACACCGACCCGAACCTGCTCGCGGCCGCCAACAACGAAGACATCACGGCATCCCCATTCACCCTCGTGTTCGACCGCGCCGGCATTGCGCTCGCTGCCGGTGTCATGAACGCCGTGATCCTCACCGCGATCCTCTCGGCCGGTAACTCGGGCCTCTACTCCTCAACCCGCATGCTGTACGCGCTCGCGGAATCCGGCCGTGCACCGAAAATCTTCACGTGGCTCTCCAAGCGCCGCGTCCCAGTCCCGGCGCTGCTGACCACCGCGGCCATCGGCGGCTTCGCGTTCACAACCCACCTCATGGGCGAAGGCCAGGCCTACACGTGGCTACTCAACATCTCCGCGCTGTGTGGTTTCACCGTGTGGGCAGGCATCTCGTGGAGCCACCTACGCTTCCGCAGGGCCTTCATCAGGCAAGGCCACGACTTGTCCGAACTGCCGTATAAGGCGCCGCTCTACCCGTTCGGTCCGATCGTCGGGTTGAGCGTCATCTTCGTGGTCATCATCGGCCAGAACTTCGAAGCCATCCAGAACGGCAACCTCGGCGCCGTACTTTCTTCCTACATCGGCCTGCCAATCTTCCTCGCGATCTGGGGCATCCACGCCATCGTCACAAAACAGGGCCGCCTCATCCCGCTCGATCAGATCGACGTCTCCGGCCTCAAACCCGGCGAATACGACCCAAGCCAAGAAGCTAGCCAGGACTAGAAGCCATACATAGCGCCCCATAAACAGCAACAGGGCTATCAACAACGACGGGGGCTGCGGTTCAATCTGAACCGCAGCCCCCGTCGCTATGTGCTGGTTTTATGCGCCGGTTTTATTATGCGCTGATGTCGCGCGGCTGTTTAGGCGCGTCGTTGATTAGTCGGTGCCCATGTCGAATGCGGCACGGTTTGATGCCTCATCCAGGTCCTCGTCGGCCTGTTCGGAACCGGCCACGATCGCTTCAGCGCCACCCTCTTCAAGCTCGCCCACGAGCTTGGCGGTCACACCACCCACGATGCCCTGCTCGGCGTACTGCTCGAGGCGGGAACGCGAGTCAGCGATGTCCAGGTTGCGCATCGTGAGCTGGCCGATGCGCTCATCCGGACCGAACGCAGCGTTACCCACACGCTCCATCGAAAGCTTCTCAGGGTGGTACGACAAGTTCGGGCCCTCGGTGTTCATGATCGAGTAGTCGTCACCGCGGCGCAGACGCAACGTCACCGAACCCGTCACAGCGGAAGCAACCCAACGGATCAGAGCCTCGCGCTGCATGAGTGCCTGCGGATCCAGCCAGCGGCCCTCGTACATGAGGCGACCCAAGCGGCGGCCTTCGTTGTGGTAGGTCGCGATCGTGTCTTCGTTGTGGATCGCGTTGACCAGGCGCTCGTACGTGATGTGCAGAAGCGCCATGCCCGGAGCCTCGTAGATGCCGCGAGACTTCGCCTCGATGATGCGGTTCTCGATCTGGTCAGAGATACCCAGCCCGTGGCGGCCACCGATGCGGTTAGCTTCCTTGACGAGCTCAACCTTGTCTTCGTATTCGACGCCGTTGATCGCAACCGGCATGCCCTCATAGAAGGTCACCGTGACGTCCTCAGTCTTGATCTCAACCGATTCATCCCACGGGGCCACGCCCATGATCGGCTCAACCAGGTTCACGCCGTTGTTGAGGAACTCGAGGTCCTTCGCTTCGTGCGTTGCACCCCAAATGTTCGCGTCCGTCGAGTACGCCTTCTCAGCGGAGTCACGGTACGGGAAGCCGCGTTCGGTGAGCCATTCGGACATCTCCTGGCGGCCACCGAGCTCGTCAACGAACTTCGAGTCAAGCCACGGCTTGTAAATCTTCAAGTTCGGGTTGGCCATGAGGCCGTAGCGGTAGAAACGCTCGATGTCGTTGCCCTTGTAGGTCGAACCGTCACCCCAGATGTTGACGCCGTCTTCCTTCATGGCGCGCACCAGCATCATGCCGGTTACCGCGCGGCCGATAGGCGTGGTGTTGAAGTAGGTCTTACCGCCCGAACGAATGTGGAAAGCACCCGTCTGAAGCGCGGCGATGCCTTCCTGGACCAGCATGTCCTGAACATCAACAAGGCGAGCGATCTCCGCGCCGTACTCTTTAGCGCGGCCAGGAACACCTTCGATATCCGGCTCGTCCGGCTGGCCGATGTGCGCGGTGTACGTGCACGGAATCGCACCGTTTTCACGCATCCATGCGACAGCCACCGACGTATCGAGGCCACCTGAGAAAGCAATGCCGACGCGTTCGCCGACGGGCAGATTGGAAAGAACCTTAGACATGTTCGCCATTCTAACGTTGGAAAATTTTGTTCTGAATTGAAACTTCTGTGTGTTACTTTTTGCGCTTGTTTCCGCGGCGCTCACGCACCCGCATCTGAATGTCGATCGGGGTTCCGCGGAAGTCGAACGTCTCGCGCAAACGACGCTCAATAAAGCGCCGGTATCCCGGATCCAGGAAGCCCGTGGTGAACAACACGAACTTCGGCGGGCGCGCGCTCGCTTGCGTCGCGAACAAAATACGAGGCTGCTTACCGCCGCGCAACGGGTGCGGATGCTCAGCGACCAATTCACCCAAGAAGGAGTTGAGCTTGCCCGTAGGGATGCGTCGATCCCAGGATTCCAGAGCGATATCCAAAGCCGGCGCGAGCTTGTCTTTGTGCCAGCCGGTCTTCGCGGAAATGTTGACCCGCGGAGCCCAGGACACGTGCTTGAGGTCCTGTTCGATCTCGCGCTCGAGGTAGTAGCGGCGCTCGTCCTCGAGCTTGTCCCACTTATTGAACGCCAAGACCAAGCAACGGCCCGCGTCGATCACTTGCTGCAGGATCCGCTGGTCCTGCTCAGCCAGTTCCTCGTCAACAGCCAAAAGCACGACGACCGCCTCGGCTTTGTCGAGGGCCGATGCCGTGCGCAGGGATGCGTAGTAGTCGGCGCCAGACGCCATGTGTTGCTTACGGCGCAAACCCGCCGTATCAACGAACTTCCAGATGCGGCCGTCGAGCTCCACGAACTCGTCGATCGGGTCACGCGTGGTTCCGGACTCATCGGAAACCACTGCACGCTCGTGGCCCACCAGCTTATTCAGAAGCGAGGACTTGCCCACGTTCGGGCGGCCCAGCAGAGCTACGCGGCGCGGACCACCCTCCGGGTCAGCCTCACCGAAAGCGGACTCTTCCGGCAACATCTTGATCAGCTCATCCAGCACGTCCGCGGTACCGCGGCCATGCAACGAAGACACCGGATGCGGCTCGCCAAAGCCGAGGTTCCATAAAGCCATCGCATCAGCTTCAAGCGACGGACCATCGACCTTGTTCGCAACCAACAAGACCGGGCGGCCCTTGCGGCGCAACATCTTCACGATCGCTTCATCGGCCGCGGTAGCCCCAACCACCGCATCGACCACAAGAACAACAACATCCGCGACGTCAACGGCACGCTCAGCCTGCTCAGCGACCAGGCGATCCATGCCCTTCGCATCGGCTTCCCAACCGCCCGTATCCACAACGCGGAAACGCTTGAGGTTCCACTCCGCGTCATACGTCACGCGGTCACGCGTAACGCCCGGAAGGTCCTCAACAACCGCCTCACGGCGGCCCAAAATACGGTTCACCAACGTGGACTTACCCACGTTCGGGCGGCCCACAATCGCGACCACAGGAGGGTTCTCGCCAGGCTCATCGGCCTCCCATCCCTCACCGGCCAGGAGAGCGGCGTCCTCGTCATCGAGCTCATAATCCTGCAAGCCAGCCAACAGCGCCTCAGCACGCTGCTCATCGGCCTCATCATCGCCATCGACAATCGCCGTGGCCTGCTTGCTGACCTCATACTCGACAACCGTCAAAACAGCCTCAACAGACTGCTCAAAGTTCAGCTCAGACGTGTCAACCAAAGTCACACCCTCAGCGGCCTCCATGAAGTTCACGACCGAGGAGTCCTTCTTATCGCGCTCCCCCACCTGCTGAGCCAAGGCTTGCGCAGACTGCGTGTTATTCAACTGCAAGCCACGGCGCTTCATCCGCACCTCTTCCGAGGCCGTGAGCAAGATGCGCGCATCAGCAAAAGGCGCCACGACCGTCGTAATATCGCGGCCCTCAGCAACAATCCGGCCAGCATCAACAATCGCGTTGCGCTGCCGCTCGACGAGGTTCTCACGAACCTTCAGGTTCGTCGAAACGTCAGAAACCCGCTCAGAAATCCGAGGCTCACGGATCTCCTTCGTCACGTCGCGGCCATTGACCACAACGCGCTGCTCATCCGGATCAGTAGACAACTGAATGTCAGCCTCAATCACAGCCTGGGCAACAGCATCCTGATCCGATAAATCAATCCCAGACTCCAACGCCGCGAACGTCACCGCACGATACATCGCGCCAGTATCCAAGTACCCCAAACCCAACGTCCGGGCCACTTCCTTAGACACCGACGACTTACCCGAACCCGCCGGGCCATCGATAGCAACAATCAGAGAACCAAAAGCATCCCGCTCATCCATGCTCACTGCACAACCTTCCAATCCAAGCCCGTCAAAACAGACACAAGCTCATCGCGGCGCCCAGGCAGAACCTGGATCTCAACCAAACCAACCTCATAACCCGACGAATGCTCCATCCGCAGGTCCTCCATATTGATGCCGGCCTCACCCATGTCAGTCAACAAACGGGCCACCTGACCAGGCTCATCATTCACAATCACAGAAACCGTAGCGAAAGACTGCGGAGGCGCGCCGTGCTTACCCGGAATCCGCGCCTGCCCCTGATTCCCTTCCGTCATCAGCTCCGCAAGATCCAACGCAGCACCAGAAGCAAACGGGTCACGCAACGTGACAAGCAACCGATCCAGATCCGACTGCAGACCCTCCAAAATCGGGATCAACTGCTGCGCATTATGCGCCAGAATCTGGATCCACAACCTCGGGTCGCTCGCCGCGATCCGCGTCGTGTCACGCAAACCATTCCCCGCCAACGCCAACGACGACGCCGGAGCGTTCAAAAGCCTCGACGCCAAAAGCGAAGACGCGATCTGCGGGAAATGCGAAATCAACGCAACCGCCGCATCGTGCGTTTCAGCGTCCATCACCGTGATCGACGCACCCAAATCCAAGCCCACCGACTTCGCGGTCTTCACCGCATGCGACGTAGAGCCCTCGTGCGGAACAACAACCCACGGCGACGCCGTAAACAACGCACCCCTGGCAGCCGCCGGTCCAGACTTCTCACGCCCAGCCATCGGGTGGCAACCAACGTAACGAGCCAGATCAGCCTCAGCCACATCGTCGTAAGCCTTCAGCGCATCAATGATCGACCCCTTGACCGAGGCCAAATCAATCACAACCGCGTCAGGGAACTCCGCCAAAGCCTGCGCAATAATCCCCGGCGTCACATCCGGAGGCGTAGCAACGATCACCAAAGAAGGCGCGAAATCCGTGCCATGCGGTGCCAAAAAGCCAGCGCCCATATCCACCGCGATACGCTGCGCGGTCGGCGAGGCATCCCGCAAACCAACCTCAATGCCAGCAGCACGCAAACCCAGCGCCGCCGACGTGCCCAAAAGCCCCGTCCCAATCACCAGAACAGGACCCTGAAGGTACCCCTCAGCCACGGCCTACAAACCCACTTCCGCTAGCAAATGCCCCACCTCAGTCTTGCTCAGGCGACGCACCGAACCCTGGCGCTGCTGACCCAGCGTGATCGGGCCAATCTGAGTCCGCACCAGGCGGCGCACCGGGAAACCGACCGCATCAAACAGGCGGCGCACAATCCGGTTACGGCCCTCATGCAAAACCACTTCAGCCAACAAGTCCTTACCGGAGCCATCAACCAGACGGAACGAATCGACCTTCGCCAACCCGTCCTCAAGCTCAATGCCTTCACGCATCTGCGCACCCACACCATCAGGCAACGGGCCACGGATCTGAACCAAATACGTCTTAGACACTTCGAACGACGGGTGCGTCAAGCGGTGCGCAAGCTCACCATCGTTGGTCAACAGCAGCAAGCCCTCCGTCTCATAATCCAGACGGCCCACGTGATACAAGCGCTCAGCCTGCCCCTCGCGCAAGAAATCGGAAATGTCCTTGCGGCCCTCGGGGTCGTTCATCGAGGTCACAACGCCGGCTGGCTTGTTGAACACCAGGTAGGTCTTCTCCGTGTCGAGTTGTAGCCGGATGCCGTCAACGTGGATCACATCCACCTCAGGATCCACACGCGTGCCCAGCTCAGTCACGATCTGGTGGTTGACCTCAACACGGCCCGCGAGGATGATCTCCTCACTCGCACGGCGCGATGCGACACCCGCGTTAGCCATGACCTTCTGCAAACGCTCGCCCTCGCTGTGCTCCTTGCGCGGGCCGGAATCAACAGGGGTCGACGGGCCACGGCGTCGGCGACGCACCGGACCAAGATCATTGAAGCGATCCTCAGCGAAGGCACGCGGACCACGCGGCTTCTGGCCGCGCTGCTGCCCACCGCGCTGCTGGGCGTTACCTTTAGCGCCACCACGCTTCTGGGCGTTGCCCTTGTGGCCTCCACGCTGAGGTTTCTGACCGCCCGCGTACTGGTCTACTTCATCCTGCTTCGGGGCATGACCACGGCGAACCTGCCCCGCCTGGAACCCCTTAGGTTGTTCCTTCGGTTTACCCTGCCCGCGGCGGCGCGAACCCCCACGCGAATTCGATCCAGTCTGGCGAGTCATACGTCTCAACGTCCTTCGATTAGCGAATGACTATTCCGCCGTCGCCGTCATTATCACAACGAGGGCAGTACATCATCCAAGTTTTCAACACCTGGCAAAAGTGGCGACAGGTCTGGAAGTTCTTCGAGGCTGTCTACGCCTAATCTTTCCAGAAGTACCGGCGTGGTCCCAAAGAGACCCGCCCCAGTGACTTCATCGGTCGCGACCTGTTCGATCAAACCGCGCGTCATCAGGGTGCGCACCACGCCGTCCGCGTTCACTCCACGGATGCTTGCGATGCGGGCCCGGGACACCGGCTGCCGGTACGCGATGATCGCCAGGGTTTCCATCGCGGCGGCTGAAAGCTTGGCCGTTTGGCCTTCCAGAACAAAGCGAGACACAAGCTCACGATGCTCCTGCCGCGCCCCGATGCGCCAGCCGCCACCTACTCTGCGGAGCTGGAAGCCACGGCGAACGCTGAAGCCTTGGTCGATATCGCCGTCGCCTGTGTTGGCTTGGTCTGTGGTGCCGTCGTCTGTGTTGGATTCGTCGGTGTCGCTGTGGCCCGTGGAGCGCGACTTTCCATCATACTCCGCCGCGAGCTCGTGGAGCACGCGGCTGATGACCACCGCATCGACCTCAAGTAGTTCAGCGAGCTCGGCTTCCGTGAGCGGCCGGTCGGCGACCATCAGCACGGCTTCGAGCCCTTCACGAACCTGCGCATCGTCGGCCGTGTCTGCTTTTTCGATGTTGCCTGGGGCTTCGCCGTTGCGTGGTTCTTCGATGTTGGCAGTCTCTTCGCTCATGCGGTTTCTCCTTGTGAGGCGGCTTCCTCGTCGCCGTCGTATTCAGCGACCCGGAACTCTCCGGAGCCTGTAGCGATCCATTCGACCATGATCTCAGTCAGCGGGGATTCCTGTTCAAGATCCACGGCGCGGTCTCGATACATTTCGAGCAAAGCGAGGAAGCGCGCGACCACAACGAGGGACGCTTCGGCGTCGGCAGTGAGCTCGCTAAAAGTGAGCGCCTTGGCGGCGCGGAGCCGTGCCGCGATCTGTTGTGCCTGTTCGGCAACCGAAACCGGGGCGTCGTGGATATGGTCCGTGCCGACCTCATCGGGCTCAGCAGTGTGTTTGCGCGCGAGGGCCTTCGCGGCGATGGCCGCAAACTGTTCCGGAGTGTGCGTCCACTCGAGTTCCGGAAGGTGCTCGCGCACATCGGGGTCATCTGCCCTGACCTGCCGCGGGACAAACCGGCTTCCCGCTTCCAGCAGGTGTTCCAGAACAGTCGCGGCTTCTTTGTACGCCTTGTATTGGAGCAACCGCGCGAACAGAAGGTCGCGCGCTTCAAGGCGTTCGATGTCCTCGGCGTCTTCAACTTCGCCTTGCGGAAGGAGACGCGCGGCTTTCATGTCCAGGAGAGTTGACGCCACGACGAGGAACTCAGTGGTTTCGTCCAGGACCGTTGCGCCGATTTCATCGGCAAGCGTGCGCAGATACGCGACGAATTCGTCGGTGATTTCGGCGAGCGCAACTTCGGTGATGTCGAGGTCGCGCCGGCTCAGCATCTCAACGAGCACCTCGAAGGGACCGTTGAAGTTTTCGAGCGTTACTTGGAAGTTTGCGCTCGCGGCCGGGCCGGGGGCTTTGGGAGCTGTGCTCTCGTGTCCGGCGCCGGGTTGCTGTGTCACGGAGCTCCGCCGCGCGCGATGAGCTCTTTAGCGAGGCGCCGGTAGCCGTGCGCTCCGGCGTGCGATGGAGCGAATTCGGTGATCGGTTCCATCGCGACCGTTGCGTCCGGGAACTTCACGGTGCGGCGGATCACGGTTTCGAACAGTTTGTCGCCGAAGGCTTCGTCGAGGCGGCCCAGCACTTCACGCGAGTGGAGAGTGCGCTGGTCATACATCGTTGCGAGCACGCCATCGATCTGCAGGTCAGGGTTGATGCGGTCCTGGACTTTTTCGATCGTGTCGATCAGCAGGGCCACGGCACGCAGCGCGAAGAACTCCGCAGTGAGCGGGATGATGACGCCGTGCGCTGCGGCGAGCGCGTTGACAGTCAGCAGGCCGAGGGACGGCTGGCAGTCGATGATGATGACGTCGTAGTCGTCGGAGACTTTACGCAACTGCGAGGCGAGGACCTGTTCGCGGGCAACTTCGTTGACGAGCTGAACTTCGGCTGCGGAGAGGTCGATGTTGGCCGGCAGCAGGTCAATGTTCTGGACGTCCGTCTGCAGGATCGCGTCGCGGATCTCGACGCGGCGTTCCATGAGCACGTTGTAGACAGTGAGGTCGAGCTCGTGCGGGTTGACGCCGAAGCCAGCCGATGCGGCACCTTGCGGGTCGAAATCAACGATGAGGACGCGTCGGCCGAGTTCCGCGAGTGAGGCTGCGAGGTTGATCGAGGACGTCGTCTTACCGACGCCGCCCTTCTGGTTGACCATCGCGATGATGCGGGCCGGGCCGTGTTCGGTCAGCACAGGTGGCTCAGGGAGCTTACTCAGAGGGCGTCCGAGGGCGTTGAGTTCCTGCATTCCGCCTGGCGCAGGTACTCGGCCAAAGGAGTTTGGATCGCTCACGGGTGAGACCGCCCTTCCGTGCTGAGTTTCGTTGTCGTGATGTGCTTGCGTGCTCTGTTTTAAGGCTAGTGGTTTTTCCGTGATTAAAGCTGGTTTTGCCCTATATCTCGGCGAGCCTTGACCCTCAACTGAAACTCGAAACTTTAGGGCTTGAAAGGCGCCGTTGACCGCGTCAGCCAGCTCCCGCATCGTTGGTTATATCTTTGCGGGTAGGGTGTAAACGGCGGCGGTCTATTGCCGCGTTGTCAGCCCGGGGTGAGGAGTCATCATGACGATGGATCAGCTGATCGATTCGCTGCGCGACCACCCGCGTAATGAAGCCGAGCTGGTCAAGCTTGGCCACCTTGCGCGCAAGGTGCCAACGCACGACATGGCCTACCTCATGAAGACGCTGCCGACCGACCAGGCGGCGATCGTGTACCGCGTTCTAGACAAGGACACGGCGCTCGCGGTTTTCGAAAGCCTCTCCCCTGCAACCCAGGCCGAGTTGATCGCTGAGCTGCGGCACGGCGAGATTTTTGAGATCTTCAACGAGCTCGATCCGGACGACCGTGCGTCCCTGTTCGATGAGCTTCCGGCTAAGGTCGCTGACCGCCTGATGTCTGGGCTGGATCTTGAACAGCGCACCATGACCACCACGGTGCTCGGTTATCCCGAGGACGCGATCGGCCGCTACATGTCGCCCGAGGTGCTGTGGTTGCACCCGGAGTGGACGGTGCGGCGCGCGATCGACCACGTCAAAGCGCACATCGACGAGCCGGAAACGATTTATCTGCTTCCGGTTTTGGATGACTCCCGCATCCTTCTGGGTGTCACGGGGCTGCGCCGTCTGTTGTCTTCGGACGATGACATGACCGTCCGGGAGATCATGCGCGAGGCCGAGTCAGCGCACGCTACGGATCCTCGTGAAGAGACCGCGCGCCGCTTCTTGGGCGGCAAGTTACTTGCGATGCCGATCGTGGATGCTGAGCACCGCTTGCTTGGTGTTTTAACCTATGACGATGCGGTTGAGATCATCAACGAAGAAGACGCGGAAGACGCGGCTCGTTCTGGTGGTGCGGAGCCGCTCGAGAAGTCTTACCTCTCGTCTTCGATCATGCGGATTGTTCAGTCGCGCGTTGTGTGGCTTGTGATGCTCGCGTTGTCTGCGGCGTTGACGGTCAAGGTGCTGGATCTGTTCGAAGACAAGCTGTCGACGGTCGTGATCCTTGCACTGTTCATCCCGTTGCTCACGGGCACGGGCGGTAACACCGGTAACCAGGCTGCGACCACTGTGACGCGTGCGCTTGCGGTCGGTGAGGTTCGTATCCGTGACTTGCCTAAGGTGATTTGGCGTGAGTTGCGGGTCGGTTTTGTTCTCGGATTGATTCTGGGTTCGCTCGCGTTTGTCATCACCGGTTTCATTTACGGATTCACGTTCGGGACCGTGATCGGACTGACATTGCTTGCGGTGTGTGTTCAAGCGGCTGTGGTGGGCGGCATGATGCCGATCATCGCCAAGAAGGTCGGCGCCGACCCTGCCGTGTTTTCTAACCCGTTTATTTCAACGTTCTGCGATGCGACAGGCCTGCTCATCTATTTCGGCATCGCGTCTGTGATTCTTGGAATTTAGGCCGTTCGGCGCAATGTTCGTAAGCCGTTCGGCTCAGCGGGCCCGCGGGTGGGAGGTTGCGAAGACCTCGCGCAGCGTCTCCGCGGTGACCATCGTATAGACCTGGGTCGTGGTCACGGATGCATGCCCGAGCAGTTCCTGGACCACGCGGACGTCCGCTCCGCCGCTGATGAGGTGGGTCGCAAACGAGTGACGCAGGGTGTGCGGACTGATTTCTTGTGTCAGCTTAGCTTTGCTCGCGGCTGCGGTGACGCTGTTGAAAACGGACTGGCGCGAAAGCCGGCCGCCGCGTTGGTTGAGGAACAGCGCGGGGCTGCCTTTGCCTTTCGCCGCAAGCGCGGGCCGTCCACGCACGAGATAGGCATTAAGCGCATCGACCGCGTAGCTACCCAACGGAACGTAGCGTTCCTTGTCGCCTTTGCCTCGGACCCTCACCACAGAGGGAAGCTTGTTCCCGTCCTCATCGAGGTCGGCAGGGCTTGAGTTGCCGTCAAGGATGAGGCTCAGATCGTCGACATCGAGGCCCACCGCTTCCGATGCGCGTGCCCCGGTTGCGTACAAGAATTCGATGAGCGCGCGGTCTCGCAGGCCTCCCGGAGTTGAGGTGTCGGGTGCGTCGATGAGGCGCGCGACTTCCGGAACGCTCAGAGCTTTCGGCAGTTGCTGGGGCACGGCGTTGGGGTGGATATCGGCCGCAGGGTTATCGGCCGTAATGCCTTCCATCGCCCAGAACGTATGCATTCCACGCACTGCGACGATCGTGCGGGCCGCGGATCGGGCGGCTAGCGGCTTCTTGCCGTCTGCTCCGTCGCGGAGGGACTGCTGGAACGCGCTGATGTTCTGCGGGGTGATATCGCTGGCTTGCGTTATGCCTTGGCTAGCCAAGAAGTCCGTGTAGCGGCGGATATCCCGCCGATAAGCCGCGACGGTGTTGGCCGACAGGCCTCGCTCAACCACGAGATGCTGCAGGTAGATCTCCGCGCTTTTTTCAAGCGGCGTCGTCGCGGCCTCACGCATGGTGTGGGCGCGCTGGCCATGGCGCATCGGCTGGCCGTAGGGTTTGGTTGCCGCGGGCCTTGTGAGCGGCGAGCGCGAGGATCCCGACGACGGTGGTCGGGTTACCGATGCGGCCGCTCAATACCGCTGTGACGGCGTCTTCGAACGGAACCCATTGTGGTTCGAGGAACGCTTCTTCTTCGGTGCGTTCGTGGCGTTCGTTTTCGGGGATCTCGTGGAGGTCTTGCGCAAGGTAGATGCGCATCGCCTCGGAGGAGCATCCGGGCGACATGTAGTGGTCTGCAAGCACGTGCCAGGTATCGGCGCGGAGGTCGGCTTCTTCTGCGAGTTCGCGGCGCGCGGCGTCCAGCGCTGGTTCACCTTCGACGTCGAGCAGCCCTGCTGGGACTTCCCACA
Source organism: Pseudoglutamicibacter cumminsii (assembly GCF_003143995.1). Lineage (GTDB taxonomy): Bacteria > Actinomycetota > Actinomycetes > Actinomycetales > Micrococcaceae > Pseudoglutamicibacter > Pseudoglutamicibacter cumminsii_B. The sequence goes on along the minus strand of NZ_QFWG01000001.1, from coordinate 9,840 downwards.
GTTCGGCGCGGACGGGCTGGCGGCGTTGCTTCTGAAGCAGGATCCGGCCGTGTTCGTCCACGGCGAGGATTCCCACTGCGCCCGGGTGGGTCATGAATTCGCGCGTGATGGGCGCGTCCTCCCCTGGCATCGTGAATGTTTCGCGGGTGATGTCGAAGATCGCTCCGTCGAACACGGTTTCTGCGTGAGTGACAGCCGCGGGAACCCGGACGTCACCCAGTTCGTGTGCGCTGGTCTCGGCCTGATGCTCTGGCTGATGCGTGGACATGGGCTCCTCGTTACCGTGCTTGAGTCGCTGACGTTGAGTTTCAGTTGGCTTCGTTGCGTTCGCGCGCGGCGTCGGTGAGCAGCTCTTGCGCGTGCGCGCGTGCCGCCTCGGATTCCGATTGGCCTGCAAGCATCCGGGCGAGTTCCTTGACCCGCTCGTCCTCGCTGAGTGCCTTGATGTCCGATGTCGTGAACCCGTCGGCACCGTCGCTGTGGCTGGTCTTGTTGATCGTGAGGTGCTGGTCGCCGAACGCGGCAACCTGCGGCAGGTGGGTCACCACGATGACCTGGACGTGGCGGGCAAGCCGGGCCAACCGGCGGCCGATTTCCACGGCCGCTTCCCCACCGACTCCGGCGTCGACTTCGTCGAAGATGAACGTCGGGACCGGATCGGTTGCTGCTAGCACGACTTCAAGAGCCAGCATGACTCGGGACAGCTCACCGCCTGAGGCTCCCTTGCCGAGTGGACGCGGGTCAGCCCCAGGGTGCGGGGCGAGTAGGAACGCGACCTCGTCGGCACCGTGCGGCCCCGGTTCGGTCTCGGTCACCTGGATAGTGAGGTGAGCGTTCGGCATCGCAAGTGCAGCAAGTTCTTCGTCTACGTTCTGGGCAAGCCGCTGCGCGGCCTCAGAACGCAGCTCGTGGACCTTCTCAGCGTGTTCGCTGAGTTCCGAGCTGAGCTCTTCGACTTTCTGAGTCAGTTCCTCGACGCGGCTCGGGTCGTCGATGAGTTCGAGGTGCCGGGCACGTGCCTTGGCCGCCCACTCGATCACGGCATCCACATCGGGAGCATATTTGCGCGTCAACGCGTTGAGCGCTGCGCGCCGCTCCTCGACAGCAGCGAGCTCAGCTGGCCCGTCGGCGTCGAGGCTCTGCTGGTAGCTCGCGAGCTCGGTCGCGATGTCGGAGATCACGTAGCCGACTTCCCGCAAGCGCTGGGTCTGTTCGGCCAGCGCAGGGTCCTGGCTGTCAACTGCTTCGAGCGCTCTCTGAGCAGCATCCAGAAGTGAGACGACATCGACCGCTTCACCGATCTCTTCGGACACCAGCGCGGCGTGCGCGGTGGCCGAAGCGGTACGGAGTTCCTCGATGTGGCTAAGCTTGTGAGCGCGCGCATCGAGCTCTTGAGCTTCGCCCTTTTGCGGGTCCACCGCATCGATCTCTTCGAGAGCGGCCTGTAGGGTCTGCTCTTCCATCTGACGTTCGTAGCGGTTCTGCTCGACGTCAGCCAGCTCCGCGCGTGCCGCCTTGAGATCCCGGTACACGTCCTTATATTCGGCGAGCGCCGCCGCGAGTTCGGAGCCAGCGAAGGCGTCGAGCGCAGCCCTCTGTTCAGCCGCGCCCCGGAGACGCAACTGATCGGTCTGCCCGTGCACTGTCAAGAGGGATTCGCCGATGCGCCCCAGCACTGCAACCGGCACGGCTCGCCCACCCGCGTGTGCTCGGCTGCGGCCTTTCGCCGCGATCGTGCGGGAAAGATACAGGACCGATTCGTCATCTTCCCCGTCGGTTTCGGCGCCAGCTTCGGAAGCGATCTGAAACGCGGCGTCGTCTGGCGCACCCACCACGGTGGCTTCCACGACCGCAGCATCTTGGCCGCGGCGCACCACACCGGAATCGGCGCGCGTCCCGGAGATCAGCCCGAGCGCCGTCACGACCATCGTCTTACCTGCACCGGTTTCACCCGTCACCACGGTCAGTCCCGGACCGAACGGCAAGGAGGCTTCCTCGATAACACCGAGGCCACGGATGTTGACGGACTCGATCATCGCGGCTCACCTCCGCCTCGCTGCTGCTCCTCCGGCAGCGCACCCGGCTGCTCCCCCAGCGGCTGCTTGGGTTCGTGGTGGTACAGCTCCGTGGCCCGATGCGACGGCAGGCGCTCCGAATTATGCGGCGGCTCCACGACGCTGATGCGGTGCACCGCCGGCAACTCAGAGGTTTTAGGGTGTGCACCCGGGTCCTCGACGGGGCCTCGCCACCCCACCGTGGGGAGCTTGAATTTAGCCACGAGCCTCTCCGCGAACGGTGTATTCGTCAAACGCACAAGCCGCACTGGCGTCTTGGAACGAGTCACTTCAACGCGGGATCCCGGAGCCAGTTCAACCATGCGGCGGCCATCGCACCACAAAACACCCGTCGCATCTGTACGGGTCAGAACCTCAGCGGCGGTCGTTGACGAAGGCGCAACAACCAGCGGCTTAGCGAACAGCGCATGCGCAGAAATCGGTGCAACCACGAGGGCTTCGACCTCGGGCCACACCACCGGCCCACCGGCAGAAAATGCATAGGCCGTGGATCCCGTCGGCGTTGCAAACACAACACCATCGCAACCGAACGTCGAGATCGGCGACCCATCCACATCGATCGCTACCTCAAGCATGCGTTCACGGTTCGACTTCTCAACAGCCGCCTCGTTGAGCGCCCACGTATGCGCGCCCCTGCGGCCCTCATGCCACACCTGAACGTCAATCGCCATGCGTTCATCTACGGTGTAGGCGCGATTCGCGATCGCCTCAACCACCGCGTCGATATCCGCTTTTTCACTTTCAGCAAGGAAGCCGACGTGCCCCAGGTTCACGCCCAGCAAAGGAACATTGCTACCACGCGTCAGCTCGGCCGAGCGCAGCATCGTACCGTCGCCGCCCAGAACCATGACGAGCTCAAGTTCATCGAGCCCCACGCCCTCGCCCAGGACCTCAAGGTTTGAAGCCGCATCCGGCAAGGAGGAGTCGATGCGAGACTGGCCAATCACATCGACTTCATCACGCATCATGACGGGTGAGAGGCCGTGGGCCGACAAAACGCTCACTGCACGAATGGCGATCGCTACAGCTTCTTCTCGACCCGTGTGGGTCATCACCAAGATCCGACGCACTGACGCTCCTTGTTGTTCCCGACTTTCAAGAATAGTCAACGGCATCCAGCAACGCAGTCAGGTTGCGCTCGCTTGTGGATGAATCCTCCGATTCAGCGTTTTCCTTTATCCACATGACAAAGAATTCGACGTTTCCGTTTTGCCCCGGCACCTCGGAACGCAACACAGTCACAGGCTTCAAACCCAGCCCTGCTTGCTCCGCGAAGTCCAGAACCTTCGTCACAGCATGGCGCCGCAAAGCAGGTTGAACCACAACGCCCGCCTTATTCAGCCTCGAACGCCCCACCTCAAATTGAGGCTTGACCAGCATCAGCATTCGCCCGCCCTCACGCAGCTGTGCGGCCAGCGGCACCAACACGAGCGTGAGCGAAATAAAAGACAGGTCCCCCACCATGACATCAACACCGCCCGGAATGAACCCCGGATCAAGGTGACGCACGTTCACACCTTCACGGTTCACAACCCGCTCATCCTCAGCCAGGCTCGAGTGAAGCTGCCCATGCCCCACATCGACCGCATACACGCGTTCGGCCCCGTGATCCAACAGAACCTGCGTGAATCCGCCCGTCGAGGCCCCCGCGTCCATGCACGTCGCCCCGTTGATCGGCAACCTGATCCCGCGAGCGCTGAGTGCTTCCAGCGCCGCGTGCAGCTTACCTGCTGCGCGCCCCACCCAGCGGTCTTCGGCATGCTCCTGGATAACGATGCTGGCACCCGGCTTAACCTTGGCCGAAGGCTTGGTCGCCGGCTTGCCTTCGACGAAGACGCGGCCTTCGCGGATCAGTACGGCCGCGCGGGTCCGGGACGGGGCATAGCCGAGGTCGGCGAGTGCGGCGTCAAGGCGTTGAGGGGCGCTCACGGAAGATCGCTCTCCAGGACATTGGTGAGGTCGTCAAGAACGCGGCTGAACCGTTCAGGGTGTTCGCTGACCGGTAGCGAATCGAGGTCAGCGAGCGGCTGCAGCACTTCCGGCAGCTCCTGTGCCGGTAGCTCCTGCGCCGGCTGTTCCTGCGCTGGCTGTTCCGTTGCCGCGTGGTGTTCTGGTGAGTTCTCGCTAGTCATTCAGGCTCTCTTGAGGTCCGCTCTCTTCGAGTACACAGGAGTGGGCTGGTGCACGCAAGTCGCGTAGATCATTGAGTACGTAACGCGGTTTCAGCCCAGGCTCCGCCTGCTTGGCCGCGGCGAGCGTATCGACCCCGGTCAGGACGAGCGCGGTAGCGAAGCCGGCAGCGTTCCCGCCTGCAACATCGGTGTCGAGCCTGTCGCCGATCACGAGCGGATTCTGTGCTCCCAAGGCCCTCGCCGCCATCTGCATCAGCGTCGGGGCGGGCTTTCCGGTCACGATGGGTTCCTGCCCGGTCGCGGCCGCTACCGCGGCGACGAGCGTCCCGTTGCCCGGCGCGATGCCTTCCGCCCGCGGGATCGTCGTGTCGGTGTTTGTCGCGATCCATCGCGCGCCTGCGGTGATCGCGTAGCCGGCTTCCGCGAGGTGCCGCCACGTGACGTCGGGGTTGAAACCTTGCAGCACGAAGTCGGGTTGATCTGCGGCGGAATCAACAAGCTCGAACCCTGCGTCGGTAGCTTCCCGGCGTAGAGCCTCGGTCCCGACGACGTAGGCGGTCGGCTCCTGGATGTGAGCTTCCGATGCGGTCTGCCGTGCGTGTTCCGCAGCGGCTCGCGAGGAACCGAAGACCTGCTCTGGCGTGGTCGGGATACCCAGCGAACTGATGTGTTCGGCTACCTCTTCCGGGGTGCGTGAGGCGTTATTGGTGCAGTAGGCAACGCGAATACCGGCCTCCTGCGCCGCAACGAGCGCGTCGACCGCGTGCGGAACTGCGTCCGGGCCTGCATATACAACCCCGTCGAGGTCGCACAGAAGCGCGTCGTGCATGTCTAGCAGGGACGCGTCCTGATGCGTGTGGCCACTCATTCCGTGTCGGCCTCGCCGCTGGTCTCGCCGTCCTTAGCCTCGCCCTGAGCTGCGCCTTCGCCCGATGGCTTAGCTTCCGCATCCTCGGCCGCGTCGGCTTCGTCTTCCACGAGGTCAACGATTTCTGGCTCAACATCGTTGAGTCCCAGCGCCTCCATCGCAACCGGGATCCGCGCACGCCAAGCGGCGGATTCAGTTTCCTGACCCGTGGCCTCGAGTGCGTCTGCATACAGCTCGAAGAGGCGCGGACTGAAGATGAAAGCGCGGTTCATGTCGAGCGTTGGAATCTGCAGAGCCTTGATGGCTTCATCCGCCTTGTTGGCGTCGAGGAGGATTCCGGCTTCGACCATCGCGGCTTCCGCTCGAGGCTGGCCCTTGAGCGCCTTCGCTTCGTCGGAGCGCAGCGTTTCGAGGGCTTTGTCTACCCGGCCGAGCGCACGTTCACAGTCTGCAATCGTGGCGATGTGGTCGTGGATGCCGGAGATGCGACGGTGGGTGCGCAGTTCACGGAGTGCTTCGCTGTACTTGCCAGCCGCATATGCGGTCAGACCTACAGCTTCGCGGACGAGGGCGACGCGGCCACCACGGCGCGACGCCGCTTCTGCGTGCGCAAAGGCCAGTTCAGGGTCAACATCGATCAGTGCGCCGGCCATAACGAGGTGCTTCGCTACCCATGGGCGGTGCTTTTCGTCGAGGAAGCGGAGTTCGCGGAGCGTTTCTTTATCGAGTTCGTTCCCGGTTACGCTCGGATCGATTTCTGGGGAGCGTTCGCGGTCGGGGCGATTTGCGGCGCGGATGTCGCCGCCACGGCGTCCTTGCGGACGGTTGCGTTCATTATGCTGGCGATCGTCACGCTGACGATCGTTGCGGCGGCGGTCTGGACGCCCGCCATCACGGCGCTGCCCATCACGGCGGCGGTCATCGCCTTGCGCGCGGCCGTGTCCGCGGCGCTCGTCACGGCCGCCACGTTCGTCGCGGTTCCATTCTCCGCGGCTCCGGTCTTGACGGTTGTCGTGTTCGTCACGCTTCCATTCGCTACGACCTGGGTGATCGTCGCGGCGACGATCGCCACGGTTCCACCGTTCATCGCGGCCACCACGCTCGCCGCGCTTCCAGCCGTCACGATTGCGTTCTCCACGTGGTGAGGCGCCGTGTCCACGTTTGTGCCCACCACGATTGTGGTGGTTCTTGCCATGTTCTTGGCCTGCTCCGCGCGGGGAGCGACGTTTCTGCTCGTCTGCCACGTTTCCCTCTTTGTGATTGTGCCGCGCTCGTGCCTCAAGCGCCACTGACCATTTTAGCGACGACTTCGAGGGAAAGCTCGCCACCACATCGTGGTTCCTACCCACAGGGTCTGTTGCTGAAGATATCTCGGTCGATAGCCGACTGCTAGACCACAATGTCGGGCGACGCAAGCACAGGAGACCACTCACGCAACATCGATGTGACGGGAATCACTGACTGATAGGCTCCGAAGTAGGTTCAGCGGGCCAGTTAGATTCCGTGAGCATGCGCTACCAGAGCGCCCTTCATCCGCATTGTCCTTGATCCGCATTGTCCTTGAACCACGCCAGAGTTCGCATCCCACACATAATTCGCACACAAAAAACAGGAGACACCATGAAGATCGACGCGTACGTCGTAGAAGGAATCAACGAACCATTCGTTCGCGAAGAACTCGAGCTAGACAACCCCGGACCAGGAGAAGCCCTCGTCCGGGTCGTAGCTACCGGTGTGTGCCATACCGACCTCAACACCCAGTCCGGCGACATGCCGTTGCCCCTGCCGGGCGTATTTGGCCACGAAGGATCCGGAATCGTCGAAGCCGTCGGCGAAGGCGTGACCGACATCAAGCCGGGCGACCACGTCATCATGGGTTGGGCTTTCTGCGGGGAATGCCGCAACTGCGTCCGTGGAGAGCACCGCTACTGCCTCAACATTGGCGCTGAGCTGCTCGCCGGTATTCGACTTCACGGCCCCGATGCCGGAACCTCGGCCTACTCCCGCACGGACGGCTCGTCCGTCTCAGGCCACTTCTTCGGCCAGTCTTCCTTCGCCACATACTCCCTGACCCGCGCCAACGCACTCGTCAAGGTAGACGAGGACATCGACCTCAACCTCCTTGGGCCTCTGGCGTGCGGCATCACGACCGGCGCAGGCGCTGTGCTCAACACGGCGCAGCCGGGCCCCGGTGAATCGGTCGTCATCATCGGCACCGGAGCGGTTGGCCTCGCAGCGATCATGGCGGCGCGTAACACCCCAGCCACCACGATCATCGCGATGGATCTGCAGGATTCACGCCTTGAACTGGCACGCGAGTTCGGTGCAACCCACACAGTCAATACCCGTGACAAGAACATCGTCGATGCCGTCAACGAGATCTGCAGCGGCCCAGCCGACTACGTGATCGATTGCACCGGCAACATCAAGGTCATCGAACAAGCCGCCGATGCGGTCGGCCTCATGGGCACGTTCATCCTGGTGGGTGGAGCCCCAGCAGAGGCACGGTTCTCGCTCGACCACATGCGCACTCTGTTCGGTAAGACGGTTGTGGGTACCCTGGGTGGTTCTTCCAACAGCCGCACCCTCATCCCTGCCCTCATCGAGCTCTACAGGCAGGGCCGCTTCCCGTTCGACCGACTCGTGAAATTCTATGGTTTCGACGACCTAGACCAAGCCATCGCCGACGCTCACGAAGGCGGCACCATCAAGGCCGTCCTGCAGGTTTCCTCTTAAGAACTGAATTTCACGCCGTTTCAAAAAGAAAGGACACGACATGTCAGAAGCGCAATCCTACGCGGACCTGATTTCTGAGGATCTCTACATCGACGGCTGGCGCGCAGGTAGTTCTGAGCGTTCCGCAACGACGTCGAACCCGTTCAACGACGAACCGATCGCAACCATCCGTCAGGCTTCCCAGGAAGATGTCGATGCGGCCTACGAAGCAGCAGCGAAGGCTCAGCGTGAATGGGCCGCTCTCCCACCGAAGGAACGCGGCGACATCCTGAACAAGGCAGCGGACTGGATCGAAGAGAACCGCGACGCCATCATCGAACTGATCCGCACCGAGTCCGGTTCGAGCGCACTCAAAGCCACCGTTGAAACCGGTCTGGCCGTCGGCTCGCTACGCGAGGCCGCGACCTTCCCTACCCGTATTGCCGGGCAGATCCTGCCGTCCAACACCCCAGGTAAAACCAACTACGTGTTCCGTGAAGCGTTGGGCGTTGTTGGTGTCATCAGCCCGTGGAACTTCCCGCTCACGTTGTCGATGCGTTCGGTTGCACCTGCCTTGGGCTGTGGTAATGCTGTAGTTCTCAAGCCAGCGTCTGACACTCCCCTGACCGGTGGCCTCCTGCTGGCCAAGATTTTCGAAGCTGCCGGCCTTCCGAAGGGTGTGCTCAACGTTGTTGTTGGCGCTGGCTCGGAAATCGGCGACTACTTCGTTGAACACCCTGTTCCTCGCCTCATTTCCTTCACCGGTTCTACTCCTGTCGGCAAGGACGTGGGTAAGACTGCGGTTGGTGGTAAGCACCTCAAGAAGGTTGCGCTCGAACTCGGTGGCAACGCGCCGTTCGTAGTTCTCGATGACGCCGACCTCGATAAAGCTGTTGGTGCTGCGATCATGGGCAAGTTCCTCCACCAGGGACAGATCTGCATGTCGATCAACCGCATCATTGTCGAGGCACCGCTCTACGACGAGTTTGTCGAAGCGTATGCCAAGCGTGCTACAGACATCGCATACGGAGATCAGCTGGAAGACAGCACGATCGTCGGCCCGGTCATTAACGACAGCCAGCTGAAGTCTGTTACTGGCAAGATCGCTCAGGCTCGCGAAGAAGGTGCGCGTGAAGTCGTGGCTGGAACCGTTGAGGGCCGCGTTATCTCTCCCCACGTATTCGCCGACGTGACCCCAGAGATGGAACTGTTCCGTGAAGAAATCTTCGGCCCAGTTGTCGGCATCATCAAGGCAGACAACGAGGCTCACGCCCTCGAGCTCGCTAACAACACTGAGTTCGGCCTTTCTTCGGCTGTTTACACGCGTGATTTGACGCGTGGTATGCGTTTCGCTCGCGACGTTAAGGCCGGCATGACTCACGTCAATGACATCACGGTCAACGATGAAGCTCACGTGATGTTCGGTGGCGAAAAGAACTCTGGCCTGGGCCGCTTCAACGGTGAATGGGCAATCGAAGAGTTCACTACCGATCACTGGATCAGCGTCTCGGAAGGAACGGAGCAGTTTCCGTTCTAATGAATCAGCTACGCCGCAGCTGACATAGGACGCGGCCCAAACGGTAGGTGCGGACCCTGTTATATACAGGGGCCGCACTTATCTTTGACGCAATGGACTCAAGATCTCGGTCGGTTGTGTTTGTGGTTTAGATGAGTGTTGGTCCTGATGCTTCGACCGAACCCCTGGTGTGGGGGTTGGGAGCTTCAGGACCAACATCCTCTATTTGTGGTTATGTTCGGCGGTGTCCTACTCTCCCACAACCTCCCGGTTGCAGTACCATCGGCGCTGTGGGGCTTAGCTTCCGGGTTCGGGATGGGACCGGGCGTTTCCCCCACGCTATAGCCGCCGTAACTCTCTCACCCCTGCCAGTGTTGTTGCTGGTGGGGAAACCTGTGTGTTACGTGAACATAGTGTTCTGTATTCAGTTTTGTGTGTGTCTCTCACCCCGTCAGTGCAGCTGTATGGCTGTTGGGGGTGGGTTTGTGGTGTGGTGACCGCTTAGTGGACGCGAACCTCTCGTGTTTGAGGATG